>JBALXS010000015.1:61719-64970 GCA_036960485.1 Oceanospirillaceae bacterium
AAAAGACTAACGATCGAAGATTTTGGTTTTGCTTCATGTTGTGGTTTCCTCTGTGTAGCGAAGCGACTCTGTGACCTCGGTGGTAGATAAAGTTTTTAAAAATTAGTAGACCACAGAGGGAGAGCTGGAAAGAGAAATGGCTAGAAAAAGTAGTGACTAAGAGCATTAAACTAAAGATTTGAGGTTTTGTTAATTTATAGGCTATTGAGTCATTTTTTAATGCTGTATTATTGAGCTAAGTTATCATGTCTTTCAGGCAAGTCATGCTGGGTTCTCGCATAATCAATCAAATAGATACAAGGAAGTTTATGACCATATTAGTTACAGGCGGAGCAGGCTACATAGGTAGTCATACCGTGGTTCAATTGTTAGAAAATGGCAAAAAAGTGGTTATTGTGGATGACTTTAGTAATAGCCACCCGCAAGTGTTGGAACGGATAAAACAGTTAACTGGTAAAAGGGCTGTATTTGTTAAAGGTGACTTAAACAATGCACAAGTAGTCGATCAAATATTTGCACAGTACGACATTAAAAGCGTGATTCACTTTGCAGGTTTTAAAGCGGTAGGCGAATCAGTGGCTAAGCCTTTAATGTATTACCAAAACAACCTTAATACCACGCTAAACTTACTAAAAGCAATGCAGCAGCATGGCTGCAAACAACTGGTATTTAGTTCTTCGGCTACTGTTTATGGTGATCCAGAAGTGGTGCCTATTACTGAAGAATCGCCATTATCAGCGACTAACCCGTACGGCCAAACTAAGTTGATGATTGAGAATATTTTAAAGGATGTTGCGGCGGCAGATAGCAGCATGCGCATTGCAGTGCTAAGGTATTTTAATCCGGTGGGTGCCCATGAGAGTGGCTTAATAGGTGAAGACCCCAGTGGTATACCTAATAACTTAATGCCTTTTGTGGCAAAAGTAGCAGTGGGTGAGTTGGCCCACGTAAATGTGTTTGGCGATGATTACGATACCGTGGATGGAACCGGCGTGCGTGATTATATTCACGTAGTTGATTTAGCCGCAGGGCATTTAGCCGCGTTACGAAAATTAGAGCAACAGGCAGGTTGGCAGGTTTATAACTTGGGTACGGGTAATGGCAACTCAGTATTAGAAGTTATTAACACCTTTGCAGAAATTTCAAAGCAAAAAATACCCTATGTAATAGCGCCAAGAAGAGCTGGCGATATAGCGACTTGCTATGCGCAAGTTGATTTTTCAGCTAAACAGCTTAATTGGAGCGCAAAAGCAGATTTAAAAGCAATGATAAAAGATCATTGGAATTGGCAGCAAAAAAATCCGAATGGGTATGGTAAAGACAGTTGCGAGTAAAAAAGATGGCGAGTAACGAGTAGTAGCTCATGGGTCAGTTGGCAGTGGGGCACAGCTTAGCGTTATTGCAAATAAAATTAGTGGTAGGGATCAATGAAAGTACAGGTATTATTTAATCAAACTCTATTCCGGCTGCTTTTCGTGATAAGTATTGGGCTAGTGTTTTGGGGGATATTTAGATCAACCCCGCCAAAAGAGTTATTTGAGCAATCGGATAAAGCCGCGCATTTTATTGCTTTTGCTGGTTTGTCATTTACCGGGCGAATTGCGATGCCTAAGTTGAATGCAATGATTTATTGGCCGGTAATGGCAGGGCTTGCATTTTCATTAGAGTACCTACAAGGGTTTGTACAAGTTAGTCGATTATCTAGTATAGAAGATGGAGTTGCGAATTTAGCTGGCGTAGCGATAGGCGCTTTAGCGGTAAAAATTGCAAGTAGAAAAAGTTACGAGTAAAAAGCAGCATTGAGTGTCGAGAAAATAAAGTTACGAGAAAAGAATAAAAAAGTTGTGCTTGATATTGTTAGTTTTAAAATGCCACTCGCCACTAAAAACAGTTGCGAGCAATAGAGGTTGCGCGTTACGAAATAATCTTGAGATTATTTAGGTAAAGGGTGAATGTCGTAACTCGTAACTCGTAACTCGTAACTCGTAACTCGTAACTGGGATTGTCTATGCAATATGAAAATTTGGATGTATGGAGGCGCAGTCGGCTGTTTACAATTGAGGTATATAAACAGTGTAGAGGTTTGAAAGATTTTGGTTTCAAGGATCAAATAACTCGATCAGCTTTATCAGTACCTTCGAAAATAGCAGAAGGTATGGAGCGTTATACTAATCCAGATAAAGCCAATTTTCTGGTTATAGCTAAAGGCTCAATAGGTGAATTCAAAACCCAAGTTGATATAGGTGTTGAAATTGGTTATATCAATCCAGACTTAGGTAAGCACTGGATGAAAGAAGCTGAAGCTATTTCAAAAATGCTTGGCAGCTTGATTATTCGATTGAAAAATAAAAAAAGAAAACCAATAAACTAATAAAAAAGTGGCGAGAAAGAGCTGTTACGAGTGTTGAGAAAATAGCTTGACATGACAGCTAGCAGCTTCAAAAACTCGCTACTCGCTTTCTGGTTTTGTGAAAAGCCCCAACCCACCCCAATGCCAGCACCACCATAAAAGTCGCTGCATTCGCCGGTATCTGTAAGTTGAAATCAACTGTTGCGTGTATTGCCATGGCTAGCATCGACATTAAACAACCAAAAGCGCAGCCGCGCATTAATGGATTGCGCCGCTTCCATAGTGCTTTTAGCGCGACTAAAAAAGTAATGATAACGGCTAGTAATAATGGTGCTATACCTATAACGCCGCGCTCTGATAAAAACTGAATGTAATCGTTGTGTGCATGATCGTAAAATAAAAAACCAACATTTTGTTCGCGTACTTGTGGGAAGGCGGTATAAAAAGTGCCTGCACCGGTACCGAATAATAAATTATTATCAATGATTTTTAAGCTATACAGATTTACTTCGTCGCGAGTTTCTCTTTGGGCACTGGTGCTTTCCAAGCGATTGATTACTTTGTCTACCCCAAAAAAAGTACCCACGACAGTGATATCTATAATTAGCAAGCTCACTAATAAGATAATGGTTGATCCTATAGAGCGTTTTTTAAATAAAATAGCCAGTGTGCCTATAATACCCATGCTCACAAAGAAAGAGGTGTTGCCCATCCGTGAATGGGTCATCACTAACGCAGCTACCATGATAATGAGTGAAATACGCAGAATAATCTTTTTACTTAATATGGCTTGTGATACTTGCCTAATAAAATATTTAAAGCTGTCTGCATTATTATTAAGGGTAGCTATCATCATGCCAAGGCCAAGTGATAAGCAAATGACTAAATAGCCAGCAAGATG
>JBALXS010000203.1:0-6247 GCA_036960485.1 Oceanospirillaceae bacterium
ATTCATGGCATTTGGTGATCAAATTTATCGCCAAACAAATATTACCACGAGTAATAAATGGGTCAGAGTCTTACTTCTCACTTACTTCCACTTACTTCCACTTACTCAATACTTCACTGTTAGTTTATCAAACGGCATCCATCTCTTGCTCACTTTCCGCAATAATATTAAGGACCTGTTCAAGATATTCACCTTGCACAGACTCGGTCGCGTTCCGTAGATAAGAAGGTACCATCTCTAGGAATTCACTCTTGGAGATAGGTTTGAACTCACACAATGCAGCGATCATCGCTGGACGCAGCAGTCTGCGTGCTAATGGTACGTCATCACTCGATGGAGAAATCACAGCTTGCTCGAACTTCTCGAGTTTTGAGGCTAGAGAATCGTCACTATTACAATAATCTTCAACTGATTGAAGCTGTAGTTCTTCATGTTCAATAACTTGCTCAATTTCAATAAACTCATTCTCGACTGATTCTAACTCATCAAATTCATGCTGAAGTGGCTCAGTCTTTAATTGATGAAGTAACTCAATAATGGGCTTAAGCTGCGCTTGTGGGTTTTTAAACCAGTCTGTTGACCAGATACGCTTAATATTCCAGCCGAGGCTTTCAAGCACTGATTGTCGTAATCTATCTCTATCTCTGGCTGATTTAGCTGAGTGATAAGTTGCACCGTCACACTCAACGCCCATCAGATAGCGACCAGGTTGCCCTGGGTCTTGTACTGCGAGATCAATAAAGTAACCAGCGACGCCAACTTGCGGTACACAGTTAAACCCCTCAAGCTTCAAGGCATTCATTACGGAAATTTCAAAATCACTGTCAGGTTGTTTTCCGGTATGAATTTGCTGCGCAAGTTTACCCGTTTGGGCATAGGCTAAGAAGCTCTTCAGTGCATGAACGCCAGGGCTGGAAGTATCTGATGCCAATATGTGACCTTCGGTCATAGAACTAAATACATGCATGCGTTTTTTGGAACGAGTGAACAGTACATTCAGTCGACGACCACCAGCGGCTGAGTTTATGGGCCCAAAGCGCTGTGGCATCTGTGCAGCTCCCGCTTCTTGGGGGCCATAAGTACATGAGATATAGATAACATCTCTCTCATCACCCTGCACGTTTTCAAGGTTCTTAAGGAACAGAGGCTCATCTAAGTTAGCGTTTTCAGCTAATACATCCCGGAAAATGACATCATCTTTTGACAGTTCCTCAACACAGCGCTCAATCTGCTCTCGCTGCTTGGCGCTCATAGCGACCACACCTAAAGATTCAGTAGGTCGATGCAGCAGATGTTTGCGCACCGCTTCGGCAATCACTTTTGCTTCTTCGATGTTGTGTTGGTTAACAAAACGACCATGTTTTACATGGGTAAACTTAATCCCAAATTCATCACTCTTGCTTGATGGTGATGGGAATACCACAAGATTACTGTCATAAAATTGCTGATTAGAGAATGCAATCAAACTCTCGTGTCGAGAACGATAGTGCCAGCGTAAACGCCTTGCATTAAACATTGGCAATGAGACATCAAGAATGCTCTCAGATTGCTCAATAGCCGTTATGTCTTCGTCATCGACCTCTATGGTTTTTTCAAAAAAGCTGGTCGGAGGTAGCTGTTTAGGATCGCCCACCACCACTAACTGCTTACCTCGGGCGATAGTACCTAAAGCATCCTCAGGCTTAATTTGCGACGCTTCATCCATCACGATGATATCGAACTCTATCTGACCTGGTGCTAAATACTGCGCAACCGAGTGTGGCCCCATCATGAAACAGGGCTTCAAAGCGACGAGAGACTGACTTGCTCTGTTGATTAGCTGGCGAACAGGTACATGACGGGTTTTCTTATTAATCTCATTATTAATAAGCCCCATTTCTGTGTATGAGCTGACTCGCCCACCCGTCACTCCGGCTACCGTTTGCTCAATGCCATGCTGCGCTACTTGATATGCAATTCTTTCTTGCTGTAGCGTCTTTAACTTATTGTCGTAGTCACCAAACTGCTTACGGATTGCATTTTGCTCTGCACCAGAGAAGTATGCTAATTCTTGCTTTTCACTGATGATCTCTCTTGAGAGAATATCAAACACTGAATAGGTATATATCTTTTCAATATCATCAAGATTTAGTGCTCCGGTTTCGGTGTAGCGAAGTAGATTTTCTAACCCTTTATCAGAGAGTGAAGTTCTTATACGCACAAAATCAATCCAGGTACTGAGCCATCTAGGTTGGTCTATTGCTTGTTGATTACGATTGATCCAAGAAACAAATGTTCCGTCTGTTTTTTTGAACCAAGCTTTACCGTCTAAATCAACCCTGTCAGCAAATTTATCGCGTGATTGTAGATAAACCTGATACGCGGCTTCAATGGCTTTTAGATGAACCTCAAATTGCTGGCAATTATCACTGCTAGCATTCTCGAGAAGGTATTTCTGTAATGGCTTAGACACTAACTTGGATATGGCTTCACTCAGCAGGAGTGTCGAACGTATTATTGTTTCTGCTTGCTCGCAGTTCGATCTTGCGCTTAAAGACACCTCAGAACCAAATAGAACAGTACAAACAGTGTTCTCCTGTATCTGCTTTTCTAGTGCATTAAATTCACGAACTTGTTTTAACCCCTGCTGTAACGTTGTTAAAGTGAGATCGTTTTTGCAGACTGATTGAGTATTTTTAATATCTCTATGCAATTGATTGGCTAGCGCATTTACTCCCTCTTTTACATCCCCAAAATCAATTTGTATATCAAAAAATATTGGGTGTTTAAATACGTTACCCAATGATTTGTGAAGCTCAAAAAAATGGCTTAACTCTGTTAACGTTTTCGTGGATGCTAGATGTTTAAGCCCCTTAAATGTTTCAGCGTCAGTTGCAAATAGAGATGTTGCAAAAACTACCTTTTTACCAAAACCAATGCCATATGAGTCTCTAACGTGCTTATACCAATTCCGGATGCTGATAAGTTCTTTTATCGGCGTGTTGATACCTTTGTATTCATGCTGAAGCAGCGATTGATATGCGGGCTCATTATTCAGTTTTTCCAATAGTCTTCTATATACGACGAGGTTTTTAACTTCTTGTGATAAAGACTTAAAGTTCGGTTTTAAACCATTAGCAAGAGACAGTAGTTTAGCTCTAGCGGCTCTCCATTCACCACTGAACCAACAAAAAAAGCCCGCTGATGAAAGAACACGTTTGATTTCTCGGAGCTCATTAATACTTGGCAGAGCGTCTAAGTTGAAGTGCTCTGAAAGATTGCTGTGCAAACTTTGCATCTGAGGAAGAAGTTCTTCCAATTGCGGTAGACACTGATCTAATAGTTCATTGTCGAATAAATCGTGTCTACGCGTTACTAATAATCGGTCTAACGAGTTAATATGACCAAGGTAAGCATTTAAGTCCATAAGGCCATTACAGGAAGGCTTTAAATGGTTATCTAACGATTGATCTTGGTCTTTAACTGTCTGCAGATCTTCAGCTAAGGAGTTAAAGATTGTTACTAACGAATTTAAGCTTTGCAAAAACTGATAGCTCACTGCGAGATGAACATCATCATTTACACATATTTGAGATAAGTTCTCACGTGAGCGCTCAATGGAATCCAAAAGTTCCATATCATCAAATAGTTTTTCATCTAATTGAAGAAAGATTATTTCATATAGGACCTTCGCTTGCTCATAACAATTGAGGAGCAAAATCATAGCGTTATATTCATAATCCTGAATCAAGCAGAGAGCTGGCACGTGTTCTTTACCTGTTATCACAGGCAAATTTTTATAGTCCGTTAATATGCAATCTAATGAACTACAATCTTCAATGTCTGAGGTGTTTAATTGCTTATTTAACGGTTCAATTGAATTTGATAACAACCCTATTGAGGCGTTCCACTCTTTTAATAATATACAAATTTCATCACTATCAAAAAGCTGGATCGATTTGTTATAGACACCAAACCAAGGATGTTCGATTAGCTGCGCATTAAGACCGAGTTGGGTTTTAACCTCTTTATAAACATCGGCATACCGTTTAAGATCGTCGGTAGTCCTTCTCGCTGAAATTTCATCAAAGCTTTGGCCTGTAATATGTTCAGGCTTAATCTCTTCTACTGCAATACTTCCAAACTCTTCTCGATATCGTGTTGCTGTTGAGAAAATTTGATGGATCGTGCGACCAGTATTTTTCCAGAGACTATTAATCAAATCTGCATAGTCACTCAGCGCCTGCTTTTTCTCTTCATACATTTGAATATCGATCTCTATCGAAGATGGATAACGATACTCATCTTGCTTGTTGATTCTTTGAGATATATTCTCGTAAACCTGTTTCTTTTGGGTTTTGTGGCTATGCAGCTCTAAACAGAAGTCTCCTAGACCTGCCCTTTGCAGCCTAGATTTTACGACTTGCAATGCGGCCATTTTCTCTGCGACAAAGAGAACCTTTTTACCCTGTGAGATAGCGGCGGCAATTAGGTTTGTAATTGTCTGAGATTTACCAGAACCAGGAGGTCCCTCAATAACAATATTTTTACCCTTTATTGCATCTACCAACGCACTGTGTTGAGAACTATCTGCATCGTCAATCAATGGGTAACGTTCATGAACGTCAGCTAGTTTATCGATAGCATATTCTTTACCAAAGCAAGTCCCTGACTCCCCATTATCAGCACCCTCTTTAGCAAAAAACTTTTGCAAAATACTATGATTTTGAATGTTATTGGCACCTTGTGGCCAACGATCTGGATCCAGATCCAAATACATTAGCAACTTACCAAAATCAAACATGGCTAATGTTGAAAAGCGCTTCAGTTTCCACTGTGGTTTATGCTGTATTAGTTTCTTTTCTACAAGATCAAAATACTCTTCGGGTAAAAAATCATCCTCGATTTCAGGCAGATGTAGATGAAAGTCATGTTTAAGCTTTTCACTTAGGGATAGGTTGGGAATAATATCTTCGCTTGTATACTCAACAGTATAAGTATACGTTCCGACGTTTTTATCTAGCGAAGCCCTGTCAACTTTTACAGGAATTAAGTACAAAGGAGCTTGTCTTACTACATCAGAGTTTTCATCTTCAAACCACTCAAGAAAACCAAAGGCAAGGTACAGAATGTTCGCGCCCGTTTCCTCTATTGCCGTGTTTGCTTTAGATCTGATGTTCCTGAGCTGTGCCTCTAACTCTCTAGGGTAGATCATTGACTGTATATTAGAGTCTTTATGCTTAGTGTCTTTAGTTTTGGTACTTAAGGGCAGTTCATAGCTGGTATTTAGCCCTTGAACCTTAGCCCATTCCTTTGCCGTAGGGTCTGCCTTGATTCGAACCTCCTGCCCCTTGTCATCAATGACAATATAACCATGCTCAATGAGTTCTTCCCTCTTGGGCTCGTCTATTGGCATAAATTTAAATTGGTGACCTTCAAGAAGTTCATTAGCAAGCTGGTCGGGCATCTCATCAATAACCCGAATAAATCCGGTTTTACCATGCTTGAAATTGAGGAGACGATTTCGTCCAGTGAGATCTAATAACCTATTTCTAATAGATTGCAGTGAATCAAAAGCAAAATTATCGTTTGAGGATTTAACTGCCTGGCTTTCCATAGTATCGTTACACTCCTTGTTGTTGCCTTTTACAGGCATTGTTACTACAGAACTTTTTTTTCTGTCTACCAAAGTCCATTGATAATATGCGTTTATTTTAACTTTGTCTTTTAAATCATAATATAAACAACGATTAATTGATTTTTTATCGACAACACATTCATGAGCTAACTCTTTCGCGGTCTGGTTAGTGGTCTTTGCTAAAGCAGCCTGAATGGAAGCTGGTAAATTGTTCATGATTTCTCTTTAGTACCAAATATTCTTAATCGCTCGCAAAGATGAACCAGACAGCAGACTCAATCACTATATGAGACACCCGTGATTCTAGTTTCAATATTACTCTTCATTAGCAAACTATGGAAAGGCCACCTAACCTTAGCCATTTTATAGTCGAATCTGATTGTCGATATGTACACTAAATAAATGGGGTCAGAGCCTGACAAATCCCCACAAAAAGAACTGAATAAATAAAGAGATAGGTAAAAAAGATAGGAACATTCATGGTATTTGGTGATCAAATCTATCGCTAAACAAAAATAACCACGGATAAATGCCATGAATGCGAGACAAGTTTTATCAAAATGCCTCTCACTTGTTACCCCATTAATGCACAAAACACTTCGTACTAGTTTGTTTGCTGCCATTGAAAGC
>JBALXS010000204.1:0-6234 GCA_036960485.1 Oceanospirillaceae bacterium
TATAACGAAAAAAATATATTAAGATAGCAGGTGCTACCTCACTGCGCTAAATGTTTAAGGGGCCGCTACAAGTTAGAATTAACCCTATCCCTAGGGAAATATCAAATGGAAACAGCTATAGCATTTCTAATCAGTGTCGTTCATTAAATAAATGTCAATCATTATGGTAGAGTAGTAATTACTAAGCTCAAAATAAACAAAGACGCTAGATTACATAGAATAGTCAACTAACAGGTAAGTGATAGTTACATTGAAAGAATCGCAGTTATATGAGCCAGTAAAATACTACCTAGAGCTATTAGGGTTTCAAGTTAAGGCTGAAGTCCACGGGTGTGATTTAGTTGCACAGCATTCTCAAGAAGATATAGATACCTTAATCGTTGAACTAAAACTTTCCTTTTCATTAGAGCTTATTCATCAAGGAGTAGATCGCAAGCGACTGTCGGATAATGTGTACCTGGCAGTTCCAGAACCGAATACATCATTGAAAAGGCGCAACTGGCGTCGTAAATTAAAAGCGAATTTGAAACTGTGTCGTTTACTGGGCCTGGGTTTAATGACTGTTAACTTGGAGTTACCTTTAGAAAGCAGCATTAATTTGCTATTAGATCCAGCTCCTTATTCTCCAAGACCTAATAAGCAAAGAAGGCAGAGTTTGCACAAAGAGTTTCAATCAAGGGTGGGAGATCCAAATATAGGTGGAGTGAATAAGCAAAAAATAATGACAGCATACCGACAAAAAGCTCTTATATGCGCAATGTTTCTTTCACAGGGACCAGGGACGAGTTTAAAAGAGTTAAAAGCAGTATCGCTAGTAGAAAACGTAGCGTCTATATTGCAAAAAAACTACTACGGCTGGTTTGAACGAGTAGGAAGGGGTAAGTATTGTTTAACTCATCTAGGGCAGCTAGAGTTAAATAAAAACCGTGAAATGGTTAAAAGTATAATTAGTGAGAAGCCTTACTAGTTTTACCCTAAGGTCATTAGACTATTACTTTGTTGCGCATAAATATATGTATATCAGTTACTTTCGCCTAGATATTAGTATATAGCGAATTGATTTTCCAAAGTTCTGGATGATAGCTACCCCACTAAAGATAAGTAATACGCCTATTATGTCAGCCGTTTTTAGGCTTTCATCAAGAATGAAAATTCCGATGGAAATGCCGACGATAGGAATAAGAAAAGTGTTTAAAGAGGTGTTACTTGGTCCTGCTCGTTGTAAAAGCTTAAGCACAATAACATATGCTAAAGCAGTAGATAGTAATGCTAGTGTGCTTACAGACAACCAAACGTCTGGCGAGTAATTCAAAGTTGGCAGGCCTTCATACCCAATGCTAACAATGACCATTGTAATAGCTGCCCAAAAAAGAGTACAACAAGTGGCTACTATCTTATCTACTTCATCACCAACTACCTTGCGATAATAGATACTGCTAGCAGCATAGAAAAAGCAAGCGCCTATCATTGCTAATTGACCGGCATTACTAAGGTCAAACTCAGCAAGGTTATCTATGCCCAGCATAATAATTATACCTGAACAGCCGATACTTAGACCGATAGCTTTACGCCAATTCATCGTTTCACTGCCAGCTAATATATAATGCCCTAGAAGAGCAGTGAAAAAGGGTACGCACGCGTTAAAAATAGAACCTATGCTAGTTGAGACATACTGCTGGCCCCAAGTGAAAAGTGAAAAGGGGATTGCACAAGCTAATAACCCGCTACCTACCAATCTTAAATGCATACCTAAAGTCAGTTGAAAAGATTTTCCACTAAGAATGCAATAAAGGGCTAACGCGCTAAAAGCAATAACCAAACGGATAGAGACTAAACTAAAGGGTTCTATTTCTGTGAGGGCATTCTTAATATTAATATAGGAAAAGCCCCACAATAGTGCCAAACTGATTAACATAGCCCATTCCGTAGTACCCATTTTGTAGTTGTCAGTCTGCATTGATCATCCCTTACCCTTTGTGATTAGTTCACCATGTATGCCACAATTTAATATTAGGAATTTGCATAGTACTAAACGAATTAAGTCTTCTGAGTCATGATTTTAATCACAATGGAGCAGATTTAAATGGATGTCCTAGAATTGAATGTTGTCTTGAATTGCAAGAAAGTGCTGATAGATGGATACGTGAAAATTTAATAATCTTAAATCCTGCACTCTATAATATACACTATGGGATTACAATCAGCGGGTAAATAATATTCGTTATTATCTAGAAAGAACTTACATAAGTTAGCTTCTTTCTTTGATAGATATTAAACGCTCGGGATAAAGTTTTATGTGTGTAAAAATGTGGTTTTTACACCTAGTAGATACTGAGAATCTGAGCTAATCCGGTCACGGCCGAGTGGCTATCTTGGCTTTCGAAGGTTAGAGGATTAACTATTACAAAATCAGTTGTAATCAGCAAGATCGTGGGATGGGCATATTATAAGTAATAGCGCCGTGATAGTTGCCTGCTCTATGGTAATGTTCCACCCAGCAGTTCCATCAAGCTTGAAAAGCATACTAAACTAGCATCAAGGAATTATTCTGAATAAAGTGAGTGTTGGTAATGATATTGATACGTAATATTACTCTAAACATCTACTAGCTTTTGCTTTCGTAACAAGGGAGACGATTAAAAAAAGGATGGGTATAGGCCATCCTTTAGACTTAGGACGTTACATGTAGTTAATTAATGTTATTAATCTTATCAAAATCTAGCACTCTATCCTTTGGAGAGCTAGTAATAGCCGCCACCTCTTTTCGTTTCTTGATTATTATGTAAGCAAAGCAGCTGAAATAGAGGCCTATGACTAGCGCGCCTACCCATTGTATTTCTAGAAAATTCATCTTAAACAACATAGTAAGGGAGCAAAGTAGAACTAAATTTCCCAATATGTATCTAACTTTGCCCAGCTTAACCGCCGTTAATTTTAAGTTATCAGTATAAAGACGGATTAGCGAATCCAAAGAGTTAATTACAAAGGTTATGCCAACTACTACCATCGATACAGCAACTAAACCCGAGCTATCCAGTCCATTTTCATGATAAAAATAAAGTACACTAAACCAAATAGCTAGTGGTATTGAGGGGAAAATTAATAAAGCAGCCAATACTTGCCATGTGCGCAACCCACCGACAAAACGTGCAGTAAACTGACCAATCATAATACTCCAGGCAAACCACCAGAACAGGTAAAAAGCATGATAATCGTTTAGTGGCAGTATAAATTTGTCTATATTTACAAAGTAATTGCCTATTAAGTTCGCTGCTTCCAGCATTTCACTGGGGCCCATCGCTGCAAGAAACCACATGACAGCAATCAGAATCAAGAAAAGCCAAGTCGAGGCTAAACTTAATATTTTTACGTATTTAATGTCAGTACTGGAAAAAACCGCTGATAGTATAACCGCAATAACAATGACATAAAATGTCATCACGATGCTCTCGCCATCTCCAATCTGCGGAAAATACCAAGGTAAATTTGTCAGCAGCAAAAAAGCTGTGAATGCACATGTGCCAACAATGACAATATTATTAATCCATTTAACCAATGGTATTGCAAAAAATCCTACTCTAGGTTCAATAACACAAAAATAAAAACTGGTTAAGAAATAAAATCCCCAAATCAGAAATCCCCAGTAAGCAAACTCGATCGCTAAAGGATTACTAAAACTATATTCAGGGTTTGCCACAGTATCGGCATAACCTGCAAACTCTGTTAAGGGGAACATGATGAGCCCGACATCCAACCCCGAAGTAAACAAAATAGCGATAAAGGTAAAGGTACGTACCGGAGTCACTCCGATACATATAACGTTACCCCATTTATAAAGACAATATAATATTGTGAGCAAGGTAAAGATAATACCCGCACTAAGTAGCGTGTTCATTGAAGACACTCCGAATTTTTTATTAGAGATTAAATTCCTATGGCATAGCAGAGCTCATAATCTTCGGTATGATTATCACTCTGCAACGCTCTTCAGAACCTTAAATTTTACTTAAACGCTCATTTAATTAAATGAGCGTTTAAGTAAAATCTCATTTTTATTTTTAAAAGTCAATCAATGAACTACGTATTGATAATGATGAAACTTTAGACAGTTAAATGTACTGCAAAAGAATAAATACCAAGCTGGAGACGACAGGTTAATGACTCTAAGCAAGTATGATCATCGTTAATAGAACTGTATTATTAGCAAGTTTTTTTGTTGCTGTTAGAGGGCATTACTGTTGATTTAAAACGTTCGACGAGTGCTCTCGCTCGAATAAAGCACATAGCGCTGCAAACGGGCTAATATCGATGCGCCAGCAAAATGAGACTCAATCTATATACAGGTGAACGAATTTCAGCAATATTGCACGTATTGGTTAGCGCTGAAATATCTTATTTCAACTGCACAGGAATAGATGCCATTAGATTTTATTGACGTATTAAGTGTGAACAGTACTTGCAATGATACTGTTACGTTCTAAAAATTCAGTTAATTGTCGAATCTATGTAGGAGCTTAAAGCGTTCAATGCATAATGCCGTTAAATTGTACCTTCTTTACACTATTCATCAATATCCGGGAAGGTCAGTGCAGACTATTATATACCACATCAATACTAGCTATTTATTGGTTATAAAATGACTAAAATATTAAGCAATTAGGCTAAGTGATGATAAATGTTAAATTATAAGGACCAGAGGTTAACAAACCTAAAAGGACTTGGACCAAAGAGTGAAGAAATATTTGCTGATTTTGGCATACAAACAATAGAGTAATTCATGCAAGAAGATTCATATGAGTTATATAAGCGCTTAAAAAATGAAGTCAAAGGCACTGGGTTGAATGCAATATGTGCGATTTTAGGTGCAAGAGAGTGATTACACTGGTTGGAGATATCAAGAACCAGGAAAACCGCAATTTTAATGCACTTGGATTATATGGGTTAGCACCTTGAATCTACCAATAGAGCAGAGTAAATGTTCAGTTGGCAATCATTCAAAATGTTAATACTATGTAAGTGCAGGCAAAACTATAAAGTAGGAGACTAAATTAGCTGTAATTTAGTTAATAAGATAATGCCGATGCTCGTTGTTAAGATGGATCCCAAGGTTGTCACTACGATTATATTAGCCGCTAGTGAAGCATTACCTCCTAAAGCCTTAACCATCACATAGCTGGCAGCCGCTGTCGGTGCAGAAGACATTAATAATAACACCCCAAGTTCAATCCCCCTGAAGCCAAAGCTTATGCCCGTAAGTACCATTAACGTGGGTACTAAAACTAGCTTGGCGCCACAAGCAAGCATAGCCTGGCTAAAATCATGACGAAGCGCTCTAAAATTGAGGCTTGCACCTATGCATATTAGTGCTAATGGCAGTGTCATGTTAGCGAAATACTCCCCTGTCTGTATTATGATACTAGGTAATGATACATTGTAGTACGAGAAAGGTAGTGCCAAAACAATTGCAATAATCAAGGGGTTCTTAATGATCCCAATCAAGGTGTTTTTTAAACCAAGATTCTTCTTTAGCGCTCTATTTAACGTAAAGATAGATAGAATATTAAATACGATAGTGACTGCGGCCATATATAGCGAAGCAGTTATTAGTCCCTCATTACCGTATGCATTAAAACAATAGGCCAATCCAAATATTCCCATATTTGATCGAAAGCCACCTTGCACTACAACACCACGATCTTGATTAGAGCTGACAAAAAACTTTGCCAGTACTTCCAAAATAATCCAAGTGAGCATAGTAACACCTACGCCAGTTGCGATAAGCGGAGCGTTAGCTGATTGATCAAAATCTGCTTGGCTTATGTTGAAGAATAACAAGGCGGGTAAAGTTACTTTAAAAACTAGGCTAGAACCTGTTTCAATAAAAGCTTGATCAATAACTCTTCGCTTACTGAGAAAAACCCCCAAGCATAGAACAATGAAAATTGGGCCAGTTATAGAAATAGAAAAAGCAAAAGTATTGAGGAAGTCTTGCATGAAAGAAATGATATCCTAATCGATAAAAGGGCATATAAGGCAGCGATGAAACAAAAGTAACACACAAATTGCTAATTTATGTGAAACCACAAATTTAATGCCAAAATAGGCCTCTTTATTGAATAATAAATAACCAGTTTTAAAGCTAAAAAGACCAGTATAGGAATAGTTCGTATAAAATCATCTAAAGTGTTGACGCCAGCTCCAGTATCTATATAATTCGCCTCCTCGCTAACGGGG
>JBALXS010000016.1:0-64824 GCA_036960485.1 Oceanospirillaceae bacterium
TTTATTTCCGTTTAAGTGCTTTGTGTACGCCCAGCATGGGCATGAACTAATGAGGTGAAAGTCCTCTGTTGGAAAATTAGCAACTATTTAACATACAGCTATTAAAAAGTAATTACTAGCGAATGGTAACGGCTTGATCGTAAGATCTGGTCCGTAGGAAGCTACTAGCCTCTCTGTGTCAAACAAGGCGAGCTGATGAATAAAAACACCATATCAGGCGTAGGCTGCAGACGAGTTGGCAATGCTGGCTCCGTGAAACGTTTTGGATCCAAGACGACGCAGTCATGTGATACCTAGGGCTGGAGAACACGGCCACCGTAAATATGGGCTGCACAGTGAAGGTTCGCGTCCCTTCTACCCAACTCAGCGATATTGCTATAGATTGAGCAGCGTATTATTAAAAAGCACTTTTCCATTGCTCTGTATCTATAAACCACCGTTCTTCGTAGACTTTATCACCTTCAAATTTGAAAAGAACGGTTAGTTGCGAACTAGAAATTTTTTCTGATTTCCACTCAAGGATAGACACAACCTCATTTTCACCTTCTACTTGTCGCAGGTTTGTAATTTCAAAACCTGGGGGGAGAATTTGGCCAAGGCCATTTAGCGCCTCTCGAAATGGTTGCTTGCCTTCGAGTACATCACCTTGACCAGGCATGATGAACACCATGTTATCGACATAATCAGTGACAAGTGCATCAAAATCACCGGCACCTATTGCATCCCAACCTCTTTGTACTATTTCTGATAAGCTCATTTTAATTCCTTCTTTATGGTTGTGTATCATTCTTAATTTAATGTCGCTGAACGCCTTACTAAGCGGCGCGAAATAGTTGGCTAAAGTGTACGAAAAAGAAGTGCTAGCCTACTGTTTAGCATCCGTTGAGCCATTTGTGCACGCCAGTATAGGCATGAACTAATGAGGTGAAAGTCCTCTGTAGGAGAAACGCCGTTTATTAAAGGTGCTTTTATTAAACGTTAACTACTAGTGAATGGCAAGGGCTTGGTCGTGAAATCTGATCTGGAGAAAGCGGCTAGCTTCTTTGTTTTAAGCAAGGTGAGCTGATGAAAAAGTATGTATATCAGGCGTAACCTGAAGGCTAGTTGGCAATGCTGGCCTGTGAAACGTTTTGGATCGAAGACGGCGAAACCGGTGATACTTTTGGCTAGAGAACACGGCTGCCGTAAAGATGGGGTTGTACAGTGAAAGTTCATGTCCATTGTTTAAATAATAGAAGGTGGGGAAGTCTGCTAAACAAGCGATCATTACTGTATGTTATTAAGTTAGTTAGTTAGTTAGTTAGTTAGTTAGTTAGTAGTGAGGCTCTGTTCCATAAGTGTCTTGGTTTCGAGTATCTCATCACTGGAGAGAGGGTGGTTCTCGAGTGACTTGCTTTTCGTTAACTGACTTATTTTGTAAACTTTTAAATTTTAAAAGGTTTCGACTTGGTCGAATTCATTTCTTTTGTGTGGCCAAAAGAAACCGAACCAAAGCGCTCTTTGCCATATGCGGTAACGCTAATACTGTAGATAAAAAGGCTACCCACGATTACCGAAAGGCCTCTAGGCTATTTAGTAAATAGCTGCGACGCTAATCTGAAGGGCTACTTTAGCTCGCTGTCATAATTAATACCAAGCTAGAATAAACGAAGCCCATAGTATGATGGTTGCATTGGCGAAGTAGCGTAGGCCAGCCGTTATGCGCTTAGTATTCAGAACTTTTCCAACCTATTATTATTCGGCCAAAAATAATGCCTACAAAACCTATGATAATATTAACAACACCTGATGCCAAATATGCAATCCCCGCGTGGCCATGATCAATACTAACACCATAAAACTCATAAACTAGAGCAACCCATTCATAACCATATACAGAAATAAGTATAGCTACGCTAACATATACACAACTAAACCAGTTTTTTGCAGATTTACCCTGCTGCTGATTCTGCACTACCTTTCTTCTAAAGTGATAAATCACCAGTATAAGAAGAACCACATTAAAAATAAAACTTAAAGAGTATGACAATTTAGATTTCACCTAGTACACATAGACATAATGATTCTCTCGAAATGTTAGCCCAAAACTCGTAAGTCAGACTAACCCGAGCCATAATATAGATTGGAATATAGCATATGAAGGGAAATAATTATGCAAAACAATAACATAATATTCATTGGGCTCGATGCTTATAAATTTCCCCTCAAATTGCTTACAGTTAGGACGCTAGTAACGCAGGAATCTTTCATTTAGGTAATGATAAAAGTACCGAAAAAAATTGCTCATTAAGCTTGCCCGCAAACGGCAAGCAAAATACCCTAAAGTCACTTTGCACTTTATCTATAAAGAGAGTCATTGGTTCTATCTATTCTTAACCCATTTAGGTCCTTGTTGTTATGGTTTAAATTTATGCAGATGGGCTCAGGTGCATTCTTACAGCTAGATAGATAGAGGTCAAAGCGCTCGAAAGGGTATCAGTAAGCAGATAGGAATCCCCTGCACCCGAAGAGCTAGCGTGTGCTTCAACTAACTTTAAAATTCTTAGGGGTGCTCCTAAGAATTTGTTACTTTTTACATAACGATCTAATAAAAAATTCTGTGTATAGATGAGAAATAGATACTGCGTAGACAGAATCAGAGGCTTTCGATATTACGCTTTCCCAAATAGAAAATTCTTTTTCAAGTTGACTCTACATAGTTAGGAATATTCTACTGCTACGTGTTTTTGTTGATTTTCTTGTTATGTTTTTTGTGCCACAGCATGCATATAAATAATGCAAATATACCGCTAAGGTAAGTTGCAAGCAAAGGAATTATTGTAAGCTGATAGGCATGTTTATAATCTTCTGGATAGTATGAATCACCCGCTAAAACCCAAGCTGTAATAGCTCCAAAAATTAACCAAACGATTGAAGCTATTTGTTTATGGCTAGGTGCTGTGGCATAACCAGATATAACTACAAAAAAAGCAGCAAAAGAACCAATCATAGGCTTTTTCCAAACGCCAATAAAATCAGCAATTAACCCTGCGCTGATTGCTGAAACCAAAAATACAATGACTACTATTACACATGATAAAGCAAAACCTCTAACTTGATTCATACTCAGACCCATTGAAAAGCATTACAGCTTAATACTGCGTATGGCTGTTTATTCGGAAAAGAAATTTCTATTTGTATGAAACTTCCCTTGGCTAAACAAGCATGCTTGTTTGTAAAAAATAACGAGTTTCTCATTATTTTTTTAGTTCATATTTATACTACTAATATTGCGATAGTTTCGATAAAGTTACTAGGTAAACGAGCATAAAACTGAATGTTTAATGTGCAATTGGGCATAATTATCGGAGGGATATGTAAATAGCGCTGTTGTTATAAGCGGTCGTTACTAATGATGGTATTAATACAGTGAGACCACTGTAAAAACGTAGCGAGCGATAATATGATAAGGGAAAATATCGGCGAAATTGCGGAGTTATAAAAATATAAATTAGCATATAGAGCCGATTTTTATCGCCGTATTATTGAGCGCAGTTATCATACCCTTTAGGGTGAGTTATGCTCTCACAGAAATCAGCCTCGATATTTAAATATTAAAGAAGGGGGTATATCCTTAAGAAACCTGATTTGACATACACTAAGTGTCTGCTTGGCCGATAACAGTTTTTGTTAACATTTGATAATCTAATAACTTCATAGCATCTAAGTCTATAGCATCATTGCTCAAGCGTTTTTGTTTGCATTTCTAGCATGACCCATTGTTTAAAAACGTTCATAGCATAGCTTAGCGTGCGATCTTTTTGATAAACCAGATAAAATGACCGGTGAATATTTAAAGGTAGATCAAAGGGGATGATCAGTTTCCCTGATTCTAATTCTGGCCCTAATAATGTCGGATCACCGAGCGCAATACCGAGCTTCTCGGCGGCTGCTGCATTGGTAAGCATGCTATTAGATAGCTGTAAGCCTTTCTTGCGCTCTTTGAACTTAACGCCTGCTAATTCGAGCCATTGGCTCCACTCGGGTAAACGTTTGCTTACGTGGATTAATGGGTGATGGCGAATGTCTTGTGGATCTGATAATGGTTTTCTTTGGCTGATGATCTCGGGGCTGCATATAGGAACCAGGTAGATGTCTTTTAAAAAATGCACTTGAACATCAGGCCAATTGCCGTTGCCGAAATAAATGGCCATATCAGTGCTGCTTTTATCAAAATCGATTAATCCCATTGATGCGTTAATTTGTAGTTCGATATCAGGGTACAAATCTTGGAATTTTCCTAAACGGGGCATCATCCAACGTGTTAAAAAGTGGGGTGTCATGCTTATGGTTATAGTATCAGTCTCTACACTAGCTTTTAGCTGCTCAGTCGCCTCAGCAATTTCTCTTAATGCATGTTTAATTGAGGCTAAATATTTTTCACCACTGGGTGTGAGTTGAGCATGGCGTTTTACTCTGTCAAATAAACTCACCCCTAAATAGTTTTCTAGTCCTTTAATTTGATGGCTAACAGCAGAAGAAGTTACTGCAAGTTCTTGTGCTGCTTGAACAAAACTGCCAGTACGAGCAGCGGCTTCAAAACTGCGTAAGGTATTAAGAGGCGGGAGGCGTAACATTTAAATGTCCATTGCTGAATTATTTTCATCATTGTGCTGAAAATTGATATTTTGTGCAAGCGCTAAAAAGGCATTAAACTACTCGCATATTAATTCACAGGGTACTCGACTTAGGAAATATTCCTAAGCACAGAGGCTCCTGACCAAATGCGGAGTTTTACCATGTCTAACCAATCAAATGATCAATTAGTAAGAACTATGTCAGGTGCCATCGATGTTGAGTACTACAATAGAGAAGCAAACCGTTTACGTAGTGAATTCTTACTAGCATTGATAACTAAAGCTTACCGCGCTGTTAAAAGCCATCTTGTAGCTTTGACTCAGAACAACACTTGTGCTGCTAATATGTTCTTATTAGAAAAGCTAGCAAAGTAAATTTTTTACACCCCTTAGAACGATTTTTTGGCTCGATTGTCTGGTTAGTTTTACTCAAGGGTAAACTAACTGGCTCTCGGGCCGTTTTTGTTCTGTTTAGGCTAAAAGTGCACTAGAGTGATACTTTTAAACTTCTTCCTAGCTATTTTAAAACTTACTTCTAGAAAATTAAGATAGATATCGCTCTTAGTGTATTCGTACTAACGCTGCGCTTCTATTCATTTTTTAATCACTAAGCTCTTATTAAAGCCATTATATTCTTTTATTGAATTTTATCTTACTTACTAGCGCTGCTGGGTTGAAGCTCTATACTCTGTAGAAAGGTTTCGTTAAATCTAATTTAACTTAATCAGAATTCTTTGGGCATAGTAATACCATAAATACACTACCAAATTAATTTTAGTCGCTATATACTGTATAAAAATACAGTAAGGCAAGATTGATGCGAAAAATAATCCACTGTGATTGTGACTGCTTTTATGCAGCTGTGGAAATGCGCGATAATCCAGCGTTGGTTAATATTCCTATTGCTATAGGGGGACGATCTGATCGGCGCGGTGTGATCTCTACTTGTAATTACCCGGCGCGTGAATTTGGTATCCATTCTGCAATGTCTAGCGCGCAAGCTTTGAAACGTTGTCCGCAATTGCATTTGATTAGCGGTAATATGCAAAAGTACAAGGAAGCTTCACAGCAGATTTTTACCATTTATAAGGAAGTGACTGAGCTTTTAGAGCCATTATCTTTAGATGAAGCCTTTTTGGACGTCACTGATTCGCAACGTTTTTCAGGAAGCGCTACGCGCTTAGCACAGTATTTAAGATATAGAGTAGAAAAAGAAGTAGGTATCACCATTTCGGCAGGCGTAGCGCCAAATAAGTTTTTAGCTAAAATTGCTAGTGATTGGAATAAACCAAACGGTTTAAAGGTGGTCGCACCACAAGATATCAGCGCATTTGTTGAGCATTTGCCAGTTAAGAAAATTCATGGGGTTGGCCGTAAAACGGCTGAAAAAATGTATGCTTTAGGTATTGAAAATTGCCAGCACTTGCGCGAGCGTGGTGTCGATTTTCTACAACAACATTTTGGTAGCTTCGGTGAAAGGTTATATGAGCTAAGCCAAGGTATTGATAATCGAGCGGTCAGTAATACTCGTGATACTAAATCTATCAGTGTAGAACATACTTTCCCCAGCGATATTGATGAGTGCGCTACGTGTATAGAAAAGATCGATGCTTTACAACAAGAGCTAAGTGAGCGCTACAAAAGGCTTAAGCAGCCACGTAGAGTTTCAGGTTTATTTGTAAAACTCAAGTTTCATGATTTTACGCAAACAACTGTTGAGCAGCAGGCGAGTATCAATCAACAATCGTTGTTCTCCTCGCTACTAAATCAAGCCTATAGTCGAGGTAATAAACCAGTGCGCTTAATTGGCTTGGGTTACCGTTTGGCGCCTATTACAAATGCTTATCAGCAGTTACCTTTAGAGCTTTAATGAGTAGGCTGTAAAATACTGTTCAAGTCTTAAGATTAAATTACAACTTTTACTCAACATTAGCGCTAAATTTAAGAATAATATGCAACGAAAGTCATTTCCTGTGAAAAATGAAATGCGTCTAACTTGTGTATATTTTATTTGAATTAGCAATGATCTGCGCTTATTTACTACTATCTGGTTAATCTATTTGCTAAACTTGTCGCCATTTTTCGCTGGGCTTATCCAGTGATATCGGATAGAAGGTTTCAAACTACATGTTCCAAATGCTTGTTTCCAAATCACAGAGTATGAAAAACGACGTGCTCTCTGGTTTAACTGTCGCTTTAGCGCTTGTTCCAGAGGCTGTAGCCTTTGCTTTTGTAGCGGGGGTAGCGCCGCTAGTTGGTCTTTATGCCGCGTTTATGGTAGGTCTAATCACAGCACTGATTGGCGGTCGGCCCGGGATGATCTCAGGTGCTACAGGTGCATTAGCAGTAGTAATGGTGGCGCTAGTTGCCGATCACGGCGTTGAATACCTTTTTGCCACCGTTGTACTGATGGGCATACTGCAAGTATTAGCAGGAGTGTTCCGCTTAGGTAAGTTTATTCGTTTAGTACCCCATCCTGTGATGTTAGGTTTTGTGAATGGTTTGGCGATTGTTATCTTTTTATCACAAGTACCGATGTTGCAATCAGATACCCCTGACGGAAAATGGGGATGGATGTCTGGAACCTGGCTTAGTGATTCAGCGCTGTGGATCATGGTTGGTTTGATTGTATTAACGATGTCAATCATTCGTTTTTTACCGTTAGTGACTACTGCTGTTCCCTCTGCATTGGTAGCTATTGTCGTAGTGACTTTATTGGTGCTAGGTTTTGATCTTGAAACATTAACAGTTGTTAACTTTCTACAAGAGAAGACAGGTGATATAAACGCTACCATCGCAGCGGGCTTACCTGAGTTTCATTTCCCAATGGTGCCATTGAATATGGAAACATTGGTTATTATCTTCCCTTACGCTATTATTTTAGCGGCTATTGGTTTAATTGAATCATTATTAACCTTAACGTTGATAGATGAAATGACCAACACACGCGGACGCGGTAATAAGGAATGTATCGGTCAAGGTGTAGCTAACGTTGCAACTGGATTTTTCGGTGGCATGGGCGGTTGTGCAATGATTGGTCAAAGTATGATCAACATTAACTCAGGTGGTCGTACTCGCGTATCAGGTGTTTCTGCTGCGTTATTTTTATTAGCCTTTATTCTGTTTGGTTCAGCCTATATTGAAATGATCCCACTAGCGGCGTTAGTCGGCGTGATGTTCATGGTTGTGTTAGGTACCTTTGAATGGGCAAGCTTTCGTTTACTAGGGCGTATCCCACTGGGTGATACTTGTGTTGGTATAACGGTAGCAGTAGTGACGGTCTTCACTGACTTGGCAATAGCGGTAGTGGTTGGTGTTATTATGTCAGCGCTTATTTTTGCTTGGCGCCATGCTAAACACGTTGAAATGGAAACGCGATTAGAAAATGAAACCAAAGTATATTTACCACATGGGCCGTTGTTTTTTGCATCAGCGCAAAGTTTTAAAGATAACTTTACCCCGCAAAGTGATCCTAAAGATGTGATCATTGATTTTAAAGATGCACGTGTAGTTGATCATTCGGGGATAGAGGCGATCGATGCTATTGCCGATAAATATGTTGCCGCTGGTACTGTATTGCATTTGCGTCATTTAAGTGCTGAATGTACTGCGTTGCTTGAGAAATCGGGGTCGCTAGTTGAAGCTAATGAAGATGAAGACCCTAAGTACAAAGTGGCAGATGACAGCCTAGCTTAAAATAGTTTAGCTTGAATTAACTCAACAGCTTTAAGTACCTGAATTTTAGCTGTTGAGTATCACCCTTATTAAATACCTTCCTTGATTGTTGCCTCTTTATAGTCCTTTCCTTTTTTACTCGCTTAATACTTTATTTATAATGTTGTAGTCGTAACAAAAACCAAGCTTATGTTTTTTATTCAAGGCTTTCTTTGTATTCGCTGGGGTTGTATCCAGTCCATTTTTTAAATGCACGGGTGAAAGATCTCGGTTCGCTAAACCCCAATGAACGGGCAATATGGGTAATTGAAACGCTATCGGCTATCAGTTTTTGTATGGCTATATCACGCCTTATTTCATCTTTAATTTGTGGATAGGAGGTTTTTTCAGCTTTTAATTTGCGACGTAATGTTTGCGAGCTAACATTAAAATGAGTCGCTAAATGCTCGAAGCTTGGGCAGTGTAAGATGTTTTGCTGCTGATGAATTAATAAGCTGCGAATTTTCGCTTGATAGCTTTTTTCTTCCCCTGGAATAGTAATAAAATCAGCGGGTGAGTTTTTCAATAAAATTGATAAATCACGCTTTGTTCTCACAGGTGCTAGGGCGAGGTAATCAATACTAAAGCTGAGTTTCAATGCACTTTGCTCAAATATATTACGACAGGGAAAAGCGTGTTTTAGTTCGCTATGGTGTTCAGGTTTGGGGTAAGGAAAAGCGACTTGATACAGCACTATTTTTTTACCGATTACCCAGCTGGCGAAACGGTGCCAAATCATTAGCCAGAACTCTTGAAAGAAATTGTCAATATCCAACGATGGTTTAGTAAAACTGATGGTAAGTTCTGCTGTTTTAGCTTTTGTGACTAGTTGCATGCCAAGGTCATCAGTAAATAGACTATAAAATTGAATACCTTTAGCTAATACTTGCTGCAAACTATCGTGCCCTAAAGCGTATTTACACATTAAGGCGAACACGCCATGCTTACAAGGATGCTCAGTACAGCCCATGAACTCATCATTGAGACGAGCCCAAGTATGCTTAATCATGTGGGTTATTTTTTCACCGGCAATGCGCGTATTCTTTTGCGCTAATAGATCGTCATTTAATCCCACTTCATTTTTTAGTTGATCAACATTCAGGTTGCGCCTTGAACTGCACTGCAAAATGGCTTTTGCGTAATGTATATCGACCGTTGCCACTGTTTACTCCATATATTTTGTGCATATATTATTCATAACATTGTAATAAAATGTGATCAATATAGTAAGCTAATGTCATTTTATTACTGTAGTAACTTCATTATAGTAATGCTTATTAAATATTGGAGAACAATTATGTCAAATTCAACACAATCAATAGTAATTGTATCAGCTGCAAGAACAGCTATCGGCGGGATGCAAGGTGTACTTAGTTCAGTAACAGCACCCAATTTAGCTTCTTTTGCCATCAAAGAGGCCGTTAGCCGCGCAAATATAGACTGTGATGATGTTGAAGAAGTAGTAATGGGATGTGTACTTGCCGGTGGATTAGGCCAAGCGCCTGCACGCCAAGCAGCATTAGGTGCTGGATTAAGTTTGGCAGCCAATTGTACCACGATTAATAAAATGTGCGGATCAGGTATGAAAGCAGTGATGTTTGCGCATGATCAGCTAAAAGCTGGCAGTGCGAGTGTCATGGTGGCTGGTGGTATGGAAAACATGAGCCAATCGCCTTATCTTTTACCTAAAGTGCGCACAGGTTTACGCATGGGGCACGGCCAAGTTTTGGATTCAATGTTCTACGATGGCTTAGAAAATGCCTATGATGGAAAATTGATGGGCGTTTTCGCACAACAAACGGCAGATGATTATGGTTTTTCTAGGAAAGCGATGGATGATTTCGCCATTCGCTCGTTAACACGAGCACAAAAAGCCATTGAAGAGCAACGTTTCGAAAGTGAAATAGCACCTGTTACGATTAAAAGCAGAAAAGGTGACACTGTTGTTAGCCAAGATGAACAACCATTTGCGGCTAACATCGAAAAAATTCCGCATTTAAGAGCTGCTTTCAAAAAAGATGGTACCGTTACAGCAGCTAACTCTAGCTCAATTTCAGATGGTGCTGCCGCATTAGTGATGATGACAGAAAGTGAAGCCAAAGCGCGTAATTTAACCCCTATCGCGCGTATTGTTGGCCACAGTTCACATGCTCAAGAACCTGCTGAATTTACCATAGCACCTGTCAGTGCACTCCAAAAATTGTTGAAAAAAATTGCTTGGAATAGTGAAGATGTTGATCTCTATGAAATCAACGAAGCGTTTGCGGTTGTCACGATGATTGCGATGCAAGAATTGAACTTAGATGCTCAAAAAGTAAACATAAATGGTGGTGCGTGCGCTTTGGGGCATCCAATTGGGTGCTCAGGGGCAAGAATTTTAGTCTCGCTAATATATGCTCTACAAAATCAAGGGAAGAGTAAAGGTGTTGCCTCTTTATGCATTGGTGGTGGTGAAGCAACGGCAGTCGCTATAGAGCTAATATAGTAAGTAATGTGAAGCTTAACGTTAATTACTCGCCAGCATGTTTTAGTTAGCTCGCTAGTAGATTGCCAAAATTAAGTAACTTTTCCCAGGATGAAATGCAATGGATCTTAGTTTCAGTGAAGATCAGTTAATGATCAAAGAGGTGGCCAGTAAATTTGCTCTGAGTGAGTTGGCGCCAATCGCAGCTAAACTTGATGAAGAGGGAGATCAAGCTGCATTTTTATCAAATCTTAAACAGCTCGCTGAGTTAGGGTTTATGGGTTTGAATATTGATGAAAAATACGGTGGAAGTGAAGCAGGTACAGTAGCTTTTAGTGTAGCAATTACAGAAATAGCGAGAGCATGTGCAGCCACGGCCGTGACGACGTCAGTTACTAATATGGTGGCTGAAGTGATTCAATCTGTTGCTAGTGAAGCGCAAAAGCAATGCTATTTACCTAAGTTGTGCAGTGGTGAATACGCAGCAGGTGCTTTTTGTTTAACTGAGAGCACAGCAGGTTCAGACCCTGCTAATATGAAAACAACCGCAAAACTTGAAAATGAACATTGGGTTTTAAACGGCGCTAAGCAGTTTATAACCAGCGCTGAGTATGCAGGTGTGATGGTGGTTTGGGCAGTTACAGATAGCAGCGTCAGCAAAGGCAAAGGTATCTCCTGTTTTTTAGTTGAGCAAGGTAGTGTGGGAATGAGTATTTCTAAAGCTGAACAAAAAATGGGGCAAAAAGCTGCAGTCACAAATGAAGTAGTGTTTGTTAACTGTCGTATCCCAAAAGACGCATTGATGGGTGAGCTTAATGCTGGTTACAAAATAGCAGTCACAGAATTAGCAGGAGGGCGTATTGGTATTGGCTCTCTAGCGTTAGGTGTAGGCCTTGCAGCGATGGATTATGCCCGTAACTATATGATGGAACGCGAGCAATTTGGCCAACCAATCGCCAGATTTCAAGGCTTGCAGTGGATGATGAGCGATGCATATACGGCATTAGAAGCTGCTCGTTTATTGTTGATGAGTGCTGCAGATTTAAAGGAGAAAAAATTACCTTTTGCTAAGGCGGCCTCTATGGCTAAATTGTTTTCTTCTGAAAAAGCCAATGAAGCTTGTTATAGCGCATTACAGTTATTAGGTGGTTATGGTTACATTAAAGAGTACCCGTTAGAGCGTTACGCAAGAGATGTGCGCATTACTTCTATCTATGAAGGTACCAGTGAAATACAGCGCGTTATCATCTCTAAAGCGCTTTTAAGTGAAGCTAGGTAATTGCTCATGTACAGCTTTCACTAACACAGTAGCCATAAACACTTCTTATTAATTAGCGTAATTTAAAACTTTAGGATACTCATGAAATTAGCAGAAAAAGTTGTCATTGTAACCGGGGGCGCATCAGGATTAGGGCTAGTAACTTGCCAGCATTTATCAGCGGCAGGAGCCAAGGTTGTTATTTTTGATTTAAATGTCACTGCAGGACAAGCTTTGGCTGAAGAGCTGTCATCAGCTATTTTTGTAGAAGTAGATGTGACAGATGAAACTTCTGTTGCAGCTGGTATAGATCGTGCACTTAGTGAGTTTTCGGCTATTCATATATTAGTTAACTGTGCAGGTATCGCCCCTGGTGGTAAAACAGTGGGTCGTAATGGTGCTCTGGATTTACAAAAATTTAGCCAAGTAATTAATATAAACCTTATCGGCAGTTTTAATGTATTGCGCTTAGCCGCAGAGCAAATGGCAAACAACCAGCCTGATGAAAACGGTGAGCGTGGCGTGATTATCAATACTGCATCAGTGGCAGCTTTTGATGGCCAAATAGGCCAGGCGGCTTACAGTGCGAGTAAAGCTGGGATAGCGGGAATGACATTACCTGTAGCGCGCGATCTAGCTAAATTAAGTATCCGTAATATGACCATTGCACCCGGGATTTTTGATACTCCTATGATGCAAGCAATGACAGATGAAGTGCGTGAACCTTTAATAGCAATGGTGCAAAGCCCGCAGCGATTTGGTGCTCCAATTGAATATGCAAAAATGGTGGCACATATTATTGATAATGGTTATTTGAATGGTGAAGTTATACGTTTAGATGGCGCATTGAGAATGAGCGCCAAATAATTAATCACCAACGAACAAAACAGCTTTAAGTATAAAGTATTTGTTATTATGCTATAGCGCTTGGTTCATAAAATTGGCTATTATCGTATCTGTTTGTAGTTTTATGATGCTTTAATAATGATGATTTTTGTACAGTAAAGGATTAGTGGAAGGATTATTTAAATGAGTATTTATAAGCACCCTTACAAGGAAGCTGATTTTGTTATTCGCAATTTGTTGGAATTTGATCAGTTTTGCACGCAGTATGCGCTGGAAGATATTAATAGTGATTTTACCAAAGCGGTGCTGGCTGAGGCAGAGAAATTTGCGCTCACAGAGCTGGTCGATTTAAATAGGCAGGGAGATTTACAACCTGCTCAGTTACAAGCTGAAAAAGTTATAGAAACACCAGGTTTTGCGCAAGCATATCAAAAGTTTGTAGAGCAAGGCTGGCCATCATTAAGTGGCACCGAACAATATGGAGGGCAAGGATTACCTAATTTGTTGTCGGTGGCTTGTAATGAGATTTGGCAAAGCGCTAACATAGCATTTTCACTTTGTCCTTTATTAGGGCAAGGAGCGATTACTGCAATCGAAAAACACGGCAGTGATGCGTTAAAAGCGCAATTTTTATCAAAGTTAACCAGCGGGGAATGGACGGGCACCATGAACCTCACTGAAGCTGGCGCGGGTACTGATTTAGCGGCGATACAAACTCAAGCTATATTGGATAATGGCCAGTATAAAATAACAGGGCAAAAGATTTTCATCACTTGGGGTGATCATCAAATGGCCAAAAATATAGTGCACTTGGTATTAGCCAGATTGCCAAATGCGCCGTCAGGTATGAAAGGTATTTCGCTATTTATAGTGCCTAAGTATTTGTTAGATGAACAAGGGCAGCCTAAAATAGCCAACGATTTACGCTGTTTATCTTTAGAGCACAAACTAGGTATTCATGGTAGCCCAACCTGTGTAATGAGTTACGGTGATAATGGAGGTGCTATTGGCTACTTAGTTGGTGAAGAGCATTGTGGTATTCGTTATATGTTTAGTATGATGAACCACGCGCGCCAAGGCGTTGCTGTACAAGGTTTAGGTGTTTCTGAAAGAGCTTATCAAGAAGCGCTAGAGTACGCAGTTAACCGTGTGCAAGGACGTGATAAGCAAGGTAATAGCCAAAGGATTGTAGAGTTTGGTGATGTACGTAGAATGTTAATGATGATGAAGTCAGCCACAGAGGCAATGCGCGCATTATGTTATTACGCAGGCTTTGAAACCGATAAAAAAGCAGTGCAAATTAAAAGTGATAATGCAGCGGCATTAGCGATTGAATCGCGCATTGCTTTTTTAACACCTATCGTAAAAGGTTGGTGTACTGAACTGACGCAAGAACTAGTCTCATTTGCGATGCAAGTGTACGGTGGGGCAGGTTACATTGAAGAAACTGGCGTCGCTCAACACGTTAGAGATGCACGCATCTTAACAATTTATGAAGGCACCACCGGAATTCAAGCACTGGACTTAACAATACGTAAAACATTGTTAGATAATGGTGCGCAAGCTGAGTTGTTTTTTGCAGAAATAGCGCAAACAATAGTGCAATTAAAATTGTGCGGCGCAGCAAAATGCATGCACAATGTTTTAGCGAGTGCACTTAATGACGGGCAAAAAGCGCTATTATGGCTACAGCAAAATCCACAACAAGGCAGTTGTGTTGCTGCATACTATTTACAGTTGTGGGGATATTTGATGGGGGGATGGTTAATGGCCAGATCTTTGTTAGCCGCACAGCAACAGTTAGATAAAGGCGTTGGTGACAACGACTATTTAAAAGCTAAGTTAGTGACGAGTGAGTTTTATTCGCAGCATTATTTAGTTAGAACCAAAACTTGCTTAGCAAGTATTAGAGCTGGTGGTGACGCTATCATGTCATTAACAGAGCAACAGTTTTTTTCTCATGTGAACTAGGTGTTTTTATGAAAGTATTAGTAACGGTCAAGCGTGTTATCGACTACAACGTTAAGGTGAGAGTCAAAGCAGATAACAGCGGTGTCGATCTTAACAACGTTAAGATGGCAATGAACCCATTTTGTGAAATAGCAGTTGAAGAAGCTATTAGATTAAAAGAAGCGGGTGTGGCCACAGAAGTAATAGCAGTATCAGTGGGTGCGAAAGCTTGCCAAGAGCAGTTGCGTACTGCTTTAGCGTTAGGAGCGGATCGTGCGATCCACGTTGAATCAGAGCAAGAATTAGAATCGCTAAACGTGGCTAAGCTGCTGGCTAAAGTTGTTGAAATTGAACAACCTGGCATTGTGATTTTAGGTAAACAAGCGATAGATACAGATAACAACCAAACTGGACAAATGCTAGCGGCACTGACGGGTATGGCACAAGGTACTTTTGCATCGAACATCGATATTAAAGGTGATAAAGCGCTAGTCACTAGAGAAGTTGATGGTGGCTTACAAACGATTGAATTGGCAATGCCTATTATAGCGACCACTGATTTACGCTTGAACGAACCTCGTTACGCTTCATTGCCTAATATTATGAAAGCTAAACGTAAGCCTCTAGAAGTTAAAACCATTGAAGAATTAGGGGTTAGCATTAAAGAGCATACTAAGCTGTTATCTGTTAGTGCTCCCCAAGAGCGCAAGGCAGGTATTAAGGTTGCCGATGTTGCTGAATTAGTGGATAAGCTTAAAAACGAAGCCAAAGTAATCTGATGTAGCATATTGCTTAAAATGAAATATTTAACTTGATTTGATTTGCATTAAATTGATGTTTTTTATGAGTATTTCAAAAAAATATTATTGAGTAGAGAAATAATTATGTCTATTTTAGTTATAGCAGAACATGATAACGCCACTTTAAAAAGCACTACATTAAATACCGTGACAGCAGCAGCTGCCATTGGGGGTGACATTAGCATTCTTGTTGCTGGAAATGATTGCCAAAGCGTAGCACAAGAAGCTGCTAAAATTGCTGGTGTTAGTAAAGTATTGGTAGCAGATAATGCTGTATATGCACATCAGCTTGCTGAAAATATGCAGCCTCTAATCGTTGAACTTGCAGCTGGAGTCACGCATATCTTGGCGCCAGCCACTACTTCTGGTAAAAATATAATGCCAGGCGTTGCCGCCTTATTGGATGTTGCACAGATATCTGAAATCATCAAAGTAGAAAGTGCCTCCGTTTTTGAGCGTCCTATTTATGCTGGTAATGCAGTGGCTAAAGTTGAATCTTTAGATGCTATTAAAGTACTTACGGTTAGAACCACAGCTTTTGAAGAAGCGCAGCTTAGCGCCGCGGCTACAATTGAAGTAATTGCTAGTGTTAAAGATGCTGGCCTATCAAGTTACGTTGGCGAAGAAACGGCTGTATCTGAGCGTCCTGAATTAACGGCTGCCAAAGTGATTATTTCAGGTGGTCGTGGTATGGGTAACGGTGAAAACTTCAGTATTTTAGAAGCCGTTGCTGATAAGCTAGGTGCAGCAGTAGGCGCATCTAGAGCGGCAGTGGATGCAGGTTTTGTGTCAAACGATATGCAAGTTGGGCAAACAGGTAAAATCGTAGCACCTGACTTGTATATAGCAGTGGGCATTTCTGGCGCCATTCAGCATTTAGCAGGCATGAAAGATTCAAAAGTGATTGTTGCAATTAATAAAGATGAAGAGGCACCTATCTTCTCTATTGCAGATTATGGCTTGGTTGCGGATTTATTCGAAGCTGTACCAGAGCTTACCAGCGCTTTATAAAGCGCTTTCATAACCAGCGGTACCTGTTATCGCTGGTTTATCTAATACTCAACAAGTTTATAAAAAGATAGTAAACCTCCAAATACCCTCGCTATTATTACCTTTTAGCTACATATTTTCTCACACTCAGCTAGCGCTCTTTTACTGCTGAACCTCTTGCATGTATTTTTCTCGTTCAATTTCCTTCATCTACAACATCATTTAGCTGCTAAGTCTCTATTTGTGAATGTTTTATTTAAAATTTCTGCGTTGCTCATAGCAAAAGATATTTAAAGATAGAGCTTATCTATCTTTCTATGAACTGTATTATTCTTTATAAAAGATTCGAAAATGTTCGTTTTTATCTTTTTATTTTCATAAATTACCTTTATAGTGGTTTGCATTAACATATCATAAGCAATTTTAGTGATTATCAACATAAATGAGCTTTAGTGGTTTAATAGAAACCAACTAGATTGCGACTATTATCATGCTTATCCCAATGCTGAACTCATTGTTCAAGAGGAATATCACACGTGCAAACACAAACTTTAAATAGCAGTCTTTACGATCTCGTCGTTATAGGTGGAGGAGTTAACGGTACAGGGATTGCCGCTGATGCTGCTGGGCGTGGCTTGAAGGTGCTGTTATGTGAGATGAATGACTTAGCAAGTGCTACATCATCTAATAGCAGCAAATTGATTCACGGTGGTTTGCGCTATTTAGAATATTATGAATTCCGCCTGGTGCGTGAAGCACTTGCAGAGCGCGAAGTATTATTAAAGAATGCACCGCATATTATTGCACCATTGCGCTTTCAGTTGCCTCATCGTGCGCATTTGCGACCAGCGTGGATGATAAGAGCTGGGTTGTTTTTATATGACAACTTAGCGAAAAGAGCAACGTTAGCAAAGTCGACCAGTATTCGCTTTGGGGATAATAGCCCGCTAAATAACTTCATGAACAAAGGGTTTGAATACTCTGATGCTGCGGTAGATGATGCAAGGTTAGTCGTTTTAAATGCACTTGCAGCGCAGCAACACGATGCTAAAATTTTGGTACGAACTAAATGTGTGAAAGCTGATCGTACCGATGAAGGTTGGGCAATTACGCTAGAAAATAGTGAAGGGGAGCAGCAGCAAGTATATGCAAAAGCGATAGCGAATGCGGCTGGGCCCTGGGTGGCTAGTATTTTTGATGATGCTATGCAGGAAAAATCGCCAAAGAGTATTAGATTAATAAAAGGCAGCCATATTATTGTGCCGCGTATCCATGACCAACCCCAAGCTTATATCTTACAAAACGAAGATGGGCGTATCGTGTTTGTGATCCCTTATGAAGATAATTTTTCCTTGATAGGGACGACAGATGTTGAATATCATGGAGATCCAAGTAAAGCCGCTATCGATCAAGAAGAAATTGATTATTTAGTTGATGTGACAAATCAGCATTTTAAAACGCAGATTAGTGCTCAAGATGTGGTGAAAACATATTCAGGAGTGCGCCCACTGCTCAACGATGAATCTAATTCAGCGCAAGCAGTTACCCGAGATTATACTTTTGAAGTTACCACTGAAAACGAAAAGTGGCCTTTATTGTCAGTGTATGGAGGAAAAATAACAACTTACAGAAAATTATCAGAAGCTGCGGTAAATAAATTATGTGAGTATTTCCCAGATGCTGGTAAAAGTTGGACTAAAGAAGCTGTGTTGCCCGGCGGTGACTTTGTTAACAGAGAAGCGCTGCAGCTTGCTGTGAAATCGCAATATAACTGGTTAATGGATGATTTAATTAAGCGTTATGTACGAACTTACGGTACCTTATGTCATAAATTCCTTAAAGGTATGGCTAGCATTGAAGATTTAGGCTTCAATTTTGGTGCAGGTCTCTATCAAGCAGAAGTTGATTACTTAATAAACTGCGAGTGGGCTATGAGCGTTGATGATGTTACTTGGCGTAGAACCAAATTAGCAATGTATTTATCGTTCGAGCAACAGCAGTTACTACAAAACTATATTGAAAAAAAAGTAGCTAAGAATAGGGATTCCTTAGACGACGGTGCTATGCATAGCTGCGATATGCAGCAGCAAGCAGGTTAGTGAAGTGCTTTAAGCGAATAGAAAGAAACACAGCATGCTGACATAGAGCATAAAACACCAAGTTTAATTATATACTTGTGCGTTTATTTTTTATCTAGCTTTGGCTTGCCCACCTTTAGGGGCCAAAGCTATTTTTTTATCTTTGATTAAACTTCAGCAGCATTGAATGATTATTGCGTTAAGTAAATAGCTGCGCTTTGCGCCGCTGGTTTAAGTTGTGCCTGAGCGACTATCTGGCTATCCAAATATCCTGCACAACGCAGCTTTTCTATACACTGTTGAGCTTGAGCAGGTTCTACCCAAGCTAATAATCCGCCACTTGTTTGTGGATCGAATAACAGTGGGTATAATGGTGATAGCAAGAGTGCAGAGCTTTGTTCTACAAAATGGCGCGCTTCAATATTTTTTTCTAATAAAGTGCTGCTAACACCTTGTTCGGATAATGCAAGAGCACCTGCCAATACGGGAATTTTAGATATATCTAGTTGGCATTGAAGGTCGCTATTTCTGAGCATTTCCAGTAAATGACCAATTAGGCCAAAGCCTGTTAAATCAGTCATCGTTGTACAGTGAAATTGTTGTAAAATCGTGCTGGCTAATTGATTGCTTTGCAGCATGGTATCTAAACAGTTTTGAACGTCTCTACCCTGCGCCTTAAATTGCATATGCCCCGCCATGATAACGCCAGTACCTATCGGTTTGGTAACTATTAACTGTTGTCCTGCGCTCACACCAGATTTAGTTTTAAGGTTGTTAGGGTTAATTAAACCATTAACGGTTAGCCCTAAACTAAGCTCAGATGCTTCGCTTGTGTGTCCGCCAATAAGGGCGCATTGGGCTTGATTAAGCGTTTCAATAATTCCATATGTAAGTTGGTATAGCTCTCGTTTTTGAATAGTACTAGCTGCATAAGGCATAGCAACTAGAGAGAGTGCAGATTGTGCTTCACTGCCCATTGCAAATAAATCGCTTAAAGCGTGATTGGTTGCAATTTTGGCGAACTGATAAGGGTCATCGATAATGCTGCGAAATTGGTCAACACTTTGTGCTATGGCTTGGTGAGCAGGGTCTATCACTGCCGCGTCATCAGGAGACTCAAGGCCAATCAAGACGTCGCAACGGCGTTGGATAGGAATGTCGGTTGTAACCCGTGTGAGGGTTTCGCTTAATATTGAACTGGCAACTTTAGCTCCACATCCTCCACAGCGCATGATGTCTATATTGTCGGTGGTGTTTTTCTTTAACTGTGCTAAAAACTGCTGATCACTAGCAGCATCACTCTCTTTGGTTAAAACTGGATCGCATTGTGTGAATAGCATAGTGCCTTTTGCTGGCAATTTTTTGAGCATGTCCATAAATTTTTGATCGATATGGTTTTTCCATTGCCAAACCCAGTTTCCGCTAATAGAAAAAGGCCCTTTGCTGGCTATCGCGTATTTATTACCTGTGGCTAATAAGCTTAAAAAACTATGTTGTGGTCGGTGAGTGAGCAATGGTTTTTGTAACACAGCGCGACACAAATTTTTAAATAAAACAGGTCCTTGTCGAACGGCAAAAACGCCTGCTTTTGGCCGAGGTGAATTAATTTGCGTTGCGACATCGCCTGCAGCAAACACATCGCTGTGGGAAAGAGATTGTAGTTGGTCGTTGATGGCAATGAAGCCTTGTTTATCAAGCGAAAGCCCAGCTAAGCCTGGCCAGCTTGCAGCGCTTGCTGCTGTGCACCAAATAACTTGATCAACTACGAGTGATTTTTCGCTGTTGCTATTCAACATAGCTGAACTGCTATTATCTTCTGCTATAAGCTGCTGTGCGGTAACTTGCTTTACCACAAAATTAAAATGCACTGTAATTCCCAGCGCTTCACAGTGTTTCAAAGCTTGTTTTTGCACTGAGCTGTTATGGTTAGTTAGTACTTTGTCTCCAGAAACAATCCAATGAAATTGGTGCTTTAAATTATGGTTGTACTCGCCATCTTCAGTATTTTCAAAACTGCTACTGCAACTACTTTTGACTGTTTTATGCCAGGCATGGTGCATTGCTAAAATTAATTCGAAACCACCTGCACCAGCACCAACTAAGGCAATGTTCAATGGCTTTTGTGCGTTTTGCATGCTTTGCTGTAGCTGTAGCCATTTTTGATAAAACTGGGCAATAGGCTTTACGCCAGTGGCAAATTGAGCAGCACCGGGTGTTTTATGGATGTTGGGTGTCGATCCTGTATTAATAGAAACAATATCATAGTCAACACTTGGTCGATTTAATAACGATATCCTTTTTTGTACTGGATCAAAACCTGTAACATCTGCTTTAAGAAAGCGTACGCCAGCCCAAGCGCACAGCTTGAATAAATCAATATGAGTTTCGTCAAAATGGTAATGGCCGCTAACTAATCCAGGTAACATACCGGAATAGGGTGTATCAACGGCATTGGATATGAGTGTGAGACGAACACCAGCAACAGGTTTCATTCCCCACATTTTAATCACAATTGCATGAGAGTGGCCGCCGCCGATTAGTACTATGTCTTGGTATTTAATATCGCTTGATAGCATAAAAATCTACTGGTTTTAAGTTGAGATTTTTGCATGAATAACCCAAAGGTTATGCTGCTCTGTTAAGCAAAAATCTAAAGTTAATTTGCTTGCTGAATGTATTGTTGGATCTGTTCATCATTGCCACTAAAAATGCAGCTGTTTTGTTTTTTTGTAAGTTGATAGTCGTACATCGGATCGTAATACTGGGTTAATACTAGTTCAATAAAGTCCCGATATTGCGCTGTGCTGTTTTGATTTTGGTGCGCGCTAATGCCTTTTTCTAGCAATTCACAAGCTACTATATATCGTTCTTGGCCAAGGCGTTTGCGGATCTTAAACAAGCTTTGTCGATGGCGATTAGCCAATAACTGTATTGCTGCATCAGGCTCTAAGGTTTGTAGGTAAGTATTCATCAAAGAGATGATGTAATCTTCTACTGCAAAATCGATGCGTTGCTCAAGTGGAGTTTCAAGAGTGATGTGATTCAACGTTTCCATTTTAGCTTTAAGAGATATAGGCAGAGTGAGAGAGCCTATTAAACGACCTTCATCTTCTAAAAAAACGGTTTTATTGGGTGATTGCTGATAGCGTTGTTTTAACAATTGACTAGAAACAGCATTCTCAAAATCAATTTGGCTAGGTTGGTTATTTACTGCAGCACCAAAGCTTGAGCCGCGATGGTTAGCTAGTCCTTCTAGATCAATAGTGTTAGTTAGCTGGGTGAGTAAACGCGTTTTACCACAACCAGTTCTGCCACTGATTAGCATCATGGGCAATTGCGCTATGCTGTTTTCTAGTTCATCGATAAGAAAGCGGCGCATTGCTTTGTAGCCACCTTCAATAAAAGGAAAATCTACACCTGATTCTTGTAACCATTGCTGGCTTATTCTTGAGCGTAGGCCGCCACGAAAACAATATAAATAACCCGCTGGATTTTCTTTACAGAAGCTTAGCCATTTTTGAGTGCGCTGAGTTTGTAATTGAGGAGTGACTAATTTTCTACCTAAGGCTATTGCTTGTTCCTGCCCGAATTCTTTATAGCAAGTGCCAACTAATGCTCTTTCTTTATCATCCATCAAAGGGAGATTAATGGCATTGTTGATGCTTCCTTTGACATGCTCAATGGGAGCTCTGACATCAAATAGTGGAGTGTCGTTTAAAATGATTGATAGATAGTCGCAGCTGCTGTTCATTTAAATGCCTTAAGAAGAAGTTCTTAAAAAATTACAGATAGGTAAGTGCTCGATACTGTACCTGATCTGATGGCTAATCCCTAGTAACTAGTCTGTTGAGTTTTAATTAAATATTGATTTAAGTCGCTTTAGTGTACGTTAGTGATAAGAACTCGCTAACTAGTGTTCATCCAAAAACGAATCTCTACCTCGAGCACTTCACTGGCACAATCTACTCACCACTAAATATAGTTGTTTGGAATAACCAAAGGCACCATATTTAGTAGTGCCTATCTTGAATTATTGAGTTGCTCTAGCTAGAGCTCTGTTTCAAGCTGCACACTAAGTAGTTTGATTGGTAGCATTTGTGCTTGGCATTTATAGGTAGCTTTGCTCTAATGCTCATCTTTATCTAAACTCAGGGTTTAACCATGTATACAGAAGAAGATGTAAGACGCTTAACGTGGCAGAGCCGTCGCGGCATGTTAGAGTTAGATGTGCTATTTGTACCTTTTATGAAAGAAGCCTTTAGAGATTTAACCGACGAAGATAAGGATGTTTTTGTGAAACTGTTGGCCTGTGAAGATCAAGATTTATTCGTATGGCTAATGCGAAGAGGTAAAGCAGATGATCCACAACTGCAGTATATGGTGGAACTTATTTTGAAGCGTGTTCAGCCCACTTAATATTATTATTATGCCTTCGCGATCCAAGCGAAGGCTGTATATTGCCATTCATTTACTGTCTGTAATGTGCATTATTGCAACGCGTTTAACTGCAGATTGGCAGCTGTTTTTTATTTCTTTGATCGTCTTTAGTGCGCTGTATGAATATAAATATAAGCAACCAAGAGTTGCATTACACTGGGATTTGATCAGCCGTAAAGTGAATGTGGCAATCAATGCGGGACCTTTGCAGCAAACTTTAGGGGTAGTTAAAGTTCATTTGATCTTTGGAGTGCTGTTATTACAGATAAAAAGAGCAGCAAAAAGTGATTTGAAATTGCTTATTTTCAAAGATAGCGTAGATGAGAACAGTTATCGAAGGTTGCGCGTGGCGGCACGATGGGCAAGTCTAAAAGAAGAATAGTGGTAACTAAGGGGGTGGTGTTAAACTTGCAGTTGTGGTTTGGCGCTGTCTAAAATAACAAGCACTAAACTTATATGACTTATTGCGCTGCTAATTTCTTCCCAATTTTGAATTGGATTTTATGCAAATATTTGAAACATTGGTTCAATGGGCTACCATCCACTGGGTAACCATTATAGTTATTTTTCATATTAGCTTATCCCTACTGGCATCGGTACATGTACTTCTGTACAAAGAAAACGAACGAACATCGCTAGCTTGGATTGGCCTGGTTATATTTTCGCCCGTTGTAGGGAGTTTGTTTTATTGGTTGTTTGGAATAAATCGCATCAGGCGTTTAGCTCAAAAAAAGCACCCTCGAACACTTAAACAAGATTTTCGTCACCAAGAAACAGCTATTAAATACTATCATCTACCTAAAAATTGGCAATCAGCAATTATCGCTGGACATACAATCAATCCCGTTAATTACGTTTCACGGAACAGTGTTGAACCGCTTCTAAATGGAGATGTGGCCTACCCAGCAATGATTCAATCCATTCATTGTGCTAAGCGTTATATCGTTTTATCGAGCTATATATTTGATTGTGATTCACTTGGGCTCCAGTTTATTAGCGCGTTAGCCCAAGCACATCAGCGAGGTGTTATTGTGAATGTTTTACTGGACGGCATTGGCATCGGATATAGCTGGCACAAATCAGACCGAGCTTTAAAAAAACTAGGGGTAAAAACTGCTTATTTTTTACCTGCAAATTCACTTACCAACATTCGCTTTATTAACTTAAGGAACCACAGGAAAATACTTTGTGTGGATGGTGATGTTGCTTACATCGGCGGAATGAATGTAAGCAAAAATAATGTGGTTAAATCTGCGGTACGCCCCATTGATGACATTCAATTTAAAGTAACAGGCCCTGTAATTGACCAGATTAGTCAGGTGTTTATAGAGGATTGGTTCTTTGCTACAGGTGAATTAATTGACTTTCCTCACTATCAGCCAAATACTTCGACGCAAACAAGCAATAAAACTGTTGTTGCCCGAGTTATTCAAGATGGCCCAGATGAACATCACAATAGAATACGCTGGACATTGATTAATGCATTAGCTTGCGCGCAAAGCTGCGTAAAAATCATGACCCCCTATTTTATTCCAGATCAAATATTAATGACAGCTCTCCACGCAGCGGCATTGCGTGGTGTGTCGATCGAAATTATTATTCCTGAGCACAGTGATATTCCTTTCGTGGATTGGGTGGTGAAAGCGAATTTCTCTAGAATAATAGAGCACGGTGTACAGATCTATAAAAATAAAAGACCTTTTGATCACAGCAAAATTGTTATTATTGATAATATATGGTCATTTATAGGCTCAAGTAACTGGGATGCCAGAAGTTTAGAGTTTAATTTTGAGATCAATTTAGAATGTTTCGATAGCAACCTCAATGCAGAGCTAACAGAGTTGTTTTCCGTGAAAAAACAAAATTCTACACCCGTTATTGCGGATGATATTAATGATTTGCCCATCTACAAAAAGATTCGCAACAATTTGTTTCGTTTATTTTCGTCATATCTATAATGCTGATCGTAAATTAATGCAGCTTACTGTTAAAATCTTGATTAAAGGTTTCTCTTTTCATGATTAAAAAACGCTTTAGTCCAGTTGAATCTCTAACCATAATGGGTACTGCTTCGAAACAGTTGATGGGGCCCAATATCGAAATATTACTGTGGAATGTTTTTAAATGGGTGAAGAACGAGAATGGGTGAATCTGGGCATTTAACTTATAATCTTTCTCTTCAGTATTTATTGATTTATCTTTTGTAGTGCCTAGTCGTGAGGGCGTTGCGTCAATACTTTTCTTTATCAATATTTACTATTTCAGAAGTGTTTAGATGTAATCAATTTGATTCCAGTTCATTTGTATCAAACAGAAAGCTCTTTAATATTATCTTTTTACTTGTTCTGCGTAAAAATATGCAAGTTACATCGAGCTGCGAAAATCCTCAAGAATGCTATGACTAGGTGATTTAACATGAGCATATTTAGACAATTGATTGCTCGCAGTCCTCCTGTGAGCCCGACAACTTACAAAATATAGCCCTGTATCAGCAAGTATTATTGCTAGAATTCTTACCAATATCCATAAAGGTAATTAGATAGTTTTCGAACAGCTTTTCAAAAAATTAAAATTAAATCTTTTAACAGTATTTCAATCAAATTGACGATGGGAATTATTACTTTTGTTGCAAAACGCGTTTTGGAATTTAACGCTGTACTGCTGAATCTAATTAATTGAAGTACAAGTTCATGGGATAACAGTCTAAAGGAGCGATTGATAGAAGTTTAAAAACATTGTGGACACTAGCAACGGCTAATTGGGGCCGAGCTTTTAGGATAAATAGTATAAAAACTAGTTAATATTATGCTGTGGCCACTGGTAATTAATTGGGGTTAGAATGGTGTCTCTTGCCTGTGGTGCAAGTTCAGGGTAATCCAAAGTGAAGTGCAGTCCACGGCTTTCTTTACGTGACATTGCTGATTTTATAATGAGTTCAGCAACTAAGGCTAAGTTACGTAGTTCTAATAAATCTTTGCTGATTTTGTAATTACTATAATATTCTGCTATTTCTCCTTGTAGTAAATCAGAACGATGTTTTGCTCGTTGTAAACGTTTGTCCGTTCTTACAATTCCCACGTAATCCCACATAAAACGGCGTAATTCATCCCAATTGTGGGCAATAATAACATCTTCATCTGAATCAGTGACCTGGGATTCATCCCAAGAAGGAATGTGCACAAAATCGACAGGAGCGCTTAGTTTAGCTTTAATGTCATTAGCGCAAGCTGAAGCAAAAACGATGCATTCTAATAAAGAGTTAGAAGCTAATCTGTTAGCGCCGTGTAAGCCTGTGAAAGCGGTTTCACCTATTGCATATAGGCCGTTTAAGTCGGTATTGCCGTTGATGTCACTCATTACACCACCACAAGTGTAATGTGCAGCGGGAACAATAGGGATTGCTTGATGGCAAATGTCTATTCCTAGCTCATTGCAACGCTTATGAATATTGGGAAAATGGTTTTTAATAAAAGCATCATCTCGATGTGAAATATCAAGATATAAACAATCAGCACCTAGGCGTTTCATTTCATGGTCAATGGCCCTGGCAACGATGTCGCGAGGTGCAAGCTCAGCTCTATCATCGAATTTATGCATGAATGAGCTGCCATCTGGTAAGCGCAGCTTTCCGCCTTCGCCGCGCACCGCTTCACTAATTAAAAAAGATTTAGCTTGAGGGTGATAGAGGCAAGTTGGATGAAATTGGTTGAATTCTAAATTTGCTACTCTGCAGCCTGAGCGCCAAGCCATCGCAATCCCATCCCCACTAGCACCATCGGAATTACTAGTGTACAGATAAGATTTAGAAGCTCCACCGGTGGCTAATATGGTTTGTTTAGCTTTAAAAACATTGATTTCACCCGTTTTGCTATCAAGTACGTAGGCGCCTAGGCACTTATCGCCGGCTAAACCCATTTTAGTGGTGGTGATTAAATCAATCGCCATACTATGATCGAATAACTGAACAGAAGCTTCTTTTTTTACATTAGCTATCAGCGTTTTTAAAATAGCTTTGCCGGTAGAGTCTGCTGCATGGATGATTCGGCGATGACTATGACCACCTTCTTTGGTTAAATGCAATTCACCGTTTTCGGTACTAAAAGGGACACCTTGATCAATCAGCCAGTCAATTGACTGGCGCCCATGTTCGACAGTTAAATTAACCGCATCGAAATGTGAAAGAAAGCTACCGGCGGTTAAAGTGTCTTCCGCATGGTTTTCTGCTACATCTGCTTTATCCACGACAGCAGCAACACCACCCTGAGCGAGCCAAGTAGAACCGCTAGTTAGGTCTCCTTTACTTAGAACGGCAATGTTTGCGAAAGGAGCTAGTTTTAAAGCTAAGGTTAAGCCTGCAGCACCACTGCCTATAATCAAGATGTCAAATTCAAACTGGGATTTCATAACGGCCTAAATATTTCAAATGCTGAATGATGTTTAATTAGTAAAAGTATGCACGGATTTAACGACTTTAGCGCTTGAAAAGCTAGTGATAATTAGTGGTTTAGGTGTTTTTAAATATTGAAATTGATGAGTTGCAAATGACTGACTTTCAATCTGGGAAGATTTATGGGAACGAAATTACAAACTTAAACCTAATGTTGTAGCTAAATTAGAGTTAAGGGCTAATTGCAATAAGAATGCTAATAACTGTTTAGTGGTTTAAATTTATTTTTTAAGTCGTTATTAGTAATTTACCAAGTTAAACATTTAATTTATGAAAAAAATATTAAAATTGGAACTAATCGAACAACCTTCACTCATATTAACAGTAATAGCATATAGGTTTGTGAAATATAACTGATTTACTATGTGTAACTTGTTTGAAAAATGTAAATGATGCATTTGAAATCATTAAAAAATAAGTAAGCAAAAAAGTAAGTGATAAAGAAGAAACAAAGAGCAACAATACAACGCAGTTCTGGTTAATTAACAAAATGTATTGGGTGACTTGGATGTTAAAAAAATGAGCTTGCGTACAAGGTTTGCAGGTTTTTATTTTTTTGCACTGGGTATGGTAAAAGTATTAAAAAGTAAGGGTTTCTAGTGTCTGGCGAGCAAAATGCTGAAATAGATAAGCAGTTAGTTAAAAGAGTACAAGAGGGCGATAAACGAGCATTTGATTTGTTAGTCGCTAAATATCAACACAAGATAATTGCACTGATAGGGCGCTACGTATACGACCAAGATGAAGCGCTAGATATATCCCAAGAAGCTTTTATTAAAGCATATAGAGCATTGCCTAGATTTAGAGGTGATAGTGCTTTTTATACTTGGCTTTATCGAATAGCCATTAATACAGCAAAAAACCACTTGGTATCTAGAGGAAGAAGACCTCCTGACGTCGACATTGATGTTAGTGATGCGCAATATTTTGAAGGCGAAAACAAACTACATGATTTAGGGAGCCCTGAAAGTAACTTAATTAGGGGAGAGATTGATCAAGTGATAAAAACGGTTCTTGATCAATTGCCTGTTGATTTAAGGGTAGCACTTACTCTGCGTGAATATGAAGATATGAGTTATGAAGATATCTCCATAATTATGGATTGCCCTGTCGGGACAGTTAGATCAAGAATATTTAGAGCTAGAGAAGCGATAGATAAAGAAGTATCACCTTTTCTAAAGTAAACGGAAAGTAAAAGGTATTAGTATCAAGCGTATATAGAGAATAGATAGGCGCTGAAGTGGTAAAAGATTTTTGGAATGTTGTGTTTGGAATAAGTAATTATTTGCAAGCTAGTAAGCGATAGAAGGCAAAGCAAAAAAACTAAGATTATTAGTTTTTTATATTGAGTAAGTATACTTAATTAACTTTTTGTGATGCATTATTAAGCGAGTTAGAGTTGTAGAAGTTTCTTAAAGAATAAAAATGAATTTGTGTTAGGAGTGTCTGAATAATGTACGATAAATCACTTGAGCCAATATCAGCGATGATGGATGGTGAAATTGAAGAGTTTGAGCTACGCAGAGTTATAGAACGTACTTCAAATGATCAAGAGTTGCAAAATAAGTGGCTTAGATATCATTTAGCTCAAGATGTTATGAAAGGACGAGAAGTTCAAGTAACTCAAAAAATTGATTTAGTGGCTAGAGTAAGCGCTACGTTAGAGTCAGAGCCGAGCTATAGCTCTGCAACTGCTGCACAAGAGCCGAAGCCAGTAAGTAGCAATGATCGCCAAAGTGATACTCAATGGTGGAAACCATTGGCAAGTATGGCAATGGCTGCTTCAGTGACAGCGGTAGTGTTATTAGGCGCGCAGCAGTATGGTGCAGATCCAATAGCTCAACCTAGCAGTGAATTGGCAGGAGTTGGCTTAAATAGTAGCTTCCCTAAAAGTCGTTTTGGTAATGAGTTATCAACGGTGTCTGCTAAAACTGTGCAGCCTGCTGAGGTTCGTAATGCTTATGGAATGGAGCAATATATACAAAAGCATCAAGATTTAACTTACGGGCAAGCAGCAAATTGGCAAGTTAATTGGCTTCCTGAAGGTTATCAAGAACTAAAGCATAGAGTAACAGCTAAATCAGAAGTGCTACTTTATAAAAATGGTGAGTCAACAGTATCTGTGAATATAGAGCCTTTGGGGACACAAGTTGCTTCTCAGGGTGTCTCGGGAACCGATGACTTATTAGCTTATGGTGTACGTTCAGGTGATAGTTTTATAACTATTGTCGGGCAAGTTTCATCAAAGCAGGCAGCAAAAATAGCGGCATCGATTGGCGTCGCTAAAGCTCAATAGCCGGAAATTCAATCAATAGTGATAAGCTAAGTGATTGTGAGTAAGTTTTCAGCTTGTTATTTAGAGTTTCTTAAATTGAATCTATTCCCCTGTATATTTGATTTAAGAAATTCTGCTTGGTATTTTTTGATAGGCACAATCGTTAAAAGTAGTCATTCTTGTGATATCAAATTTATCACTCAAGCTTAGCGGTTTTCTGTCACTAGTATTTGTTAAGAAGCTTACTTTATAGTTACTTAGCAAATTGAGCGTTATAATGTCGACCATTTCTAAAGTAATGACTCCCACCTATATTTTAAAATTACGTTGCTATTCATAAAATAGTGTCTAACCTGAATTTTCTCCCATAATAGATTGATGAAGTAAATAAAAGATGATCGAAGAGAAAGCATTAATCGTAGCGATATCTGAAAACGAGGTAACAATAGCGGCTGCCAGAAATTCTGCTTGTGGCCAGTGCGCCTCTAAAAGCGATTGTGGTCAAAGTTCGATTGCACAGTGGGCGGCGTCAAAAATGGTTAATATGGAAGTCAAAAAACCACTTAATTTAGCTCTAGAAATTGGAGATACAGTGCTAGTAGGGATTAACGAACAAAGCTTTTTAAAAGCCTCTTTACTGCTGTATTTTTTGCCTTTAGTAGTGATGTTTATAGCAGGTGCCCTTGCTACGAGTGTAGATGCTTTAGAGTGGCAGGTAATTGTATCGGCTTTTTTAGGTTTGTTCTGGAGTTTTTATTTGGTTCGATTAGTCAGTAAAAAGCTTGAGCAGCGTTCTGTTTATCAAATGCTTATTTTAGATGTTGTAAAGTAAGTGTAATGCAATAGGTAATACCTAGTTATGAGTTCAAACAACTATTTTTTTGGAAGGTGCTAAATGATTAGTAAGGCTATTAGCGAGAGCTATTTTAATAATATGTTGAAAGTCGCTCTTTTATCATTGTTAACCGTGTTTTTATTAGGGCTCTCATCCCTAAGTTACGCACAACTACCTGATTTTAAATCTTTGGTTAAAGAGTCGTCGCCAGCTGTCGTGAATATAGCAACGATAAAGAAGAAGAAAGAATTAAGTGCTTTTGGTTTTAAAGGACCAAAGGGTGAAAATATTCCCGATATATTTAAACCGTTCCTGCCGTCGCCAAATCAGCCTAAATCTCCTGAAGGTAAAGATAAGCCGGAATCTTTAGGGTCGGGGTTTATTATTAGTCAAGATGGTTATGTTTTAACAAATCATCATGTTGTGAAAGATGCTGAAAAAGTAATTGTTCGACTAAATGATAGGAGGGAGCTGGAAGCGAAAATTATAGGCTCAGATAAGCGTTCAGATATAGCCCTTCTTAAAATCGATGCAAAACAATTGCCTATCGTGAAAATCGGAAGCTCAGCGAAACTTGAATCAGGAGAGTGGGTTTTGGCAATAGGCTCTCCGTTTGGTTTTGATCACTCAGTAACGGCAGGTATTGTCAGTGCTACAGGGCGTGCTTTGCGCAGTGAAACATATGTACCTTTTATTCAAACAGATGTGGCAATTAACCCAGGTAATTCTGGAGGGCCTCTGTTTAATCTAGCAGGTGAAGTGGTCGGCATTAATTCGCAAATATATACTAGGTCTGGCGGTTTTATGGGATTGTCTTTTGCTATCCCTATTGATATAGCGATGAATGTGGTCGATCAACTAAGGGATAAAGGTTTTGTTAGTCGTGGCTGGTTAGGAGTTATTATTCAAGAGGTAAGTAAAGACTTAGCTGAATCTTTCGGTTTGGAAAAAGCTGAAGGAGCACTAGTGGTCAAAGTATTACCTAACAGCCCTGCGCAAAAGGGTGGCTTACAAGAAGGCGATATTATTCTTAAATTCGAAGGTAACGCAATTAACCTTTCTGCTGACTTGCCACATAAGGTAGGTGTTGTGCCCCCTGGTAATGAAGCTGAAATGTTGGTTGTTAGAGGCGGAAAAACGATAGAGCTATCTTTGATTATTGGGGTTTTGCCTAGTGAAAAGAAAGTAATAACGGATAATGAAGCTCCTGAAATTAACACTTTTGTTGAAAATCCGCTTAGCGTATTGTTAGCGGATCTCACTCAAGAGCAGAAAGAGCAATTTAATCTCAGTAGTGGCGTGCTTGTAAAGCAGTTAAAAGAGGGTGTGGGTGCTAGAGCTGGGTTGATCCCAACCGATATAATTACTATGTTGAATGGCATTAAGATTCAATCAGTCTCTCATTTACTAACAGTATTGGAAGAAGTGCCTAAAGGTAAGCAACTAGCGATGAGAATAATACGAAGAGGGTCGCCTTTGTTCATACCGATTAAATTAAACCCGTAGTTTTTATGGGTTGATTGATTTGGGATACTTTCTTTAAATGCCCCAAATCAGCTTTTATTGCAGGATTTAATTAATGCAATATTCAAATAACTCTGGCTGTTGCCGGAGTTTTGTTTTTTATAAAGGTTATAAACGAGCACTGTGCACTAAAAGCCACGCTAATTTAAGTTAAACAGGTATCCCAGTGCAGTGTAATAGGATAAAATAGCCCGCTTTTGTATATATTAACCTTTGTTTAGTTTGAGATGCCATTTTGAGTAACCTAGATCATATCCGAAATTTTTCCATTATAGCTCATATAGATCATGGCAAATCAACACTGTCCGATCGCTTCATTCAACACTGCGGAGGATTGTCTAGTCGTGAAATGGAGGCTCAAGTTCTTGATTCCATGGATATAGAGCGCGAGCGTGGGATTACTATAAAAGCACAAAGTGTAACTTTGGATTATTCTGCAAAGGATGGGAAAGTTTACCAGCTCAATTTTATCGACACTCCAGGGCACGTAGATTTTTCTTATGAGGTGTCACGCTCTTTAGCTGCTTGCGAGGGTGCACTATTAGTTGTAGATGCTGCACAAGGCGTTGAAGCACAATCGGTTGCGAACTGTTATACAGCGCTAGAGCAAGGCTTAGAAGTTCTACCAATATTAAATAAAATGGATTTACCGCAAGCCGATCCTGAAAAAGTGCAAGAAGAAATAGAAGAAGTCATTGGCATCGATGCCACGGATGTTGTGCTTTGTTCAGCAAAAAGCGGCTTAGGTATTGAAGAAGTACTTGAAGCATTAGTTAAAACAATTCCTGCACCAGAAGGTGATGTTGATGGTGATTTGCAAGCACTTATTATTGACTCATGGTTTGATTCATATTTAGGTGTTGTCTCTTTAGTGCGTGTTAAAAATGGCACTATTCGCAAAAAAGATAAGATTTACATGAAAACCACAGGGCAAAATTATTTGGTGGACTCTGTGGGTATTTTTACGCCTAAAAGAAAACCAGTTGATAGTCTAAAGGCTGGCGAAGTAGGTTATATCGTTGCAGGAATTAAAGATATTCACGGTGCTCCTGTGGGGGATACCATTACGCATCTGAAAACCAAAGATACAGAATCATTAGACGGATTTAAAAAAGTTCAGCCGCAAGTGTATGCTGGATTATTTCCTACAAGTTCTGATGATTATGAAGACTTTCGTGAAGCGTTAGATAAATTGCGTCTCAATGACGCATCTTTATTCTTTGAACCTGAAAGCTCAGACGCGCTTGGTTTTGGATTTCGCTGCGGCTTTTTAGGCATGCTGCACATGGAAATTATACAAGAGCGATTAGAGCGCGAATACGATTTAGATTTGATCACTACTGCACCCACTGTTATTTACGAAATAGAATTAAATAACGGCGATGTAGTGCAAATCGATAGCCCTTCTAAGCTGCCAGACCCCGCTCGGGTAAAAGGCATGAACGAGCCTGTTGTTAAAGCGAATATCTTAGTTCCTCAAGAATACCTTGGTCATGTAATAGGGCTATGTGTTGAAAAAAGAGGTATTCAAAAGCATATATTATATGTGGGTAATCAAGTGCAAGTTAGCTATGAGTTACCCATGGCCGAAGTTGTGTTAGATTTCTTTGATCGCTTGAAATCAGTGAGCCGTGGTTATGCTTCATTAGAGTACAATTTTATACGTTTTGAACCGGCCCAATTAGTACGAATGGATATTTTGATAAACGGTGAGAAAGTGGATGCTCTGTCTTTAATTCTACATAAATCGAACTCGCAATATCGTGGTCGATTATTGTGTGACAAAATGAAAGAGCTTATTCCTCGTCAAATGTTCGATGTGGCTATTCAGGCAGCGTTAGGCGGTAAAATCATTGCCAGAACAACGGTTAAGGCTTTGCGTAAAAACGTTATCGCTAAGTGCTATGGTGGTGACGTGAGCCGTAAGAAAAAACTATTACAAAAGCAGAAAGCGGGTAAAAAACGCATGAAGCAAGTTGGTAATGTTGAAATACCACAAGCCGCTTTCCTTGCTGTATTAAAGATTGATGGTTAATCAGTTTTAATCTATATCGTCGATAGCTATATGGAACGTGGATTTATTAAGTTAAAAATAAAGTTTTTAATTGAAAATGAAAGGACAGTAAATGAATTTTGATTTTGCCTTAGTGTTAGTAGTACTTACTTTGGTGGCAGGTATAGGCTGGTTTGTAGATAAAATCTGGTTTGCAGCGGATAGGCAAGATAGATTGGATGCCGCTGTTAAAGCAGCTCCGCAAGCTTTGAGTGAAGAGCAAATTCAAGGGATTGAAAATCTACCTGTATGGGCTGATTTATCGCGCTCAATGTTTCCAGTACTTGCTTTTGTATTAGTACTTAGATCATTTATTGTAGAGCCTTTTCAGATTCCATCAGGGTCGATGATTCCGACATTAAAAATCGGCGATTTTATTTTGGTAAATAAATTTAGTTATGGGCTTCGTTTGCCAGTAATTAATACCAAAATCGTTCCTATTAACGATCCTCAGCGCGGTGATGTAGTTGTATTTAAGTTTCCAGGTGACCCATCAGTGAACTATATTAAACGGCTAGTTGGTTTGCCTGGTGATGTTATTGCATATCACGATAAAATCATTTACGTAAACGGTGTAGCACAAAAGCAGACATTTGTTGCTAATTTAGCACCTGACACGCTAATGGATGAGAGTTTATCAGGCGTAGAGCATCAAATTTACAACACTGGGGTGCGCATCGGTAAAGAAGGCGAGTGGACAGTGCCAGCAGGTAAGTATTTCGTCATGGGCGATAACCGTGATAATAGTAACGACAGCCGTTATTGGGGGTTTGTGCCAGATTCACTAATGGTTGGTAAAGCATTTGCGGTTTGGATGCATTGGCCTGAATTTTTAAGCATCCCCGATGTAAGTGCTGCACGATTGATCAAATAGAATGTTCGCATAAGTTTAATAAAATGAAACTGTAAAGATAAACGAAGTTATAACATTGATAATTAAATCACCTGAAGTATTGATGCGTCGCATCAACTACCAATTCAAAGATAGTAGTCTTTGTGAATTGGCTCTCACGCATAGAAGCTGTGGGAAAAAGAATAATGAACGTTTAGAGTTTCTAGGAGATTCAATCGTCAATTTTGTCATCGCCGAGGATTTATTTAAACGTTTCCCTGCCGCTAAGGAAGGGCAGTTAAGCCGTTTACGCGCTCAGATGGTAAAAGGTAAAACTCTTGCTGAAATTGCTAGAGATATGGAAATGGGTGACTACCTGCGTTTAGGCTCTGGAGAGCTTAAAAGTGGTGGATGTCGTCGGGAATCTATTTTAGCCGATTCAGTAGAATCACTGATTGGTGCTATTTATCTCGATTCAGATATGGATGTCGTTAGGTATCATATTCTTGCTTGGTTTGAAACACGCTTAAGTTTATTGAGTTTAGATCAAACAATGAAAGACTCTAAGACTCGATTACAAGAATTCTTACAAAGTCGGAGACTTGCATTGCCTGAGTATGATTTAGAAAATGTCAAAGGCGACGCGCATGATCAGACTTTCTATATAAAATGTACTATTTCCGAATTGGCGAGCCCTACTTTCGGCGTCGCAAATAGTAGAAGACAAGCAGAACAAGAATCAGCTAAAGCGGCTCTTGAGCAGTTAGAAATACAAGGTGTAAAAATATGAGCGACAACCTATTAAATGACTTTTTTACCGCTGAAGGTAAGCTAGATCAAAAGTGTGGCTTTGTCGCCATCGTAGGTCGCCCAAATATGGGTAAATCTACTTTAATGAATACAATATTGGGTCAAAAGCTCAGTATTACTTCGAAAAAACCGCAAACTACTCGGCATCAAATTTTTGGTATTAAAACTGAAAAAGACCGACAAGTGGTGTATGTAGATACACCAGGTTTACATAAAGAAAAAGATATTGCGCTTAACCGGTACATGAATAAAGCGGCTACTGAGGCATTACGTGGCGTTGACCTAGTGGTTTTTATTATAGATAGAACAGCTTGGACTGAAGAAGACCAAATAGTGCTAGAAAAAGTCAGGCACAGCCCTTGCCCTGTTATATTGGTTATCAATAAAGTTGATCAATTGGCAGATAAAAGCGATCTTTTTCCACAGATGGAAAAAGTGTCAGCGATGATGGACTTTGCCGAAATCATGCCGATTTCAGCTAAAGTAGGCACCAACGTTGATAAGCTAGAAGGTTTAATTAATAGTTATATGCCTGATGGTGAACATCACTTCCCTGGAGATCAAATCACTGATAAAAGTGGCCGCTTCATGGTTGCTGAAATTGTGCGTGAAAAAGTTATGCGCAACGTCGGTGATGAAGTACCTTATGGTGCGACGGTTGAAATAGAAGAATTTATCCGTGATAGTGAGCTCTTGACTATAAGTGCATTAATTTTAGTAGAACGAGAAGGCCAAAAAAGGATTTTGATTGGTGATAAAGGCGATCGAATGAAAACCATAGGTCGCGATGCACGTTTAGATATAGAGCACTTATATGAATCTAAAGTGATGTTAAAGCTCTGGGTTAAAGTGCGCAGAGGTTGGGCAGATGATGAACGAGCACTGCGCAGTTTAGGTTATGATTTAAATCCGTAACGATTTATAGTAACTAATATCGAAAACTTGTTCTTTAGGCAAAATTACTCGCTGTATTAAAAAATGCTAGAGCTGAGTAATATACGGATTGAAATTGTTTTAGCGTTATTGAAACTATATATAGTTTTACATGAAGGCTAACTAGGTGATTTATTGAAGTATCGTGTTGAAGGGCAAGCAGCTTACGTATTGCATACTCGACCATATCGAGATAGCAGTGCAATAGTAGAATTGTTCACTTTAGAGCATGGCAGAATCGGTGCAGTGAGTCGTGGAATGCGCCGTCCCAGCTCTAAATCCAGAGCAATTTTACAATCTTTTGTCCCTCTTCAAGTTGCATGGCAGGGACGTAATGACCTAAAAACCTTAACTTTAATAGAAAGTACTGGGCATATAGGCTTGTTATCAGGCAAAGCATTAATCTGTGGTTTGTACGTAAACGAATTATTGTTGAAATTATTACCTGTTTTTGAACCTTATCCAAAACTCTTCGTATATTATCAGTATTTAATTACAGCCTTGGTTAATCAAGATATAGAAATACCATTACGCATTTTTGAGAGAAAGCTAATAAGTGTTTTAGGTTATGCGATTGATCTCTCAGGTATCGATGTATCTAGTGTTTATTTTTTCGATCCAATTCAACTTGTTTTAAAAAAAATTGTCACTATAGAAGATGATTATAAAGCACGTTGTTTTTTAGGCGAGCATTTAAAGGCGATTGCTAATGACGACTATCCCTGCAAGGCAGTACGCATGAGTGCTAAACGGTTTAATCGTTTACAAATAGATAACTTGCTGCAAGGTAAAGAGCTTAACAGTCGCCAGTTACTCAACGTTAAGCCGCGCAGTTAATATTGGTTGATCTAGATGAATTCATACGCGCTAGGTAGATGATAAAAAATGATTAAAGGTATAGGCACCGATTTACTCAAGATTTCGCGTATTGAAAAAGTACTAACGCGTAATGTTAAATTTGCAGAGCGAATTTTAACCCCAGCAGAATTAGCTGAATTTACAATGTCTACGCAGCCCGCCCGCTACTTGGCAAAACGCTTTGCAGCTAAAGAGGCGGTTGTTAAAGCTTTAGGCACGGGAATTGGTAATGGTGTGGGCTGGCAACATATTGAAATAGTTAAAGATGAATTAGGTAAGCCTTTAGTGATACTTAGCTTAGGTGCAAAGCAAAGAGCAAAACTATTAAAGGCCACGCATTGCCATTTGTCTTACAGTGATGAACGCGAATTTGTGGTTGCTATGGCTGTATTAGAATAGAGTTTCTAGCTTATTACGGATGAAATCACCTTGGTTAAGTAAATTACTTAATTAAGCCGTTGGATTACATGCTTGTTGTACCCGAGATAACTTTATAAAACCAAAGCACATATCTATATATGTGACTGTGTATAAATAAAAAGGTTAAGTGATGACAAAAAAATTTCCTACAATTGAAGATTATATTGGCAACACTCCGCTGGTTAGATTGCAGCGTCTCGAAGTGGCTAATAATAATATTGTACTATGTAAATTAGAAGGTAATAACCCAGCCGGTTCCGTCAAAGATCGCCCGGCAATGTCGATGATAAATCGTGCCGAAGAGCGCGGAGATATTAAATTAGGAGATACTATCATTGAAGCGACCTCAGGGAATACCGGTATAGCTTTAGCTATGGCGGCAGCGATTAAAGGCTATAAAATGGTACTAATCATGCCAGATAATATGAGTGCAGAACGAAAAACATCAATGAGTGCTTATGGTGCGAAACTGATTGAAGTTAGTGCCGAGCAAGGTATGGAATACGCCCGAGATTTAGCTAAGCAAATGCACGAACGCGGCGAAGGCGTCGTTTTAGATCAATTCTCTAATGCTGATAACCCTATTGCGCACTATGAAGGAACAGGTCCTGAAATATGGCGTCAAACTGATGGGAGAATTACGCATTTTGTAAGTTCTATGGGTACAACAGGAACTATCATGGGGACTTCTGCCTATCTAAAAGAGCAAAACGCTGAGATTGAAATTATTGGCCTACAGCCCGCAGATGGAGCATCTATACCAGGTATACGTCGTTGGCCTAAAGCATACTTACCTGAAATTTTTGACGAAGATAAAATTGATACCATATTAGATATTAGCCAACCAGATGCAGAGCAAACTATGCGAGCTTTAGCTACCCAAGAAGGTATTTTTTGTGGGGTTTCTTCTGGTGGAGCAGTTGCAGGAGCCCTAGAAATAGCAAAGCGTGTAACAGACTCTGTGATCGTTTGTATTATATGTGACCGTGGTGATAGGTATTTATCAACTGGGGTTTTTAGATAAGCAAATAGAATTTACATTTTTAGATTTACTCAAGGTATTACATTTTAACCACACTTTCATAAATACAGTTTATTTCAACTCGATACTTAAGTGTGCGTTAATCTCATAAAAAATAAATGCGCAAGTTAAAGGTTATTGTGCTGGTGTATATGTGAATAGTTGCAATCTATATTAGATATAGAAATATGCAATTAACAATGTGTTTTGCAGAATTTAGTGCAAAAGAAATTCGTAAAACGTGTGAAAATTCAGGTAATTACATTACCAACAAGGAGTGGCAAATTGCCATGGTAAAGGTAAGAGACGATCATCCTGTGCATGAAGATGGCACAGTAGATATTACGCTTTGGATTTCAATGATTGAAGAGCAGGTCAACCTTGAAAACCCAGATAAAGTATATCAAGCGTGTGAAATGGCAAGGGATGCTTTTGATCAACAGCAGAATCTTGATGAGGATTGGACTAACTACGGCAGCGGTAGTTTTTTAATTGGGCTTGAAATGGCGCAAATTTTATCTGAGCTACAACAAGATGAAAACTCTATCATCGCCGCTATTTTGTATCGCTCAGTAAGAGAAAAAAAGCTATCACTTGAGCATGTAAAGCAATCTTTTGGCCCAAAAATAAGTACCTGTATTGAAGGGGTACTTCAGATGGCAGCTATTGGTAGCCGCATTAATCCGCGCACCGGTGAAGCTGTGTTAGGCTCTGATGCTCCGCAAGTTGATACTGTGCGCAAAATGTTAGTAGCCATGATTGATGATGTGCGTGTTGCGTTGATCAAAATAGCAGAGCGAACTTGCGCCATCCGAAATGTGAAAAATGCAGATAGAATGAAGCGCTATTTAGTAGCACGAGAAGTGTTTGATATTTATGCACCTCTAGCGCACAGATTAGGTATTGGTCATATAAAGTGGGAACTTGAAGATCTTTCGTTTCGCTATCTAAAGCCCAATGATTACAAAACAATTGCCAATATGCTAGATGGTAAGCGTATTGAACGCCAGGACTTTATCGATACTGCCGTGGATACTGTTTACAGTAAACTGTTAGAGCAAAGTATTGAATCTGATGTAAAAGGGCGTGCTAAGCACATTTATAGCATTTGGCGAAAAATGCAGCGTAAAAATATTGAGTTTTCTCAAGTCTACGATATGCGTGCAGTGCGCGTTTTAGTGCCTAATGTTCGAGATTGCTATGCAGCGTTAGGCATTGTTCATGGAATTTGGCGTAATATACCCCATGAATTTGACGACTATATTGCTTCACCTAAGCCAAACGGTTATCGATCGCTGCATACTGCTGTATTTGGCCCTGAAGGCAAAGTACTTGAGATTCAAATTCGCACCCCAGAAATGCATGAAGAAGCTGAGCTGGGTGTTTGTGCGCATCATGTATACAAAGGCACTGACACCGATTCAAATAGCGATTCTTATGAAGATAAAATCACTTGGTTACGACAGGTTTTAGAGTGGCATGAGGATTTAGGCGAGGCCGAAGGCTTAGGCGAGATACTAAGAACGGACGTAGTACAAGACAGATTGTATTTATTTACACCAGATGGCCATGTTATTGATATGCAAAAAGGCTCTACTGCCGTCGACTTTGCTTATCGTGTGCACACTGAAATTGGCCATCGCTGCTGTGGTGCCAAAGTAAATGGGCGAATCATCACCTTAAATAAGCCATTAACAACAGGGGATCAAGTTGAAATTTTAACGGGGTCTGAGCAACGCCCTCGAAGAGATTGGCTAAATATCAATTTAGGGTATGTCACAACCTCTAAAGCGAGAGCTAGGGTAGCACACTGGTTTAAATTGCAAGACAGGGATAAAAATATTATTGCTGGTCGCAATATTATTGACAGAGAATTTGTAAGGTTAGCTATTAATGGCAATGAAATAGATCTCAAAGTAGCTGCCAAAGAAGTGAATTATCATCAAGTTGATGACATGTATGCAGCTCTAGGGGCGGGCGATGTAAGATTATCGCAAATACTCAATGCAGCGCAGTCACAACTGGGTGAAAAGGAAGAGGACGATCAATTACCGCTCGCTTTAACAGAAGGTAAAAAATCACCAAATAGTGCTTTAGCCGACTCTGGTATCAGTATTCTAGGGGTTGGGAACTTGTTGACAAATATTGCTTCGTGTTGCCAGCCAGTGCCTGGAGATTTAATTAGTGGTTATATTACAATAAGCAAAGGTGTGTCAGTGCACCGCGATGATTGCCCTAATCTAATGACATTACGTGCTAATGATGCAGTGCGTGTGGTGCCTGTCGAGTGGGGTGAAAAAGGAGAGCGAACCTTCCCAGTTGATGTTGTAATTCTTGCATACGATCGCTCTGGCTTATTAAGAGATCTCATGAATGTCTTTGCTAATGAGCAAAGTAACGTTGTTTCGGCCAATACAATCACTGATCGACAAGATAGTACTGCTCAATCTGTCTTTACTATTGAAGTCTCTAGGTTGGAAAGTTTAGGGCGTTTAATGGATAAGTTAAATCAAGTACCTAATGTAATAAGTGTTCACCGTAATAGAAACGTTAAAAATTGAGGATGAGTAGTGAGTACTGAATCACTAGATAGAAGGTATGTTCTAACCGATCTTGTTTATTTAATGGAGCGTTTAAGGGAGCCAGAATTTGGCTGCCCTTGGGATATAAAACAGGATTTTGCCAGTGTTGTTCCTTATACATTAGAAGAGTGCTATGAGGTAATTGATGCTATTGAAGCAAAAGATTGGGCACATTTATCAGAAGAGTTAGGTGATTTACTTTTTCAAATAATTTTCTACAGTCAAATAGCCACTGAGCAGCACTTATTTGACTTTTCTGATGTCATTCATCAGTTAGTAAGTAAGCTTATTCGCCGCCATCCGCATGTTTTTTTAGATAAGCAATTAGAAGCAAAAGTGATTCACAAACCTAGCGAGGAGGAAATTCGTCACAGCTGGGAGGAAATAAAGCAGTGGGAGCGTGAGCAAAAAAGTGCAGTTCAAAACAAAGAAAGCTATATTTTGGATGATGTCCCCAAGGCATTACCTGCGTTACTAAGAGCGCAAAAATTACAAAATCGTGCATCTAAAGTGGGCTTTGACTGGCATGATCTAGATCCAGTTATAGCTAAGATTGAGGAAGAGTTAGCAGAGCTGAAAGAAGCAGTGGCAAGTAAAAATATCGATGCAGTTAAAGATGAAATGGGTGATTTTCTCTTTGCTCAGGTTAATTTGGCACGGCATTTAGGCGTAAATGCAGAAGAAGCGTTGAGAGGAACAAATCAAAAGTTTTATCGCCGCTTCAAATATGTAGAACAACAAGTAGTTGCCAGTGAAAGAGATTGGGAAAAATTTAATCTAATGGAGTTAGACAACTTTTGGAATGAGGCTAAAAAGCGAGGTTTGTAGGTTAAATACGACAATAAGCGTTAATAGGGGTTGAGTCCTAAAGCGCTTTAGATTACTCTCGGCTGCTTTGTAGTTTTAATTAAACTGAAATATTAAGCTTAGCGCAACTCTAATGCGTTAAGGCTAAGCTTGTTGCTACTTAAGTCCTATAGTGTATAAAAATATATAAGGTATCCTGTGAATACTTATAGATACTAGTTGATAACACATTAGAGAACATAAAGTGTAAATGCGACGAACCCATTTTTTTTAAGTTAATAATAGGAGTCAATCCTCAATGCGTATTATCCTACTAGGCGCCCCAGGTGCAGGTAAAGGAACACAAGCTCAATTCATTACTGAAAAGTATAGCATCCCGCAAATTTCAACTGGCGATATGTTACGTGCAGCCGTGAAAGCAGAAACGCCAATTGGCCTTGCTGCGAAGAAAGTTATGGATGCTGGCCAGCTTATTTCTGATGAAATTATCATTGGTTTAGTACAAGAACGTATTGCTCAAGCCGACTGTGTTAACGGTTTTTTGCTTGACGGTTTCCCTCGCACAATTCCTCAAGCAGATGCTCTAAAAGACGCTGGTGTTGAAATCGATGCAGTTGTTGAAATCGATGTAGCAGACGATGAAATCATCAAGCGCATGAGTGGGCGCAGAATGCACCCGGCTTCTGGCCGTACTTATCACATTGTTTTCAATCCACCAGCGGTAGAAAATATTGATAATGAAACAGGGGAAGAGCTAATACAGCGCGATGATGATTTACCTGAAACGGTTGCAAAACGTTTGAGTGTTTATCATGACCAAACAGCTCCTTTAATAAACTATTATAAAGGCTGGAGAGAAGCGGATGCACAAAATGCTCCTCAGTATATTTATGTTGCAGGTATTGGCACTGTAGAAGAAATTAAGAGTAAAGTATTTAATGGCCTAGTCTCTTAATAAGCTTTATAATTAAAAAAGCCGCCATGAGCGGCTTTTTTTGTGCTTTTTTAAAATAAGTAGTGAGTATAAATGTCTCAGGTTGAAAAAACGGCCGTAGTGTTAGTAAATCTGGGTACTCCAGAGCAAGCGAATGAGCAGTCTGTTAGAGCGTTTTTAGGAGAGTTCTTAGCAGATTCAAGAGTAATAGAAGGACATGGGCCGAGGCGATGGCTATGGCTTGCTATATTAAACTTGATTGTGCTGCGCACACGGCCCAAAAAGGTAGCGAAGCTTTATCAGGATATATGGAAAGAAGACTCTCCAATGCGCATTATATTACACAATCAAGTAGATGAACTGCAAAAATCGCTAACAAAAATATACAGCAACCCCCCACAGGTATTTGCAGCAATGACATACGGGGCGTCTAATTTAACTTCCGTGTTACAACAATTGCAGCAGCAAAAGTATAGCCAAGTTTTTGTTATGCCACTTTTTCCACAGTACTCAGCGACATCTACTGGGCCGGTATACGATAAAGTTGCCCAGTTTCAAAAAAATGCGCGTGATGTCTTAGATATTAGAATTCTAAAATCTTATTACAATCACCATTTATATATCCAGGCGCTTGCTCAAAGCATTGAAAAACATTGGAGTAAGCATCAGCCAGCACAGAAATTAATGTTTTCTTACCATGGCATACCTCAGCAATATGCTGATGATGGCGACCCGTACCCACAACAGTGTTTTGAAACGACGCGGTTAGTGAAAGAAGCACTACTGACAGGCCCATTTGCCGAACGCGCTAATCAGATCATTAGTAGTTTTCAATCTCGATTTGGCGTTACTAAATGGGTAGAGCCTTATACAGATGTTACCTTAGAAGAATTAGCTAAGGATGGAATCGAATCCATAGATGTTATTTGTCCTGCTTTTTCTGCAGATTGCCTAGAAACACTAGAAGAAATAGCACAAACCAATAAACAAGTTTTTATTGAAAATGGTGGCAGTGAGTATCGTTATATCGAGGCTTTAAATGCCCAACCACTTTTTATAGAAACACTATTTACTATTTTACAACAACAAGCCGCGGATTGGCTGGGAGAAAAAATTGAAACCTGATGTGCTTTTTGGTTTTCATGCAGTGAAAACAACGTTGAAATACAATGCATCACGTATCCAAAAAATGTTGATTATCGCTGATCGTAAAGATGATCGAATAGGGGAGGTCATAGATACAGCGCAGCAATTAGATATTGAGATTGAGCGCTGTAATAGAAAAACGTTAGATGATCTTACTGACAAAGCCAGCCACCAAGGTGTTGTTGTGCTTTGCGAGCCAATTAAAGCGGAAGATGAGAAGTTCCTTAATGAACTACTTGAAAAATTAGAAGCTCCCGCTTTCTTATTAGTACTGGATGGCGTCACTGACCCGCACAATTTGGGCGCTTGTATTCGTAGTGCCGATGCAGCCGGAGTGCATGCAGTTATAGCACCTAAAAATAACTCAGCCCCTTTAAATGCAACAGTGGCTAAAGTTGCTTGTGGGGCAACAGATGTTATTCCCTATGTGCAAGTAACTAATTTATCTAGAACGTTACAACAGCTACAGCAAAGAGGCATTTGGATTGCAGGTACTTCAGGTGATGCAGAGCAAAACCTTTACCAAGCAAACCTAGAAGGGCCTCTTGCGATTGTTATGGGTGCAGAAGGTAAAGGAATGCGCAGGCTTACTCAAGAAAATTGCGACTTCCTACTCAAGCTTCCAATGGCAGGAGAGGTGAGCAGTTTGAACGTGTCTGTTGCAGCAGGTGTGTGTTTATATGAAGCGGTAAGGCAGCGCAGTAAAGTGTAATTTATATCGAAAAAAACCGCTAATGCGGTTTTTTTATAGCAAATAATCTGCAGCTGTCATGATGTTACGGCTGCAGATATTCAATATCAATCGGCGCGATACGCCAAGTTTATTATGTGTGCAATAGTCAACAGCTGAGCAGCTAGATTATTAGTTTTGAGAGAGCCCTGTTAGCGTCTATAAGATCACTATTAGTGTTGGTTCGCAAAGGCGAGACCTCCATTTAAACTCAACATCCGTCACTTTGATACGCTTGTAGCTGGTTTGATTTTTTGCGGGTATTTCGATTGTTCGTTGCGTAGCAGGAACCATTTCAGAACGAGTGGTAGTGGTAGTGGTTCCTGATGATTATGCAAAAAATAATACCTATTTTATGTTTTTAAACCACCAGTAGAAATTATTTCTTTATTACTATTAAATTCATATACAATTTATCTTCATTTGTTATTTAAAAGTACAGCTTTTTTCCACCTAACATGTGTAAATGAATATGAAATACTATTTGTCCACCATCTTCATTACAATTAAAAACGGTTCGATAACCATCTTCTGCAATACCTACTTTTTTCGCTAACATGCTCGCCACTTTAACCATTCTACCTACTAGAGGTGTATCTTCATCTGTTACATCATTTAATGTTTTAATATGTTTTTTGGGTATTATTAAAAAATGATAAGGCGCTTTAGGGTTGATGTCATCAAAAGCAATTATCTCATTATCTTCGTAATGTATCGTTGCTGGAATTTCACGGTTTATAATTTTACAGAATAAACAATCCATAATTAGTCTCGCTTGGTTAATGCATTTAGAGTTGAATCAAATTATACAACTTAAGTTGGTTAAATGTGTGGTGCAGCTCACCTTAAAATTTTATTTTTACTCATGATTTTAGATGCATACAAAAATATCATTCCCAGTAGTAGGCCCCAAAAAGCAGATCCTATCGAGAAAAATGTAGTGCCTGAAACAGTGACTAAAAATGTAATTAAAGCTGCTTCTCGCTCACTTGTATTTACAAGTGCATTAGACAAACTATTTGCTAGAGTATTTAAAAGTGCTAGCCCAGCAATAGCGGCAATAAGTGCTTTGGGTGCTATTAAGAAGAAGCTGACAACAGTTGCGCCGAACAAACCAATTATAATGTAAAAAATTCCAGTGGTAATACCTGCAATAAAACGGGTTTTTTTATTAGAATCAACTTCTTCAGAGCAACATATGGCTGCGGTGATTGCCGCTAAATTATAGGAAAATCCACCCAGTGGTGCCAGCAGCATAGTGGCTATACCAGTTACACACAGCGCTGACGATACTGGAGGCTGATAACCTGCCGCTTTTAACGTTGCTATGCCGGGCACATTTTGCGATGTCATGGTTACAATGAATAGCGGTATGGCAACGCTAATGATAGTTGCTATAGAAAAACTGGGCATTACCCATACAGGGCTGGCTAAAGTCAGTGCTAATTTTTGATCGATAAAGAGATTTTGCTGCCAGCAAATAAGTATTCCGATCATTAGTACTATTGGAATATTAAAGTTTTTAAACAGTGATTTTCCAAATAAATAGCTCATCATCATTATAATGATCAATACAAATTCCTGTTGTAGTGCAGAGAAGATCTCTAAGCCAAATTGAAATAAAATACCTGCAAGCATAGCGTTGGCGATTGAATTGGGGATTAGATGTTGTATTTTTTCAAACCAACCGGTAATGCCGCAAATGGTGACTAATAAGCCGCTAATTATGAAGCTGCCGATAGCTAAAGATATATCAACACCAGCTAAGGAGGTAACTAATAGAGCAGCACCAGGAGTGGACCATGCAGTGATGATAGGCATACGAAAAACTACTGATAAAAGGATAGACGTAATCCCCATGCCCACTCCAAGAGCAAGCATCCAGCTATTGAGTTGTGCTTGTGAAGTGCCTAAAGATTCTGCTGCTTGGAAGATGATAGCGACGCTACTGGTGTAACCGACTAAAACAGCAATAAAGCCCGCAGATATATGCGTTAACTTCAGTGATTTGATCATTATATTTATCTCTGTGGATTGGTTAGCAGTATTTTTTATATATAAATTGGTGTTACACAATAATTTATAAGCAAAGGCCGTTTTAAAAGTTTTAATGGATAGTTAGTATAAAAACTTAGGCTGATATTCTTTTATTCCATTTCGTGCGTTATAGTGTACAGGCACAGTATCATCGTGCGCTTTAACGCACAAACTAAATTTATAGGTAATAGCAAGTATGCTAAAATCAATTATTGCTAATAATTTAAAAAGGAATCGTAAAATTCGGCAATGGAGTTTGAGCAAAGCCGCAATAGAGACAACTGTCAGTAAGGCAATGTTAGGCCAAATCGAGCGCCAAGAATCGAGTCCTACCATTCTAACAATGTGGAAAATAGCGAAAGGATTTCATTTACCGTTATCAGCGTTAATAGAGCAGCAGCCTAATTGCGAAATATTGCCTTGTGTTGACAAAAACATAAAATATTCATTTGATAGTCAATTGGAATTTCAGGTGTTGTTTGCTTTTGATCCAATCGTTTGTTGTGAAGTATTTGCTCACAGCTTGGCTGCAAATAGCACCCATTTATCTAATGCACACGACACGGGTGTTATTGAAGATATTATTGTTATTTCTGGTGAGTTTGAAATGTTAACTGATGGACATTGGCAAAGCTTGAAAGCGGGAGATACTTTGAGGTTTTGCGCAGATACAGCGCATGGGTATCGTAACTTAACTGATAAAACAGCCGTGTTTCATAACATTATTCACTACCCTAAAACGGTAACTACCACTGAGAATTAGCTTTATGAAAACATATCAACAGTTGGTATCAAGCGCTGACTTCCAGATGCATGGGCACCCAATTCAAAGTATGAGTGGCAGTTTTGCAGCAATTTGCAACATTGCTGAAGATGCTCCAAGTGATCGTTACGGTACAGGTGCTGTCATTAATGATTTTGAGAACCAGATATCTGAGCTATTAGGCAAAGAGAGCGCTATTTTTTTTCCAAGCGGCACTATGGCACAACAGATTGCGATGCGTATTGCTTGTGATCGCAAAAAGCTAGCAAAAGTAGCCTTTCATCCCTTTTGCCACTTGCAGATACACGAGCAACAAGGTTTGCAAGAACTGCATAATATTGAGGGTTATTTAATAGGAGCAGAAAACCGACTATTCGATTTACAAGATTTAGCTAAGTTAGAAGAGGTGTCAGCGGTATTATTTGAATTACCGCAAAGAGAAATAGGCGGTCAGCTTCCTAGTTGGGATGCCTTGGTTGAAATGTGTAATTGGTGTAAACACCAAGGCATTCATACACATTTAGATGGCGCCAGGCTGTTCGAAGTATTGCCTTTTTATGAAAAGAGCGCTGCACAAGTTTGTACTTTATTTGATTCGGTCTACATTTCATTTTATAAAGGGTTAGGAGGAGTTTGTGGTGCCATGCTAGCGGCAAGTACACCTTTTATGGATCAAGCCAGAATTTGGAAAAGGCGTCATGGAGGAGATCTGTATCATTTATATCCGTATGTGTTAACAGCTAAACATGCATTAGCATTGCGTGGCAGTAGAATGGCAAACTATTGGGAGTTTGCAAAAGCATTCGCTAAACGCTTGAATATGATTGCAGGTATTACAACACTGCCACTCATACCGCAATGTAATATGTTTCATGTGCGTTTTACAATAGAGTACCAAGAGCTGCAACAAGCGCTAGCGCAGGTTATTAATAAGCATAATTTAGCACTGCTTCCTGTTTTTCGCCAATATCACAGTGGTGAGTACTACATCGAATATTGGGCAGGAGATAATTGCTCCCAAGTAGATACGGATCTATTGAATGATGCGATGACCAGTTTAGCTAGTGAGTTAACACCATTAATTATAGCACAATGAAAATATTCATTGAGGCAATGGCTAAAAATTGAAAATCAGTGCTCTGGAACATGGTATTTTTTCAGAACTTCTCCTGCATCATTTATGGATTCTAGTTTTATATTGAACCCCCAGAGCTTGTGTAAGTGTGATAAAACATCTGTTACTGAGTCAGCTAGTGGTCTGTCTTGATGAATAAAGTGACGAAGCGTTAACGATCTGTCCCCTCGAACGGCGACGTTATAAATTTGAATATTAGGCTCTAAAAATCCTAAATTATATTGGTTTGCAAGATCTTCTCGCAGCTGTTTGTAGCCTGACTCATCATGAATTGAAGATACTACTAAACTAGGTTTACTGTTGTTATCCAAAATGGCAAAGAGTTTTAATTCACGCATTAGATGTGGTGATAAGTACTGCTGAATAAAACTTTCATCTTTAAAGTTTTTCATTGCATAGTGGATTGCATCTAACCAAGGTGTCCCTGCTATTTCTGGGAACCACTCTTTATCCTCATTCGTGGGCTCTTGGCAAATTCGTTGAATGTCCATCATCATGTGAAAGCCTAATGTATAAGGGTTTATACCATTATAATAAGGGCTATCAAAAGCGGGTTGGTAAATTACGCTAGTATGAGATTGAAGAAACTCCATGATGAATCCGTCTGTGACTAAGCCTTCAGCGTGCATTTGATTTAGAATGGTGTAATGCCAAAAACACGCCCAGCCTTCGTTCATTACTTGGGTTTGTTTTTGCGGGTAATAATACTGCGCCATTTTTCGTACAATTCGAATGATTTCTCGCTGCCATGGTTTTAATAATGGCGCATTTTTTTCAATAAAATAGAGTAAGTTTTCCTCAGGCTCTTGAGGAAAGTTAACTTCTTCTTCAGAGGTTTGTAGATCACCCTTGTGCGGAATGCTAGTCCATAATGTATTAATATGCTGCTGAATATACTCTTCTCGTTCAGCTATATTCTTGCTTTCTTGCTCAGGCGTTAATGAAGGGGGACGAATGTAGCGGTTAACACCGAGGTTCATTAAACTATGACAAGAATCCAGCATTAATTCTACCGCTTCAATTCCATAGCGTTCTTCACATTTGCTGATATAGTTTTTAGCAAAAACTAAATAGTCGACAATGGAAGACGCGTCAGTCCATGTGCGAAAGAGATAGTTCCCTTTAAAAAAAGAGTTATGACCGTAACAAGCATGAGCAATCACTAAAGCTTGCATTGTCATGCTGTTTTCTTCCATTAAATAAGCTATGCATGGATCAGAATTAATAACAATTTCGTAAGCAAGGCCCATTTTACCTTGTTGATAGTTCTGGCTAGTATCTAAAAAACGTTTTCCATATGACCAATGGTTGTAATGTAATGGCATGCCCACAGAAGCGTATGCATCCATCATTTGTTCTGAGTTTATAATCTCTATTTGATTAGGGTAGGTGTCTAGTTTAAAACTGGCGGCAATGCGTGCAATTTCGCAATCATATTGTTCAATTAATGCAAAAGTCCATTGTGCATCGCTGGAAATCGGTAATTTTTTCATAGTTTACCTCAATGTTCGTCAATCTTTGAAGCAAAGAGCTTTCTAAAAACAGGGTATATATCGGCGCTTTCCCTTACTTGCTGCATCGCAAACTCTGTTGGATAGTGCTGCTGTAAATAAGTGTATTCATGCCAGAGGTTTTGATGCACTGCGGATGTTATCTCTACATAAGCAAAATATTGAATCATCGGTAAAATTTTCTTCTTCAAAAGTTGGCTACATAACTCGGAATCGTTATCCCAATTATCGCCATCGGACGCTTGCGCGACATAGACGTTATATTGATCTTGTGGGTAGCGCTCGGTGATTACTTGTGAGGTTAGCTCTAATGCGCTAGAAACGATGGTGCCTCCTGTTTCTCTAGAATAAAAAAACTCTTGCTCGTCTACCTCTGTTGCTCTCGTGTGGTGGCGGATAAACACGACTTCAGTTTTTTGATAATTTCGTTTTATAAATAAATATAAAAGCGTAAAGAAACGTTTTGCGAGCTCTTTAACACTTTGCGTCATAGAACCGGAAACATCCATGATGCAAACGATGACAGCTTTTGTAGAAGGCAGAGGGGTACGTATATAATTGCGATAGCGCAGATCATAAGTATCCAGAAAAGGGATGTGTTTCTTGCTTTTAGATAGCGTTTTAATTTGTGCTCTAAGGGTTTTAATTTCACTACTGACCTGTGTATTAATAAGGGTATCTTCAAGTAGCCAAAGGCGTTTCTTTAGCTTAGAAGCTTCGTTATCAACACTACCTGATAATGCAATTCTTCTCGCATATGCAGCGCGTAATGAGCGGATTAAATGTAATTTGTCTGGAGAGCTGTAACTGGTAAAACCCGCTTGGCGTGTTTCAAAATTGACGGTGCTCTTAAGCTGCTTTTTAACCAGATTTGGCAATTCTAGCCCTTCAAACATAAAATCAAGAAATTCATCTTGGCTAATATGAAAAGTAAAATCATCCTCACCGTCACCACTATTGCTGGCGTTTCCGTCCCCTGGGCCTCCTCCTCCAGAGCCTTTAGGTCGTTCAAATTCATCACCGGTAATAAATTCTTTATTTCCAGGGAAAACCTTGGTTTGGCTACCGCCTATACCGTGTTGGAAAAAAGGCTCGCTGGTATTATCGCGAGCAATAGTCACTTGCCCACCACGGTCAATATCTTGAATAGAGCGATCTTTTAATGAATCTTCTACCGCTCTTTTAATTTGGCGACGATAACGTTTTATAAAACGCTGTCTATTAACAGTGCTTTTTTTCTTACTATTTAGGCGACGGTCGATGATAAAACTCATATTCCGTTTTCCTATGTTGTAGGGTGTGCTGAATGAAGCTATTTTCATAGCGCTGAGTAAATCAGATTATTGAGATTTTCTAACTCTGATATACCATTCAGACAGGAGTCTTACTTGCTTTTCAGTGTAACCACGCTTGATCATGCGTTTAACAAACTCAGCATGTTTATCGTTATCATCAGATGAGGCTCTAGTGTTAAATGAAATGACGGGTAGTAAATCTTCTGTATTGGAAAACATTTTCTTTTCAATGACAGAACGCATTTTTTCAAAACTCATCCAAGAAGGATTCTTGCCATCATTATTCGCTTTTGCGCGTAATACAAAATTAACAATTTCATGACGAAAATCTTTAGGATTACTGATGCCTGCTGGTTTTTCGATTTTTTCCAATTCATCGTTGATAGATTGACGATTGAGCATATCACCCGTTTGTGGGTCACGGTATTCTTGATCTTGGATCCAAAAATCTGCATAAATGACATATCGGTCAAATACGTTTTGCCCGTACTCTGAATAGGATTCTAAATAAGCGGTCTGAATTTCTTTACCTAAAAGCTCAATATATTTAGGCGAGATGTACTCTTTTATAAAACCAATGTATTTGTCTTGTATTTCTTTAGAGAATTGCTGCTGTTCAATTTCTTTCTCTAAGACATACATTAGATGAACGGGGTTAGCTGCAACTTCTGATGGATCGAAATTAAAAACTTTAGATAATATTTTAAAAGCGAAACGGGTAGATAAACCATTCATGCCTTCATCGACACCCGCATAATCTTTGTATTCTTGAATAGGTTTAGCTTTAGGATCAGTGTCTTTTAAGTTTTCGCCATTATAAATACGCATCTTAGAGTAAACGTTTGAGTTCTCGGGTTCTTTTAAGCGCGAGAGAACCGAAAACTGAGCGAGCATTTTTAATGTGTCAGGAGCACAAGGTGCCTGTGAAAGCGAGCTATCGCGTAATAGCTTTTCATAAATTTTTATTTCTTCAGAAATACGTAAACAGTAAGGTATTTTAACGATATTGACGCGATCAATAAACGCTTCATTAGTTTTGTTGTTTTTAAACGATTGCCACTCAGATTCATTAGAGTGGGCTAAAATGATACCGTTAAATGGAATAGACCCCATACCTTCAGTGCTATTGTAATTCCCCTCCTGAGTCGCTGTTAAAAGTGGGTGCAGCACTTTAATCGGCGCTTTGAACATCTCCACAAATTCCATTAAGCCTTGATTCGCACGGCAAAGAGCGCCTGAAAAGCTATAAGCATCAGGGTCTTGTTGAGGATATTCTTCGAGTTTTCGAATGTCTACTTTACCTACTAAGCTAGAAATGTCTTGGTTGTTATCATCGCCAGGTTCTGTTTTGGCGATTGCAATCTGGTTGAGAATAGAAGGGTACAGTTTAACGACTTTGAATTGTTCAATGTCTCCAGAAAACTCATTTAATCTTTTTACTGCCCAAGGTGAAATGATGCCTTTTATATAACGCTCTGGAATGCCGTACTCTTGGCTGAGGATCTCTGCGTCTTCATTCGGATCAAATAGACCTAATGGAGACTCGAATACTGGAGAGCCTTTAATTGCATAAAAAGGTATCGCTTGCATTAAGTCTTTAATTTTTTCAGCGATAGATGATTTTCCGCCTCCAACAGGACCTAGTAAATAGAGGATTTGCTTGCGCTCTTCTAACCCTTGGGCTGCGTGTTTAAAGTAAGCAACAATGGTCTCGATAGCATCTTCAGCACCATAAAATTGATCGAAAGCGGGGTAGCGTTTAATAACTTTGTTGGAAAAGATCCTACTTAAAATAGGATCTTGTGCGGTATCGACAAGCTCAGGTTCCCCTATCGCTTTTAATAACCGCTCAGCGGCGCTGGCATAGGTTTCTGGTTTGTCTCTACACAGCTGCAGGTATTCTTGCAGCGTCATTTCTTCCTGAGTTGTAGATAAAAAACGTGTTTGATAGCGTGCGAAGATACTCATCATTGATCACCTTCTTAGTTGGTTTCTGTTACGTGGGTAAGCCTTTTTAGTACTATTTAAATAAATTGAAATTGAATTCGTCAATATCTAAAGCAGTATTGAAATTAAGTAAATCGAACAATTTATGATTACATATAGAGAGAGGAGGAATACATACCCTTCAATCGTCTGCCTGTTGTTAGCAGTTTGAAATCAATTTAAGTGTAGTAATTACAATTAGTATAAAGCTGGTTTTAGGTTTAAAAAATAATATGCACTGATTGTGAAATATATGGATGAAGACAAAGCGATAAAACTAGCTTTATACCAAATATGACTGGTAGTGATGGTATAAGTTCCTGATTTATAATTACACAAAAGATCAAAAGTAAGCAAGCACTTAAATATGGGCTATTGCAAATAGTACTAAAAAAAGAATGGTTTTTGTGACTGTCAATAGAGGGGGAGGGCATTAAAATGGCAAAAGTAAGGTTATAAAACCGATTCATGTCCAAATATTATTTAGCCCATGAATCGGTGTTACCGCGAAGATTAGCGGCCTAAATAGTTACAAATTGTAGGTAACAGCTAGGAAGCCAATAACACTAAGTACAATAGTATAAGGCAGTGCCATAAGTACCATTTTACCGTATGACAATCTGATTAGTGGAGCTAAAGCAGATGTTAACAAGAATAAAAAGGCAGCCTGGCCGTTAGGTGTCGCAACACTTGGTAAATTCGTACCGGTGTTGATCGCAATAGCAAGTAATTCAAACTGTGCTCGATCTATAGTGCCATTTTTAAAGGCAGCAGCAACTTCATTGATATAAACAGTCGCAACAAAAACGTTATCACTGATGGCTGATAGGAAACCATTGGCAATAAAGAACATCCCCGGTTGTACCTCTCTAGGCATAGTTAATACATAGTTAATAATTGGGCTAAATAAATGCTGCTCATGAATCACTGAAACAATGACGAAAAACACCACGAGTAAAGCAGTGAAAGGCAGTGCTTCTTCAAATGCTTTACCAATTTGGTGTTCTTCAACAATACCGTTGAATGCTGTCAGCAAGATAATGACAGATAAACCAATTAAGCCTACCGCAGCCCAGTGAAATGCTAGTGCAAATACTAAGAAAAAAGCGACTAAAATTTGTACGCCTAATTTTACTTTATCTCTTTGGTCGCGTTTAGCTTCTTCTTTACGATTAAACTCTTCTAAAATTTCACGTACTGAATCTGGCAATAAAGTACCGTAATCAAGTATTTTGTATTTTTCTAATGCTATACAAGTTAGTAGGCCAGCAATTAACACTGGCATTGAAACAGGCGCCATTTTTACGAAGAAGGTAATAAAGTCCCAGCCCATTTTATCGGCAATAAGTAAGTTTTGTGGCTCGCCTACTATAGTACATACGCCGCCAAGTGCGGTACCAACAGCGCCGTGCATAATCAAACTGCGTAAAAAAGATCTGAATTTTAGTAAGTCATCACGACGGTCAGCGTTAAGCACATTATCGTTAGTATGATCATGATTATCATGTTTACTACCAGATGCGACTTTGTGATAAACAGAATAAAAACCAACACCGACACTAATAAGTACTGCTGTAACCGTTAATGCATCAAGAAAAGCAGAAAGGAACGCCGCAACAATAGAGAACAATAGCGACAAAGCTATTTTTGAGCGAACGGTAACAAGTAGCTTGGTAAACACCCATAACAGCATGGACTGCATGAAGTAGATACCAGCAACCATGAACATCAGCAGTAATATAACTTCTAAGTTACTTTCTACTTCATGGTAGACAGTAGCAGGAGTTGCTAATTTGCATATAATGGCTTCTATAGCAAGTAAACCACCGGGCTGTAACGGATAGCACTTGAGTGCCAAAGCTAAAGTGAAGATGAATTCAAAGATTAAAACCCAGCCCGCTACAGTTGGGCCAGCCATCCATAATAGAAATGGGTTGATAATCAAGAAAGCGATAATGGCCTGTTTGTACCAAACTGGCGAACTGCCTAAGAAGTTTTTAAAAATTGACTGAGGTATTGAGGTGGTCATATCAAATATGTCCTTAAAAGTGAGTAAAATTTTGTTGTTTGTGCAGCGAAGGTACATGCATTATCAATTCACTGACATTTTCCATTCGTGTCAGCTTGCTAATAGCTGAATTTTAAGTTTAGATTTAGTTGTTTAAGCGTTTATATTTAGAATAATTTGATTCAGTAAAGGTTAGCGGCCAACCAGCAACAATATAAACTAAAGCGTGCTTTTATTGCTATTTATTATTCTATATCCACTATTTATTATTTCCAATATAGCAACGTATTAATTACTATATTTTTTATTTAAAATAATGATTTTAATGGTACTTTTTTGAGATTTTCAATATTATAGTGGTATTAAAAATGTAATTTAAGCCCTGATATCAATAAATTATTAGATAATGAGTATATAGAAAAGAAAAATAATTAACTGCTAAGCTTTTGGTTATCTCCTGTTCTTTTTTTGAATAGCTTACCAAGAGAAGTTGCAAGAATAACATTGCCTTGTGCTTTTAAACTACCTTTCATAAAAGCGGACATTCCGTCAATTTCACCTAGCATTAAAGCGACAAAAGTATCCTCGTCCATGATTAAAGTAATATTTGGATCTTCGTGTTCTTGCATGACAATGGTGCATTTTTGATCGTTTATCTCAATATAAAAAGATAGTTGATTAGACAGTTTAAATTGAAACACCGCCTGCATATCTTTTGCTTGATCACTCTGAAATCTTGAAGGTAATTTAGCAATAATTTGTCCAGTTGTTATTTTTGTTGCCGGGTTATCAGACATTTGTTTTGAACCTGTCGAAATGCTTTAGAAAAAATTGTTTAATAAAGGATTTATGGTACATTAAAGCCTTGCTTGAGTAACGGAATTTTGGAGATTTAGATTGGTTAATTTTTTGTTTGAATATGGGATGTTTTTAGCTAAAGCTATAACGGTAATACTAACCGTATTTATAGTGCTAGTGGGCGTTTTGGTTATTAGTTCCAGAAGTAAGAAAGATAATTCGCAAGGTGAAATAAGCTTAGTTTCGCTTAATGATAGCTTTGAGGAAATGAAAGACGCCATAGAATCTGTGGTAATCGATGGTGAAGTTTATAAACAGCAAATGAAGGCATTGCACAAAAAAGAAAAGAAGGAAGCGAAAGAGAAAAAGAAACTGGCTAAAGTTGAAGCTAAACTTGCTGAAAAAGCTTTAAAAAATTCAGCGAATGAAAGTAAGCCGAACCAAGAAAACGTTGTGTTAACTTCAACCTCAGATTCAAATGCTTCCGTTAAGGATGAGCAGGAAGATGGAGAGTTTGATGAAGAGCGCAAAAGAATTTTTGTGTTAGATTTTGATGGGGACATCCGCGCTTCAGAAGTTAGCTTACTGCGCGAAGAGATTTCAGCGGTGCTGTCTTTTGCATCACAAACTGATGAAGTGGTACTACGCTTAGATAGTTCAGGTGGAATGGTTCATACATATGGTCTAGCGGCCTCGCAGTTAGAGCGCATTAAATCAGCGAACATTAAATTAACCATTTGCGTTGATGAAGTTGCAGCATCTGGTGGCTATATGATGGCTTGTCTTGCTGATAAATTAATAGCAGCGCCGTTTGCAATACTAGGTTCTATTGGTGTGGTAGCACAATTACCAAACTTTAATCGCGTATTAAAGAAGCATGGTGTTGATTACGAAACATTTACCGCTGGGGAATATAAGCGAACAGTAACTATGTTTGGTGAAAATACCGAAAAAGGTAAAGAGAAGTTCATAGAGGAAATCCAAGATACACACCTGTTATTTAAAGAGTTTGTATCCGAGGCCCGCCCAAGCATTGATATAGATAAAATAGCGACGGGTGAAGTATGGTTTGGTAAGCGTGCTATTGAACATAATTTAGTAGATGAGCTAAACACCTCTGATGATCATCTGATGAATATTTGCCAGAGTGCAGATGTTTACCAAGTACGCTATGAAATGAAAAAAACATTTGGTGAAAAACTCAGTGATTTAACGGTGAAAACAAGTAGTAATGTAGTGGGAGCTGTATTACATAAAATAACTAGATCTACAAATTTCCTACGTTAACGTGTTAAAAACCATTAGCTTGTAGTATCTTTAGGGTTTTAAACAGGCGCTTGAATTGCCTCTTTACGATTTGCAATTTAAAAACGGTGGTTAAATGGCTCAATCTAAGACAGCAAAGCAAATACTTGATGCAGCAGAAACACTTTTTGCAGAGCAAGGTTTTATTGAAACGACTATGCGCCAGATTACCAAAGAGGCGAACGTTAATCTGGCAGCCATTAACTACCATTTTGGTTCTAAGCAAGGTCTTATACAATCAGTCGCAGAGCATTTTTTGCGCCCGTTTTCTGAATACATAGAAAAGTCATTAGTGCAGCAATCCGTGATCTTAGAAGATATATCTTTGAAAATGGAGGAATTGCTCGAAATGTTGATGCGTGCTCTATTACATGTAGATCAAGAGAATACATACGCGTTGCTTATGTTTACGCGTTTGTTAGAGCTTGCTTATATGAAAAATCAAGCAGATTTGCGGCAGTTTATCCTGGGGCGTTATGGCTCGAAGCTGAAGCCTTTTGTTGATTTAATGCGTACTCAAAGTGCCATGATGGAAGATGATGAGTTTTTCTGGCGCTTACATTTTGTGATGGGTTCGGTTATTTTTACGCTGTCGAATTATACGATGCTGGCAGAAATCGAAAAAGATAAGTTTAATTCAGCGGCTGAAATTGAACGCATTTTACATAGAATGATCCCTGTATTAAGTGCTGGTATGCAGGCTCGTGGCGATAAGCTATATTTTAGCCGCATCTAACTCTCTCCTATCAATACCTCTCTAGTTTTAAGGATTTCTCATGCCATACGGACGACTAATGTTAGATGTCGCAGGTTTAACCTTAACCGCGAATGAGCGCGAAGTTATTCAACAAAGTCATGTTGGTGGTTTAATACTATTCTCACGCAACTACAGCTCTCGAATACAGTTAGCTGATTTAATCTACGATATACGCCAACAAAATTCAAAAATAGTGATCGCTGTTGACCAAGAAGGGGGAAGGGTGCAACGTTTTCGCGATGATTTTGTCACATTGCCCGCGATGTTTTCACTGCATTTATCCTACCGAAAAAGCCCTGAACTCGCTTTACAACAAGCAACAGAAATGGGTTGGTTAATGGCGAGTGAAATAACAGCGATGGATATTGATATTAGCTTTGCTCCTGTGCTTGATTTGCATTGGGCACATAGTCAGGTGATAGGAAATCGTTCTTTTGGCGCCTCTCATCTGCAAGTGAGTGCGTTAACGACGAGTTTTATTCAAGGAATGCACCAAGCTGGTATGAGATCCACAGGCAAACATTTTCCTGGGCACGGCTGGGCAACTGCTGATTCACATCTACAAGCAGCGGTGGATGAGCGTAGTCTTGAGGCTATCAGGCAAGATGATTTACAACCATTTACAGCTTTGATCAAAGCGGGGCTAGATGCACTAATGCCTGCACATGTTATCTATTCACAAGTAGATCCTAATCCCGCTGGTTTTTCAGCTTTCTGGTTGCAAAATGTACTGCGCAATGAATTGCAATTTGAGGGCGTTATTTTTAGCGATGATTTAAGTATGGAAGCGGCTAGTTTTGCTCAAGATAGCGCTACTCAATTTTCAGATCGAGCCAAAGCAGCGCTTGAAGCAGGGTGTGATACAGCGCTAGTATGCAATAATCCAAAAGGTGCAATTGAAGTGCTAGATTACTTAAATAAGCAGCGAGTAGTAAAATCAGAACGTCTTGGACGGATGAGACGTAGTGCAGTGGCAAAGGATGCGCAACGATTTGAAAAAGCTGTTCATATAGCAAGCGATTTACAGTTACTTTGTCAATGATGTTAAAGAGGAGAATGCAGTGCAAGACGAGTTAAAGCAAGAAGTTTTAGATATAGAGAGATGGCTATCCGCTTATTTAGCACTAGGTTCAGAAGGGACTTGGTTGGTAGCTGTTTTTAGCATTATATTTTTAACACTGGTTTGTGCGTTTTTTGCGAGAATTTTCTTTAATAGATTAGAGTTACAGTTAGTAAAAACCAAAAATCATTGGGATGATATATTACTGCACGCCATGCGCAGGCCAATTATCTTTATGATTTGGTTACTAGGTGGCTCATTAGCTATTTTTTCGGGTCATGTCGTGCTGAATGACCTGGGCAGTGATGCTAGTAATGTCTTACTAGATATTGCTCGCCCGTTACGTAAAGTAGGCATCATTTTACTGGTTGCTTGGTTTTTAATTCGCTTTATCAGTTTAGCTGAAATCAAGCTGATAGACCCAGCAGGAATTGATACTACTTTAGATCACACCACGATCAGTGCTTTTGGTAAACTGCTACGCCTTTCGATTATCATTACCGTATCTTTGGTGGTGTTACAAACTTTAGGGTATAGCGTTTCTGGCGTATTGGCTTTTGGTGGTATAGGGGGGATCGCCATCGGCTTTGCTGCAAAAGATCTGCTGGCGAACTTCTTTGGCGGTCTAATGATCTATATGGACAGGCCTTTCAAGGTTGGAGATTGGGTTCGCTCTCCAGATAAAAATATTGAAGGTGTAGTGGAAGATATCGGTTGGCGGTTAACACGCATCCGCACTTTTGAGCAAAGGCCTTTATATGTGCCAAACGCAACCTTTACGAGTATTTCTGTTGAGAATCCTTCACGCATGAGTAATCGCAGAATTTACGAAACGATTGGTGTTCGCTACTCAGATATAGCAACGCTGAGTGCCATTTTGGCAGATGTTCGAATTATGCTAAACGAGCATAAAGATATTGATTTAGAGCAAACGTTAATGGTCAATTTTAATAAAATGGCCGAATCATCTTTAGAATTTTTTATCTATACATTCACCAAGACCACCAACTGGGAGCGCTATCATCGCATAAAAGAGGATGTGCTGTTTAAAGTGGCAATTATTGTTGAGCAACACAATGCGCAGATTGCTTTTCCAACCAATACCGTCATGCTAGAACTAAATGAGCCCGCTAAAGTGATGCAAGGCGAGTTCTTTAAAGATGATGCTATAAGGTAACAGTGTGTATCAAGCTATGTAAAAAAAGTGATGAAAGGTTTTACATACTTAAATGGCGCAATAAAAACAGTAATTAAAAATACTATATTAGATACTAGTGACAAGATAAAGGATGCTGTAAGTCCGCTAATCAAAATGTCATTGATTAAAGTAAGATTATTAAGCAGAAGTAGAGGTTGTTATGCCAATTAGAATTCCAGATTTACTCCCCGCGGTTGACTTGTTAAACGGTGAAAATGTTTTCGTGATGACCGAAACAAGAGCGGCGCATCAAGACGTTCGACCTCTTAAAGTGCTACTTCTTAACTTAATGCCCAAAAAGATCGAGACAGAAAATCAGCTAATTAGAATGTTGGCCAACAGCCCGCTACAGGTAGATTTTGAGCTGTTACGCATTGATAATACAGAAAGTAAAAACACCCCTATTGCACATCTTAATAGCTTTTATCGTGATTTTGCAGATATCAAAAATGATCATTATGATGGTTTAATTGTCACTGGCGCGCCTTTGGGTAAAGTGCCTTGGGAAGAAGTGCGTTATAAAGATGAAGTTGCTGAAATTATTCATTGGTCACAAGAGCATGTTACCTCAACAATGTTCCTATGTTGGGCAGTAGAGGCGGCTTTAAACTTGTTTTATGATTTGCCTAAAAAGTTACGAGATCAAAAGCTTTCGGGCATTTATCAGCATAAAACCAGTCATAAGCACGAAACATTAACCCGCGGGTTTGATGATTACTTTAAAGCGCCGCACTCACGCTTTGCTGATTACCCAGTAAATGTTATTAAGAGCCATACAGATTTGCATATATTAGCCAGTTCAGAAGAAGCGGGTGTATATTTAATGGCGAGCAATGATCGCAAGAAAGTGTTTGTGACAGGTCATCCTGAATACGACGCAGAAACGTTGTCTCAAGAATATTGGCGTGATCTTGAAGTAGATAGCGAAACTCAAATCCCCAGTGGTTACTTTGCGGATGACGATCCAAATAGCAAGCCTTGCAGCACGTGGCGCTCCCATGCCAGTTTACTATTTGGTAATTGGTTGAATTATTACGTATATCAAATTACGCCTTATGATTTAGACGGCGAAGAGGAGTCTTAAACGATTCCTCTGTAGTTGAATTTAGGGAGGCATACAAAAGGATTTTACTTGATGAATATTATTTTTGATCTTGGTGGTGTTGTTTTTGATTGGGTACCAGATGCTTTCATTGAATCTGTTTACGATAATCCAGTAGTACGAGAGCTTGTAAAAAAAGAACTACTGCAGCATTCCGATTGGGTTGAGCTTGATCGAGGAACTTTAGATAAAAGCAGCGCTATAAAGCGCTGTGCGCAACGCAGCGGCTTATTTGAATCGCAAGTTGCGCCTTTGCTGGATGCGCTGCCAGATGCATTGTTACCAAAGCTTGATACTGTAAAGCTGATAGAAGATTTAGCACACATGGGTCATCACCTATATGTGTTATCAAATATGCATAGCGCTGCCAAAGAGCATTTGTTACATCATTATGATTTTTGGCATCATTTTAAAGGCAAAGTATTTTCGTGTGATATTCAGCAAGTTAAGCCAGATGCTATTATCTTTGAACACATTCTAGCCACTTATAAACTTGACCCACAGCAATCTATCTTCATTGATGATATGTATGAAAATGTAGAGGCTGCTGCTAGGTTTGGTATTACGCCACTGCTATTTAAATCTCCTGCCCAATGCAAAGAAGAGCTAGTAAAGCTTAATTGCCTGCTTCTACATTGAAAGGCGTTTAGCCTAACTAAATTCAACCAAGAGACATACATGACAATTTGTTCTGAAAGCTCGCCCAAAGTTGCGATTGTAACAGGTGGTAGTCGCGGAATTGGCCTCGCTACTTCGTTACTGTTAGCTCGTCACGGTTATGATTTATGTATTAATTATATTGCCAACGATGATACGGCAAAAGCTGCTCAAAATTCGGTACATGAGCTTGGTCGTCGTTGCATACTGTATAAAGGTGATATGGCGCAAGAAGAGCAAGTAGTCGCTATGTTCAAGCAGGTTGATGCTGAATTGGGTGTCGTTACAACATTAGTTAACAATGCTGCACTTATGTTGCCTCAATTAACCATAGAAGAAGTGACACAAGCACGGCTTAATAAAATGTTTAGTACTAACATCACTAGCTATTTTTTGTGTGCTAGAGAAGCGGTATTACGTATGGCTTTTAAGCATGGAGGGTATGGTGGAAGTATCGTCAATGTATCTTCTTTGGCTGCTTTAACAGGCTCGCCAAATGAATACCTCGACTACGCGGCGAGTAAAGGGGCAATTGACACGTTAACACGTGGTTTAGCCAAAGAAGTGAGCCGAGAGGGCATCAGGGTAAACGGGGTGCGTCCAGGTTTGATTTATACAGATATGCATGCAGATGGAGGTGAGGCTAGCAGGGTTGATAGGGTAAAGGATAATTTGCCTTTAGGGCGAGGTGGAGAGCCTGAGGAGGTTGCACAAGCCATTTATTGGTTTGTCTCTGAAAACTCTTCTTTTAGTACCGGCGATAGCATTAATGTCTCTGGCGGGTTGAATTAGCTAGAGTAAATGTTTGTTGCTTAAGCCTGTTAGTGCTAGCTAATAACGCAAGACTAACGCAAGTGATATTATTCCCGATTGGTAGGGTAAGTATCAGATACTGTCATCAGAGCTGCCATTGTCTGGATGATTATAATCCGAAAATAACTAATATATGTAAAGTTTCCCGATCACCCACATGTATCAGCTAGCTTTAAATAATTATTAGGCATTAGAATGGTATTTACCCGTTTAAACTCCTTACTATCAAGTAGTTCAAGATTGCCTCCACATTCGATTCTTATATGGCTACACTCCGCGCTCACTACTCCTTCGAAGCAGGGTAGTTTATCGGAAATGACATGGCTACCTGACTTAATCTGATTTTGACTCAATGTACTCAATACCTTTAGAGTTTTAAAGTACTGCAATAATGGTGCTTGGACTCTCAACAGGGTATGAGTATAATGGCGGCCTTCTAAAAAAGGATAGATAATGACCGCCCTAGATGAAATTAAACGCTTTCTGCCTTGTGAGACTCCTCAGGCATGGATTGATGTCGCTTTAACGCAGCAATCATTGATGTTGATTGATCATGCACACTGTGAAAAAAAAGCAGCCTCTACTGCAATGACATTGATGTTTCGTTATGTGGATAGGCCCGATTTATTGAAGAAAATGTCACGCTTAGCACGTGAAGAGTTAATTCACTTTGAACAAGTACTGGCACTGATGGAAGATAGAGGCATTGAATATGTACATTTAAATGCTTCACGATACGCAGCAGGGTTGCGTAAAATTGTTAAAACTCATGAGCCACAAAGGTTGATTGATATTCTAATTATTGGTGCTTTTGTCGAAGCGCGCTCTTGTGAGCGCTTTGCAAAACTAGCGCCGTTTTTAGACCCTGAATTGGAGCGCTTTTATACCTCGCTATTAAAATCTGAAGGGCGCCATTATCAAGATTACTTGCAGCTAGCGCAGTCGTACGCAGATGAGCCTATCGATGCGCGTATAGAAGAGTTTCGAAAGCTAGAAGAACAGTTGATTTTGAGTGATGATGATGAGTTTCGTTTTCATA
>JBALXS010000205.1:0-6162 GCA_036960485.1 Oceanospirillaceae bacterium
TGCTTTTCAATAAAGTCCCAAAAAAGACTTGCTGCTTTCGAACGTGGCTCTAATGGTTTACGTGCCAATACTACGCGAAACTCGGAAATTGGATTTAATGGAAGTAACTTTATCCCTTCAATTTCCTTAGGAATAGATAATGATGAAACAATTGAATATCCTAAACCCGCTCTAACCATTGCTAAGATGGAATATGTTTGATGAATTCGATGCGATATCAAAGGTTCTACATCTTTACGATCAAACCATTTAAGAATGGCAGGCCCGCTTCCACCAAGTGAAAAAATAAAGGGTTTATCTGCCAACATTGACTGCGTTATATTTTTTGACAATGCGAGTTTGTCGTTCTCCGGGATCAAAGCTACTAGCCGATCTTTTGTTAAAATAATAGTATCAAAACTTTCACCAGGATCTCTTATTACAGAAACATCTACACGGTTTTCCTGTAATGCTTGTAATGCATCTTGATCGGCATCTTCCTGAATGCTTAGCTCGATTCCTGTGTAATATTTTTTAAAGTCTTGTAATAATTTTGGTAATAAATGAGTTGATGCGCTGGCTCCAAAAGATCCGATACGAACAGAACCTGCCTTATTTCTCCGAAATGCCTCTAGACGTTCTCCTAGAACGGCTACAGATTTATCGATCTCATGAGCATGAGACACAGCAATCTGTCCTTCTTCAGTTAATTCTAAGGGTCTTATATCTCGTCTAAAAAATCTCAAGCCATAGGCTTTTTCCATATTTGCTATGGATCGACTAACTGCTGACTGAGTGAGCCCTAGCTCCTGTGCTGTTCGAGAAACACTTCCTGTAATCTCTAGACTTTTTAATGCTCGCAGCGCGGTGAGTGAAGGATCAAATGGCATATTACAAAAGTATGATTAAAAATCATTTAATTATTACTAATCATTCCTTTATAACATACCCAACCTAATTAAAGATATAAAAGGTGAACCTATCGTTAATTATGAATGGCCTCTTAACTAATACATTTTCAACTGATGTTAATTATGTTGATTTATAGAAACAGGAATTGACTAAACAATCGACACCTCACATTTTTACAAATAATGGAAATATATCTATGATTGAAACCACTACTCTTCCTGATGTTTTTGCATTACCTCAAAGTCAAATAAATACACAAGCAACTTGGAAAGGTGAAAAATTAACTCAAACACCCGAAAAATGGTTAACCGTATTTACTCAAGATGAAATTGATGAACTTGAAAAAGCAGCAGAAAAATATTTAGCGGAGGCTAAGGATATAGGTGAAATCACCCAAAAAGAATTTCCATTACCCACTCTGAAATCTAAATTTTCAAACTTAAAACAAACCTTAATAAAAGGAATTGGCTTTGGAGTATTACGTGGTTTACCTACCGATAGTTATACTCAAGAAATGTCTGCGGTAATATTCTGCGGTATTGGAACACACTTAGGTAATTCCAGATCACAGAATGCCGAAGGTCATATTCTTGGGCATGTGCGTGACATAGGAGCGCGCTCTGATGATCCGAATGCGCGCATTTACCAAACCTCCGAACGTCAAACTTTTCATACGGATTCTGCGGATGTAGTTGGTTTACTATGTTTAAAAAAAGCGCAACAAGGCGGAGCATCATTATTGGTTAGTACTGAAACCATCTACAACGAGATGATGCAACAACGACCAGATCTTGCCAAATTATTGTTTCAACCTATCGCCACTGACCGACGCGGTGAAATACCAAAGGGAGAAAAACCATTTTTTGAGATTCCTGTTTTTAATTGGCACAAAGGCTTTCTAACCGGAATCTATCAACGTCAATATATCGATAGCGCTCAGTGCTTTCCTGATGCTATGCGACTTAATCAACAACATATTGAAGCCTTAGATTTATTTGATTCTTTGGCTAACGATCCCACCTTACATCTATCTATGAAACTTGAACATGGTGATATGCAATTCGTTCACAATCATTCCATGCTACATGACCGCACTGGTTTTCTCGACTGGCCAGAAGTCAAAAATCGCCGTCATTTATTCCGTTTATGGCTATCTATTGAAGGTGATCGAGAATTACCCGAAAGTTTTAAACAAAGATATGGTTCAATAGAAGTAGGTAATCGTGGTGGTATTATCACGAAAAAGGTAAAACTTAATGCACCTATTGACTCAATAGTATCCAGCGACTTGAAAACATAAAATATGATCAACAATAGTCGACCAGATCTTTCAAACCGCACCATAGTGACGCTACTCGTCACTAGTATTATCTTAGCGGTCATTATCCTGATACTCCCTATTCAGAGCGAACCTGGGTCTAGTTTCGGTCAAACTGCCGCAACCATAGGGGCAGTATTTCTCTTAGCACCTGCTCTTTTTACGATTATGAAGCGATCTGGTTTTAGCGCAAGTCCTCCGACTTGGTTCGTTGCTCATGTGCTATCAACACTAATTGGGAGCAGTTTTATATTTGCACATGTTAGATCGGCAGATTGGTTAACTCCACCTGGTTTTGTTTTATTATTACTGGTGTTTTTATTACTGCAAGGGAGTTTTCTCAGAGTGCTGGTTTCACGTGGACTCAGTCTCTTGTTTGCACGAAACAGTTCACAACAAGGATTCGGTGTTTGGCATGGCCATAACAAAGAATCGATTCAAAACATCATTATTCAAAAATCTGAACTATTAAAATCACTTGATAACAATGCACAAGAGGCATTGTTTTCGCCTGCCCTTAAACATTGGATACGACATCCACTATTAAGTACACGATATCAGCGTCTTGCTGATAAGGAAGCTGCCTTAGTGGGGGCACGACAAGCTGCTGGCAAGACACTCTCTTGGTCTAGGCGTATTCATATGATGGCTGGGGCTTTATTTTATCTAGGCTTGATTACGCATTTAATCATTGTTTTGTTTTTTGCTGGCTATGCTGCAGGTGGTGAGGAAATTAACTGGTGGTATATTAGGGATTGGGGTAAATAAGTATGAAACAGCTCGCACTAATGATCGATCTAGAACGCTGTACTGGCTGCAAAAGTTGTGAAGCCGCCTGTAAACAAACCAATGCACTAGGTCCTAATAGTTACCGAAATCGTGTTATGTGGTTTGATGAACAGCAAGAGCCGGTCAAGCAAGTAACTAACAATCAGTACTCTACCAATCAACAACCAGAGCAAAACGAATCAGCACCGCGCCTCGATTTTCTAACAGTCACCTGCCAGCAATGCGAAAGACCTGCTTGTCTGCGAGCTTGTCCAGTTACTCCAAAAGCTATTTCAAAAGACCCTGAAACTGGCGTGGTATCGATCAATGAAGATCGTTGTACTGGCTGTGGCGAATGCGCTTTAGCTTGTCCATATGGCGCTATCGGTTATAACGCCGAAAAGCATCATGCTGTTAAATGTGATCTTTGCGCCGATCGACGAGTCAAGGGCTCAGGCCCTGCATGTGCTGAAGTTTGCCCTACCCGCGCCATCACTTTTGGTGCGCGAGATGACTTACTGACTCAGGCTACTAGTGATGATCGTGAAGTTCTGGATACGGATCATTTCCTACAAAAACCTGCTACCGTTTATTTGCGTCGACTGAAAGATCACAGTAAACCACTTGAGAACCTAAAAAACAATCAGGCAAGCAGTAAGCGATCAGAGAATTTTCCAACACCAGCGGTGATGAAAGACCACAAAGTTCGTCGCCACCTCAGTGCTTCGTTGGCGGTCGGTTCCTATCGTAAGTCAGACAAAATGAAGCCCAGTGACTCGAATGTAAAGGTTGTACCTGGCGGTTGTAATATCTGTTTTAACGGCTGCCCAGTGAAATATCACGTTCAGGGTAATAGTGTTGTAAACGTTTATGGCAACATGGATGACCCAGTTTTTCAAGGTCGAGTCTGTCCTAAGTCACAAATGACGTTACAGCTTTACAATAACCCACATCGACTGACCCAACCTCAAAAACGAACAGGCAAAAGAGGTAGCGGTGAATTTATCTCGATCAGTTGGGAGCAAGCACTTGACGAAATTTCTAGTAAATTAACAGAGGTTAGAGATAAATTTGGTAGCGAAGCATTAGCCATTCATTCAGGATCGCGTACCGGTGTATTAAATCTCATCGGAGCAATCCCTTTATTCAGCCGACTCTGGGGAACTAAGAATGTTGCAACCACAGAGCCTTACTGTGACATCGCTAAAGGCATTGCATTAAGAATGACGCAAGGCATGTCTATGATGGCAAGCGTATATACCGAGGATGACATTGGTAAGGCTGATCTGTATGTCTATATTGGGGATAACCAAGCCGAAACACGACCCGTTAACTTCGGCCTGCTCAATGATTGGCGCTTAAAAAGAAAAGCCCGCATGATTGTGGTCGATCCGAGGCTAACCGTAACAGCTGCTAAAGCAGATGAATGGCTTGGCATTCGCTCTGGCACCGATATGGCATTGGGATTGGGTATTATCCACTACTTATTTAGCCATGACTTATACGATACAACGTTTTGTGATCGCTGGGTTGTAGGCTGGCAAGAGTGGCGAGACTTTATTTTCGAGAGAGAATACGATCTCGATTGGGCCGCTCACTTAACAGATATTGAAGCAGAGAAAATAGCGGAACTTGCCAAATCAATCGCAGCTGCAAAGGGTTGCATGATTTTTGTGAGTAGAGGCATTAATCAACACAGCAACGCCGCACAAACCAATCGCGTATTCATGTTTCTCGCGGCTATCACCGGAAACTGGGGACGTAAAAGCGGCGGGTATTTTAATGTTTCATCTGAAATAGACTGGGGTGTTTTCCCCATTCCAGAAGATCGGACGCCTAAAACACGGGCACCAATAGGTAGAAACCCGTCAAGCTGGATAGAAGCCATGAAAGGAAATGGCGCTTACCCTATCCGGGCATTAATCACGAGCAACAATCCCTTAGCACAATGGCCTGATCAGAATAAGGCTAGAGAGGCGATAGAAGCGCTCGACTTAGTGGTTCATATGGAGCTTTTTAAAAACGCGACTTCAAATTATGCCGATTATATCTTGCCCATGGCCAGTGGTATCGAAAAAGGTGGCACTACCCGATTTGCTGAAGATCGGCGTATCGTTTGGAATGATCGTTTAATTGACCCACCGGGAGAGGCAAAATCAGATCATTGGTTTTGGATTGAACTTGGTAAACGCTTTGGCTTTAGCGATATACTCAAAGAAGACTACAAACAACCCCGCAAACTTTGGGATGAAGTGATAGTTACAAATACGCCAGCTCTTAAGGGTGCCAATACGTCTGAATTATTAAAAACACCTAACAGAACAGCACGATTACCAGTCGTAAAAGCGGGTGAGGCTGACCCCTCTTATATTACGGACTTAGATCGTGAATTTCCGGATGGTGGCTACAGTTATCCAACACCGAGTGGCAAACTCGAATTTTGGACTGAACAGCTTGAGTCTAAATTTCAAACACTTGGTTTTTCAGCCCTACCAGAGTTTTATAGTGAATCAGAGCAGCTCATTGATATGCCTTATTTGAAGTTTAAAACAAAATCAGAGGTAACTCCGTTCATACCCAATGAACCATTGATTTATAGTGCGCACATCACGAATGAGCCAAAACCCAAAACAAAAAAAAATTCAACTTTTGATACAGAACTGGTCACTGGGCGTCCACCCGCGCCACACTTTCACTCTTGGACGCATTATTTCTGGCAAGCACAGGAAATGTGGCCAGAGCTTTATTGTCAAATTCATCCAGAAAAAGCAAAAGGACTTAACATAGAAGATGGTGACCAAGTTAACATTGAGACTATTAACGGCAAAATTACGGCACGTGCTTGGTTGCGTCGAGGGATTCGTAAAACCAGTGTATTTGTACCAATAGGTTGGGATGAGCAACAACCGTTTCATCCAGCAACTAGCGTTAATTATTTGACTGGTATCAAGCTTGACCCTATTTCACAACAGGCCAATCTTAAGACGCATCTATGTCGGGTGACGAAGGTGCTTTAAACGTAGAAATCACGCTATCTTGGTTACTGTTTATACATCCAGAAAGACATATAGTCTGTAATCTACAACATAGAGCCTGTTATCCTATAGATAACAATATTCAAAAAAGATTTAAAAGACACCCCCCCCCACCTTTTTGACTCTTTTAACTAATTAGTATTAATATTG
>JBALXS010000206.1:0-6088 GCA_036960485.1 Oceanospirillaceae bacterium
ATTGATGCTTTCGTGCACGATACACCGTTAATACTTGTTTGCCATCCATTGGAATCAACTTAACTTTAATGCCAGCTTTAGCAAAAGTCGTTTGGATAGATTTTGCAGTATCAATACGAATCGGTGCATTTCGTACAATCAATTCAACTTCGAAACCGTCAGGGTAGCCAGCTGCTGCTAGTAATCCTTTGGCTTTTTCAACGTTTAGTGAGAAAGGTTGTTCCTCTAAAGCACCAAGAAACCCTTTAGGTAAAAACGCTTGCTGAACTTGTCCACGCCCTGCCCAAACAGTATCTTCTAAACCTTGATAATCAATTAAATACTTTAATGCTTCTTGTACTTGCGGCTTAGCTAAAATAGGATCTTTCAAGTTCATTGATAAGTAATAAAGCGTGCCTTTACCTTTTTTCAACAACTTGATTTCTTTATTGTCAGCAACGCTTTTTAACTGCTCAGTTTCTAAGTTACGAGCAATATCGATATCACCTTTTTCTAGCAATAGCTGCTGTACCGAAGATTCACCAATGTGGCGAATAAAGATATTCTTCATCGCTGGCGCACCGCCCCAATAATCTTTATTGGCACTAAGTACTACAATTTCAGAAGGCTTCCACTGTTCAATTTTAAATGGACCTGATCCTGCATAGTTTTTACGTAACCATGCAAAGCCCATGTCGCCATCAGCTTCATGCTTCATCACTTCTGTTTTATCAACAATTGATGCAATAGTTGCCGTTAGGCAATACAACACAAAAGTCGGTGCATAAGCTTTATCTGTGGTGATAGTTAGAGTGTTAGCATCCACTGCTTTAATTTGATCTTTCACGTTTTCAGCGGTAAAACCGAATTGGCTCAAGATAAAAGCCGGTGATTTATCTAATACAATGGCGCGCTGTAATGAAAACGCAGCATCTTCTGCTGTCATTTCATTGCCTGATGAAAATTTGATACCGCTACGCATTTTGAAAGTAAAGGTTTTACCGTCATCACTGACTGTCCAACTTTGTGCGGCGACACCAAAAATTTTCGAAACATCATCTGGATCATAACCAATTAAGCGGTCATAAGTGTTACCGGTGATTTCAGCGCCAGAAAACTCAAATACTTCAGCTGTATCTAAAGTAATGATGTCATCAAATTGCCAACCGACCACTAATGAATCTTTAGGCGTTGCAGCAAGCACCGCTGTGCCTGTTAATGCCAACACTAAACCTGTCATCCCTGCTAGGCGTCGCGCTCTGTTAAAAAGTAATTTCATAGTACCTCCGAATATTATTTTTATTACTAGTTCACACGGCACTTAACGAAACCGATAAGTGCATCGTATTCATGAAAATTTAAAATTCTTAAAAGCAGTTAGGATTAGCTCCAAACTCGCTGTGCAACATTACGCATATTACCGCCATAAATTGCTGCAATGTGCTCTTGAGTATAACCGCGTTTCTCTAATAGTGGCGTCATCTCTAAAAAACGCTCAGGTGGTGCAAATAATATATTAAGAAATCCTTCACTGGCTTTATTGTAGCCGTATTGTGGTGGCCACCAATGCTTAAGGTCTAACCCCTGCGGACCGTGATCTAAATGCGCGTCATAAACATAATCTAAGCCTAAACCAACGTGTTGCGGGCCCAATAACTGCACTGCGTAATCAATGGCTTCTACCATGCTTTGCGCACTTGCTTGGCTATCGCTTAAAAAGCGTGAAACACCATTAATACACACCACACCACCGGTAGCAGCACAGGCTTGTAATTGATCATCTAAATAATTGCGAGCATGATCTTTAACCGCTCTTGGATTACCATGGCTGATGATGACAGGCTTATCTGAATATTCAAAAATATCCATACTGGTGCGATAACCGGTGTGAGAGACATCCATAAATATTTTATTAGCATTAATCGCATCAACAATGGCTCTGCCCTTAGCTGTCAAGCCTTGTTCTTGATCATGACAACCACCTGCTAGTGAGTTATTACGATTGTAAGCTAAATGAATTTGACGCACCCCTAATGATGCGAGTAAATCGACCATTGCTGGGCTTTCACATAAAGGAACACCGCCTTCTAAATCGAAGGAGATCGCCAACTTACCTTCCTGTTGCGCGCGAATGACATCGGCAAAGCTATCTACTTGAATTAAGAAATCGAGTTCGCTGATACGGCGGCGAAAGCCAGCGATGATTTGAATAATATCTGCAAGCGGGTTGAAATCCATACCGATGTTGATTGAAATGTAATAAGCACCGCAATCAATATGGCGCTGTAATGAAGCTAAATCGTATGCTGCAAATAATGGTACACAAGTATGTGCATCCCAAACAGGTATCGCGTCCATGCTTCAATTCCTTTTATTATTTCTAATGGCTTTGCGCTCAATCAGCCAAGGTAAAGATCGGACCAACTAGTTAGAGTTTTTAGTAGGTTTATATAATTAAACTTAATATACTTTACCTTTAAAATATATTCTTTAATGTGTTTTGTCTAGCTAAGCTGCAATTATCAACAACGCAGTCAAGGTTAATATGCTTTAGGATCAACATATTGTGACAATTTAAAGCGCTAAGTTAAGCTATATCACACTTAGCGCCGATTAACTCGAACGAATGATGTAGTGTATATAAATCACACAAAGCTTGCTTATTATTCCGCTACACGTGCTTTTGCCTTTAGCTTTTGAAGTGTCAGCTTTGCTTTAAGCTCTGCAATTTTTTACAAGGCAAGCGCATAACTCTCATGCATAATAGCGCATAACAAAATCGCCTACCAATTCCTTCAGGATTCTAATCATGAACACAGCTGTTACACAGGCAACCGCTTTAAATACCAATTTTGGCAGTGATAATACCGCTGGCGCATCACAACAAATTCTTGAAGCTTTAATCAATTGCAATCAAGGCGCTGCTGCACCTTACGGAAACGATGAATATAGCGAGCAAGTTGAGCAGCGTTTAAGTGAGATATTTGAATGCCCTGTTAGTGTTTTTATCGTGTCAACAGGCTCCGCTGCCAATGCACTCTCTTTAAGCTTACTCACCCCGCCTTGGGGCAATATTTTGTGTCATGTTGATAGCCATATCAATAATGATGAATGCGCCGCTCCAGAGTTTTTTAGCGGAGCTAAGCTGGTTACATCTACCAGCAGCAGTGTTGAAGATAAAAGCAGTAAGCTTGATCCACAACAGCTGCTTGCCCAGTGTAGCCATAAAAACGGTGATGTTCATTCAACACAAGCTACTTGCGTGAGTATTTCTCAAGTGACTGAAACGGGTAGCATTTACACCCTTGATGAAATCAACACTATTGGTGACATTTGCCACGATAAAGGTTTAAAGCTGCATATGGATGGCGCGCGCTTCGCTAATGCACTAGTCGCTTTAGATTGCACACCGGCACAAATGACCTGGAAATCGGGTGTTGACATTCTCTCTTTTGGTGCCAGTAAAAACGGCGCATTAAGTGCAGAAGCAATCATCTTATTTGATCAAAGTTACAGCCAAGAGCTAGGCTATAGACGCAAGCGCGCTGGGCATTTGTGTTCTAAAATGCGCTTCCAGGCCGCGCAACTACAAGCATATCTGCAAGATGATTTATGGCTGAAAAATGCCCAGCAAGCGAACGCAATGGCACAGCGATTAGCCACTGGCTTACAAGCAATTAGTGCCGTACAAATTCAAGGTAATGTTGAAGCAAATATCATTTTTTGTGCAATGCCTGAAGCTCTTTTTGCAGCACTGCAAGCGCAAGGTTTTTATTTTTATGGCGGACGCTGGGGTAAAGATATTTGTCGTTTAGTCACTTCTTTTGCAACCACAACGGCTGATGTTGATCATTTAATTGAACAATGCACTAAACTTGCTGCTACCGTTTAAAACTAACCATAGCAAGCGTAACCGATTATAATAGCCGCATGAAAGATTTTGTCACCTATTCACGAGTAACTGACACTCCTGGATTAATCCTAAGTACCGGTTTATATTCGCAATTCGAATTTAAACCGCACTACCATTTAGACTATCACTTAGGGGTGATAGTTGACGGTGTACAAAAGCAAAAAATAAATGGCACTAGCCAGCTGTTTGGCCCCGGCTGCATTTCTGTGGTACCGCCAGATCAGCTACACGATGGCAGCACTTATGCCTTAGCTGACAGTGGCGATCAGTATACTTTAAGAACCTTTCGTATTTCAGCTTCTATGATCGATTCGTACATGGCTGATATCTTTGGTTTGCGCCACGCTCCAGGCTTTTACGGCGCTTTGATTGAAAACAGCGCCATTGCCCATAACTTATTAAACTTGCATCGATTAATGAGCCCAGCAAAGCTTGATTTACAACAGCCTGTGGATAGCAAAGCACCTTTCGCACAGTTGTTTATTGAGGAGACATTAATTCAGCTATTAGAACCTTTGTTCCTCAAATTAGGTGGCGTTAAACCGCAAGCTATTAATGGTGGATTAGTATGGCGAGATTGGCTAAAAGTGCGCGAGTACTGCCATGAAAATCTACATGATAAAATCGTTTTAACCACACTCGCTGATTTATGTGGCCTCAGTAAATTCCAATTTTTGCGCCATTTTGAAATCACCGCTGGCTTGACTCCAAGAGCATGGCTAATAAGATTACGGCTAGAGCGCGCTTGCGAGCTAATGAAATTTAAACCCGAAAATCTATCCCAAATAGCCAGCGAAGTTGGCTTCTATGACCAGAGCCATTTTAACCGTGCCTTTCGCCAAGCTTTTGGTGTATCGCCCTCTAAATACTAAGCACTTTTAGCCAACTTTATTCCTTAATAAAACGCTTCAAACCAAATAGATACAACTTTATCTGTTCGCATATAGCAATGCAGTATATGATCTTTGAATCGTTTAAGACTGCTGCTACTTTATCGCTAAAAATCTGCACATTGAATGACACACAATGACCCGCTAATTAGGCAGTTTTCCTTATTATAACGCTCAATACGTTTAAAATCAGACATCACTAACACAAGAGAAATCTATGCTAGATCGCAAAGCTATTGATAGCCAAGCCGTCTCCCTCATGCTGCTATTGAGCATGATATGGGGCATGCAGCAAGTCGCCTTAAAAATTGCTGCACCTGATATGGCACCACTATTACAAATTGTGTTTCGCTCAGCGATTGCCGCTATTTTAGTCGGCGCGATTATCTTTTTTCGTCCACAAAAAATGCAAATATCCGGCGTGTGGATTCCAGGCCTTATCGCGGGGTCATTTTTCTCGTTAGAGTACTTTTTTGTCGGTGCTAGTTTACATTACACTAGCGCATCACACGTTACCGTATTCCTTTATAGCGCCCCTATTTTTGTCGCTCTTGCCCTGCATTTTATTGATAATAATGAAAGGCTCAGCTCAATACAGTGGCTAGGGATTGGTTTAGCTTTCTCAGGTATTGCCTGTACTTTTTTACTGCGAGACAACAACACCGATCCACAAGCGGCACAAATTTTATGGGGAGATTTTCTCGCCCTATTAGCAGGTGCTAGCTGGGGAGCTGTGACTATTTGTGTGCGCAGCACTAAGCTCAGCTCAATACCTGCGGCGCAAACACTCTTTTATCAATTGGCAGTCGCTACTGTTATGCTAGGCATTAGCGCAGTAGTAACGGATCAAACCAGCTTTACCATGACTGCGGTTGTAGCCACCAGCTTGTTATATCAAGGTGTTATCGTTTGCAGTTTAAGCTTTCTAACCTGGTACTGGTTATTGCGCCAATACCCTGCTTCCCAGCTAGGTGTGTTTTCTTTTGTAACGCCTTTATTTGGTATTGTTTTTGGTGTTTGGTTATTAGGTGAATCGCTGGAGAGTAACTTTATTGGGGGAGCATCGCTGGTGCTAATCGGTATTGCTTTAGTTACATTACGCCGTGAAACGATACGCAACTTACGCGCCAAGTTTACACGAGGCTCATAACCTTAAGTAATCAGCATCTTAACGCGTAAAGTGATAAAATCTAATCACTAGGAGGCTGTCCGAGAATTGCGATCGTAGCGAGAGCTAGGATATTTGAGTCAAATTTTGCGATCATTTGAGACGAATAGTTGTTCTAATTAACGAAAATGAACGTTA
>JBALXS010000207.1:0-6023 GCA_036960485.1 Oceanospirillaceae bacterium
TGCCGTTTTAGCGTTTGTAGTGAAACTAAATAGCGTAATGAGGCTGAAAATAGCAGGGAAAATCACAGACTTGTTACAAAAATTCATTAGTACTGTCCAAAATTAAAAGTTATAATATAACAATTATTGCACTTATTAATTTTATCGGCAACTGCTGTGAGGAAATTTTGACATTTACCTTTCAATCTAAACATGATCATTCTAGCTGCATAAACAGCGCTTTAACAAAAGCAGAGGCTATTTGTGAGCAAAGCGGTCAGCGCTTCACAAAAGTTCGACGCTTAGTGCTAGAAATGATTTGGCAAAGCCATCGACCTTTAGGTGCTTATGAGCTACTTCCGGCAATTAAAGAAGCTGGCTTTAACTCGGCTCCGCCTACTGTTTATCGCGCTCTAGAGTTTTTGCAGGAGCAGGGCTTAGTGCATCGCATTTCGTCTTTGAATGCATTTATTGGCTGCACACACCCAGGTCATCAATGCAGCAGCTGTTTTTTTATTTGTGATCAGTGCCAACTAACAGTGGAATTAGAATCCCCAAAATTAGCCAGCGCTATTGCTGATATCACAGCAGACATGGGCTTTGTGGTAGAGCGCGAACACTTGGAAATAGTGGGTAAATGCCCTAATTGTTGCAAGAGCCCTACTGTAAATAGCTCAGCTGTGAAAGAAAGCGGAGCAGAATAATGAACAACGACATTGTGAAGTTAGAGCAAGTTAACGTGAGCTTTTCAGGTAAAAAAGTAATCGATAACGTCAGCTTCAATTTACATACCAATTGTATCACTACGCTGATTGGCCCTAATGGTGCAGGTAAAACAACACTAGTTAAAACAGTATTAGGTCTGGTGGCCGCTGATTCAGGCAGCGTTTGGAAAAAACCTGGTTTAGTCATCGGTTATGTTCCGCAAAAGTTACACATAGATAGCACATTTCCCTTAACCGTACGCCGTTTCTTACAAATATCTCGCAGCTTATCAAAGCAAGCAATCACAGAAGCGGTTGTCAGTGTCAGCGTTGAGCATTTACTTGATAGTTCCATCCATGGCCTATCTGGCGGTGAGATGCAGCGTGTGCTACTAGCCAGAGCGTTGCTGCGAAACCCACAGCTATTGGTGCTTGATGAACCAGTGCAAGGGGTTGATATCAATGGTCAAATAGCACTTTATCAGCTTATTTCTGAAATACGCGAAGCACGTGGGTGCGGGGTGTTGATGATCTCTCATGATTTGCATTTAGTAATGTCAGCGACTGATCATGTTATCTGTATGAATCAGCATATTTGCTGTTCAGGTCATCCTGAGAAAATAACTAGCGATCCTTCTTATATCGATTTATTTGGCGCCTCTAGTGCAAAGACAATGGCCTTGTACGAACATCATCATAACCACGATCACAATTTACATGGTGATGTTTTGCCTGTGACACCTGTTGGCATTCAGAAACACGATCATAAAAACGAGCTTAATAACGAGTGTAATCACTAAAATGTTATATGATTTTTTACTATACGCTTTACTCGGCGGAATTGGTGTTGCTCTAGTGGCAGGGCCTTTAGGTGCTTTTGTGGTGTGGCGACGCATGTCTTACTTTGGGGATAGCTTAGCGCACAGTGCGCTGCTCGGCGTAGCCATTGGGATTTTTTTAGAAATTAACCTAAATATAGCCATCATAATTTGCTGCTTACTGTTAGCCGTTGTGCTGGTGGCAATGCAAAAACAGCACTTTATTGCTACTGACACTTTGCTAGGGATTATGGCGCACAGCTCGCTCTCGCTCGGTTTAGTGACAATCTCTTTTATTGAAGATGCACGCGTTGATCTGATGGCGTTTTTATTTGGCGACTTACTGGCTATTTTACCTATTGACTTATTGTGGATAGGCTTGGGCGGAGCACTTGTTCTAGCGCTGCTGTATGCTTTTTGGCCACAACTCATCGCAATGACAATAAACGAGGAATTAGCCGCCGTCGAAGGAGTGCCAGTGGCTAAAATAAAGCTGTTATTAATGCTCATGATCGCACTTGTTATTGCAGTGGCGATGAAAATAGTCGGTGTATTGCTGATTACTTCACTGCTGATAATTCCTGCAGCCAGTGCCAGACCTTTAAGTAACTCCCCTGAAAAAATGGCGCTGTTTGCATCGCTTATTGGCTGTGCAGCAGTGGTGATGGGATTATTGGGCTCCTTTGAATTTGATACTCCAGCAGGGCCTTCAGTGGTGGTTGCGGCGATGATCCTGTTTTTAGGTATCTACCTTTGGCCACGTGGCCAAAACCGCTAAGAATAAAGGTATTGCTAGTGGATCTCATAAAGAATAATAATAATTTTAGTAAAATCTGGCTCTTATCATGGCCGGTTATGCTCTCGAATATCTCTCAACCCCTACTAGGACTAGCAGATATTGCTGTTATCGGACATCTCCCTGACAGCCGCTTTTTAGCAGCAGTCGCTATCTGTACTACCTTATTTTCTTTGATTTACTGGTCCTTTGGTTTTTTACGCATGGGAACCACGGGGATGATAGCGCAGTGTGTGGGTGCGAAGGACGGTTCAGCCAATCGCACAGTACTAGTACAATCAATATTAATTGCACTGAGTATTGCGCTGTGTTTAGTGTTACTACAACAGCCAATTATTGACGTTGCGTTGATGTTACTTGCACCAGATCCTACTGTATTACCCCAAGCTGAAGCCTACGCAATAGTACGTATTTACGGAGCCCCCGCAGTGCTGTGTAATTATGTGTTGTTAGGCTGGTTTGTGGGAAATCAAAATACTAAAGCGTTACTTATCTTGTTGGTAAGTACTAACTTACTAAATATTGTGTTAGATGTATTAGCTGTGTATGTATTTGATTTAGGTGTAGTAGGGCTTGCATATGCAACAGTGATATCAGAATATGCCGGTTTGATTTTCGCCAGTATTATGTGTTGTAACATGCTTAAGCCGTTGTTAGGAAAAGTTATTTATAACAAACTTAAACAGCTAAAATATTACGCACCAATTTTTAAGGTGAATCGTTACTTGTTCGTGCGTACTATTGTTTTATTGTTAGCCATGTCCTTTTTTACAGCGCAAGGGGCTAAATTAGGAGCAGATATACTTGCGGCTAATGCGGTATTGATGACCTTTGTGATGCTCATTTCTCACGTCCTTGATGGGTTTGCCCACGCGATAGAAGCGTTAACAGGCAAGGCGATCGGTGAAAAAGACTTAGACAAACTGTATAAATTGGTGACTGCCGCAGCTGTGTTCTCGGTGATAACAGCCATGTTTTTTTCACTGTTTTTCATCTTAAGCGGAGAGCTGATCATTGATTTATTAACCTCCATTGAGGCGGTGCGATTTAATGCCAAAGAGTATTTAGTTTGGGTATGGTTGTTACCACTGATTGCTGTAACCAGTTACTTATTAGATGGTTTATTCATTGGCACCACACAGGTGAAAGTGATGCAAAATGCGATGTTAGTCTCTGTCTTTGCTATCTACTTCCCCGTTTGGTTTTTTACACAGCACTGGCTGAATCACGGCTTGTGGATAACTTTGTTAGCTTTTTATCTTGGTAGAGCGTTTACCAGTTGCTATGCTTTTTATTGGCTGAGTAAACATAATAAGTGGTTTAAAGTATAGTAAACAATTGGTTACGTGATTTAAAATCGGCTCTCTTATTGTTTATATCCGGTATTAGAAATGAGTGCAATGACTTTCTTTAGCTTGTACAATTCGCAGCTAGCTAATGGTATTTAACGTGTAACATTCACACCTACACCCTAGAGTATTCGGTAAATCAATGACTAATATCTTATTAATAAAAACAGGCGATACTTTCCCCGGTTTAAAAGCAATACACGGTGACTTTGAAGACATGATCAAGCTTTGTCTTGATCATCTTACAGCAGACATTACTGTGTATGATGCTCGTACTAGCGCTGTTCAGCCTAATTTGGCTGATTATAAAGGCGTAATATTGACAGGTTCTCACGCGATGGTCAGTGCATGTGAGCCTTGGAGCGAAGCATTAATACCTTATATTCAAGAAATGAAAGCGCAAGACATACCTGTATTTGGCATATGTTACGGTCATCAACTCATTGCAAAAGCGTTGGGCGGAGAAGTTGGGTTTCATCCAGAGGGGCCAGAGCCTGGAACCGTGAATGTTACTTTGACTGAAGAAGGCAAAGCAGATCAATTGTTTAACGATGCACCGCATGATTTCAGCGTAAACGAAGGGCATCACCAAAGCGTACTGCAGTTGCCGCCAAATGCAACATTACTAGCAGCGAATAGTTTTGAACCACACCAAGCCTATAGATTGGGCAACATATGGTCAGTACAATTTCATCCAGAGTTCACACGTGAAATTACTCAGTATTACGTTGATGAAACTGCCGATGAAATCAAAAAGTACGGACAAGATCCCCAGCAAGTAAGAAATGCTTGCCAAGATACTGCAGAAAGTCGTGGTATATTGGTAAAGTTTGTCGAGCAAATATGTGGAGCTAAAGCGGCGTAGTAAATTTAAAAATTAGGGATTGTCCGTGTCAGCAAAACGCACAACTTTACAGATTAATTATAAAGTTGTGCCTTCTTAACTGGTTTTCGTTTAAGCGTTAATTAGAAACCATCTGCCGATGATGTGCTACGCCTTGGGTCAGCTGCGCCGTACAAGGTATCGTCAACAACCATAATACTTTGAATCGCACCCATTGCAGATTTCTGCACTACCTTATGACCTTTTTGCTCCAACAGATCTACAGTATCAGCACTGATGCCTTGCTCAACTCTAATCTCATCAGGTAACCATTGGTGATGTATGCGTGGTGCACTGACCGCCGCTTGGATATTCATACCGTGATCAATAACATTCATAAGTACTTGCAGCGTAGTGGTGATTATTCTAGAGCCACCTGGGCTGCCTGTAACCAAGAAGTTTTTACCATCCTTTTTTACAATGGTTGGCGACATAGAGCTAAGCATGCGCTTTTCGGGCTCTACTTTATTTGCCGCACCGCCTAATAATCCATAAGCATTAGCGACGCCTGGCTTAGCACTAAAATCGTCCATTTCGTTGTTCAATAAAAAACCAGTACCGGGCACAGAAATACCAGAACCATAGCTGAAGTTAATAGTGTAGGTATTGGATACCGCATTTCCGAACTTATCGACAATTGAGAAGTGCGTGGTTTCATTACTTTCATAACCCACAGGATCACCGGCTTTTAAAGTACTGCTGATCGTCGCTTTATCCAGGCTGATGCCTTTTCTTAACTCAGCGGCGTATTTTTTAGAGGTAATACCTGCCAGCGGTACTTTGACGAAGTCTGAGTCACCTAAGTATTCTGCACGGTCCGCGTAAGCGCGCTTCATCGATTCAGCCATAACATGAATAGTTTTGGCAGAGTTATGACCGTACTCTTTAACTGGAAAACCTTCTAAAATGTTTAGTATTTGTACGACATGCGCACCGCCTGAACTCGGTGGAGACATAGAGAAAATATCATAACCACGATACGTGCCTTTCACTGGCTCACGCACTTTAGGCTGATAGTTCTTTAAATCCTCTAAGGTCATGATACCGCCATTTTTTTGCATATCATCGATGATCAGTTTAGCGGTATCACCTTCGTAAAACCCTTTTTGACCTTGATCGGCAATGAGTTGCAATGTTTTGGCTAAATCTGGCTGCTTGAACACATCTCCCGCTTCATAAAAGCTACCGTCGGCTTTGTAAAATAACTGACGTCCGTAGGCAAATTTTGATAGGCGTTCTTGACGTTGCTTGAGGCCTTTACTGAAACGCAAAGGTACAACAAAGCCTTCGCTAGCAAGCTTGATCGCCGGCGCAAGTGCTTGTTGGCGTGAGATAGTACCGTATTTATCTAATGCGAGTAGCAACCCAGCGACAGTGCCGGGGACTCCTGCTGATAGATGACTAAATCTGCTACGCTTTTTAACTACGTTGCCTTCATCATCTTGAAACATCTGTTCATAAGCTGCTTTAGGTGCTTTTTCGCGATAATCTACC
>JBALXS010000208.1:0-6011 GCA_036960485.1 Oceanospirillaceae bacterium
TTCAAATTTAACAGGCTAACAAATAGCTAACTTTTTCATCTTACTGCGCATGGTGTTCGGGTTGATATCCAGCAATTGAGCGGTGGGGTTAGATAAGTGGGTCATAGATAAGTGGGTCAGAGTAAACTTTATTCTATTCCACTCGCCTTACGCATTATTACGACAAGTCAACTGCTTCCCTACGGCCAAACAGCTTTCACAGGTTCGGATTTTACTCTTGCTTTTATCGAGAAAGTCACTGATCAGCAGTGTCATATCTTGCATCATCTCCTGAGTAATTGGCCGCTTCCAGTTATATCTATTCATCAAACGGCTAATGTGTCGCAGGCTGGTTTCTTCACCGGCGGTGAAGTATTTCTCATCCATTAACCGACTCTCGTAGGTGGATGACGCGCCACCAAGGAAAAAATACAGTGATTGAGTCAAGTCTCGAATATCGAGTTCGCTGGCATCAAGCTCCTCCAAGGTTACGGCCTCCTCTAGAGGTACCCGAATACAACTCCAAAATAAATTAACTCGATTACGAAGTACCTCAATTTTTTCAGAACTTGCCATTTGCCAGAACATACTATTTATTGATACAACTCTCAAAATATTAAATATTGGACTACGTTTAACAACTTCGAAAGTAAATAGAATAGGAAGAACTGCTCTTTGATGAATATTTAACTCTGGATATTTTTTTATAAAAATAGGTATTTGAGTCGATGTGGTATTTCTTAAAAATAAACAAACCAGCACATCTTCCTTAGACTCAAAATATTTATAGAGTGTATTAGTCGAACACTCGGCACCCTTAGCAATTTGCGCAAACCGGAATGATACAACACCTTGTTCATCAATTAGTTTTTCTGCAACATCGAGTAATTGATTACACCTAATTGCATCACAATGACTACTGGGACAACGCATTATTCAAACCTTTTAATATTATTTCAGCATCTATTTTATTCCGCTTTTACTAATTAGATACTTAAAAGAAACATTTTCTTGAACATCACCACAAAAAACTTTCTCCTCAAATCCAAAGTGTGATTTTAAGCATATTTGAAGCAGCTATCCGAGCATATTGTTACCCCACGTTAATCGGAGATAACAATATGCAAACAAGACGTTCATTTATAAAATTGGGTGCGGGAGCTGCAGCTATCGGCGCACTGGCTCCTCTCACCGTCATCGCGAATTCATCTGACATTAAATGGGATGAAGAACACGAAATCGTCATCGTAGGTTCTGGCTTTGCTGGCCTTGCCGCCGCAGTAGAAGCGGGCAAGCTAGGAGCCAAAGATATCGTCGTATTCGAGAAGCTTGGCGTCTATGGCGGTAACAGTACGCTTAACGCCGGACAGGCCTGCTTCGCCAATACCGATCTGCAGAAGCAACTCGGTATCGAAGATAGCGCCGAACTCATGGTTCAGGATCAACTAAAATCGGGTCGTGGCTACGCCAGTGAAGAGCTGTTAAAACACAGCGCAGAGCTAGGTCCATATATCTATCAGTTTACTAAAGACTGTGGCTGTGTCTATCGCGACCACATCATCAACACCGGCGGCACCAGTGCAACTCGTAGTCATCAGGTTGTCGAGCGCAGCGGTGCAGGCTTCATCCGCCCTATGCTTAAAACCGCACGAAGCTATGGTGTGAAAACAAAAATCCGTCATAAGTTTGAACAGCTGATCACCGCCAAAGATGGCAGGGTATTGGGTATTCAGATCCGTAAGGGATATCACTTCGAGCACGAAGACTCAGGTAAACTGATTAACGTTAAGGCCGAAAAAGGTGTCTTGATTGCAACTGGTGGCTTCGGCGCTAACGTGAGCTTCCGTCAAGCGCTGGATCCGAACTTGGGGGCCGACGTTGGCTGTACTAACGCTCGTGGCGCAACGGGTGATGGCCTGATTGCTATGCTGGCCGAAGGCGCTATGCCAGTTCACTTAAGCTTCATCCAATCTGGCCCTTGGGCATCACCCGATGAAGGCGGCTTTGGATACGGTGCGGGCTTCTCACTCTATAACTTCCCACATTCTGTCGCGATCGACCGCAGTACTGGCCAACGTTTCATGAATGAAACGGCAGACCGTAAAACCCGTGCCGATCTGGAAGTTCAGCGTCGCGACAAAGATGGCAAGCCAAATCCTGCACTGCTTATCGCGCCTAAACACGAAGCGACAAAAGATCCGTCAATGGCTAACGTGCTGAGATATGACGTAGCCTGGGAATTCGACAGCGTCGAAGCGATTGCCAAACATTTCGATGTGCCACTTAATCCTCTGAAGCAACAGATCGATGACTGGAATAAATACGTCAAGGATGGAGAAGATCCTCAGTTTGGCAAGCGTATGAACATGAGCTCAGGTATCTACCTGACGGCGCCTTTCATCGTTCAACGCCTGTGGCCAAAAGTGCACTACTGCCAGGGCGGCATTCAAATCAATGCCAAGGCCGAAGTTATTGCCGCAAAAACCGGTGAAAAAATCCCTGGCTTGTACGCCGCAGGTGAAGTCTCAGGTGGGGTGCATGGTGTCAGCCGTTTAGGAGGATGCTCAACCCCTGAATGTATGGCATTTGGTGTCACCGCCGCTCGTTCACTGATGAAAGCATAAGGACTTTAACATGAAAAAATTTAACACATTACTTGTGCTCGTTCTCGGTGCCTGTCTGGCGATGTCGGTTCAAGCTCGCGAAAAAAGAGACTATCACGAGATGGTCTATGACTCAGGTTGTAAAACGTGTCATGACCAAGGTTTGAAAGCCTTCCCATCCGATGACTCCTGCCTGCAATGTCATGACATTGCAGAACTGGCGGAGCAAACCAAACGTGAAGGACACGATGCCCTGCAAAATCCTCACGACAGCATGCACTACGGTCAGGAGGCGCCATGTATGGAGTGTCACGGAGAGCATACGCCGAAGAAGGCTATCTGTATGGATTGTCATAACTTCAAATATCCAAAATTTAAGTATGAACATCAATAAGTAACATCTATTCATCTCAATTTAAATATGGAGTGATATCAATCGCACTTCAAAAAAGTAACTCAATAATTTTAAAATAGAACAGGGAATGATGATGAAAAAACTACTTTTAGTTTCAGCGGTACTTGTAACGGGTTGCGCTACCGCAGCCGACAAACCAGCCGACAAGCCATGGCACAATGCCAAGCCATCGCTTTCGACGATTAACGCACCAACCAAAGTTTTGCCTATGGTGTGTAAGCAAGAACAGGCCATGGCCTACCTCAAAGAGCTCCAGTCAGGCGCAAAAGATATTTATAGTATTAAGTCAAACGATCATGGCGGTAAAGGTGCTAACGATTCAGGCTGGTTAACATGGCGCGTGGATGACCCAAGCAACCTTATTGCTTGCCCTGAAGGAGGCGCAGCGGCAACTGAAGTGGGTATGTGTTGGAAAGAACTTAACGATGAACCTACGGTTATTGGTCTGGTTCGTGTCGCACCCGGTACTGCCGCACCACACTATCACCGTGAAATGGAATGTTATTACGGTATAACAGGTGCCGGTCTAACTTGGTCACAAGAGCGTATGCAACCATTTGGTGCAGGCGATTATATCGAAATCCCAAGTAAGGCGATGCACTACACACCAAACACATTCGATGATCAAGACTTAATCTACATGTACTGGTTCCCACTCGATGGTAAGTTCTCAACCTTCAAGTACCAGTGGCCAAAAGATGTGGGTCCAGGTGAGCAACTGATGTTTGATTTCATTCCCTATACCAACTCTAAGCTAGTGCGTTCTGGTAATGGTGGTTACGGTTGGGATGTCATCAAAAAAGCTAAGTAATTAACCTTAATCCTTTAGCGGAGCAATGAGACCAAGTCACCTTGGTCTCATTAAATAATATGAAAAAAATAATTCTGGCGTTTAGCATCATTTTTAGCCCCGCCCTGTTAGCCGAAGAAGCGATATCAATTCTGTGGCACAACTTAGCTCCGGGACCAGCAGACTTACCCGTGACCACCAATGTCAATCTAGAACTAGATGGTAAAAAGGTCATCATTCCTGGGTTTGTGGTCCCGTTAGGTGGCAAGAATAGTGGCTATGTTAAGCATTTTCTATTAACACCGCAGCAAGGCGCCTGCTTTCACAAACCACAGTCACCAGCCAATCAGCTGATCCATGTTTCTTTCGATGTGCCTATCGCGATCCCCGACCTGCAACAGCCTATGTATATCGTCGGAACCCTGAACGTAAAAAGTGCCCAGGCAGGATTTGCAAAAACCGGGTATCACTTAAAAGGCATTGAAGCCATCCCATACCCAACGCAAATCAGCACATCTGATACAGAACAAGATCACCAACACGAATGAGTTAAATAACCAATAACCAATAACCAATAAGTACCAATAAAAAATCAAAGGTAATGATGATGAAAACGACACACTTTGCGCTTTCAGCGCTTATGGCTGCGATAACCATAGCGGGATTATCGGCTCCTGTCGCTGCAGAAGATGGTATTAATATCGGTGGCGCCGTACGCGTTAACTACGCTTATAAAGATTACAGCGATAGCTCGAAAGACAAAGGCGGCGACCTTAAATTTGATATAGCTGCCATCAAATTTAATGGTAAGAAAGGTGACTGGGGATTAGCTGCAGAGTACCGCTTCACCTCAAGTACCGACTACATCAAATATGGCTACGCTTACTACGACATAGATACCGACTGGCAACTGCAGTTCGGCATCAACAAGGTGCCATTTGGCAACCCAGGCTTTATCTCAAACAGCTTCTGGTTTGGCATCCCATACTATTTAGGTTTCGAGGATGATCATGATGTCGGTATCAAGGCCGTCTATGAGAGCAATGGCTGGCATACGGACTTGGCCTTCTGCAAAAATTCAGAATATGACGCGAGTGAAAACAAGCGTTATGCCACCGATCTCTATACCGGCACTATTAACGGCACCGAATACAACAACGAAGAGACCAATCAGCTAAACCTACGCCAGACATACAAAGTCATGCATGCTGGAGGCGCAACCACACTAGGCGGTTCGGTACAATTAGGCCAGATTTATAACAGTAAAACAGGCAATACCGGCGATCGCTATGCCGCGGCACTTCACTTAGACAGCAGCTACAATGGCTGGAACCTACAACTACAGGCGATGCAATATGAGTACGATGCGGCAGATGCTGAAGACTCAAATAAAATCGGCGTATCGGTTGTGAGCTGGCAATATGAGATCGCCTCAAAGGGTCAATCTTACAGCGCTAACATCGCCAAGACTGTCGACACGGACTGGGGCAGCCTCAAGTTCTATAATGACTTTGGCTTGATGACTCCGGATGTTGAAGACCAACGCTATGACGATAGCCTGCAAAATGTTACCGGTGTTGCGATTGCGGCAGGGGCCACCTACACCATGGTCGATTTCATCATGGGTAAAAACATGACCTTCTCGACCGCTAATAATGACCATGTCGGCTTAGCTGAGATGGGTGATGACTGGGACAAACGCGTTAACATTAATTTCGGTTATTACTTCTAGGAAAGATAAGTAATACAAGGATGCCCGGCGCGGTTTCCTAAATTAGTGGGGTTAGAGTCTGACGAATCCCCACAAAAAAGAACTGAATAAATAAAGAGATAGGTAAAAAAGAAAGGAGCATTCATGGCATTTGGTGATCAAATTTATCGCCAAACAAAAATTACCACGAGTAAATGCCATGAATGCTAAACACGTGTTATAAAAATGCCTCTCACTTGTCACCCCATTAATACACAAAACACTTCGTACTCGTTTGTTTGCTGCCTTGAAAGCTCAATGAAGGGTGGTCTACTTTCTATCACGGAACTCGGCCGTCATTTCCGCAATACTTCTGGGCGAGGATCGAAATAATTAATAAAGCGAACCAATTGATTCGCTTTGTTGTTGGACATAATAACGTTTATTTTGGCCGTTTTATTTTATCGCCGTATTTATGAGATGGGCTAGTCAATCTCAAGCATGAGTGTGTTGCATTGAATCTTATGGGGATGC
>JBALXS010000209.1:0-5989 GCA_036960485.1 Oceanospirillaceae bacterium
CAACAACTCTTTAATCGATATAGAATTGCTGTAAGCCAGTATCTATATTCATCAACCTTACTTTAAGGCATAGGCAAGCACATGTTTGATCATCGTAAATATAAAGTATTTGACACCATCCAATTACCAGACCGTACATGGCCTGATAAGCGTCTCACTAAAGCACCACAGTGGTGTAGTGTTGATCTGCGTGATGGTAACCAAGCTCTGGTTAACCCGATGAATGTAGAACAAAAAACAAGAATGTTTGAGCTTTTGGTTAAGTTAGGTTTTAAAGAGATTGAAGTGGGTTTTCCATCAGCATCACAGCCTGATTTTGATTTTGTTAGAAAGTTAATAGAGCAAAATAAGATTCCTGATGACGTAACCATTCAGGTATTAACGCAAGCGCGAGAAGATTTGATTTCTCGCACTTATGAGAGCTTAAAAGATGTAAAGCAGGCAATTGTTCACGTTTATAACTCAACCTCTGTGGTACAGCGCGAGCAAGTATTTGCCAAAGATAAAGATCAAATAAAGGGAATTGCAGTTAACGGCGCAGTTTTAGTGAGAGAATACGCTTTAAAGTATCCACAAACACAGTGGCATTTTCAGTATTCGCCAGAAAGCTTTACCGGCACAGAAATGGACTATGCCGTTGAAGTTTGTGATGCTGTGATTGATCAATGGAGATCTTTCTTTGCACCAGCTGAACCACGTATTATTATTAACTTACCTTCAACGGTAGAGATGACAAGCCCGAATGTTTACGCTGATCAAATTGAATATTTTTGCCGCAAATTAGTTAATCGTAAAGCAGTCAGAATTTCACTACATACCCATAATGATAGAGGTTGTGGTGTAGCCGCAGCTGAATTAGGTGTAATGGCGGGTGCCGATCGTGTAGAAGGTACATTAATAGGTAATGGCGAGCGTACAGGTAATATGGATATCGTCACGATGGCGATGAACTTATATTCTCAAGGTGTTGATCCAGAATTAGATTTATCGGATATCATCGAAATTATTGAAGTGGTTGAGTATTGTACAGAATTACCAGTAGCAGCGCGTCACCCTTGGGCAGGCGAGTTAGTATATACGGCGTTCTCAGGTAGCCATCAAGATGCTATTCGAAAGTCAATTAACTATCATACAGAGCATAAGCTAGAGCATTGGGAAGTAGCGTACTTGCCGATTGATCCAAGAGATATCGGCCGAGAATATGAAGCGGTGGTTAGAATTAATAGCCAAAGCGGGAAGGGCGGTGTGGCATTAGTATTAGAGCGTGATTATGGTATTGAGCTACCTAAGTGGATGCATATACCGCTTTCTAAGTTAGTGCAAAAAGCAGCGGAAGAGCAAAAAGTTGAAATTTCGCCTGTCAATATCAAAATGATATACGACACCCACTTCGTGCAAGTGGATAGCCAGTGGAAATTGCAAAGCTATGATTTGCATACTCAAGATCAACAACTTCAAGCTAAATTTGTATTTGGCGATCGTGAGTATGAAGGTTCAGGTGCCGGTGCATTAGAAGCTATTTGTGATGCGTTATCTGTGCATTACGGGTGTGATATTGAGGTTTTACAATACGATCAACATGCATTGGACAGCGGCACCAATGCACAGGCGCTAGCATGCATTCAAGTGAAAGTGGATAGTGAAATATTCACGGCAGTGGCACAAGATGAAGATACTTCTAATGCCACGCTACAAGCGTTGTTAACTGCAGTGAGCCGCAGTAGTGTTAAATCAATTAAGGTTGTTGCTTAGTAATTGATACATTTGCTAACACATCTTTTAGATAGTTTTTCTAAAAGGTGTGCTTTACTTAAATGTTACGAATCCGATTGCGGTAATTAAAAAAACTCATTTCCCTTTCCTCTCTCCCTTTGTCTAGATTAGCCTAAACCCATATTAAATTGGTGGCTAAGGCAAACATTAAAACACCTACTAAAGCATCCAGTATTTTCCAAGCCATGGATTTCTTAAAGATAGGTATCAAAAATCTAGCTGAATAACCTAAACTAAAAAAGAACATGAAAGAAGCAGTGATAGCACCGATTGTAAATTCAACAATCGTAGCAGGGAACTGTGTAGAGATAGAGCCTAGCAAGACCACAGTATCTAAATGGGTTCAACCAAGTAAATGCCAGGCAAGTCATAGCGATATTCAGTGCTGATGATGGAGCATTATTTGCCGGATCCATATTGTGCTTTACGCTATAAGCGGTATATAAACTTTTAAGTGCATAAATATATAAAAAGCTGCCCCAGCATCGCGAGAAAACGGTTCTACTGCCGGGTACTTTTCAACAATTACGCCAAAGCCTGACACCCCAAACACAATTAGAATAGCATCTGAAATAGCACAAATGCTACAAGCTAGTAGCACATGCTGTTTTTTAAAACTTTGCTTTAAACCTTGCTTTAAAAAAAAGAATTTTGTGCGCCTATCGCTAAAATAAGTGATAGGCCGAGTGAAAAACCTGAAAAAAATGACGGCATTTATGTAACCGAGCCCGGTATTGTGACTGATATAAAGCGCTTTGTATGGCACGCTGAAAACTAGATATTAGCAATATAGGTATAGGAATTAGAATCTGTAAGATAAAGCCTAGAAAGTTACTCTGCCTAATATTGACCAATTTCCTGGTTCTTCCAAGCCGTAATTAAATAGTGCGAAATAGAATCTTTACTACTCATTACATAGTTGCTCGTTGCAGGCTTGTGTGAAAATTGAGTGCTATCAGTGTTTTTTATAGCAATTTCTTTTTCAATAAAAGCAGCAAGTTGCTCGCGGCTAAACCACAGTGCGCTCTCTAAATCATCATGCGTAATATCGATTTCTTCATTGATAGCAACCGCAGTAAAACCAAGCATTACAGAGGCGGGAAATGGCCAAGGTTGTGAGGCAACATACTGTGCTTGATGTGCTTTAATACCGCTCTCTTCTGCAACTTCACGAATCACTGCTTCCTCTAAACTTTCACCGGGATCAACAAACCCTGCCAATGTTGAATAAACTCCCGTAGGCCAGTTTGCTTGACGACCTAATAAGCACCGCGCAACACCATCTTCGCACATGCGCTCAACCAGCATAATAACTGCAGGGTCAGTGCGCGGGAATGTCATATTCCGACAATTATTATTAGAGCAACGTCTAGCATGGCCAGCTTCGATGAGCTGGTTAAGTGCGCCGCATTTTCCACAGTAAAGGTGAGTTTTATGCCAGTGTACTAAGCCTTTAGCTAAGGCTAAAATGGCCGAATCTTGATGATTGATAACCGCGCCTATATTTCTCAGTGACTGCCATTCGCCTAAAGCGCTTAAATTTTCTAATGCTGCAAAATTGAGTTTGTTGCTATCAATAGCGAATAGTGATTGCGAGTCACTTTTACCGAGAAATATACAGCTATTAAGGCTGATGTTTGGTAGCTGTTGACGATTAAGGTAAAGGGGATTTAGTGGGCTTTCACGCGAAAAAAGGTTATCTCCTTCATGTATTAAGCAAAATAATGCATTAGGGCTATTAAACTGCGATTTCAACCAAGCCTGGCTTTTGCGCTGATTGGTACATCTATCAAGCGGCATTTGCGTATACATTAATGACATATTTGATCTCTTTAAATCTTTGTTGGGCTCTGCGCCGCTAAGTTAAGGTTAGTGTGTAGTTCTTGAGACCATTGCTGTGACCAAGCACCTAATGGCGCAATAATGGCAAATAAGCTCAAGCCTTGTGGTGTAAGGATATAGCCTTGAGCTTCAAGTTCTATTAAGTGCAGCTGTTTAAGCTCTTTTAAACGGGTATTTAGTAAGCTTGGAGATATTTGCTCACAACGCTGCTGAATTTCACGGAAGGTAGCAGGGCCTTGGCTTAAATGCCAAATAACGCCTAAAGCCCAAGTGCGCCCTAATAAATCTAATAATGCCATAATCGGTTTGCCAGATTTTGAGCCACGCACTTGGGAGCCAGGAAAAGGTAAAGGCATATAATTACTCGTAAATTGCTTAAATATTCGTCGCTACTGATTTAGTAGCAGTATAGATATTTTTGCTGTTTAAGTGCAAGTAATAATTTGCTCATGCTCAATACTGTCAATATAAAAACCACCTAAGCCACGGTGATATATGTTTAATTTGAAAAGCGTAAGTTCATAAATATGCAGATTAGCGCCGCTTTATTTGGCGATAATGTTGTATACTCTGCTCAGTTATAATTAGGCTAGTTAGCCGCTGAAAAATCGCAATATAGCGATAAATTCATACCCCAACACCCAAGCTATTAATAAGCTTGTGTTGATCTTACAAGAACTAGTAATGGAGCCATGTATGTCTGTGATTCGCCAGGACGACCTTATCAGCAGTGTTGCTGATGCTTTGCAATTTATCTCTTATTATCATCCTTTAGATTTTATCCAATCATTGCACGAAGCTTATAAAAAAGAGCAAAACCCAGCAGCACGTGATGCGATGGCACAAATGTTAATTAACTCTCGTATGTGCGCACAAGGAAAACGTCCTTTGTGTCAAGATACTGGGATTGTTACCGTTTTTGCGAAAATCGGTATGGATGTTACTTGGGATGCCAACATGTCTGTAACAGATATGATCAATCAAGGTGTTCGCCAAGCTTACTTAAATCCAGATAATGTTTTACGTGCTTCTATTTTGGCAGATCCAGCAGGGGCTCGTACCAATACTAAAGATAATACGCCAGCGGTTATCCACTATGAAATAGTAGAAGGTAATACCGTTGATATTCAAGTGGCAGCGAAAGGTGGCGGCTCTGAAAACAAATCTAAGATGGTGATGTTAAACCCATCAGATAGTATTGTTGATTGGGTTGTAAAAACAATTCCTACCATGGGGGCTGGTTGGTGTCCGCCAGGCATGCTAGGCATAGGTATTGGCGGTACTGCTGAAAAAGCGGCTGTGATGGCAAAAGAGTCATTAATGGGCTCTATTGATATTCATGAATTGCGCAAGCGCGGCCCACAAAACCGTATTGAAGAATTACGCTTAGAAATCATGGATAGAGTTAATGAACTAGGTATTGGTGCCCAAGGTCTCGGTGGTTTAACTACCATACTTGATGTGAAAATCATGGATTATCCAACCCATGCAGCATCATTGCCAGTTTGCATGATTCCAAATTGCGCGGCGACTCGCCATACTCATTTTGTATTAGATGGCAGCGGCCCTGCTGTGCTGACACCGCCAAAGCTAGAGGATTGGCCAGAAGTGAGTTTTGAAGTAGGCGATACCACACGACGGGTAAATCTAGATGAAATTACCCCTGAAGATGTTAAAGAATGGAAAGTAGGTGAAACAGTATTGCTTAACGGCAAGATGCTTACCGGACGTGATGCGGCCCACAAGCGTATGATTGAAATGTTAGATCGTGGTGAAGAACTACCTGTTGACCTGAAAGGGCGCTTTATTTATTACGTAGGCCCTGTTGATCCTATTAAAGGTGAAGTGGTGGGTCCAGCGGGACCAACAACAGCAACGCGTATGGATAAATTTACCCGACAAATTCTAGAAAGCACCGGGTTGTTGGGTATGATTGGTAAATCTGAGCGTGGCCCTGCCGCAATTGATGCAATCAGAGATAACAAAGCTGTCTATCTAATGGCGGTAGGTGGTGCAGCTTACTTAGTTTCTAAAGCGATTATTGGCGCTAAAGTATTAGCATTTGAAGAAATGGGTATGGAAGCTATCTATGAATTCGAAGTTAAAGATATGCCAGTGACTGTCGCAGTTGATGTTAACGGTGAATCAGTGCACAACACAGGCCCTGAAATGTGGAAAAAAATTATTGCTGAACAAGTAAGTTAAGCTGCATGCAACGAGTGGCTATTGTTCAATAGCACTCGTTAATTTACGGTATCATTACTGTCTGGTTAAAACATGTAAGCCCTCTAGCTCATTGGTTTACAGCTTTTGGTTCTGGTGCATGCGATATTTTCAGCGAAATGAGACTTGTTGTTTAAGTAAAATCAATGAG
>JBALXS010000017.1:0-63043 GCA_036960485.1 Oceanospirillaceae bacterium
ACTTTAAGCTTGCTAAATCGCACTGTAACTTCGTTATGATTTTTGTAAAGGGAACCACCATTTACTGCAAATCAAGCCTCGTTACAATGCAATTTTTCTGTGCTTAGAATGATGTCCAACTGCCGATTTTAGGATATGAAGTGGTAATTTTATATGGTTTGTAGTGCAGCGCTAATATGTTTATCAAGCTGCTTGCCAATCTCGCATTGTAACAAATAAATAAACTCAGGATCTTCCACAAGTGCGCCGCTACAGTCGGTTATGAAGAAAAGGTCGACTACATGCTCGCCAACAACAGACATTTTAGCTTTGCAAACAATAATGTTGTGAGTCGCAAAAACTTCGCCAATTAGTGCCAAAAGGCCTGGTCTATCAGGAGAAATGATTTCTACCAGTGTGTAATTAAAACTTGGGTCGATACTAAATTTTACTTTACTGGGGATAGAGAATAATTTCATTTGCCTGCTAACTCTGCGACGAATGATAGATGAGTATTTCTTAGGGCTAGAAAGTTGTTTTACAATCGTTCTTTTTATCAGCTGTAGAGTTTTTTCATTGTCAGGTATCGATTTATTTTGCTGGGTTAAAATAGTATAACTGCTAAAAGCATAGTCGCTTTGTGTTTGGTAAATGCGTGCATCTTGTATGCTCAGGGATAGCTGATCAACCGTTGCGACAGTGACGGCAAATAAATTGTCGGCATTTTTAGTGTAAATAAAAACTTCTGAAGCACCTTCATATAGCCTTAATGACGTTTTCTTGATCAGTACGACAGTTTTAAACGCCGCGGGACTCTCAATTATAGCTTTAGTGTGCCAGGCGATGTTTTTAGCATTTTCGTGGACAAAGTAGTCTTCACTGACTGATGCCCATAAATTTTCAATTTTCTGTGGATCTAAGTTGCCAATAGAAAGGATCTCGAGTGCTTCTTGTTGTACTTGCTCTATGAGATCTTGGCGGTTAACAGGGTTGTCTAGGCCGCGTTTGAGGGCTATTTTTGTTTCACTATATAATTGGCGCATCAAAGAAGCGCGCCAGTTGTTCCATAACTTATTATTTGTGGCATTGATGTCAGCGACTGTTAGTGCATACAAATAGTCTAGATGGGTAACATCTCCAACGTGCTCGGCAAATGTTTGTATGATTTCAGGATCTGAAATATCTTTACGCTGCGCTGTCATTGACATAAGCAGATGGCTGCGTACTAACCAGGCAATTAGCTGTGAATCCCATTTGCCTAAACGGTGAGTTTTACAAAACTCTAATGCATCTAGTGCCCCTAATTCTGAGTGATCACCGCCTCTGCCTTTCCCGATATCATGATAAAGCCCTGCAATGTATAGCAGTTCAATTTTAGGCAGTTGATTCACTACAGCGTGAGCGATAGGAAACTGCTCTTTGTGTTCAGGATGTCTGAACTGGCGACATTTTCTGATTACTTTAACGGTGTGCGCATCTACTGTATAAATGTGAAATAAATCATGCTGCATTTGCCCAACAATTCGTCCAAATTCAGGTAAGTACCTACCCAATATGCCATAGCGAATCATGCGTTTTAGCTCAGTAGAAACGCCGTCTTGTTGCCTGAGGAGCTCCATGAATAAACTGATATTGCGAATGTCTGAGCGAAACTCATCGTCGATTAAGTGCCAGTGTTCCCTTATTAGTCTAATAGTTGAAGCTCTAACGCCTGCAATGCTACGATCTTGAGCGAGCAGAACAAATAACTCCATAAGTGCAAAAGGCTGGTATGTGAACACTTTATCATGAGCAACGGTTAAAAAGTTATTGTGCAAATTGAAACGGTTATTAATGATTTTAATATCGCTAGGTAGGTGATCGTTAAGGCTTTCTTCAAAATACTGCAGTAAAATATCGTTAAAGCCGGTCATCTGCATGGCAATGCGGTAATACCTTTCCATGAATTGCTCTACTGCAAGTTTGCCTTTTTGATCTTTGTAGCCAAAAAATTCAGCGAGGCTTCGCTGGTGATCAAGTAGTAATCGATCTTCTCTCTTGTTATTCATCATGTGCAGTGCGTAGCGTATTTTCCACAGATAATGTTGGCCATTGTTTAGGATTTTTAACTCAGAGGGCGAGATAAACTCATGGTCAACTAAGTCATCCAGTAAATTAACTGCAAAATAACGTTTAGCTACCCAGCCAATAGTGTGGATATCACGTAGGCCTCCAGGGGAGTTTTTGATGTTCGGCTCTAAGTTGTACTCAGTATTGTTGGTGCGTTTATGGCGATTTTTTTGTTCTGCAGATTTACCAATTAAAAAATCTTTAGCACTCCAGGCTTTTTCAGAAGCTACTAGTTTATACATTTTCTCGCGAAGTTCTTTGCTGCCAGTTATCGTTCTTGATTCAATTAAATTGGTAGCTATCGTAAGATCTGATTTGGACTGCTCTAGGCATTCCTCAATAGTGCGGACGCTTGAGCCTACTTCAAGTTTAATATCCCAGAGAAAAGTTAAAAATTGACTGATACTCTGTTGGTATAATTCTGGATCAACATCGTTAAAAAGTATGAGTAGGTCGATGTCAGAATGGGGATGTAATTCACCACGGCCAAAACCGCCAACGGCAATTAAAGACGCCTGTTCAGAGCTGGGCCACGGAAAAAGTTGCCAAGCACTAGTGATAAGTAAATCTAGAATTTGTGAGCGCCCGTAAATGAGCTTTTGAATAGCTATGCCAGCTTTGAACTCGCGATCCATGTTAATACGCATATCATTTAAAGCTTGCTTAAAAACAGCAATAGGCTGATCGCAGTCTTGCAGTTGTTGTTGAAACTGTCCGAAGTTGAAAAATAAACTAATATCAATTTTTTGAACTTGAGCCATGATTTATCTTACCTTTGAGTAGTATCAATAATACGAATTTAATTACTAGAGTCATTAATATGACTTACAAAGAAATACGATAGTTGCGAGTTGTAATAGCGTTAGAAGCGTACCAGATCTGTTTTTAGCTTGATTTAGTGCAAAAGTTTTTACAGGTTAGCTTTTACAAAGGTTAAGTTTTAACAAAGTGGCGTAAAAAGGTGCAATTGAGCTTTGGGTAACCAGAACGCCAGCTCCAATAAGCGTGATGAGATCTGTAAAGATCCGTTGCTTATTCAAGTCAGCGTAGTTCTGGGTAGGTATTAATGCCAATGGCTTAAAACAAGCGCATTTCGGTTCGGTGAAATGCTTGCTAAAAGTTTTCTTCACTACGCTTAGTTAAAATTTCAGAGCCATTTGCGGTAACAAGGATAGTATGCTCCCACTGTGCAGATAAACGCCTATCGGTTGTTTCTACAGTCCAGCCGTCTTTTTTGTTTAGCTTCACTTGACGCTTTCCAGCATTAATCATTGGCTCAATAGTAAAGATGTTACCTTCCATTATAACTTCACCTGTTCCAGCTCGGCCGTAATGTAAAACTTGTGGGTCTTCATGAAAAACAGCGCCTATACCATGTCCACAGTATTCACGAACAACCGAATAGTGATGTTTTTCCGCATGTTGCTGAATAATATGTCCGAAATCACCTAGCTGAGCGCCAGGCTTAACCAGCTCAATAGCTTTGTAAAGACACTCTTGAGTGACTTCAATTAGGCGTTTTGCATGTGGTAGTACTTTGCCTACATAATACATTTTACTAGTATCACCATGATAACCATCTTTAATAACAGTGACGTCAATGTTGATAATATCGCCACCTTTCAAGGGTTTATCATTAGGGATACCATGACAAACTACTTGGTTGACAGAAGTACAAACGGATTTAGGGAAGCCATGATAATCTAAAGGAGCAGGGATCGCTTTTTGTACGTCAACAATATAATCATGACAGATTTGATTAAGCTGATTGGTTGTAATACCTGATACGACATGCTCTTCTATCATTTCAAGTACCTCTGCTGCGAGCTTGCCAGCAATTCTCATTTTGCTGATTTCTTCAGCTGTCTTAATTAATATAGCCATTGTCTTTTAATAACCTAAATCTAATGAATTCTGTACGCCGGCGCTAGTTAAAGGACCATTGCAGTTTATGGTTTTTGTTCATGAAAACAAGAATATAACTAAATACTAAGTTAATGTAGGCGTGAAAAACGCCTTCAAAGTATAGTTGTAAATCAATGTTAACTTTTAAAAAAATAAAAATGATAGAGTATTATCGCAAAATTACTATAAAACATCTTATAATTTAATTGCTAATTTAACCGCGCTGCATTTGAACCTTAGAGTTCTTATAGTTTTAGCGATCAAATATAGCGAAACTATAACTATTGATAATAACGCGGCTGCTAAGTTGGTCTGATTCTAGTAACGCTTTATTAATAATAAAAAATATTCTTGACGAGCGCTCTTGAAATTTAAAAACCGTAACTTATGGTCAGTAGCAACCTGATACAGTGTATCGAAATTATCAGCAGGATAGGAGGTTTTCCTTCATTTAACTGGTTTTTTATGTTATAAAGTGCGCCCGAGAATAGATAGGCTATTACTTGGGAAAATCACACACACATCGTCACGTCTACTGGGTGCCTTGGAAATTAGTCGAAGGTTAGTATATGGGGTGTGTGGACGTCAAACCCAAAAATTAAAGGAAAAGATACAATGGCACAAGTTACAATGCGTGAACTGCTAAAGGCAGGCGTACATTTTGGTCACCAAACTCGTTACTGGAACCCAAAGATGAATCAGTTCATCTTCGGTGCACGTAACAAGATTCATATCATTAACTTAGAGCATACGCTTCCTGCGTTAAACGATTCTCTAAGTATTGTTAAGAACATGGCTGGCAACAAAAACAAGATCTTGTTCGTTGGTACTAAGCGTGCTGCGAGCAAAATCATTAAGGAAGAAGCGCGTCGCGCTGGTATGCCTTATGTTAACCACCGCTGGTTAGGCGGCATGTTGACAAACTACAAGACTATTCGCCAGTCTATTCGTCGTCTTCGTGAGCTTGAATCACAGGCAGATGATGGAACTTTCACGCAGCTTACTAAAAAAGAAGCGTTGATGCGTCAACGTGAAATGGAAAAGCTTGAACGTTCAATTGGTGGTATCAAAGAAATGGGCGGCCTACCTGATGCATTATTCGTAATCGATGTTGATCACGAACGTATTGCTATCAATGAAGCTAACAAGCTTGGTATCCCAGTTATTGGTGTTGTAGATACAAACAGTAATCCAGATGGTGTTGATTACATCATTCCAGGTAATGATGATGCGCTACGTGCAATTCAGATTTACGTTGGATCTATGGCTGATGCTTGTACTGAAGGTGCTGAAGTAGCTGCTGGCGAAAAGAGCGAGTTTGTTGAAGTAGAATAAGCATTAAATTGTTTGTTGCAAAAACAAATTAAGTTATATGATTGAAAAAGGGGAGCCGTGCTCCCCTTTTTTTGAATGTTGATTGGGTTCAATCAAAGGGGCAATAAAATGGCTGTTTCAGCTAAGTTAGTTAAAGAGTTACGTGATCGTACTGGTTTGGGCATGATGGAGTGCAAAAAAGCACTGAATGCTGTGGACGGTGATGTAGAGAAAGCAATTGAAGAAATGCGTAAGTCATCAGGTATGAAAGCAGCTAAAAAAGCTGGTCGTACTGCTGCTGATGGTGTTGTATTGGCTAAAGTTGCTGAAGATGGGACTTACGGTGTGTTAGTTGAAGTTAACTCTGAAACTGATTTCGCAGCACGTGAAGAAAATTTCTTGAACTTTGCTCAAACAGTTACAGATGCGGCATTTGCTGCAAAAACAACTGATATTAGCGTTGTAATGACTGATGAGATGGTTGCTGTACGTGACGCATTAGTGCAAAAAATCGGTGAAAATATTAGTCTTCGTCGTATCTCTATCGTTGAAGGCGAATGTGTTGGTGCTTACGTGCATTCAAATAATCGTATTACAGCAATGGTTGCTGTGAAAGGCGCAAGTCAAGAAGTTGCTAAAGATGTTGCTATGCATATTAGTGCGACAAATCCACGCGTTGTAAACAAAAATGATATGCCTGCCGATGAAGTGCAGAAAGAAAAAGATATCATTATGGCGCAGCCGGACATGGCGAGCAAGCCTCTTGAAATCGCAGAAAAAATGGTTGTTGGTAGAATTGGCAAGTTTTTAGCTGAGAACAGCCTAGTCGAACAGGCTTTCGTTAAGAATCCTGAGCAGAAAGTAGGCGAAATGGTTAAAGCGGCTGGTGGTGAAGTGGTTAGCTTTGTTCGTTTAGAAGTAGGCGAAGGAATCGAAGTTGCAGAAGTTGATTTTGCAACTGAAGTGGCAGCTCAGCTGAAAAGCTAATAATTGCTGTAATTTCAAGCGCATGTGGCTATGATAGTGGCATGCGCTTTTTTGTATCTGTTGTTTTAGAATATAAAGTAAAAATCTGAGTTGTTTGATTAATACTAATCGGAGAAATTTAATGCCTGCTGCTGTAAATAAAAAGCTTTCTCAATACAAACGAATACTGCTGAAATTAAGTGGGGAAGCGCTTACTGGAGAAGAGACTTTTGGTATAGATCCAAAAGTTTTAGATAGAATGTCACTGGAAATAGGCCAGTTGATTGGTATCGGAGTGCAGGTAGGTATAGTGATTGGCGGAGGTAATCTTTTTCGTGGAGCCGCGCTAAGTGCTAATGGTTTGGATAGAGTGACCGGTGATCATATGGGTATGTTAGCCACTGTGATGAATTCGCTGGCGCTACGTGATTCTTTAGAACGTGCCAATATTACCACTAGAGTAATGTCTGCAATTCCAATGAGTGGGGTGGTTGACCATTATGATAGACGTCACGCAATGCGTTATTTGAACCAGGGGGATGTGGTGATTTTCGCCGCTGGTACTGGTAACCCGTTTTTCACAACTGACTCGGCTGCTTGCTTAAGAGGCATAGAAGTTGAAGCAGACGTAGTATTAAAAGCAACTAAAGTAGATGGTGTCTACACAGCAGATCCAATGAAGGATACAACGGCTAAGCGATATTTACATTTAGATTACGACGAAGTATTGGATAAACAGTTAGAAGTAATGGATTTAACCGCTATTTGTTTGACTCGTGATCATAATATGCCTATTAAGGTCTTTAATATGAATCGCCCTGGTGCTTTAGTGAACCTAGTAATGGGCGGGACTGAAGGTACATTGATAAGTAGCGAAGAATATACTGGAGAAAAGTATGCTGAATGAGATTATAAAAGAAGCTGAAGAGCGTATGCAAAAAAGCAGCACAGCTTTAGTTGATAACTTTAAGAAAATTCGCACAGGGCGCGCTCATCCAAGCATCTTAGATACTGTGATGGTCGACTATTATGGATCAGCTGTACCATTGTCACAAGTCGCTAATATCTCTGTTGAAGATGCGCGAACTCTAGCGATAGTGCCTTGGGAAAAGCCTATGGTACCTGAAATAGAGAAAGCAATAATGAAATCTTCTCTTGGGTTGAATCCTGCAACATCTGGTGAACGAATTCGTGTACCGATGCCTGCATTAACAGAAGAGACGCGTAAAGGCTTTATTCGCCAAGCGAGAGCAGAAGCGGAAAACGCGAAAGTGTCAGTGCGTAACGCGCGACGTGATGCTAATAGTCAAATAAAAGATCTTCTTAAAGAGAAGGAAATCTCTGAAGATGAAGATCGTAAAACTCAGGAAAAAATACAGCAATTAACTAATAAGTTTGTTGCAGATGTAGATGTACTCCTTGAGAAAAAAGAAACGGACTTAATGGAAATATAATGTAGCGGTCGTTTTGGATCTTAAAACGACCAGCATTTTAAAACTATGACATTAAAAGCAGAATTAGGCTTATCAGCGGACGTCGAGTTACCCCAACATATTGCAATCATAATGGATGGCAATAATCGTTGGGCCAAAAAGCGCTTTTTACCAAGCTTGGCAGGACACAAGGCAGGTGTAAAAAGCGTACGTAGTGTAATAGAAGGTTGTGTTGAATTGGGAGTGAAATCACTCAGTTTATTTGCCTTTAGTACCGAAAATTGGAAGCGTCCAGCACTTGAAGTAAAAGGATTGATGGAGCTGTTCGGTATCGCTTTAGATCGTGAAACAAAAAAGCTGCATAAAAATAACATTCGCCTAATCGTTATCGGTGATAAAAGTGGGTTTAGTGAGTCGCTGCAAAGGCGTATAAATAATGCTGAGCAATTAACCAAAGACAATACTGGTTTGATTCTTAATATCGCTGCAAATTATGGTGGGCAGTGGGATATTGTGCAAGCAGCAAAGAGTTTTGCTAGAGATTGCCTAGCAGGTAAACATACTGTTGAAGAGTTAGATGCGTCTTTGTTTAATCAGTACGTGCATTTAGCGGACCAAGCAAAACCCGATTTATGTATTCGTACAGGTGGTGAAAGTCGCATAAGTAATTTTTTAGTTTGGCAGATGGCTTATACGGAATATCATTTTGTTGATTTTCTCTGGCCTGATTTTAATAAACAACATCTTGTTGAAGCAATAAAAGATTTTACTTCAAGAGAGAGACGGTTCGGAAGAACAAGTGAGCAGTTAGAGGAAAAGTAAGGTGCTTAAACAAAGAATAATAACCGCCTGTATTTTAGCTCCAATAGTATTAATTGGAATTTTTTTATTACCCTTAATAGGCGTCGCATTATTCGTCGCTGTTGTTGTACTAATTGGTGCATGGGAGTGGGGGCCTTTTTTAGGGCTGAAAAACACTAGTGCAAGAATAGGGCTAGTAGGATTAACCGCAGCAATATTAGCGATAATTTGGTTTGGCTTTTTTGACCGGGCAATGGCAGTGTTTATGCCTTTAGTTGTGTTAGTTTGGATGGCGGCCTTCTATTGGGTGAAAAGCTATCCAGCAAGTGGAATATGGGATAAAAAAGTTGTTGGAACAGCACTTTGCCTTATATTATTAACAACCACATGGTGGAGCTTGTTGCAGCTTAAGTTGCTCTCTACAGAAAACAGTTGGTTGTTACTGATACTGTTACTGGTTTGGTCTGCTGACATAGGGGCATATATAGCAGGTAAAAGTTTTGGTAAGAACAAACTAGCACCTAATGTTAGCCCTGGTAAAACAGTAGAAGGTCTAATTGGTGGTGTTGTTGCTGCTTGTGTGACTGCGTTAGCCTTTAGTTACTTGCATAATATGCCAGCACACCAAAGTATTTATCTGCTTGTATTAGGTGCTGCTATTTCAATGGTTTCAGTGTTGGGTGACCTTTTAGAGAGTATGTTGAAACGTAATGCGGGTTTGAAGGATAGTGGGTCGCTATTGCCAGGACACGGTGGTGTGTTAGATAGAATTGATAGTTTGTTGGCGGCAGCGCCGCTGTTTTTAATTGGTCTTCAATGGTTTCCGGTGGCTTAGTTGGAATTTATTCAAACCGTATTATCTTTTGTTATTACTTTAGGCATTTTAGTCACTATTCACGAATGGGGGCATTTTTATGTCGCTAGGCTTTGTGGTATTAAAGTTCTGCGTTTCTCAGTAGGGTTTGGGAAGATACTTTATTCTAGAAAAGATCGCCAAGGAACAGAGTTTGCACTGGCGCTAATCCCTTTAGGGGGATATGTGAAAATGCTGGATGAGCGCGAAGGGGATGTAGATCCTGAACAGAAGTCGCAGGCGTTTAATAATAAAAACGTCTGGCAGCGAATTGCTGTTGTTGCAGCTGGGCCCATCGTTAATTTATTGTTCGCTGTATTGGTTTATTGGGTGCTTTTTGTCAATGGTGTTAGTTCGGTCGTGCCGATTATTGGATCTGTGGTCAAAGATTCTATTGCAGAGCAAGTCAACTTACCTATTGGCGGAGAAATTTTACAAATTGATGGTCAGAACATAAAGTCTTGGCAAGATGTTAATTTAGCTTTGGCTAGGCGTATTGGTGAATCAGGTTCTTTGAAGGTAGTTATCAAAGGAGGTGAGGGACAAGACTCCTTTAAGCAAGTTACTTATAATGTAGCGCTAGAAAATTGGTCTGTTGATTTAGAGAAGAAAAGCCCAGTTTATAGTATCGGTATTTTGCCGATGAGACCTGAAGTTGAAGCCGTTCTAGCCAGCATTAGCCCTGATAGTCGTGCCAGTGAAGCAGGTTTGAAGCAACATGATAAAGTGCTAGCGATATCTGGACGTGGAATAGCTAATTGGCAAGAATTAGTAAATCTTGTTAAATCTTCACCCGAGCAATCTTTATTATTTGAAATTGAGCGTTTAGGGAGTATTAAAGAAATTTCTATAACTCCTGCTGAAAAAACGCTAGAATCCGGACTAAAAATTGGCTTTATAGGGGCCGGTGTTGCAGCACCTGCATGGCCTGAACATATGATCAGGAGCTATAAATTAGGTGTTGTGGAAGGCTTTTTCGAAGGTGTGCAAAACACTTGGAAAATGATGAGTTTAACCTTAGATTCAATTAAAAAAATGCTTCAAGGGCTTATCTCTGTTAAAAATCTTAGTGGGCCTATTACTATTGCCAAAGTTGCCGCTCAGAGCGCTCAATCCGGTTTTGAAGCATATTTAAGCTTTCTCGCATATTTAAGTATTAGTTTAGGTATTCTAAATTTGTTGCCAATACCGATGCTAGATGGTGGGCATTTGTTTTATTATGCAATAGAAGTAATCAAAGGCAAGCCTGTATCCGAACGTGTACAAGAGATGGGTCTTAGGGTAGGCATGGCGTTATTGTTCAGTATGATGGCAATAGCAATGTTTAATGATGTAATGCGATTATAGTTAAGTGATACGCAATTAATGTACTTAATAGAGAAGAAATTAATGAAAAAGCAGTTAGGGTTATTACTCGGTTTTTTGTTTTGGGCTAACATTGCCTCAGCAGCGTTTCCAGCGTTTGAAGTGCAAGATATTCGTTTGGAAGGTATACAAAGCGTTGAGCCTGGCATCGTTTTTCATAATTTTCCAATAAGTACAGGAGAGGTGATAACTCAGCAAGATCTGAGTTCAGCTGTTAAAAAACTATATAAATCTGGATACTTTCAAAACATTGAAGTTGAACGAGACGGTGATATATTGATTCTAAAGTTGGTAGAGAGGCCAGCTGTAGGCAAGATCCGTATCAAAGGTAACAAGGTATTAACAACTGAAAATTTGAAAGAAGGTTTAGAAAACTCCGGTTTAAAAGAAGGTGTTGTTTTCAAACGCTCTGCTCTTGAACGTATTAAAACAGATCTAAAGACTGTCTACGCTTCTCAAGGTCGTTATAATGCCAAAATAGAGGCGCAAGTCGAGCCGTTAGAGAATAATAGAATAGCCTTAAATATTAAGATTATTGAAGGGCGAGTTGCTAAGATTAATCATATTAATATTGTCGGTAATAGTGAATACGATGATGAAGAATTAAAAGAACTTTTTACTTCAAAGTTGCCGTCGTTTTGGTCTTGGTTTAGCAAAGATGATCGTTATTCGAGAGAGAAGGTTGCCGCCGATATAGAAAGAGTACGCTCATTTTACTTAGACCGTGGTTACATTAATTTTAAGGTTACATCGACACAGGTTTCTATTTCTCCAGATAAACGAAGTGTTTTTATTAGCATAAATGTTAGTGAAGGTGCTAAGTTTGAAATTGGTGAAATTTCAATTAATGGTGATTTAGTCGTACCTGAGGCAGATTTGCGCAGCCAAATAATCTTTAAAACTGGAGATGTGTTTTCTCGTAAAAATATCGGACTCTCTAGTGAAAAGATGTTGAATGTTTTGGGAAATAGCGGCTATATGTTTGCTGATATTCAGCCTTCTCCAAGTGTTGTGAGTGATACAGTTGTCGATTTAAAGTTCTATTTACGGCCAGGTAAACGTACTTACGTACGTAGAATAAATATTAAAGGGAACGAAAAAACAGCTGACTTAGTTATTCGCAGACAATTGAAGCAGATGGAATCAGCACTAGCATCAAGTGAAAGTATAACTAAATCTAAGGAAAGCTTAGATCGGTCGGGTTTCTTTTCAGAGGTAGCTATTGCAACAACACCTGTAGCAGGAACAGATGATCAAATCGATGTAGATTTAACCGTGCAAGAGCGCTCTTCAGGTAATTTTACAGCGAGCGTTGGTTTTTCGCAAAGTGAAAGCATTATATTAGATTTTGGTATTAGCCAAGATAATTTCTTGGGTTCTGGTAACAGAGTTAGTGCGAATGTGACGAAATCAGATGTGACAAAAGAGATACGTTTAGATTATAGCAATCCATTTTATACTGTGGATGGGGTGAGTCGTGGGTTTGATACGTATTATAGAAAAGAAGATTTTTCCGAGAATTCATCAAGTAAATTTAAGATTAATGAATATGGTGGTGGTGTTTCATTCGGTTATCCAATTAACGAGTATCAGAGAGTTTCAGTACGCTTTGGCGCAGAAGATATTGAAGTAGAACCTAATACAACAACCAGTGAAGAAGTAACTTCTTACATAGCTAAAAATGGCGACAGCTTTACTAATACTAATGCGACACTTTATTGGAGCGAAAATAAACTTAATCGTGGTCTTTTTCCAACCAATGGTCACAAGCAAAGAGTTAGTTTAGAAGTTGCAATCCCAGGAAGCGATTTAAGTTATTATAAATTGTCTTATAAGGGTTCTTGGATCAAGTCTATTTCGTTTGACGAAAAGTGGTTGATTGGAGCTAGAGGGAACTTGGGTTATGCTGACGCAATAGGGGATAAAGAATTTCCATTCTTTAAACATTTTTTTGCAGGCGGCATAGGTTCAATGCGCGGCGTATCTTCGAACTCATTAGGCCCACTAGATAGTGAAGTTGATTCTATTGGCGGAAATGTACTAATAACTGGTGGAGCCGATTTAATCTTTCCTATACCTGGAATTGATGATGCTCAAAAATACCGAACTTCATTATTTGTGGATGCCGGCGGAATTTTTGCAACTAGCTGCTTACCAAATAACAACTCGACAACATCGGTTTGTAATGAAGGTATTAATTTAGAAGATATGAAATTTTCGGCTGGATTAGGATTTACTTGGATAACACCATTAGGGCCTCTTACATTCTCTTACGCTAAGCTACTGAATAAAAAAGAAAACGATGACGAAAAAACCTTTGATTTTACTTTAGGTGGTACATTTTAAGAAAACTGCAATATCAGATACACGCTACTAACTTTTAAGAGCTTGACAGAGTTTTATAGCGTGCTGTACTTGCAAGCTCTTAATAGTTTTCACATATTGTAGATAGTAGATGATGTTTAGCTAATATAATAAACACAGTGCTGTAATTATTGGTATGTTCTATCAGCTTGTTATAAAAATTAAGCTTACAAAATAAAAGCAGAGGTGTTAAGTGTTCAGCGTTGCTCAAATAGCCCATTTTTTACAAGCCGATGTAATAGGCGATGGTAATCTGCAAATCACACATATAGCACCTTTAACTTCAGCTGAAGAAGGTGCTATTAGTTTTTGTGCTAACACAAAATCCCTTCCACATTTACGTAAATGTAATGCATCAGCAATTCTAGTCAGTACTAGTGAACAAGATTTAGTGCTCAATAGCGCTATCGTGGTAGATAATCCGTATTTAGCATTTGCGCAAATTAGTAAATGGTTTGATTGGCGTGCAAAGCTGATAGCAGGCATTGTTGATGCTAGTAAAGTCGCAATATCAGCTAAAGTAGCTAGCACTGCTCAACTATGCCATGGAGCCGTAGTAGGAAATAACAGTTCGATAGGTGAACACTGCTATATTGGCCCCAATGTAGTGATAGCTGATTATTGTATTATAGAAGCCAATACTCGCATAGAAGCGGGGGTCGTTTTATACCAAGATGTGAAAATTGGCGAGAATTGTCATATTCATTCCAATGCAGTTATAGGTGCCGATGGATTTGGATTTGCTAAAAAAGCAGTCGGCTGGCAAAAAATTTGCCAGTTAGGTGGTGTTCGCATCGGTAGAGACGTAGAAATTGGCGCTTCGACAACAATAGATCGAGGTGCGTTGTCAGATACGATAATAGGTGACGGTGTTAAATTGGATAATCAAATTCAAATTGGGCACAATGCTAAAATAGGTGATTACTCTGCAGTAGCAGCAAGTACAGCGATAGCAGGTAGTACCAATATTGGCGAGAATTGCACTATCGCTGGTATGTGTGCAATAGCAGGTCATCTTGATATAGTAGCTGGCACGCACATTACTGGAATGAGTATGGTCAGCAACTCTATCAAAAAAGCGGGTGTTTATTCTTCAGGCACAGCTACTGAAGAGCATCACAGTTGGAAGCGTAATGTAGTAAGGTTTCGCAGTTTAGATGCTATCGCAAAACGTATAAAAGTATTAGAAAGGGAAGTGAAAGCACTTTCTTTAGAGGAGAATAAAGGCAAAGTATGATAATGGATATAAATCAGATTCGTGAATATTTACCTCATCGTTACCCATTTCTATTGGTTGATCGTGTTGAAGAGTTAGTTTTAGGTGAATCGATAAAGGCCTATAAAAATGTAACAGTAAATGAGCCTTTTTTTAATGGCCATTTTCCTGAACATCCTGTTATGCCTGGTGTCTTAATTGTTGAAGCTATGGCACAAGCAGCTGGAATATTAGGATTTAAAACGATGGATAAAACCCCTCAAGATGGTTCCATGTATTATTTTGTCGGCTCCGATAAGCTCCGTTTCAAGAAACCGGTTGTGCCTGGTGATAGATTAGATTTATTCGCTAGCATAGTTTCTGAAAAACGCGGTATTTGGAAGTTTGATGTTAAAGCTGAGGTTGCAGGTAAAATTGTTAGTTCAGCTACTATTCTATGTGCAGATCGTTAGGTATAAATGTTGATTGAAGCTAATTCATTAATACATCCCAGTGCAATAATAGACCCTAGTGCACAGCTGGCTGAAGATGTAATAGTAGGTCCTTGGACTATTATAGGTGCTGATGTAGAGATTGACTCAGGTACAATAATTTCCTCCCATGTGGTGATTAAAGGCGCTTGCAAAATTGGAAAGAATAATAAGATCTTTCAATTTTGTTCTATTGGTGAAGACTGCCAAGATAAAAAGTACCAAGGTGAAGTTACCTATTTAGAAATAGGTGACAATAATGTGTTTCGTGAAAGTTGTACTATTCATCGTGGAACTATCCAGGATAAAGGGATTACTAAAATAGGCAGTCGTAACTTATTTATGGTCAATGTGCATATAGCGCATGATTGTGTCATAGGTAACGACATTATTTTGGCAAATAATACCGCAGCCGCTGGGCACGTAATTATAAATGATCGTGCAATACTTGGCGGTTTTAGCGCTATACATCAATTTTGTCATATAGGTAATTCTGTAATGTGTGGTGCCGGCACTGTTATTTTAAAAGATATACCCGCTTTTGTAATGGCCAGTGGTAACCCAGCTAAGCCTTTTGGTATCAATAGTGAAGGACTTAGAAGGCAAGGCTACTCAGCTTCGTTAATTACTGAGATCAAACGCGCTTATAAGATAGTTTATCGCCAGCAACTTTCAATTGAAGATGCAATATCCAAATTACAAGAAATGGCACAGCAGCATGACGCCATTCAACTTCTTGCTCAGTCTTTAGTGCAATCTAGTCGCGGCATCATTCGCTAGTGCCAAATGATAAACCAGCTACAAATAAGAGGCCTCTTCGTGTTGCGATTATCGCAGGCGAAGCTTCAGGCGATATTTTAGGTGCTGGTTTGATCGAAGCACTAAAAAAGCGCTATTCGGAGATTGAATTTTACGGTATTGGCGGGCCACTGATGATTGCACAAGGTTGTTATAGCAAAGTTGCTATGGATCAGCTTTCTGTAATGGGTATTGTAGAAGTTTTATCTCGATTGCCTAAATTACTTTCTTTGCAGAAAGGTTTAATCTGCGAATTCTTGAAAGATCCTCCTGATATATTTATTGGTATTGATGCACCTGATTTTAATTTAAATGTTGAATTAGCATTGAAAGAAGCTGGCATATTGACGGTTCACTATGTCAGTCCCTCTGTATGGGCATGGAAAGCTAAACGAATTTATAAGATAAAGAAAGCAGTAGATTTACTGCTATGTTTATTTCCTTTTGAAGCTCAATATTACCAAAAGACAAAGCAACGAATTGCGTATGTAGGGCATCCATTGGCTGAGATTATCAGTAGTGAATATGATATAGCCGCTTGTAAGCTAGAACTTGGTTGCAAACCTGATGACCAAGTAGTTGCATTATTACCAGGTAGCCGCAGCAGTGAAATCAAATATCTGTTGCCCGTTTTTGTGAAAACGGCCGCTGTATTATACAACAAGTATCCAAACATACAGTTTTTGTTACCGGCGGTAAACCAGCAACGCTACGATGAAATTAACACGTTATTGGCTGGGTCTCCTGAGTTGCCAATAAAGCTAATTTTGCAGCGCTCTAGGTCTGTTATGCGCGCCGCTGATGCCATATTGATAGCCTCAGGCACCGCCACTTTAGAAGCGGCATTACTAGGTAAACCGATGGTGGTTGCGTACAAAATGGCCGCATTGACTTATGCTGTTTATTCGAGAATGATTAAGACTAAGTATGTTTCACTGCCCAATATTTTAGCCGATGAAATGTTAGTACCTGAATTGTTACAACATGAGGCAACACCAGAAAAATTGAGTGTAGCTGTTGAAAAAGCGCTGACAGATCAAGCTAGACGATTATACCTACAAGCAAAATTCCAAGAAATTCATAGCCAATTGAATCTGTCAGCGAATGAACAGGCTGCTGATGCAATTCAAAAGCTGTTGAATTCATCCCCTCTAGAAAACAGCTAAATTAATTAAAGAGAGTTTAATGTTAGATTTAGAGCAATATAAATATATGCCTATGCTAGCGGGTTGCGATGAAGTTGGGCGTGGTCCATTAATAGGAGATGTAGTCTCTGCTGCCGTTATTCTCGACCCTGATAAACCTATTATGGGTTTAGCTGACTCTAAAAAGCTTAGCGAAAAGAAACGAAACTACCTATATCAGCAAATTATAGAAAATGCCTTATGTTATGCAGTAGGTAGGGCTAGTCCTATTGAAATTGATGAAATCAACATATTACAGGCGAGTATGCTTTCAATGAAGCGAGCAATTGAAGGGTTAAATATGCAGCCACAGATGGTGTTAGTTGACGGTAATCGGTGTCCTGAAATAATATTTCCTTGTGTAGCGATAGTAAAAGGAGATGCTAAAGTTGCAGCGATCAGTGCTGCTTCTATTATTGCGAAGGTAGTACGCGATAAAGAAATGGTGATGTTACATGAAGCGCATCCGCAATACGGTTTTGATCGCCATAAAGGTTACCCAACTAAAGAGCATATGGCAGCACTGGCAACATATGGTCCATTAGCAATGCATCGTAAGAGCTTTAAGCCAGTGCGTGTATTACTAGAACGCTAAATCTTAAAGTTATAAAATTATAAATAGCATAATGATTAGTCTAAAAATGATATTAAGTACGGAATTCAAATAAGTATGTCGCAATCTTTTGTACATTTACGCACCCACACAGAGTTTTCAGTGGTAGAAGGCCTTTGTCGCATTAAAGCTTTAGTGGGTGCTGCTAAAGAAGGGGCTATGCCGGCAGTCGCAGTGACAGATCATATTAATTTATTTGGCTTGGTAAAGTTTTATAAAGCTGCTACTAGTGCGGGTGTGAAGCCAATTTGTGGCGCAGATATACTAGTCATTGATGATGATTTAAAAGAAGCGCCCTTTTATGTCACCTTATTGGCCCAAGATGGATTAGGTTATCGTAACTTGATGGAGCTAATATCAAGAGGATACGAACAAGGTCAAAACTTTATTATAGATAAAGTGATTGTTAAAAAAAGTTGGTTGTTTGAAAAATCAACTGGCTTGATCGCCCTATCAGCGGCGGCAAAAGGGGAACTAGGCCGTGCTTTACTAGCAGAAAACACTATGGCTACCTCTATTCTCGAACAGTGGATGGCTGCATTTCCTAATCGATATTATATTGAATTACACCGAACTGGGCGAAACGGTGAAAATGAGTTAGTAGCTAGAAGCGTAGAGCTTGCGGCATCAATGGGGTGCCCTGTTGTGGCTACTAATGATGTTATGTTTGTCAAAGAAACTGATTTTGATGCACATGAAGCTAGAGTGTGTATTAACCAGTCACGAGTATTAGAAGATCCAAAAAGGCCACGTAACTACAGTGAACAGCAATATTTTAGAAGTAGCGAAGAGATGTGCGAGCTGTTTTCTGATATCCCATCCGCCATTGAAAACACCATACAAATAGCTAAGCGCTGCAATATAGAACTAGATTTAGGCACCTATTATTTACCTAAATATCCGATTCCAGAAGGGATGACGATGGATGAGTTTTTCCGTGATGTCTCAGTAGCTGGATTGGAAGAGCGTTTAGCAGTTATTTTAGATAAAAATGATCCAGAGTTTGATGTTAAACGACAAACTTATTACGACCGATTAGAGTTTGAGCTAGATATCATCATCCAAATGGGTTTCCCCGGTTACTTTCTAATCGTGATGGATTTCATTAAGTGGGGCAAGGAAAATGACATTCCTGTTGGCCCTGGACGTGGATCAGGAGCTGGATCACTAATTGCGTACGCACAAAAGATTACTGATTTAGATCCGTTAGAGTACGATTTACTATTTGAACGTTTCTTAAATCCCGAACGTGTCTCAATGCCAGATTTTGATATTGATTTCTGTATGGATAATCGAGATCGAGTCATCGATTATGTAGCAGAAACCTACGGTAGAGATGCCGTTTCCCAAATTGTAACCTTTGGTACTATGGCGGCCAAAGCAGTAGTGCGCGATGTAGCAAGGGTACAGGGAAAAGCGTTTGGTCTCGCAGATAAGTTGTCTAAGCTGATTCCTTTTGAAGTGGGCATTACGCTATCAAAAGCGCTTGAGATAGAACCTGCCTTAGCTGAGTTTGTAAAAGGCAGTGAAGAAGCGCAAGAAATAATGGATATGGCGCTTAAGCTTGAAGGTACCGTTAGAGGTACTGGTAAGCATGCTGGTGGCGTGGTTATCGCTCCTACTAAATTGACTGATTTTTCCGCAACTTTATGCGATTCAGAAGGGCATGGACTGGTCACTCAATTTGACAAAAATGATGTGGAAGAGGCTGGATTAGTAAAGTTTGACTTTTTAGGGTTGCGTACTCTAACGATCATTGATTGGGCGCTTAAGACGATTAATGCTAAGCGCAGGCAGGAAGGAAAAGAAGATTTAGATATAGCGCTCATTGATTTAGAAGATTCAACTACGTTTGAATTACTAAGATCAGCGGAAACCACAGCCGTGTTCCAGCTGGAATCAAGTGGCATGAAAGACCTTGTTTCCAAGCTATTACCCAGTAGATTTGAAGATATCATCGCACTAGTGGCGCTGTTTAGACCTGGGCCATTGCAATCAGGCATGGTAGATGACTTTATCAACCGTAAACACGGTCGTGCTGAAATGGCATGGCCTCATGCCGATTATCAGTTAGAAAGCTTGCAGCCAGTGCTTGAACCGACCTACGGTATCATTCTATACCAAGAACAAGTCATGCAAATAGCACAAGTCATGGCAGGCTTTACTTTAGGCGGGGCGGACATGCTGCGCCGTGCTATGGGTAAGAAAAAACCTGAAGAAATGGCAAAGCAAAGAACTAGCTTTCTTGAAGGCTGTGTGGCTAATAATATTGATCAAAATCTATCAGGTAATATTTTCGATTTAGTAGAAAAATTCGCTGGATACGGTTTTAACAAATCTCACTCAGCGGCTTATGCACTTGTTTCGTTTCAAACAGCATGGCTCAAAACCCATTATCCGGCACCTTTTATGGCAGCGGTAATGTCTGCCGATATGCAAACCACAGAAAAAGTTGTTATTTTTGTGGAAGAATGTCGACGCATGGATATATCGCCAGCATTACCAAGTGTGCAAAACGGTGGCTATAAATTCACGGTTGACGATACAGGTACCATTATTTATGGTCTTGGTGCAATTAAAGGCGTTGGTGAAGGGCCAATAGAAGCAATTATAGCCGCACGAAATGATGGTGCTGGAAAATTTGTCGACATGTATGAGTTTTGTGACAGAGTTGGCGCTAAAAAGCTTAATAAAAGAGTCATGCAAGGCTTGATTCGCTGTGGAGCTATGGATGAATTAGGTCCTAGTAGAGCAGTAATGATGGCTTCAGTTTCAGATGCTTTGAGAGCGGCAGATCAGTCTGCTCATAATGAAAACGCCGGCATGTTTGATTTGTTTGGCGGCGATGATCAAGAGCAAGCCCGTAACCCTTTTGAAGAGAACCTTAACGTTCGTAATTGGACGGATAAAGAGCGCTTAAACGGAGAGCTTGAAACTTTAGGTTTGTACCTCACTGGGCATCCCATCGATGAGTATGAAAAAGAGCTTAAAAACTTTATAAGTAAGAAAATTAGTGAAGTGGCGCCTGCGCGCGGTACCGTACAAAAGATAGCAGGTTTGATTGTTGACCAGCGCGTGATGAAGACCAAAAAAGGTGATAATTTATGTTTTATTACCTTGGATGACAGATCTGCGCGCATTGAAGTAACTTTGTTTGGTGATGTATATGAGCAGTTTCGCGATATTATAAAAAAGGATACTGTGGTTATCATGGAAGGTGAGATTTCTAATGATGATTACTCGGGGGGGATTAAAGTGCGTGCGAACCGTTTGATAAGCATTCCACAAGCGCGTGCTCAATACGCTCAATCCATTAAAGTAGTTTGTAGTGAAAAGGACTTTAAGGGTCGTAAGTTGCAGGAAATACAAAAACTGATAGCACCTTTTAAAGATCCACAGGGATTACAATTAGCATTTGACTACCAAATGACGCAAGCACGAGGTGTGCTTAATGCCGGTCAGCAATGGCGAGTAACGGCAAGTGATGAATTGCTAATTGCACTGACGGAACGTTTTGCTGATAATAATGTTGCAGATAGCTCTGTTAGTAAGAATCCTGTTACGGTATGTTATTTATAAAAGTATGAAGATTATAGCGTAGCGCTAATGAAGTTTAGTTCCTCGAGTTATGTAGCAAAAAGGGTACTTTCAATGAGCTCTGATGACTTCTGTCTTCAGTAAAAATTGCAGATGGTACTGAAAGTAATTAAGATATTCTTTACGATGTTATAATGAATGTTAAGTCTTGTGACGAGTTATAAAAGCAGTAGAACAGCGCAAGCAAACAGATAAACTTTAAAGTGGATAGCATCTTTGCTTTGATTTAGCAGCTTAGACTAGTTATCTGCGTAACAGAACGGTAAAATCAGCCGTTAATTGGACACTAAGAGCGGAATACAAGCAGATGAACCCCAACTATTTAGAGTTTGAGCAACCGATTGCGAAACTAGAGACAAAAATTGAAGAGTTAAGACTTGTTGGTGAAAACACCGAAATCAACATTTCTGATGAACTTCTCAATCTTGAAGAAAAAAGCAAAGCCTTAACTAAGACGATTTTTAGTGATTTATCTGCTTGGCAAGTGCAACAAATTGCACGTCACCCGCAGCGTCCTTACACCATGGATTACATTAGTTATTTATTTGACGATTTTGAAGAAATTCATGGAGATCGCCATTTTGCCGATGACGCAGCGCTAGTTTGCGGAATGGCAAGGTTGGAAGGTAGAAGCGTGGTTGTTATCGGCCATCAAAAAGGGCGAGATGTTAAAGAAAAAGTAAAGCGTAATTTTGGTATGCCAAGACCTGAAGGCTATCGTAAAGCATTGCGTGTGATGCAAATGGCTGAACGTTTTAAAATGCCAATTATTACCTTCATTGATACACCCGGCGCGTACCCAGGTATTGGTGCAGAAGAGCGTGGCCAAAGTGAAGCGATTGCCTTTAATTTAGCTAAAATGTCACAACTAAAAACACCCATCATTTCTACTGTAATTGGAGAAGGTGGTTCGGGTGGAGCTTTAGCAATAGGAGTTTGTGATAAGTTAATGATGTTGCAGTATTCAACTTACTCGGTTATTTCCCCAGAAGGTTGTGCCTCTATTCTTTGGAAAAGCGCAGATAAAGCATCTGAAGCTGCTAAAGTGATGGGTATTACATCACAGAGATTATCTGAGCTCGGTTTAGTTGATAATGTTATTCCTGAGCCCTTAGGTGGTGCGCATCGTTCGCCGCTAGAATTAGCAGCATCATTGAAAATTCAATTGATTGAATCTTTAGATACACTATCTGAAATGTCAGTTGATGAGCTTTTAGAACATCGCTATGCAAGATTGATGTCTTACGGCTTAAATGGCGAATAATATTTAACATCGATGTCTATCACACAAAGCTTTTTGCAACAGTGCCAATCAGTTGATTTTAGCAATGCTAACCTCCAGCCAGAAAAGCAAGTAAAGCGCTGGGTGATAGCATTAAGTGGTGGGCTAGATTCGATGGTGACATTAGATCTAGCCAGCCAGCTGCTTCCCCAAAACAGCATTGTTGCTTTACATGTTAACCATCAATTACAAAGTGCTGCTGATGATTGGCAGCAGTTTTGTGAAGCTCAATGTATTCAACGTAACATTCCTCTACATAGTTTTAAAATATCAGTAACAAGCTCTAGTGAACAGCAGTTGAGAGACGCTCGTTATCAGTGTTTTGAAAATTTTCTAGCAGCGGGGGATTGTTTGTTGTTTGGTCATCATGCAAACGATCAAGCTGAAACTGTATTGTTCCGCTTAGTGAGAGGAGCAGGTACAAAAGGTTTATCTGCCATGCCAGTACAACGCGCTATTGGCAAAGCAATGCTACTAAGGCCATTGTTACAACTGGCTAGGTCAAGCCTTGAATATTATGCTGAGCAGCAGCAGCTTAATTGGATAGAAGATCCAAGTAATCAAAGTGTTGACTACGACCGTAATTTTATCCGTCACAAAGTATTATCCCAGCTTAACGGACATTGGCCTAAAGCAAGTGAGCAAATAGCTTTATGCGCGCAAACACTGGCGATAGAGCAGCAGTTATTAGCGGATTACTTGGCACTTGATATACAGCAAATAAGCCAAGATAATGTGCTTGATTTAGCGAAATGGCAGCAGTTTGAAAGCAACAAAGCTACTGAATTACTGCGGCACTGGTTAATAGGCATATGTGCAAGCCATGTATCTAGAAAGCAATTACAGCGCATATTACAAGATGTAATAGCAAGTCGCAGTGACAGCCAAGGCTACTGCAAAATTGGTGCTTATACTGTTAAGCGTTTTAAACAGCAGTTATATGTTATCAAAACAGATATGGTGATTGAAGCTTGGCCAGTATTATCGTTGCAGCAACAGCACTACAATCTTAATCAAGGATCACTTTCATTTAATTATCATACGCAAGGTATTAGCTTTAAAGAAGGCATGTACTTACAAAGTAAAAGTGAAGGAATGAGTATTGAAGTGGCAGGTAGAGGGCGAAAAAAGCTTAAAAAGCTATTTCAAGAGCATGCGATAGCTCCTTGGTTGCGCGAAAATTGGCCGCTATTAATGTATAAAGAAGCGGTAGTAGCAGTGCCGGGAATATGCATTTGTGAAGGTTGGTTAGAGCAAGGGCAAAAAAAAGCATATTTAAGTATAGATTGGCACCCTTTGTGATTGAGGATTTAAGCACTTTTTGTTAAACTGCAACGCCATCTAAGCAGTATAAATTTCCTCCACTTTTAATCATATACAGGTTCTTCATGACGCGTTATATTTTCGTCACCGGCGGTGTTGTGTCCTCACTGGGCAAAGGCATTGCAGCAGCTTCACTTGCCGCTATTTTAGAGGCCCGTGGTCTCAAAGTTACTATGCTAAAATTAGACCCATATATAAACGTTGATCCAGGTACTATGAGTCCTTTTCAGCACGGGGAAGTATTCGTAACAGAAGATGGGGCTGAAACCGATTTGGATCTTGGACATTACGAACGATTTATTCGTACGACAATGAAAAAGAGTAACAATTTCACCACGGGACGCGTTTATCAACATGTGTTAAACAAAGAGCGCCGTGGGGATTATTTAGGTGGAACAGTACAAGTTATTCCGCATATCACTGATGAAATTAAGCGCCGTATCATAAAAGGGGCAAAAGGTGTTGATATTGCGTTAGTAGAAGTAGGCGGTACTGTTGGTGATATTGAATCACAACCGTTTCTAGAAGCTATCCGCCAAATGCGCGCGGAACTTGGTTATAAGCGCACGTTGTTTATGCATTTAGCTTTAGTTCCCTATATAGCAACAGCGGGCGAATCAAAAACCAAACCAGCTCAGCATTCTGTTAAAGAAATGCGCTCTATTGGTATCCAGCCTGATATGCTGATTTGTCGTTCTGATCATGCTATTCATGATGATTCACGCCGTAAACTATCACTTTTCACCAATGTCGAAGAGCGCGCTGTTATTTCGCTTCCAGATGCGAATACTATTTATAATATCCCACAAATTTTGTGGGAACAAAACGTTGATGACCTGGTTGTCGAACGCTTTGAAATTGATGCGCCCCAAGCTGATCTATCGGAGTGGACAAGAGTTGCTGATGCCCATCTAAATCCACAAGGTGAAGTACGTATCGCCATGGTTGGAAAATACATGGAGTTATTGGATGCTTATAAATCGTTGATTGAAGCTGTTTCGCATGCGGGTATTAAGCTGCGTAAAAAAGTTAAAATTGACTATATAGATTCAGAGCGTATAGAACGAGACGGAGTTGATGCCTTAAAAGGTGCTAGTGCTATCTTAGTTCCAGGTGGCTTTGGAGAACGTGGCGTTGAAGGAAAAATTGCCGCGGTGAAATATGCCAGAGAAAACAAAGTACCTTATTTGGGCATCTGTTTAGGAATGCAAGTTGCGGTGATTGAATTTGCACGTAATGTAGCAGGTCTTGCTGATGCGAACTCTACTGAATTCGATAAAAGCTCTGAACATCCTGTAATAGGTTTAATCACAGAATGGACAGATAGTGCTGGTAAAATAGAAACGCGCGATGTAGATACCGATTTAGGTGGTACGATGCGTTTAGGTGCTCAGAACTGCCATTTAACAGAAGGCTCTACAATTGCCGCTAGTTATGGCTCTACTGAAATAATTGAACGCCATAGGCATCGTTTTGAAGTAAACAACAACTATGTTGCTCAACTAGAAGCTGCGGGTTTGATTATCTCAGGAAAGTCGAGCGATGGTGAGTTGGTAGAAGTAATAGAAGTGGCTGATCATCCATGGTTTGTCGCTTGCCAATTTCATCCAGAATTTACTTCTTGTCCTCGTGATGGACACGGTTTATTTACAGGCTTCATTGAAGCGGCGCTTACTGAACAAAAGCAAAAAAGCGAAAGTTAAATATTCTGCAATACCACAGGGAGCTTAAGCTCCCTTATTTACGTTCAGTAGCTATGGAATTAGTAGGTAAGAGGTTTTATGCCATTGATGAGGCTGGTCTAGATAATATTGATATGCAGCACGTGGTACGAAAGTATATTAAAAAAGAATTCAATCACAAGTATAGATTAATGTAAGTTGCCAAAGAGCTGCTACTAACAGGATAACGGTAATTGTGCTGCCGTCGAACTTAATCAAATTATGAGGATAGCTCAGTTGGTTGAATTTGTGAAAAGCGATAGTGAAAAATTCAATATTTAGCAACACACTGGTTGCTATACAAGGAGTGATACATGGCGCTTATAGCGAAGATCCAAGCGAGAGAAATTTTAGATTCTAGAGGAAACCCTACTATTGAAGCTGACGTTACCCTTGAAAGTGGGGCTTTCGGTACAGCTTGTGCTCCCTCAGGTGCATCGACAGGATCAAGAGAAGCTCTAGAATTACGTGATGGTGATAAATCCCGTTATCTTGGTAAAGGTGTATTGAAAGCAGTAGCCGCTGTTAACGGTGCTATCACCGAAGCCTTAATCGGTATGGATGCGCTAGATCAGCGCGCTCTAGATAATGCTATGCTAGCGTTAGATGGCACCGAGAATAAAGAAAAGCTAGGTGCTAACGCTATTTTGGCAGTCTCGCTGGCGGCGGCAAAAGCGGCAGCAGCACATAAAAATGTACCGCTATATAGTCATATCTCGGACCTAAACGGCACATCAGGCGAGTATTCATTACCCGTACCCATGATGAATATCATCAACGGCGGTGAGCATGCTGATAACAACGTAGATATTCAAGAATTCATGGTTCAGCCGGTTAAGTTTGATAACTTCCCAGAAGCGCTGCGCTGTGGCACTGAGATATTTCACGCCTTAAAATCAGTGTTAAATGGTCGCGGCTTAAGCACAACAGTTGGAGATGAAGGTGGTTTTGCGCCGAATTTAGCTTCTAATGAAGAAGCTTTAGTGGTGATTAAAGAAGCAGTTGCGAATGCAGGTTATGAGCTAGGTGTCGATGTTACTTTAGCGCTTGATTGTGCTGCATCAGAGTTTTTCTCTGACGGGAAGTATCACCTAAAAGGTGATAACAAATCGTTTGACTCTAAAGAGTTTACTCAATACTTAGCTAACTTAGCGGCGAATTACCCTATCCTATCAATTGAAGATGGCATGGATGAATCTGATTGGGATGGTTGGGCTGCATTAACACAAGCAGTAGGCGCTAAAGTACAGTTAGTGGGTGATGACCTTTTTGTAACAAATACCAAAATATTAAAGCGCGGCATTGAGCAAGGTATCGGTAATTCAATTTTGATTAAGTTTAATCAAATTGGTACGTTATCTGAAACGTTAGATGCGATTAAAATGGCCAAGGATGCAGGTTTTACGGTGGTTATCTCTCACCGTTCTGGCGAGACTGAAGATACGACGATTGCTGATTTAGCAGTAGGGACAGCCGCTGGGCAAATTAAAACGGGCTCACTTTCACGTTCTGATCGCGTTGCTAAATACAATAGATTGTTACGTATTGCAGAAGAGCTGGGCGAGAAAGCTATTTATAACGGATTGTCGGAAATAAAAGGTCAATAGTTAAAATAAATCCCAATGGCTAAATAAAGCTAGCAATAGATTACAAAAGTAAGATATTGATACTACCTTGAACTATTTGATAGTAGTTTTAATGGTAAGTAAGACTTAAGGGAGCTACAGCTCCCTTTTTCTTTGTTTTATGAACTAAAAATATTACACTTGCTTGATCCTGAATTGCTACTATTGCGGAAATTAAATGTATCGATATTTGCTGTTAGCACTGTTAATTTTGTTTTCTGCTTTGCAATACCGCATTTGGTTTGGGGAAGCAAATCGTATTGAATTAACCGCATTGCGCCATGAAATTGAGCAACAAAATACGGCTAATGATCAGCTGTTATTACGTAATCATCAACTGGAAGCAGAGGTTAAAGATTTACGCAAGGGTTTGGTTGCAATAGAAGAAAGAGCGAGGAGTGAACTGGGAATGGTCAAGCCCGATGAAACTTTTTATCAGTTGATAGATGAATCAGCGCAGTAAGGCAGGTTAAATGCCCAAGGTTAGTGTTAAAAAATGAATAACTTCCCAACAGATTATCAATACCTTTATGGAAAGCCCAATTGCAGTGCTGAAATTAGAGCGTGTAATGCCGACTTTCAAGTGACAGAGATTCCATCATTTGACTTAGATGGGACAGGTGAGCACTGGTATATTAAAATATTGAAGAGCGGTGAAAACAGTGATTGGGTAGCAAAACTGCTCGCACAGTTTTTTAAGGTGACCAGTAAAGAAATTGGCTACGCGGGTAAGAAAGATCGTCATGCTGTAACAGAGCAGTGGTTTAGCGTTTGCTTACCAGGCGCTAAAACCATAGATTTGAAAGGGTTTAACTCTGATACTGTGCAAGTTTTAGATATTCAAAGGCATAGTAGGAAATTACGCACTGGTGCATTAAAAGGTAACAAGTTCCAAATTCGCTTAAAAAATGTCAGCGATGATGAGGAACTAGCTAAGCGTTTAGTATTGATTGCTCAAGGTGTACCAAATTACTTTGGCGAGCAACGCTTTGGTTTTGGTGGTGCTAATATATCGCGTGGCATATCTTTACTAAAAGAAGAATTCAAAGAGCGCAATAGAAATAAAAAAGGTTTATACATTTCAGCAGTGCGTTCATGGTTTTTTAACCATTTATTGTCTAAGCGAATTGAAGAGCAACGTTGGTTAGAAATGGTTCCAGGTGATGTGGTAATGCTAGAGGGCAGTAAAAGTCACTTTTTAGTGGATGATATAGCTGCGATTAAACAAAGAATGACAGCTTTAGATTTGCACTTAACAGGCCCTTTATGGGGGCGTGGTCGATCAATTGTCACAGAGCAAGCAGAAGAGTGGGAGTTGAATCATCTAGCTGAATATACGGCTGTCACTGAGCGGCTTGAGCATATGGGCTTAAGTCAAGAGCGGCGTTCTATTCGCTTGTTAGCGAATAACTTAACCTTTGTATGTGAAGAGCCAGGTACGTGGTTGTTATCTTTTGATTTACCACCAGGAGCCTTTGCTACCAGTGTACTACGAGAGTTGTGTGCATATTCAAATGCTGCTGTTGCCGGTAGTGAAACGCCATGATTAAAGTGTTAGTTTCAAACGATGATGGTGTGAAAGCACCGGGTATAAAGTTTTTAGCTGAAATTTTAAAAACTATTGCCCACGTACAAGTAATAGCGCCCAACAGAAATAGATCAGCGGCAAGCAATGCACTAACGTTAGACCGCCCATTACGCTCATATGTACATAATAATGGTTATATAAGTTTAGATGCAACGCCTGCAGATTGCGTTAATTTAGGAGTGGCGGGTACTTTTGGTTTTACGCCTGAAGTGGTTGTTTCGGGTATCAATGCAGGCGCTAATTTAGGGGATGATGTTCTTTATTCAGGAACGGTAGCTGCGGCGATGGAAGGTAGGACGCTTGGTTTACCGGGTATTGCTGTATCAGTGGCAAATGCACATCCTAAGCACTATGAAAGTGCCGCTGCTATTGTTAAAGACTTAGTACTTAAAATTAAAGAATTGAAAGTAGCACCACGCACTGTGTTAAATGTAAATGTTCCCGATTTACCATTAGCAAAAATACAAGGTATTCACGTCACTAGGCTAGGGCATCGAGCGGTGTCAAAACTACCTATTGAATGTATAGACCCCAGAGGCGATTTACTGCACTGGGTTGCAGGTGTTGGTAGTGCTATTGATAATGGTCCGGGAACAGATTTTTATGCTATAGAGCACGGTTTTGTATCCATTACTCCAGTACACTTTGATATGACAAACTATACTGCTATGGAAAATGTTGAAAATTGGTTGGAGGAAACTTAGTGGTTGAGCAATTTAATCTGCGAGGTAGTGGAATGACATCGCAGCGAGCCAGAGATAGATTGGTAAGTAATCTAACAGAAAAGGGAATTGAAAACATTGATGTGTTAAATGCGATAAAAAACACACCACGCCATATATTTATAGATGAAGCTTTAGCTCACGGGGCATATGAAAATAACGCTTTACCTATCGGCTATAATCAGACGATATCACAGCCTTATATAGTCGCCAAGATGACAGAGCTGTTATTGGCAAAAAAGCCATTAAACAAAGTGCTTGAAGTAGGCACCGGCTCAGGTTACCAAACAGCTATTTTGTCCCAACTAGTAGGTAACGTATATTCAATAGAGCGTATTAAGCCATTGCAAGAAAGAGCTGCTATACGTTTGCACGCACTAGATATAAGTAACGTACATTTGGAGCACACTGACGGCTGTATGGGTTTAGAAAAATATGCTCCATACGATGCGATACTCGTCACCGCAGCCCCTGCTGAAGTGCCATCTGAACTACTGGAACAATTGGCTGTTAATGGCACTATGGTAATACCTGTGGGTGGTAGTCAAAATCAGCAGCTTAAGTTAATTGAAAAAAAATCTGCTAGTAATTATTCAGTGAAAATTGTAGAGTCCGTCAACTTTGTACCATTGTTGGCCGGTGTCATTAGTTAATGTGTTTGTTGATGTAGAGGTTTATTTGAAACGATCTAAAAAGGATTTAATTAGTCTGTTTTCCAAAGGATGTATGATGGGGGCAGCTGATGCGGTACCGGGTGTTTCCGGTGGCACTATTGCGTTTATAACAGGAATTTACCAAGAGCTTATTCTATCGCTTAGCCGTTTGGGGCCAAAAGCACTGCACATGATATATAAGCAAGGATTTTCACAAGCTTGGTTATACGTTAATGGAAATTTCCTAGTTGTACTCTTGTTAGGGATGCTAACGAGTATTTTGTTATTATCAAACCTCGTTCTGTTCTTGTTACAAAATCAGCCTCAAATGCTCTGGGGTTTTTTCTTCGGTTTGATTTGTGCATCTACAGTATTGCTTGCTAAAACTATTACCCGCTGGGATAAGTTTAGCATCTTGTGCTTTATACTTGGTTCTGTTAGTTCTTATATACTGACGACATTAGGGGCATCGGTTTTAGAAGTATCAAATACCAATGTGTTTTTTGCTGGTATGCTAGCAATTTGCGCGATGATATTACCAGGGATCTCTGGGTCATTTATTTTGTTATTGCTGGGCTTATACAGTCATATTTTGGGTTCTATAAAAAGCTTAGATTTAATGACATTAGCTGTCTTTGCCGGAGGATGTGTTAGTGGCTTATTATGCTTTTCTAAGTTTCTTAACTGGTTGTTTAGTTGCTACAAAAACATCACCGTTGCATTGCTAACAGGATTCCTATTTGGTTCTCTGAACAAAGTTTGGCCATGGAAAGAGACTTTAACAACTAGAATTAACAGCCATGGCTTGCAAGTGGCAGATTTACAACAGAATATTTCACCGTTTAATTATCAACAAGTAACAGGTGTTGAATCGCAGTTTGTCATGGTTTGTATATTAGCATTGTTAGCAGTAGCTGTAGTATTAGCCCTTGAAAAGATGAATAAAGTATAATTCTACCTATCAAAATAACGGGAAACCCTTTAGATTCAATGTTGGTGTAGTCCGAAGTCAGGTGATTAGCGCAATGGCTGATTGTTAATAATATTGCTAGTTATATAGATCTTTTATGAGCTTTTGATAGAAACAGTGGTCAATTAGCTTAGTTCTATACCTCAAACCGTTCTATTTTTTGAGCACCTAGTAATCGTTTAAGTTTTTGTATGTTTTATATGAGTAGATTGTCTAAACTTGTGGTTTTTATTTGATTGAAATATCTGCATACGATGATTTATTATACTAATATGAGCGCAAGTGATTTAAAGCAGTATTTAACTAATCTAGAAAAATGCCAAGGTGATTCTGATTAACAGTAAAATCTTTCTTATAATCATATTGTCAGTCAGCCTTTTGGGATGTGCTTCTGGTTATGCACCAGTGAGCGACCTTTCATCAGTGTCGATCAATTCTAAAAAATATTCATCAAACCAAAAGAGAAAATCGCCGTTAAAACTACCAAATAACTACAAAGTGAAAAGGGGCGATACCCTGTATTCAATTGCTTGGAAGTATGGTTTGGATTTTAAACTGCTAGCCAAACGTAATAATATATCTTCGAACTATATCATCTACAAAGATCAAGTGTTGAGTATAAAAGGAAGAACTTCGAACAGTAAACCGTCTGTTGCTAAAACTACTTTGCTTAATAAAGCCAAACCATCGTTAACCAGAGTAGCTAATTCAGATAAAACAAGAATAGAAAAAACACCATCAGATTTAAAGCGGGTAAAGAAACCTGACCAGAAAAATAAGCAACATAAACCAATCGCTTCTAAAGCAACTAGAACTCGCTGGCAATGGCCTGCGAAAGGGACATTGATAACTAAATTTAGCAAAGAAAATAAAGGATTGGATATAAGTGGTGTTAAAGGTAGCCCTGTTAGAGCAGCCGCATCTGGTAAAGTGGTATACGCTGGTAATGGCATCATTGGTTATGGTAATTTAATTATTATTAAGCACTCCCAAGAGTATCTAAGTGCCTATGCTCACAATAGTGTCTTATTGGTTAGCGAAGGTATGAAAATTAAAGCTGGGCGGAAAATAGGTGAAATAGGCAGTAGTGGAACAATTAAAACACTACTTCACTTTGAAATAAGAAAGGATGGTAAACCGGTTAATCCGTTGAATTATTTACCTAAATAACAGCGTTTTCAAGCGTCTTAAGATGTTTTTTTTAAGTTTTTAGCAAAGCTAAAAAATCCTCAATAGCTTGATCGTTATCAGTATTAACTCTATCCTGATAAAATGACTCCGCTTTAGTTAAAGGTTGTTGATAACTTAATTGATGAGACAATCTGTCTAAAGAAAACTTGCTGTCCGCAGATCTTGTATTTATACCGCGCACTAATCTCGCTTCCATTAATTTATCATCGCATTCACAACTGATTATTTTAATACTCACATTGAGCTGCTCTGCAATATTGAGATACTTTTGGCGAAAATGTTGCTTCAAGAAAGTACCATCTACCAATACCGTGTAACTTTCCTTTAATAGTTGCTCTGTTAGCGTAATCAGGTGTTGAGAAAGACGCGCATTAATTTCAGGACTGTGCAAATCAATATTTTTTCCTTTCTTTTGTAGCTCCTTATGTAATCTATTACGCTCTGTTTCAGAGCGAATACGGATGGCATCAATTGATTCAATAATTTTGTGGCTTAAATGGCTCTTTCCACTCCCTGAAAGGCCATGCATTATTAATAATCTGGCAGCAGGTTTGTTTTGGTAACTTTGGGTTAGTTTTAAGTATTTAGTAAAGGTAGCATGATTAGCTTGGTCGCCTAAAGTTGCAACTTTAGCACGGACCATCGATCTAAAGCTTTTATAGAAACTGAGTAGCAATAAACACTGATAGTCTCCAGTAATATCTAAATAGCGGTTGAGGACTAAGTTTGCCCATGTATGCTTATTGTTAGCTTCTAAATCCATTAATAAAAATGCCAAATCTGAACAAGTATCGATCCATCTAAACTGCAAATTAAACTCAATGCAGTCAAATAAGCGTAATTTATCTTGGTAACAAGTGACATTACCCAAGTGTAAATCACCATGACACTCTCTGATAAAGCCTTGCTGCCTTCTATCTTTGAAAATATCTGCTAAAGCAGTATATTGCGCTGTGGTTTGTGCATATAAAGTGCTTAATTGTTGCAGCTCTAGTGGGTCTTGACAAAAATCCAAGGTATGTAGAAAATTATCAGCTACTAATTGCCAAATGTTATTGGCTTCTCCCCAAGGGCTATTTGAAGCCACGGTGGGCAGTTGAAGATGAAATTGTGCTAACTGTACTGCTAACTCGTCAATCCACTGTATTTTGAATTGATTTACTTGCAATAAATGATCCAGGCCTGCTTTTGGATCGAACTGCTGCATGCGCACGGCAAACTCTAATACTCCTTCATTATCGATAGATGCTGCTGGTGCATTAATTTCATTTTCACGCAAATCTCTATAATCGGTTACGGATATTAGTGGGGCTTCAATAAGCCCGCTAATAGTCACCACTGCTTGGTAAATATCTGGAGCTAAACGTTGATTGAGGCGTAGCTCTTCCTCACAGCAAAACTGACGTTTCTCTAAACTTGAAAAATCTAAAAAACCAAAATTTAGGGACTTTTTTAGTTTGTAAGCATACTGCCCAGTTAATAATACCCAAGAAACTTGTGTTTCAATTACTTGAATCGGCAAAGTAACGTTGTGTGGATAACAAGCAGGGTTTTGTAATGCTTCGATTAAACGCGCTGACATATAGGCCCATACAAAAAGTAAGCGTAATGAAGTCTTTGCACTAAAATTAGAGGATCAAAGTAACAAGCGAAAAAAGTGAAAGCCTAGACTTATAGATATAAGTAAGGGTTTAGGATGCACCCTTTATTAAATGTCAGACTTATTTTTATCGTTGAATCAATGAAAGCAGTAGCCGTGCAAAGGTCTTATGATAACTAAAGAAGAAAAGCGGTGAAATTAAGCTATATGTAGATATTCACGACCGATTTTTTCTACTCATTGCTGTAAAGAAGCGCATTATACTAGAAAATCGTATCAAGCTCTATAAAGCTGGATCTTGGAATTGTACAATAGCTGCATAATCAAATGATAAAGCTGGAATCCATGGCGAAGAGCAAGCAAACACCTTCTAAAGTTAGCAAAAAACCCACAGTAAAAGCTAAAAAAAGAGCAAAAAAAGTTAGCCTTTTACGCAAACTAGTTATTTTCAGCTTAAAGCTCTCTGTTATTTTTGCAATGTTTGCCGCTATAGGTCTGTTTTATTTAGATGCACAGATACGCGAGAAGTTTGAAGGAAAGCGTTGGTCGATACCGGCAAAAGTATATGCTCGCCCGCTTGATTTGTATGCTGGGCTAGCACTTAGCAAAGAAGATTTAAAGGTTGAATTAAAAGGTTTAGGTTATCGTTTCGTCAAGCGAGCTAACCAGTCGGGAGAAGTGGAAGTTGCGACCAGTAGGGTTAAAATTTTCACCCGTGGATTTGAATTTTTAGACGGCACTGAAGTTTCTCAACAAATAACCGTTAACTTTGCTAAAGGTATCATTAAGCGCATTACAGCACAAAATGGCAGCCCTGTTTCTATTACCCGCCTAGAGCCTATTTTAATTGGCGGTATCTATCCAAAAAATAACGAAGATAGAGAGTTAATTAGGTTATCTCAAGCACCTAAAGGACTAGCAAAAGCGTTGATTGTTACTGAAGACCGAAGCTACTATGATCACTTTGGCATCTCACCGAAAGGAATTGCTCGAGCAATGTGGGTTAATTTGCGAGTTGGCCGTTTTGTGCAAGGGGGTAGTACTTTAACTCAGCAATTAATCAAAAACTTTTATTTAACATCAGAACGTACTTTGATCAGAAAACTCATCGAAATGCCGATGGCTATCGTGCTCGACTTTCGCTATTCAAAAGATGAGATATTGGAAGCATACTTGAATGAAGTGTACTTAGGTCAAGAGGGTTCTAGAGCAATTCATGGCTTTGGTTTAGCTGCGCAATATTATTTTTCTCGGCCAATAGGTGAGCTAAAATTACATCAAATAGCGCTTCTTGCAGCGATGGTAAAAGGGCCTTCATATTATGATCCTCGCAAAAGGCCTAAAAGAGCTAAACAAAGACGTAATTTAGTGCTGAGTATGATGAAAACTAATGGTGATATTAATGCGCAAGAGTATAAATATTTCAGTGATCTACCATTGGGAGTTACTAAGCAGAAAAGTTTGCATAAAGGTGCATATCCTGCGTATTTAGATTTAGTAAGGCGTAAATTAAAACAAAGCTATAATGAAGCTGATTTAAGTTCAGAAGGACTTCGAATATTTACTAGTTTAGATCCTATATCTCAAGCGAAAGCGGAAAAGGCATTGCGTTTGAGTATAAAAAAACTGCAAAAGAAATATGGTAAAAAAGCGAATAATTTACAGGCAAGCATGGTAGTTACCGATCCACAAACAGGAGAAATAATTACGATTATTGGCGGAGCGAGTACCAGGTATCAAGGATTTAATAGAGCGACTGATGCCGTTCGTTCAATAGGATCGCTGATTAAACCTGCTGTATATTTAACTGGATTGCAGCAGGGTTATTCACTGGCTTCTATGATAGAAGATGCTCCTGTAGTAATACCTACTCCAGGGGCTAAGCCGTGGAAACCTAGAAACTTTGATAAAAGAAGCCATGGTAATGTTCCGTTCTACCTGGCTTTAGCTAAATCTTACAATCTATCTACAGTTAAAGTAGGGATGGACGTAGGGCTGGATAAAGTGATAGATACCATGCATAAATTAGGTGTTGAGCGAGAGGTACAAAAATTCCCTTCATTGCTGCTAGGTGCTCAAGGGATGACAGCAATTGAAGTTGCAACTATGTATCAAACAATTGCCGCTAATGGTTTTTTAATGCCAATGCGTGCTATCCGCGCTGTTACTGATGCAGCAGGTAATGAGTTGTCGAGGTATCCATTTAAAATAAAGCAAGTAATTGATTCCCAATCAATATATCAGTTACATTTTGCAATGCAACAAGTGGTTAAAATCGGAACTGCACGCTATGCTAATAGTAAAATATCTCCCAATATTAAGTTGGCGGGTAAAACAGGCACTTCCAATGATCAGCGAGATAGCTGGTTTGCAGGTTTTTCAGCTAATAAATTGGCTGTAGTATGGCTCGGTAAAGATGATAATACTCCACTGCCTTTTACCGGCTCATCCGGAGCCTTAAGAGTATGGACAGCCTATATGAAAACTGAAGCATTATCCCCATTAGAAAGTGCTGTACCAGAAGGGATTGAGTTTTCAAGTATAAATTTAAAAACTGGATTCAGCGTTGATACTAACTGTGAAGATAGCCTACGTATGCCTTTTAGAACTGGAACAATACCGGCTTATGCGATTAATTGCGGTGATGAACAGCTATTAATACCTATAGAAGGTGGAGCGGCTAAAAAACCAGCGAGTAATTGGTTAGAGAGGTTATTCGGTAACTGATTTAAGTGTATAAAAATAATATCTTTTGTTGTTTTTATAGAAATTATATTCAATGTTGTTTATTGGGGAAAAGGTTATGATAGCTGTCAATTTGCAAAGTAATAATAAGGATAGATTATGAATAAGTTTTTTCGTCTGAGTAGATTAGTAATTACTGCTTTTACACTTTTAGTTTTAGCAGGTTGTTCTGTATCAGGTGTTAATACTGTATCGATAGAAGATCGCTCTATTACAGGCAGTTCAAACGGTGGAGCTAAGTCAGTTATTGAACAATCTGATAATGTCGAAGTAACAGCGCTAGGTACTAAACCTAACTTCAAAGCCTTTAATACACAGGTGATTGATGAAGGAATTAGCGAAAGCTCAAACGTAAGAGAAAGCGCTTCAGGCACCGTGAATGCAAAAATAAATCAGCAAAGCAAAGCCCCTGAAATAGCCGTTAGCGTACAAAAGCCAGCGACGGTTGCCCTGTTAAATACTGCAAATTATCAAACAAACAACGGTAGTTTAAGAGCAGCGCAATCAAGTTTAGAACGCGCATTGAGAATTTCCCCAAAAGATCCTGAGGTTTATCAGTCTTTGGGAGAAGTACATAGACGCTTGGGTGAATATGTACAAGCAGAGCAAATTACTTTAAAAGGGATTGCTTTAGCAGCAGGGCAAAGTAATAAATTGCGCCGTCTATGGAGTGCTTTAGCCAAAATCCGTTCAGAAGCAGGGGACTCAGCAGGAGCTAATGAAGCGTTTCAAAAATCGCAAAGCTACTAAAAAATATTACTAAACTATTATTACGAGATCTAAGAGAAGCTTGTGTATAGAGAGTACGGTTTTCGCTGCAGTTGCCTTATCTGCTAATTGCTTGTTACGTTATGTAGAAGCCTGATTATAATTAGTTGGTTTTCATTCTCAAACTGGGTTGTAGCAAGGCTGACTCAATAGTTCGAGAGGGAGTTTGGTTGTTCCAAATAACGACATCTAGTAGTGATCAGTTAAAGCTAGTGGAGCAGTCGCAGTAGACATTTGTTTCTGGACGCAAACTAGTTAGTTTGACTTAGAGCAAAGAAGGAACAGCCGATATTTATATAGGCTGTTCGCTATTATTTATTTTAGCTAGCTTTTCCGAAAAGAGGCTGCATAAAACAAGTAAAGAGTAAGCTAAGAAGAAGTTGTACCAACTCAAGCTAATATTAGTCAGCGGTTCAATTATGCTTGTAGGGACGATGTTTAACGAAAAGAGTGCCTCATTATTAAATATCAGCATGGCTAATACAAAGCAACTAACAGCACTAACATTTAACAACTGTTTCACGAGTTTAATATTTTTATCAGCCTGATAAAAAATACAAAACCCAATAATTAAGCTGGTTAGTATTCCAAGGCTAATACCGTAGTATTCTCCCGCTTGAGTTCTTCGACAAAGCTCGAAAGTTGCCAGCAATGCTAAACTCCATCTTCCCCAGCTGGCCCTGCTAAAGGTTCTATTTATAGTTAAACTAAGAAATGCCGAGCCAAATAATGGTAGCGCGAGGTATTGCCTTAGGTTTTCTATCATTAAAGCAAAGGTTTTACCGTCATGACTGTTGGCGCTAACTATTAATGGAGAAATGCTGGCTATGCAAATAAAAACAGCACACAAACCAATAACACTAGCTAAGACTTTACTCGAGTCTGATAGTTTAACGGGCTGTCTAAATAATAGCAGTGCTGCCAAAAGGCTTGCCACTGCTAAAATCAAGCTACTAAAAATTGCCATTATAAGGTTTTAAATACCTTAGCAGCAGCAGCAATTGTAGCTTCTATATCTGCTTGGGATATAGCTGCAGACATAAAGCCAGTTTCATAAGCAGAAGGCGCTAGATAAATGCCTTGTGCTAACATCCCCTGAAAGAACTTAGCGAAGCGTTCAGTATCACATGCAGTGGCTTGCTCAAAACTAGTCACTTGTGGTTGATCGGTGAAGAAAATTCCGAACATGCCACCCATGTAGGTGCTTGTTAATGAAATACCAGCGGCCGCCGCAACCGCCTCTATGCCCTGTGTCAAAAACTCAGATTTAGCACTTAACTCGTCATAAACACGCGGATTATCAGTAAGTGCATTTAGCATCGCTAAACCAGCTTGCATTGATAGAGGGTTTCCTGAAAGAGTTCCCGCTTGATATATAGGGCCTAAAGGCGCAATTTGCTGCATGATTTCCTTCTTGCCGCCAAATGCACCTACAGGTAATCCGCCACCTATAATTTTTCCTAGAGTGGTTAAATCAGGCACTACATTGAAAGCCGCCTGAGCGCCGCCTAAAGCAACGCGAAAGCCAGTCATCACTTCATCAAAGATTAAGACGCTTTTGTATTCATCGCAGATATCTCTTAGGCCTTGTAAAAAGCCATCTACAGGCAAAATACAATTCATGTTGCCGGCAATTGGCTCTACGATAATACAGGCAACTTGATCACCTATTTCAGCAAAAGCTTGTTTTACGTCTTCTAAATCGTTGAAGCTTAAGGTAATCGTGTGCTCCGCCAAAGATTCAGGCACTCCAGGAGAACTAGGTGTACCAAATGTTAATGCGCCAGAGCCCGCTTTAACTAATAGAGAATCTGAATGACCGTGATAGCAACCTTCAAATTTGACAATTTTATCACGGCCGGTATAGCCACGTGCGAGGCGTATTGCAGACATTGTCGCTTCGGTGCCTGAATTAACCATACGTACCATTTCAATAGAAGGCATGATTTCACAGACCTTATCGGCGAGTAGCGTCTCAACAGCGGTTGGCGCACCGAAGCCTAAGCCGTTATCTAAGCTCGCTTTTACTGCTTCAATAACAGGCTGATAAGCGTGACCTAGAATCATTGGGCCCCATGAACCTACATAATCGATGTACTGCTGGTCATCTTCGTCAAACAGATATGCGCCTTGTCCTTTTTTGAAATATATAGGAGAGCCTCCCACACTGTTAAATGCGCGTACTGGAGAGTTAACGCCTCCAGGAATATGTTTTTGTGCGGCTGCAAATAGCTGTTCTGAGCGAGACATAATAAAGGTCCTTAAACGAATAAGTGGTAAATGGATATTGAATGTGGCGCATTATCCCCTGATCAGAGAAAATGCACCAGTAGTGTTTAAAGATACTGTTTAAAGAGCATGCTTTTAAGAGTATTGCGGTAAGAACAAGTGTTAGAGATATTGTTTGTTGTTGTAGTAATGTTCAATTTGGGCTCTAGTTAATAAACCTGCTAATGCAGAGCTGTGATCATAAACACAGAGTAGGTCAGTTTCTTTACTATTCATTAGTTGCAGTGCTTCATGTAGCGTTGCTCTAAGGTTAATAGTAGTAACCTCAAAGCGCTGCGCAGGAATTCTATTCAGATCAATTTTATCATGAATGGTAATAATGCCCCTATCCAAAAAGCTTTGGATATTCATAACCGGGAAGGCGCTAGTATGTTGCTCATTGTTAGTAACCACGAGCCACATAGCATTTTGTGAAATGATTGTTTTAGCTTGGTGTAAGGATATTGCTGTTGGCGAGCATTGAAAGCTTTTGCTCATCACTTTCGCAACCGAAGCACGGTTTAATATTTGCGCTAAAGGCTCCAGACGATAATCTAAACCTTGTGCTTGTAGCGTGGCTAAAAAAGCAGAAGGCATGTTAAATACATAACGCGTGGTTAAGTTAGCGACTACTATCGCAATCATTCCAGGAAATATAATATTAGGGTTATAAGTGAGTTCTAGCAGTGCAATAAGTGCCGCTAATGGAGCATTTAACACTGCAGCCATCATCGCTCCCATTCCTAGCATGGCATACAAACCTACTGAAACGTTGCTGTCTATAAATAAGTTGCCGATAATACCAAACATAGCCCCCATCACCGCGCCTATAAATAACACTGGACCTATTAAGCCAGCAGGCATGCCTAAACCCAAAATGATGGGCGTTAACAGTATTTTAGCTAGTAAAATTCCTAGTAGTAATTGTAAATCTAGGCGGTCCCAAAAAACATCGGTTATAGTGTCGTAGCCAGTGCCCATTACCTCCGGTTGTACTATAGCGACTAAACCTGTTAGAACTCCAGCTAACAAGAGCTTATAACTTAAGTGCCAATCGATTTTGGATTTGGTAAATAGCATTAACTTAATGAAAAAAGTGCCTAGGATTCCTGCCAAAACACCTAGTAGCAAAACCCAGGGTAACTCGGCATGCGACAATATATTAAAAGCGGGAGCGTCGAAAACAGGTTCTGAAGAAAAAATCATGCGAGTGACAATAGAGCTGCACACGGCGGCGACAATAATGGGCGTAAAGCCGGCAATAGTATAATCTAAAAGAATCACTTCCATCGCAAAAATTACTCCAGCAAGAGGAGTGTTAAAAGCGGCAGATATTGCTGCTGCTGCACCACAAGCTACTAGTATGCGCTGCGAGTTGTGGGGGATATGAAGCCAGTGGCCAAGTAGGCTAGATAAGCTAGCTCCCATATATATAGCGGGTCCTTCTCTGCCTACAGACTGGCCACTTACTAAAGCAACTACTGCAATTATGAACTGCGCACATAAATTTTTTAAGGGGATGTATCCTTGGTGATATGCTAGTCTTTCTAGCAAATGTACTATCCCCACTTTGTTCTTGATTAAAGGCCAGTATCTGTACATTAATGCTAACAACAATCCACCACAGCTAGGGTATAGAAATCGCTGGTATAGGCTTAAGCCTTCAAAATTTTCTACGTGTTCCGCTAAAAGTAGTGTTAAAGGTAAATCGATTGCCAACCTGAAAACAGCAATCAATAAACCACAGCCAAGCCCACAAATAAGACCTAAAGCAACGAGTTGCGGCAACGCTTCATAACTTGCGAGTTGGTCGCGAAAGTTTTGCATTGAAAAATTGGTTTTATTCATTATCGCCTAATATTGGGAAATTATGGGGAGATGATTAGCTACTTGCACATCTAGGAGGCCGTCCGAGAACAGACTGATCTACTGCGATCTAGTCTATTTGGCCAAATTTTACGTTCATTTTCGTTAATTAGAACAACTATTCGCCTCAAAAGACCAAGAAATCTATCTCAAATCTACTTTTTCTCGCAACATCGGCCAAATCCGACAGACTGCTAGTAATATTAAGAAGCTTAAAGAGCGATTCATCTGAAGAAGAACCAGATTAAAATATTTATGGGGTATGTAAAAGAACTAATTGAATGATTTAATGGTTGCCTGGCAAATGGCTATCGCTAAAGAGTTTAATACTTGACTAAATTCCTAGGTTAAGGGATAGTCTCAACTCAGAAAACCTAATTGAATTGAGATAATGCAGTGTCCGAATTTGAAGATCCGTTAAAATTTAGCAACTCAGCTGTGGCTAAAGTAAAAATCCTTATTGAAGAAGAAGAAAACGATGATTTGAAATTGCGTTTGTATATCACCGGTGGTGGATGTGCAGGTTTCTCCTATGGTTTTAGTTTTGTGGAGGAAGTGGCTGAAGACGACACTGTTATTACTAAATCGGGCGTTAGTTTAGTAGTTGATGCTATGAGTTTGCAGTATTTAACTGGCTCTGAAGTTGATTATCGAGAAGGTTTGCAAGGGTCACAGTTTTTAGTGAATAACCCAAATGCCACCACAACCTGTGGTTGTGGATCATCTTTTTCATTATAAACTAGCTTATTTAAAACATGGCTCAAGCCTGATAAATTGCCCCTAAAATACGTTCACCTTCGGCTCCCGTAACCGTTGGTGAATTGCCGCTTAATCCAGCAAGTGTTTGCTTGGCTAACCATGCAAATGCTGTGGCTTCTACCCAATCAGGATTTAAATCCAATTGCGATGTACTAGCAATAAGAGCAGCGTGTGGTAATAATTGCCCCAAGCGGCGCATTAAAACTTGATTATGTGCACCACCTCCGCAAACAAAAAGCTGTGCCATTGCAAAATCTTGTTTATTAATTTCATTGGTTATAGTGACAGCACTGAGTTCTAGTAACGTTGCTTGGATATCAGCTGATGAAGGTGAATAATCAAGTTTTTCCAATGAGCTTTCTATCCACGACAAATTAAATTGTTCGCGCCCTGTGCTTTTAGGAATAGTTTGGTTGAAAAAATTTAAACTAAGTAATTGCTTAAGCAGTGATTGATCAACGATACCTTGTTTCGCCCAATTACCATTTTCATCATAATTTAGCTGTTGTTGATGCATTATCCAAGCATCCATTAAAACATTACCTGGGCCCGTATCAAAACCTATCAACGGTGATTGAGGGTTCTTGTCGAGTAAAGTGATGTTGGCCATGCCACCGATGTTCAATATAACCCGCGATTGGAGTCTACTTTGAAAGATTGCTTGATGAAAAGCGGGTACTAATGGTGCACCTTGCCCTGCTGCGGCAATATCGCGTTTCCTGAAATCTGCAATAGTGACAACGCCTGTCAACTCAGCGACCGTATTGGCATCGCCTATTTGTAGGGTAAAATTATGTCTAGGAGTATTGTCAGGGCGGTGACGAATTGTTTGGCCGTGCAAGCCAATAGCAACTATGTCGTTACGGCAAAAAGAGTTACTGTATTGTTCAATAAGTTGATTGCAACACTTAGCAAATAACACACCTAGCGCTCTATCCAAATGACCTAGTTTTTCTATTTCATTGTTACTTGTAGAGCACAGTTCTAGTATCTGCTGTTTTATGAGAGGTGGCATATCAAAACTAGCGGCCGCTACTAGTTGTAATGATGAATCGAAGTTCACCGCTACAACATCAATGCCATCTAAGCTAGTACCAGACATAACTCCAAGGTAGATAGGGTTGCTATAATTTCTTTTTGGTTTGATTGAGAGCAATTTTTTCATCACTATTAAAGTTTAAATTATCCATAGCCTGTTTGGCTACCAGCTTAAAGGCGGCAAGGTCTTTAGTATTTAAGCCTATAGGCTGAGTCAATTTAACTGTTAATGGGTTTTTGTGTACTTTGTTAACTCTGAACTCGTAATGTAAATGAGCACCAGTAACGGCACCTGTTGCGCCCACGTAACCAATAACTTGTCCTTGAGTGACTCTGCTGCCTGTTTTGAATGCCTTATTAAAACCAGACATATGTGCATAAAGCGTATCAATATTACCGCCGTGTTGAATGATAATGGTGTTACCAAAATCACCTTTGCGTCCGCGAAAAATAATCTTACCATTGCCTGATGCCATTATCGGAGTGCCACGTTTAGCAGCATAATCTACGCCTTTGTGCGCTCTAATTTTATTGTATATGGGGTGTTTGCGGCGCAAATTAAATTTAGAGCTAATACGGGCAAGTTCAACAGGCATACGTAGAAAAGCTTTATGCATACTACGTCCATCAGGGCTGTAAAAACCGGCTTCGCCCTCTGAATTTTTAAAGAAGATACCGACTAAGCGCTGGTTACCAGTGGTGAACTGGGCAGCGATAATATTGCCGTTCTTTATTTTAGTGCCGTCAATAGTAAGTTCTTCATAGGCTACTTTGAAGCTATCTCCCGGTTGCACGTCTTGGGAAAAGTCAATGTCCCAACCAAAGATAGTAGTGAAATTCATCGCTACATTATTAGATAGCCCCGCGCTTAGTGCATCGACAAAAAAGGAATTCTTAATACTACCAGCCACCTGTTTTATTTCAGTTACTGGTTTTTTTTCAAAAACATTGATTCGGTAATTAGTTTTATCTAAGCGGGTATATAAAATATTTTTCATCTTGCTAATGATGTAATTGACTTTGATTAAATGACCGCTGCGAATTAGGAAGGCAATTTTTTCGCCTATTTGCAAGTTTTTGAATGATTGTTCGCTATTACTGGCATTGCCTATGTAATACACATCACTGTGTGATAGTCCTGCTTTAATAAAAATAGAGGATAAATTATCATTGGCCGCAACGGTGTAATAAACCCAATTATCAGTTCTATTTTGGTTGCTGACGTTTTTAGCCGAATTTAGTACGTCAATTAAAGAGGCTTGTATTTTGGCTGGAGGCTCAGTCAATGGTTCAACTGATGGCGTAATAATGAGTTCAGTAGGCCCTTTATCTATGATCAAATGTGCTTTTGCTAAAGCATCATTTTTAACAGTGCTAATCGCTTGTTTGGTGCTTGGTAACCTCACCACTTTTGTATCAGCGGCGGGCGTAATAGTATCAATAATGTAATTAGAAGAGTTTGGATCGCTACTAATAACAAAGACGTTGTTAGTCTTCTTGTAATATCTGATCTGACTAAGCTTGTTATCCTTTATAAGCAGTAATAATTGCTCATTAGGCATCAGCTTATTAAAAACGTTTTGGGTCGCGGCAGATTCGCTGATATTCATTACGTCGTTATCAGTGAGTCCTAAACGTTTGAAAATAGAGCTTAAGCTATCACCTTGCTTGACTGTATGTTTTTTCCAAGCTGAAATAGGTGGAGTTAAAATGGTTGCAGTGATTGGTTTGTCAGTGGTGGCAAAACTAAGCTGAGAGAGGGAAGATATCGCTAAGATATATACTAAAGACCGCCATAAAGATTTTAACTTTGAATGAGTATGGGTGGTGCTAGTGATAACGGTGAGCTGAGGTTGATTATAATTTAACAAAAGAAAGTGCCTTTATATAGCGATTTATAATGAATTATCCTGCATGAGTAAGTTCTGAAAATCCTTTTGAGACAATGAACATAAGCGTAACTATTTATTGTTCATTGCCAACAGTGCCGCTAGAATAGCTGTATTTGAACTAAATCACAATATAGGCTGTCGAGCAATATATGAGTAAGCAAACACTGTTAGAAGAACTTAGTAGTCGCGGTTTGATCGCCCAGATGACAAATGAAGAAGAATTAGCCCAACATCTAGAAAATCAAAGTGTCACATTGTATTGCGGATTTGATCCTACAGCAGATAGTCTACATATAGGCAGTTTAGTTCCTCTGTTAACATTAAAACGTTTCCAATCTTATGGTCACAAGCCGTTAGCATTGGTTGGCGGAGCGACAGGCTTGATAGGTGACCCTAGTTTTAAAGCGCAAGAGCGCAAACTTAATGATGATACAACTGTTTCAAATTGGGTCGAAAAAATAAAACAACAGGTAAGTCAATTTATTGAGTTTAATGATGAAGCACACAGTGCTCAAGTTGTTAATAATTTAGATTGGACAAAAGACATGGATGTGCTTTCGTTTTTGCGTGACGTAGGTAAGCATTTCTCTATCAATCAAATGATTGCTAAAGAGTCTGTTAAACAGCGTATAGATCGTGAAGGCGAGGGGATTTCCTTTACTGAATTTACTTATATGATTTTGCAGTCATATGATTTTCAGCAGCTAAATAAAGCTTATGACTGTACCTTGCAGATAGGCGGATCTGATCAGTGGGGTAATATTACCGGTGGTACTGAATTAACGCGCCGAATGAACGGCAAAAAAGCCTTTGGTTTAACGCTGCCTCTAATTACTAAGTCAGATGGTACGAAATTTGGTAAAACTGAAAGTGGCACTATTTGGCTGTCTGCGAATAAGACATCGCCATATGCATTTTATCAATTTTGGATAAACGCTGCCGATGCCGATGTTTATAATTTCTTACGCTACTTTACTTTTTTAAGCGTAGAGGAAATAACATCAATAGAAGAGCAAGATAAAGCAAGTCAAGGAAAGCCACAAGCTCAAGCTATTTTAGCGCGAGAAGTGACGAAGCTTGTACATGGCGAATCTGGTTTAGATGCTGCTGAACGTATTTCTAATGCGTTATTTTCAGGTAGTTTTGATTCACTAGAAGAAGGAGAGTTTAGTCAATTAGCTCATGATGGATTACCTAGCTGTCATCTGCCTGCAGCGTATTCAAAAACGGGAAGTATAGATGATATGTTGAAAAGCATTGAAGGTGTCCCATTGACTTCTTTGTTAGTAGATATTGGAGTTGGGTTTACTTCAGGGAAGCAGATCAAAGAGGCTTTATCGCGCAATGCTTTAACTGTGAATGGGACAGCATATGGGTTAGAGCATAATATGAAAGCTTGCGAAGTATTTGCTCCAAAGCACGCAAAATTTTCGGCGTACTTTCTCGTAAAAGTAGGCAAGAAAAAAAGCTGTATAATAACTATTTAATGTAGTGTAGTTAAATCAACCTTGGCCAGAATCAAGGTTGATTCTGAAAAGCCTAATCTGATACATACCTTTGTATCAACGTTTAATAAGCGTAAATAAACTTTGAAATATTATTAGCGTAAACTGCAAACTCTTCAAAACAATGGCAATATCGATTTAGCAGTCATTTCCTAATTAGAAATCAGCTCTATTATCTAAAAAGCATCTTTCATTAGTGGCGTTTCTGCCTAACAGTGGCGTATAATGCAGAGTTTTTTACGCCCAGCGGATGCTTGGCAAACTTTAATTTTAAATAATAGGAAATAAATCATGGCAGTTGAACGCACGCTTTCAATTATCAAACCAGATGCTGTAGCTAAAAATGTTATCGGCCAAATCATTACACGTTTTGAAGGCGCGAACCTTAAAGTTGTTGAATTACAGCTTAAAAGTTTAAGCAAAGCTGAAGCTGAAGGTTTTTATGCTGAGCACAGTGAGCGTCCTTTCTTCGCAGATCTAGTATCATTCATGACTTCAGGTCCTGTTGTAGTACAAGTTTTAGAAGGCGAAAACGCAGTATTAACTAACCGTGACTTAATGGGTGCTACTAATCCTAAAGAAGCTGATGCTGGAACTATTCGCAGCGATTTCGCTGAGTCTATCGACGCTAACGCTGTACACGGATCGGATTCTGTTGAATCTGCTACACGTGAAATTGCTTACTTTTTCGCTAAGTAAGTAACATGAGATCTTTGCGTATAATAGCGTAAAGATCTCGTATTGATACTAATTTCAATACGCATATAACAGTGCCCATGCGATTAAATAAACGCTAAGTGCTGGCTTAATTAAAGAGAATAAAATCCCCATGACACAAGCATCAAAAACTAACCTACTCGGTATGTCTCCTAAGCAACTGGCCGAATACTTCCAAGCAATAGGGGAAAAGCCATTTAGAGCGACGCAAGTACTGAAGTGGATGCACCAGCACGGTGCTGAAAGTTTTGATGAAATGACAAATATTAGTAAATCACTACGCGAAAACCTTAAAGAGCAAGCCGAAATCCGTGAGCCAGAAGTCGTAAGCCAAGATATATCAAAAGATGGTACACGCAAATGGGTCATTAGAGTAGACGGTGGATCTTGTGTAGAGACAGTGCTGATACCAGAGGGAGATAGAGGTACATTATGTGTGTCCTCACAAGTAGGTTGTTCGTTGAATTGCAGTTTTTGTTCAACAGGTAAACAAGGGTTTAATCGCAATTTAAGTGCTGCAGAAATAATTGGGCAAGTGAGAATTGCAATTAAGTCATTTGGTGCTATGGACCCTGCCAATAAACGCATGGTCACCAATGTAGTAATGATGGGAATGGGTGAGCCGCTAATGAATTTTGAGCGTGTAGTCGCAGCCATGACTTTAATGATGGAAGATAATGCTTATGGGCTCTCAAAAAGAAGAGTCACTTTAAGTACCGCAGGAGTCGTACCTGCTATGGATAAGCTAGGCGACGTGATTGATGTATCTTTAGCCGTATCATTGCATGCGCCTAACGACGAATTACGAGATGAATTAGTGCCTATTAATAAAAAGTATCCAATCAAAGAATTAATCGCAGCTTGTAATCGCTATTTAGAAAAGTTAGACGATAAGCGGGTTATTACTATTGAGTACACTATGATGGCCGGTATCAACGATTTTCCTGAGCATGCTGTCCAACTGGCAAAGCTATTAAAGAAAGTCCCTTGCAAGCTCAATATAATACCCTTTAACCCTTTCCCAAACTCTGGTTATGAAAGACCTAAAGCCGCGGCAATTGAAATATTTAAAAATGCGATGCACAAAGCAGGTATACGCACTACTGTCAGACGAACTAGAGGGGAAGAAATTGACGCAGCTTGTGGACAATTAGTTGGCATGGTAGATGATAGAACGAGAAGAACTAGTAAGTTAATTCCTATCGTACAGCAGGCCGGTTAATCTAAACGGACCTTGTTAATTTATTTTTTAGATCGATAGTAAGGAGTGACTAAAGAAGTGCGCAAGTTATTTTATATATTCAAATTTTTGACGATGTCTGTCTTGCTCACAGCTTGTGCTATCGGCGCCCCTGATCCAAATGCCGTTAATAAAAGTGAGAAAGCTAAGAAGTTTACTGATGTCGCTATAGAGTATTTTAAATCTGGTGATAATGTCAGTGCTCGTAATTGGCTACAAAAAGCCAGTGAATATGATAACAAATATGCAAGAGCCTACTCAGTATTAGGTACTGTTTTCCAATCTGAAAAAGAATGGGAGCTAGCTGAGCAGTATTTTAAAAAATCAATAGTCGTTGAGCCTAACTCCGCGATGTTCCATAATAATTATGCAGCTTTCCTCTATGAAAGAAAAAGATACGATAAAGCTTGTAGAGAGTTAGAATTAGCGACTAAAGATCCTTTCTATAATTTAAGAGCTAACGCGTTAAATAATTTAGGACGTTGCTATGAAGCTTTAGATGAGCAGGAAAAAGCAACGAATGCTTTTCAGCGTTCTGTTAATTTAGGAGGTAGAGACTCCGCTGCATTGCTAAATTTGGCTAAACAGATGTTGAAGTCTGGCGAAATTTTTAAATCTAATGCAAGATACCAAGAGTTTTTGCTGCTAGTGTCAGATAATAAAGCGCAACATAGTGCTGAAAGTTTGATACTGGGGATAAAATTAGCACGTGAAAGTGGTAATCTATCTGATGTTGTAAGTTATTCATTATTATTAGAAAATTTATTTCCAAATAACTATAAAAAATTTAAGGAGTCCGCTCAGTGAGTAGTATATCTGACGAAGTGTTAGAAACTGAAGATCGTAGCTCTCCGGGAAGTCGTTTACAGAAAGCTCGGGAAGCGCTAGGTATTAGCCAGAAATCTCTTGCCGACGATTTATATCTACCACGTAACTATATATTGTGGATAGAAGAAGGAGCATATGAAAAGTTGCCAAGTATGGTTTTTTGTAGAGGATACATCAGAGCCTACGCAAAATTGGTTAACGAGAGCGGTGAAGAGCTAATAGAACTGTTAGATAATATCTATGGCAATCAGAATATCAAAGCGCCTTTGATGTCTGTCTCCAAAATCAATGAGCAGGTAAAAGTTGGCGACCCAATCATGAAATGGTCTAGCCTGTTGTTTATCATTATCTTGTGTGGTTTGGTTTTTTGGTGGTGGAAAACACAGTACGGATTAAATGCTCCTTTCTTGTCTTCTCAAGAGCCTATTGCGGTTGAAACGGCAAATGGTAATGAATTAGCACTACCGTCTTTAGATAATACGACAGTCATTGAAACTAGCAATGCGCAATTATCAATAGAAACTTCCAGCAATGCTGTGAGTAACCTTCAAGAACCAGTAACTTCGGAGTTTGAAACGGTTACTAGCGACCAAAGTGCAGTGGTAAATAACGGTAATGGCATCGAGCTTGCTTTAAATATCGTAGATGAAAAAGCTGAAGCTGAGCAGTTAATTGCACTTGAAAAAGTGGTAGCAGCAATTGAACCGGAAACTGCTACAGTTTCAACACAAACCGTTGTCACTAATGAGTTAGTATCAGCCACAGTCGATGCAAAATTATTACAAATAGCTTTTGATAACGAATGTTGGGTAACGATTAAAGATGCTCGCGGTAAAATCTTATTTAATGGTATTAAAAAATCAGGTCAACAATTGTCGCTTAGCGGGGATATGCCACTAAATGTTTCTATCGGACGTGTTGATAGTGTGTCAAAGATTACCTTTGGTGGCGCTGATATTAATATCGATGATCTGGGCCGTAACAATATAGCAAACTTTAAGCTACCCCTTTAATAATTGGTAAAATAAATTGTCGAAACTTCAAGCGATCAGAGGAATGAATGACATTCTTCCTGAGCAATCAGCAACATGGCAGTATTTAGAAGAAAAGTTCCAGCGCGTTGTGGCAAGTTATAGCTACAGTGAAATAAGAACACCTGTTGTCGAAAATATAGAGTTGTTTAATCGTTCTATTGGTGAAGTAACCGATATCATAGAAAAAGAAATGTATTGCTTTGAAGATCGCAACGGCGAACGATTAGCAATGCGCCCTGAAGGAACTGCTAGTATTGTAAGGGCGGGAATTGAACACGGTTTATTGTTCAATCAAACGCAGCGCTTATGGTATCGCGGACCGATGTTTCGCTATGAAAAACCGCAAAAAGGCCGCTATCGCCAATTTCATCAAATGGGGGTAGAGACTTTTGGCATGGCCGGTGCCGATATAGATGCTGAAGTTATCTTATTATCCGCCGCGCTGTGGCGATCTTTAGGCATACTTGATGTGCTAACACTTGAGATTAATTCACTGGGAAGTAACGAAGCGCGTGCTGCATATCGAGATGCGTTAGTAGTGTATTTAAGTGCGATAGAAGATCAGTTAGATGAAGATAGCAAAAAACGTTTACACACTAATCCACTACGTATACTTGACAGTAAAGAGCAAAGCACGCAATTACTGCTTAATGATGCACCAAGTTTAGTCGACTATTTAGATGATGAAGCCAAGCAGCATTTTGCAACACTAACGCAAATTTTAGATCGTGCTGGAATTGACTATATTGTTAATCCAAGGTTAGTAAGAGGGCTGGATTATTACAATAAAACAGTCTTCGAATGGACCACTGACAAACTAGGCGCACAAGGTACTATATGTGCTGGTGGTCGATATGATGGCATGGTCGGTCAGTTAGGTGGCAAACCAACACCTGCTGTTGGTTTTGCGATGGGTGAAGAAAGATTATTGTTATTGTTAGAAACATTGAACAAAGTACCGCCTGCCATAAAACAACGTTATGATTTATATTTAGCCGCTGAAGATAAAGGAATTCAATCGCAATTAATTATTGTTGCTGATAAATTGCGTGAGCAATTACCTAATTTACAAATCAGAACACATTGTGCAGGCTTAAAGAATATTTTAAATAAAGCACGCCAAAGTGGAGCTGAAAAAATCGCCTTAGTAAAACTGACTAACGATGGCAATCTATCTGCAACTTTATGGTGCGGTGAAGAAGTACAGCAAAATCTGAGTATTGATCAGTTAGCTGCTTATTTAAATGCTCAATAAAGAGCAAATAAACAGCTAAGTATAAAATTATAACCTTAAAATTATCTAAATGGGCTGTATACCAACTCTTTTAGTTAGCAAAGATTTAGGAGTAGTAGAGTGACAGAGTTACGTACTGAAGAAGAACAGCTAGATGCCATTAAATCTTGGTGGAAAGATAACGGTAAGTCTTTAGTTATCATGATAGCTGTTGCTGTATCTGCGGTTTATGGCTACAAGGCTTGGCAGAACAAGCAAGTGACTACTAGCGAAAATGCGTCTGTAATGTATCAGCAACTAATTGGCGCTGTTGTCCCGGATGAAGAAGCAGATGCTGAAGAGAGCATCGCTACTGCTAGGCACCTAGCAAAAACACTAAAAGCTGAATACTCTGATAGTCAATATGCAAAGTTTGCTTCTTTATTAATGGCGAAGGTTGCGGTAAATAGCGGTGACTTATCCACAGCACAAGCAGAGTTAGATTGGTTGTTAGCAACTGAGCCTAAAGCCTTGTTAAAATCTATCGCTTTAATTCGCAAAGCGCAAATATTAGCAGAACAAAAAGAATTCGACCAAGCATTAGGATTGTTAAAAAGTATCACAAGTAATGCTTTACAAGTACAAGTTGCAGAATTAGAGGGTGATATATACTTGGCACAAGGTGATAAAAAACAAGCTCGAGCAGCTTACGAAAAAGCCATTGCCAATAAAACTGCCGGTAGTAACCAAGCAGTGATATCAATGAAATTAAACGATTTGAGTACAGAGGAAGGTTAATGGTTGGATTAAAAAGAGTTTTAGCTGTCGCCAGCACCTTACTTTTATTAGCGGGTTGTTCAAGTGACGGTGAGGAAGTTGCTCCCAATGCTCTAGTCAAATTTGATGCAGAGAAGAAAGTTAAGGTACTGTGGTCAAAAAACATCGGTGCTAGTTTTGGTAGTAAGTACCATCAACTGACTCCTGGGGTTTCTGGTAATTCTATTGTAGTTACCGATGTCAAAGGTAACGTTTCAAGTTACGATTTAGCATCTGGTAAATTACAATGGGAAACAGCACTTAATGTTGAAATCAGTAGTGGCATTGGAACGGGGCCGACAACAGCTGTTGTTGCTACATACTCTGGTGACGTCATTGCTATTTCAACCAGCACAGGTGAAATTAACTGGCAAGTTGCCGTCGGTGGCGAAGTCGTTTCTCGTGCACAACTAAATCAAAACTTAGTTGTAGTGCAAATGGTTACAGGGGATGTTATTGCATTAGATATCAGCACCGGTGAACAGCGTTGGATTTATACTAGTAATCAGCCTGACTTAACACTGCGCGGTACCAGTTCACCGCTAGTTGCTTCTGATGCAACATTGACAGGCTTGGATAATGGTAAGTTTGTCGCTTTAGATAATAATGATGGCTCAGTTCTTTGGCAAAAAAGGATTAGTATCGCTCAAGGCAAATCAGATATTGAGCGCCTAATTGATATTGATGGTATGCCTGTTCTTTACCGAAATGTCATCTATATCCCTAGCTACCGTGGTAATTTAACAGCGATAGACCCGTTCAATGCACAAGTTTTATGGCGCAAGCCCTACTCTACTTATAGAGGATTGGCTGCGGCTAATAATAGCATTTTCTTAACTGCTGATAATGATGTTGTGCATGGTGTTAATGCTGAATCGGCTGCTGAAGTCTGGCGTCAAGATTTGCTGTTAAACCGATCACTCACATCTCCAGCAACCTTGTTAGGTCAAGTCGTTGTAGGTGACAAACAAGGTTATTTACACTTTTTGTCACAAAATGATGGTCGTTTTGTCGCACGCTACAAATTGGGCGCAGCGTTGGTTGGAGATATGTTAGAAAGAAATAATGTGCTTTATGTTTTAAGCAATAATGGTCGCCTAACCGCTCTAACAATAGAGTAAGTCATTGATCTTGTTTGGGAATTCCCAACAGATCTATAGCAGATAGTACAATTGTTTTATAACTTATGTACTATCCACAAATAGTCTTTCACGTTGAAAGGCTTTTTTATTTTTGAGAAAGAAAAATGTTACCTGTAATTGCAATAGTAGGTCGACCTAACGTTGGCAAATCGACCCTCTTTAACCGCCTAACAAAATCTTGGGATGCGCTCGTAGCAGACATGCCAGGTGTTACTCGTGATCGAAAATACGGAGAAGGCCAGTGCTCAGAGCACAGCTTTATCGTAGTAGACACTGGAGGAATTACAGGGGATGAGCAAGGCATTGATTATAAAATGGCTGAGCAATCACTGTTAGCCATAGAAGAAGCAGATATTGTGTTATTCATGGTGGATGGGCGTCATGGCCTAAACCCGGGTGATCAACAAATTGCGAACTACTTACGTAAAACTAAAGACAATGTGCATTTAGTTGTAAATAAAACAGATGGTATTGATCCAGATATCGCTGTATCAGATTTTCACAGCTTAGGTATGGGTGAGCCGCTAGCCATTGCAGCCTCACAAAACCGCGGTGTTACGTTATTAATTGAATACGTATTAAAGCCTTTTCCAGAATCTATTCAAGATGACGATCGTCATTTAGGCAAAGGGGTTCGAATTGCAGTAGTAGGTCGTCCAAACGTCGGTAAATCAACGCTTGTGAATAGATTACTAGGTGAAGAACGCGTTATCGTTTTTGATGAAGCAGGCACCACACGTGACAGTATTTATATTCCTTATGAACGTGATGGGCAACAATACACGCTAATTGATACAGCTGGCGTTAGACGCAGGAAAAACGTGCGTGAAGCAGTTGAAAAGTTTTCTATTATTAAAACATTGCAGGCTATCAATGATGCAAATGTGGTGGTACTTGTAATAGATGCAAGACAAGGCGTGACAGATCAAGATCTACATATGCTTGGCTTTGTTATGAGTACAGGCCGCTCGTTAGTTATTACTCTCAACAAATGGGATGGAATGAGTAAAGAAGCGCGTAACGATGTGAAAGATCAAATTCAGCGCAAGCTAGATTTCGCCAGCTTCGCACGTTTTCACTTCATCTCTGCACTGCATGGAACGGGTGTTGGGGAGATGTACGAATCCATTAATGAAGCGTATGAATGCGCAATGATGAAATGGAGTACTAACTTCTTAACCACTCTTTTAGGTGATATAGTGCTGGATCATCAGCCTCCTTCACCAGGTGGTCGAAGAATTAAACTACGTTATGCTCACCAAGGTGGATCTAATCCGCCGGTAATTGTAGTACACGGTAATCAGACTGATCAGTTACCAATTTCTTATAAAAAGTATATGCAAAATAAGTTTACCAAACATTTAAGAGTGTATGGTACGCCTATTCGTTTTGAATTCAGAACTGGTATAAACCCTTATGCTGCAGACCGAAATGATTCAACAGGCGCTAAACTTGATAAGAAAGAGCGTTTCCAAAAACAGATTCGTAAGCTAAGTAAGACAGCTTCCAAGAAAAACTCTGTTAGGAGATAATTAGTTTCTTCTAAAAACAGGTTTTAACTGTATAGCTCAAAATTCAAGCTGTGTACTTCTATATTAAAGAAACGTACTTCTATAAAGAGCTGTGCAAATTTATTTAGTAACAAGTTCGCAGCAAATCCTGATTTTTAGCTAGCAGTTAATTCACTTGCAGATAAGCCTTGCGGTTTATCTGCTATAATAAAGCTTATTAGCTAGTCGTTTTCTTCCTCAAATCAGTTATCACCTCCCCACCAATTACCCAGTTATCTGTATTTATTTCATCTATAATAGTGACTGTTGTCGCTGGATTATTATTTAAAACATCAACTAACAATTGTGTTACCCCGTTCACTAGCTGTGCTTTTTGGGCGCCTTTTACTTGCTCGTCGAAGATTTTAATGTTGACGTAAGGGATTATTATTTATCTGAAAATTAATCTTTATACGCATGATAAAAGATTCCAAACTAACTAATAGCAAATCCGCTAAAAAGCGAAGTACTGCTAGGCTGCGAGAAAGAATTGCTGAAATAGCGGAAACTAACAGCGCTATTGCCATTGTGTTTTCCATTGAAGAAGGTCAGATCAATTGCACAGCTCTTATAGAACTTCAAGCAATGCCAAGGCTGGCAAAGTGCAGTTTGAAGATTTTTGACAACATGGATATGTAGCTTAAAAGAGTGAACAGAACGTACAAGAGAGTCTCAAAAATAAAACCTGTCGCGCCAGTGATGCTCTTGAAATATCTTCTGACTTGATTATAAAAAATAAATGAGTTGGATCATTTAGAACTAGGAATTGCATATAACCATTAAATTATGAACGCTCGCTTTGTGTCAACGAACGCGTTTTTAAGTATAACCTGGGCTAACTACGAAGGGTAGGAAACCAATCTTCTCTCAATCGCTCACCATTGGTTTGATTAATCTCTGGATAGTTAGGTGACGTAGGTCCTGGACGCTGTACGTAACGTGCATCATCACCCACTAGTCTAAAAGATACAGTGCGGTTAACACTATCGACATTATTGGCGTTAGCGCCGTGTACAGTTTTAAAGTTAAAAGCCACTACATCTCCTGGTTCTACTGCCCAGCTGCGGATTTCATAATCGCTATTATCAATATCAGGTAAGCTCATGAAATTATCATCACCTGGATAGAACTCTGCACTGCCTGACCATTTAGTCGGCATGATTAGTTTTGGCCACAAGTGAGACCCTGCTACACATCTTAAAGAAACCTGTTCTGATCTAGAATCTAGTGGTACCCAAAAACTGACAGTTTGCATACCATCTACAAAATAGTATGGCATATCTTGATGCCAAGGTGTGGCAACGCCACTGACGGCAGCTTTATCTAAGTAATGATCGTGAAACATTTGTACTTGTTGGGATTGCATTAACTGCGCGCCAATTTCAGCCATTGGCGATTGTTCTACAAACTTCTTAAAGGGCGCGATGTTTTGCCAATTGCTAAAATCTTCAAAGAATCGACCTTTATGTTTATCAGATTGATGAGTGATTGATCTAGCGCTGGGGTTGGCAACGTTTTGATCCGCACCTTCGTTTAATGTGTTTATCCAATCTTTAAATACACCGCGCAATACTACTACGCCATCTGTTTGATAGTCTTCTATTTGCTGTGCTGTAATCATGACAATTTATTCCAGGAATGAGCCTATGAAAGTAATATGATGAAACTTTAGCCCGATAATGAACATTCATTTTACTCTGATTTTCCATTTTATTGTCAATAATGCAAGATGTTTTATAGAAAAACGGTCACGCGAACATTTCACTATAGTGTAAAGGCTGAGTATCCCAAGAATACGGGAAAAGAGAGGGATGTAAAATAGCAGAAGCTGATGCTAAGTAGCTTATGCCAGAGATCTATATCAAGCAATTAATGCCAAATGACTTAATTTATAAGTCACCTGACATCATTGTTCTGAATTATTTACAGTGCTTTTGCAGCAGGGAATTCCGTTTTAAAATGCTTGCCTAGTAATGCGTGATAGAAACTATTGTCGTTGAGTACGCCTAATACCTTTTCTTGCTCGGCAAGAATGATCGGTAAATTGGTGTGGTACTTTATTTCAATGGCGCGGCGCATACTAATATCCATAGGCACTAAAGTGATGCCAGTGGTTGATAGTTGGCTGATGTCTTGCTCAGGTGAGCAGTATTGAATCTCTAAAGCAGTATCGTTTTTACGCACATCCAACAAATGTTGTTGAGCGTCAATTGAGAGATAAATATGCTGTATTGCATCAATACATAAACCTTTCTCACTATCAGTTAAATCTGCAACAGCGGTCATTAGTGAATGACCTTTGAGTACATTTAAAGGGTTAGTGTGGGCCACAAAATCTTGTACATAAGCATTGGCAGGCTTAAGTACTATGTTCTCAGGTATATCATATTGAATGATTTTAGCCGATTCCATAATGCCAATTTTAGTACCAATTTTTAGCGCTTCATCTAAATCATGGCTGACAAAAACGATGGTTTTTTTCAAGTTTTGCTGCAGCTCTATTAACTCGTCTTGCAACTGGGTGCGAATCAGTGGATCAAGCGCTGAGAAAGGCTCATCCATCAATAGTATGTCAGTATCCATGGTAAAGGCTCGCGCTAAACCAACGCGCTGCTGCATGCCGCCAGATAGCTCGCTAGGCAACTTTTTCGCCCATTGATCTAAGCCGACCATTTTTAACTGCTCCATAGCTTTTTCATGGCGCTGTGCCTTCTTCATTCCTTGCATTTCTAAACCAAAAGCGACGTTGTCTATCACGTTTAACCAAGGCATTAAGGCGAAGTTTTGAAATACCATAGAGATGCGATGGCTGCGTAAATGGAGCAGTGTAGCGCTGTCACAGTTCGCTACATCCACCATCTCAGTGCCATTTTGCACTAATAGCTTACCACGGCTGGTTTTATTTAACCCGTTAACTGCTCTTAACAAACTTGATTTTCCGGAGCCCGAAAGCCCCATCAAGACACAAATTTCGCCCTCTTCAATTTCAATGCTCGCGTCATGCACACCTACCGTGTCGCCAGTGAGGTTGATGATTTCTTGTCGGGAATGCCCTTGGTCTAGCAGCGCTAAGGATTCTTTCGTTTTATTGCCAAAGATAACATCGACATTTTGGATACTAATAGCGGCCATGTTTATCCTTCCTCTTTGGCGTTGGGCGCCTTACAAATTCTATCTAAAATAATAGCTACTAATACAATCGCTAAACCGGCTTCAAAACCTTGAGAAATATTGACCGTGTTTAGGGCACGTACTACTGGTTTACCTAAACCATCAGCGCCAACTAAGGCAGAGATTACTACCATCGATAGTGACAACATGATGCATTGGGTGATACCGGCCATAATGCTAGGCATTGCGGCAGGTAATTCTACTTTATAAAGTAGTTTAAAGGGCGTTGCACCAAAGGCACGACCTGCTTCAACTAAATCACCGGGTACTTTACTGATACCTAAGTAGGTAAGGCGGATAGGCGCGGCTATCGCAAATATGATGGTTGAAATAAGGCCAGGTACTACGCCTAAACCAAACAGTACTAGGGTTGGAATGAGATAAACGAAAGTTGGGATAGTTTGCATTAAATCTAATATGGGACGCAATATAGTGTATAGCCAAGGCTTATGTGCAGCAGTGATGCCGATAGGTACACCAAATAGAATAGAGATAGAAGTGGCGGTAAGTACTAATACAAAGGTTTCGAGCATTTCTTGCCAGTAGCCTAAGTTGAGAATCAGCAACAGTGCCAGTACCACGAAAAGCACTAACGGCACACTGCGGTGTAAAAACCAAGCGATAGCAGCAGCAGCCAATATAGGCACATAAGGGGGAAGGTATATTAATGCTTCCACCACCGTTAGGATCAACCATTCTAATGTGATGGAGATAGCATCAAAGATAAAGTCAGCGTTATCGGTAAGCCAATCAACTAAGCTCTCCATCCAACTACCTATTGGGATTTTGTGTTCGGTGATCCAGTTCATGCAAAAGCCTATTTTTCAAAGTGTGGTGTTAAGTAATGTGTAGCGAAGGTAAAAATAAACGAAACGGCTAGCGAATATGACGAAACAAATCGTCGTATTCGCTAGGAGGCTGCCCGAGAACTGCGCTGTTGCGAGAGCCAAGCTATTTGAGTCAAATTTAGGGTTCATTTGAGGCGAATAGTTGTTCTACATAACGAAAATGAACATTAAATTTGGCCAAATAGCTTGATTCGCAGTAGATCAGTCTGTTCTCGGACAGCCTCCTAACCGTTTTAAAGTTTAAAAAAGGGATGCTAGACAAGCAACATCCCTATTTTCATTACAAAGAGATACTAGCTTTAACTGCTTTCAAAGCGTCGCCGCCATCTTTAGTAGTAACGTCTTTTAACCATGCATCTAGTACACCAGGGTTAGCTTTTAGCCACTGCTTAGCTGCAACTTCAGGCTTTTTGCCATCATCTAAAATAGCGCCCATTACTTCGTTTTCCATCTTTAAACTGAAAGATAGGTTTTGAACTAGCTGGCCCATGTTAGGGCAATCTTGTAAGTAGCCTTTACGTACGTTTGTGAAAACACTGGCACCACCATAGTTAGGACCGAAGAAATCATCGCCGCCGTCTAGGTATTCCATTTCGATGTTAGCGTTCATTGGATGCGGAGCCCAACCTAAGAAAGCAACCCATTGGTCACGCTTAGCAGAACGGCTTACTTGTGAAATCATACCCGCTTCTGATGATTCAACTAGCTTGAAGCTTTTAAGGTCAAAGGCGTTTTTGTCGATCATATCTTGGATCAAACGGTTGCCATCATTGCCAGGCTCGATGCCGTAGATTTTGCCTTTAAATTCGTCTTTATGTTTAGCAAGGTCAGCAAAGGTTTTAACACCCGCATCGTAAGCAGCCTTTGAAACAGCTAAAGTATATTTAGCGCCTACTAAGTTAGCGCGTACTGTTTCAACAGTGCCTGCATCACGGTATTTTGCGATATCTGCTTCCATGGTTGGCATCCAGTTACCCAGGAAAACATCGATGTCTGCATTAGCCAATGAAGTGTATGTAACCGGCACTGATAATAGTTGTGTAGAAGCTTTATAACCAAGAGCGTTGACAATTTCAGAAGTAATTGCAGTGGTGGCGGTAATATCTGTCCAGCCAACATCAGAAAAACGCACTTTATCGCAAGAGCCTGCAAAAGCACTGCCGCTAATTACGCTCAGTGATAGTGCCGCTACGCATAATAATTTTTTACTTGTAGATTTTTTTTGTTGTGTAGTCATCAGTATTTCCTTTTTTTTATTAGTGAAATTCTAAGTTTGACCAAGCGCTTGCGTATCACAATGCGCTTGCTAATCAGTTTTCTTTCTAGCTGTTTTCATTAGTGCAGTTTAATCGCCTTTGTCGGCGTTCAAACGTTGCTGTTGTTGCCAGTTGCTATCGATCCACACCGGTGCATTTAATGTTGCTAAGGGTGTGTTACCTAAAATAAGGTCAGCGGCTTTTTCGGCGACCATTATAGTCGGCGCGTTTAAGTTACCGTTCGTAATGGTTGGGAAAACAGATGAATCAACCACGCGTAATTGCGCAATACCACGTACTTGGCATTGGTTATTAAGCACTGCCATTTCATCATCATCAGCCCCTATTTTACAAGTACAAGAAGGGTGGTAAGCACTTTCAACATTCTCTTTAACCCAAGTATCTATTTGCTCATCGCTTTGAATATCTTCGCTGGGCTGAATGGTTTCGCCTCTAAAAGGAGTAAGCGATTGCTGATTCATTATTTCGCGGGTCAAACGAATACAATCACGCCAGTCTTGCTTATCTTGTTCAGTGGTAATGTAATTGAATAAGATATTTGGTTTATCTAATGGATCATTAGATTTAATCCACATACGGCCGCGACTGCTCGGTTTATTAGGGCCTACGTGTACTTGAAATCCGTGACCATCAATTGCTTGGCCGCCATCATAGCGCATTGCCGCTGGTAAAAAGTGGTATTGGATGTTCGGCCATTCAAGACCCGCTCTTGAGCGAATAAAACCACAAGATTCAAAGTGGTTAGTAGCGCCCAAGCCATCTTTAAACAGTAACCAGCGCGTGCCGATGATGCCTTTGCTGATCAAATCGAGCTTACCGTTTAAGGTAATAGGCTCTTTACAAGCGTATTGATAATACACTTCAAGATGATCTTGTAAGTTCTCGCCAACACCTGGTAGGTCTTGAACTAGCTCGACATTCGCTTCTTTTAATACTTGAGCAGGGCCAATACCTGAAAGTTGTAACAACATAGGCGAGCCGATTGATCCGGCGCTTAAGATTACTTCTTTGTCGGCGATAACTTGCTTAACTTTGCCGCTTTTTTGGTACTCAATACCAATAGCGGTTTTATCTTTTAGTAACACTTTATTACATACAACAGAGCTGATTAACGTAAAGTTAGCGCGCTTCATGGTGCGGCGTAAATATGCATTGCTGGTGGATGCACGCACCCCTTTATTAACCGTCATATGCATTGGGCCAAAGCCTTCTTGCTGATAACCATTGTAATCGTCTGTTTTAGGGTAGCCAGCTTGCACACCAGCATCGATAAACGCTAGATACAGTGGGCTAGTTTTCATATTGTTACCATTACAAGTAGCAACAGGACCTTCATTGCCGCGATATTGATCACCGCCTTGAATCCAAGTTTCGGCCTTTTTAAAGTACGGTAGGCAATCTTGATAGCTCCAGCCAGCTGCGCCGTTTTCCTGCCATTGATCGAAATCTTTAGCGTGGCCACGCACATATACCATACCGTTGATAGATGAGCTGCCACCAAGCACTTTGCCGCGAGGGCAATGTAGTTGGCGACCATCTAAGCCCGGCTCTACTTGTGATTCATACTGCCAAGCATAGCGCGCGCTGTTCATCGGATAAGATAGTGCAGTTGGCATTTGGATGAAAATGCTTTTATCAGTACCGCCAGCTTCTATCAAAAGCACGGTGTTAGTGCCATCAGCACTAAGCCTGTCTGCCAGTACACAACCAGCTGATCCCGCACCGACGATGACGTAATCGTAGTGCTTAGCTGTTTCTAGTAGGGTGGTGTTTAGTACGGACATTCGACATCCCCAAGTTCGATAAAGACACTTTTAACTTGTGTGTATTGATTAAGCGTATCAATACCGTTTTCACGACCAATACCTGATTGCTTATAACCGCCAACTGGCATTTGTGCCGGAGATGCGCCCCAAGTGTTGATCCAGCAAATACCGGCTTGCATCTTGGCGATAACGCGATGAGCACGGGAGAAGTTGGTAGTGAAAATACCCGCAGCTAAACCAAAATCAGTATTGTTAGCGCGTGCGATTACTTCTTCTTCAGTCTCAAATTTTAGAATAGACATAACCGGCCCAAAAATTTCATCTTGCACGTTAGGCATATCATCAGTGCAATCTGCAAATACGGTAGGTTGTACAAAGTTACCGCGATCTAAACCATTGTCAGTCACTTGCTGGCCGCCACAAACAAGCGTAGCGCCTGCAGCTTTAGCCGCTTCAATATAGCCAAGTACTTTTTGCATGTGATCTTTAGAGATTAGCGCGCCAACTTGCGTATCGGCATGAGTAGGGTCGCCAATGATCATTTTTTCAGTACGTGCCTTGATTTTTTCAATGAACTGATCGTAGATGCTTGAGTGTACAAAAACGCGTGTACCGTTAGTGCATACCTCGCCCTGAGTATAAAAGTTAGCTAGTAAAGCGCCAGAGACTGCGTTTTCAATATCGGCATCTTCAAAAGCGATTAAAGCAGACTTACCGCCGAGCTCCATAGTTACTTCTTTTAAAGAGCTTGCAGCATCAGCTACCACTTTTTTGCCTGTTCCACATTCGCCGGTGAAAGATACTTTGGCAATGTCAGGGTGGCGTGAAAGCGCTTGGCCAACTTTTCCATCACCTTGTACCACGTTAAATACGCCATCAGGTAAACCTGCTTGTGTATAAATTTCAGCAAGCTTTAACACGCTTAATGGCGTTTCTTCAGATGGCTTGAAGATCATAG
>JBALXS010000210.1:0-5971 GCA_036960485.1 Oceanospirillaceae bacterium
AGCGCCCTCAATTAGTTAATGAGCGTTCATAAAATCATCATTTTATTTGACTTACGCTGAACCTTCGCCAACACACCATGCCTACATTATGTTTTTATTAAGTAGTGATGCGCACTGCCCCACACTATTTCTATGATCAAATCTTTCAAACATAAAGGCCTGAAGAAACACTTTGAAACAGGAAGTACTTCAGCCATTCAGCCATTCAGCCTAAACACCAATGAAAGCTGAGAATGCAGCTCACTGCAATTGATACCGCACAAGTAATGAGGATATCGATTTTCCAAACTTTAAACTTCACTCTCTCAAAGGCAACACAGATGGAGTTTGGTCTTGTTGAGAACACAAAACACCCTCAATCACCTATACTGCAGTTTTCAAAAAGCGTTTTTCATAATTAAATTATATTGATAAGTTTTCCCACTCAATTGTTTACCTCAGATTTAGTATTTGATAGCGTATCTGAAATTTAAAATGAGTGGATAACATTGTTATCACAAAATCCTAGCTAGGCTAGTGCCCATCCAGAAACGGATGTCTACTGCGAACGCCTCACTAACTCAATCTACTGACTGCTAGATCTCGTTGTTTGGAATAACCAAACGCCCATATCTAGTCGTACGTATCTTGAATCATTGAGGCGCTCTCGCAACGACCTCTTTTCAGGATGAGCACTAGCTAATTCACTCTCAACCTTATTTTGAGAATTTGCATGAATATTTTATTTATCACTGCTGATCAATGGCGAGGCGATTGTCTATCTGCTGTTGATCACAGTGTTGTTAAAACGCCGAATCTAGATAAGCTTGCCAGCCAAGGTGTTTTATTTAAACGCCATTACGCTCAGGCAACTCCTTGTGCACCAAGTCGTACATCCCTGCATACCGGCATGTACATGCAAAATCATCGCTGCGTTAAAAATGGCACGCCTGTCGATAACCGTTTGAATAATTGGGCAAAGGAAGTCAGAAAGATCGGCTACGATCCTTCCTTGTTTGGCTATACCGATACAGCGGTAGACCCGCGCGGTTTAAGCCCTAATGATACTCGTTTAGCTCACTATAGTGAGCCATTGCCGGGTTTGACTAACCACACTCCTTATAAACAGGATGCTTCAGTCAATTGGGTGAATTACTTAATCGGTAAAGGTTATGCCATACCTGAAAAGCGATGGGATCTATATAGTGAGAAAGTCGATGGGGTTGACTGGAAAGACGGTGGTGAATTCCCATTACCCTTGGCGATAAAAAAAGAGGATCATGAAACCCATTTCATGATCGATAAATGCATCGATTGGATCAAAGGCCAAAACGATTCTTGGATTACGCATTTGTCATTGTTGCGTCCCCATCCCCCGTTTTCTGCCCCAGAGCCTTATAATCGACTATATGATCCAACGACTATGGCGCAACCTATACGCCAAGCCAGTAGAGAAAAAGAATCAGAGCAACATCCTTTTTTGAAGCAGCATATGGAGCACTCAGAGTATGGATCACCAATACCTAACGCAGGCGAATCAGCAGCTGATTTAACTATTCAGCAGGCTAAAGCTAATTATTACGGATTGATGACTGAAGTTGATGACAATCTTGGCCGCTTAATCGAACAGCTCAAAGTGACAGGAAATTGGGAAACTACACTTATTATTTTCACTTCCGATCACGGTGAACAAATGGGAGATCATTGGCTTCTCAACAAGCTGGGGTATTTTGATCAATCCTATCATGTGCCGTTGATTATCCGTGATCCTAGAGCGGCAGCCGACTCCACACGAGGAACGCAGGTTGATGCGTTTAGTGAAAGTGTCGATATCATGCCAACCATGCTCGATTGGTTAAACACTGACAAACCTGATCAATGTGATGGGCGCTCATTAATACCGTTCCTTCATACTGGCATCAAACCCGATAATTGGCGAAAAGAAGTACATTGGGAGTATGATTTCCGCTCCGATGAAGGTGATGAGTTAGAGAAAAACCTAGGAATTACAGCTCATCAATGTAGCCTCTCTGTGATTAGAGATGAGCGCTACAAGTATGTTCACTTTACCGCTTTGCCGCCGTTGTTTTTTGATTTAGCAGCAGACCCGCATGAGTTCAACAATTTAGCTGATCATCCTGACTATCAAGCGCTGTTACTAAGCTACGCTCAGAAAATGCTTTCTTGGCGCATGAATCATACTGATCGTGGTTTGACAGAAATATTTTTAACCTCAGATGGGCCAGTACAAAGGCGCTCAGAGCTACATTAGGATCTTTTGAGGAAGTTAAACGACCACAATTTATAAGCACACATAAAAAAGCCGCTCTCTCTCTATACGAGGAAGCGGCTGAGTTTTGCACTCTAAAACAATCGTAATTTTTAGCTTATTCCAAATCTAACCAAATTGTCTTCACATCAGTGTATTGATCATGTGCTTGCAGCGAGTTATCGCGTCCACCAAAGCCTGACAACTTAAAGCCACCAAATGGCGTGCTGATATCCCCTTCACTGAAGCAGTTAACAGAAACGGTTCCCGCTTGTAGCTGGCGCGCAAACTTATGGGCTTTTTTCACATTAGCGGTATACAAAGAAGCTTGTAAGCCGTAGCAAGTTTGATTGGCAAGTTGTAGTGCGTGCTCATCAGATTCTGCTTCTATTAATGCGAAAACAGGGCCAAAAATTTCTTCAATGGCAATGGTCATATCAGCTGTTACGTTGTCAAACAATGTCGGCGCAATGAATAAGCCGTCACCAATAGTAATCGCTTTGCCGCCGGTTAATAAGGTAGCGCCTTCTTTCTTGCCTATCTCGATATAGCCCATAATTTTGTCGAACTGCACGCGACTGATGATAGAACCTAGCATGTGTGCAGGGTTCATTGGATCACCGGTTTTCCAGTTTTCCATTTCTGCCAAAATCTTAACAGTTAGCTCAGCTTTAATATCTTTGTGGATAATAATGCGTGAGTTAGCAGTGCAATTTTGCCCCATATTCCACAGCGCTGCGTTAACAATGTTTTCAGCCACTGAATCTAAATTCTCGGCATCAGCTAACACAACACTTGGGCTTTTACCGCCACATTCAAGCACAATACGCTTTAAATTGCTGCGCGCTGAATATTCTAAGAAACGACGGCCGGTAGCTGTAGAGCCAGTAAAAGAAACTACTTGTACGTCTTCGTGCATACCCAGCGGCTCGCCAACATCTGGGCCTAAACCTGGCAATACATTGAATACGCCTGCAGGGATTCCCGCTTCAATAGCCAGTTCTGCAATGCGCAGTGTTGTCATGCTGGTTGTTTCAGCAGGCTTTACAATAACCGAGTTACCCGCCGCGAGTGCCGGGCCTAATTTCCAAGCTACCATCATCAGTGGGAAGTTCCAAGGTAATACGCAGGCGACAACGCCTAAAGGTTCGCGCACTATCATGCCTACTGCACCATCACCTGATGGTGACAGCTGATCGTATAGCTTATCTGTTGCTTCTGCATGCCATGCAATACAGCTTGCTGTTTCTGGAAGATCAGTTAATACGCATTCGTGAATCGGCTTACCGGCTTCTAATGTTTCCATTACCGCCAGTTCAAGGGCATTTTCAGTAATCAAAGTGGCGAGTTTAGCAATGGCTGTTTTGCGCTCACTTGGATGTAGTTTTGACCAATCGCCTCTTTCGAAAACCGCTTTTGCATTTGCCACTGCAACATCAACATCTGCTTGTTTACACGCGGCAACATTGGCAAGTAACTCACCGGTAGCCGGGTTAATACTCTGCATGGTTGCGCCATCAATCGCATCAACAAAAACGCCGTTGATAAATGCCTGAACCGGTAGTTTTAGTTCTGAAGCAATTTTTTGGTATTCTTGAGTGGTGAGTAGTTCTGACATCTTATTCTCCAGAATTTTTTATTTTTACGAACTTAACGGTGCTTAATGTAGCAATAATACAGTGCATAAACATTATTCTAATTAGTGATTTTTTTTACGTTAAGAGAGTAAGTAGATAGGTATATAGATTAATTGACAAGTAAACAGATGGTATGTAACTTCCTGAAAGATCTTCACGCTTCATTAGCGCAAAGATCTGTCATGTACTTCAACAGCGATACTTTAAGCAGCCATAAGCTTTTCTAGCTCGCTGGCAGCTTTTTCAATCACAGCTTTTACATTAGCGGCCATATCAGCTTCCATTTCCATCATCGGTAAACGCACAGGTCCACCATCGATACCTTGTAGCTTAGCGCCGTACTTAACACACTGGATAAATTTACCACTTTGCTCTAAAAGCTCCATCACTGGCATCAACGTTGCCATAAACTTTTGACCTTTTTCGAAATCTTTCTCGATTACACACGCTTCATAGAACGACACACAGGCTTTAGGGAAAATATTTGCACAAGCACAGACCCAGCTTTGCGCGCCCCAAGCAAAAAACTCTAACACTTGATCTTCAGCACCGGCACTTAATTGCACTTGTGGATAATCAATGGTTAGTTGATGAATGCGGTTCACGTCACCACTTGATTCTTTAATCGCTACTATATTCTTGCGATCGGCCACTTGATCCATAAAGCTAGTACCCATTTCAACGCCTGTGCGCCCTGGGTAGTTGTACAGGATGATCGCTAAATCTGCCGCTTCATCGATACGAATAACGTGCGCTGCTAATTCTGATTCATCGGGAAGTGAGTAAGGAGGTGCTGCCACTAACATTGCACTTGCACCTGCCGCTTTCGCTGCTGCTGCATAAGCGTATGCTTGTGTGGCAACCATATCATTAACGCCGGCGATCCAAGGTACCCGCCCTGCGATGTATTCATTGGCAAAAGCAAACTGCTCTAAGCGCTCAGTTTTTGACATTGTGTAAAATTCACCCGTAGAGCCGCCAACAATCAAGCCGTGAACACCATTGTTAATTTGGTTATCAATAACCGCTTTCCAACCATTGTAATCGATACTGCCATCAGCACTAAAAGAGGTAATAATAGGTGTGTATATGCCTTGAAACTTCATTGTCTATCCTCGTATTGCTCTCTCTTTGCGATAAGAGAAGCTAAATTTTATATGTGTATCACCAGTTAATTACAAAAACTATACTGCATTGAATACAAATTGTATACTAAATAAATATACGATTACAATTGAGTTTAAAAAGAGTAGAATTGGCCGCTACTTTTTCTAGAATTTGTGAGCGCACAGCGTCATGAACAATTTCCAAGTACCCAAAGCGCAATATTACTTATCAAAAGGGATTATCTTTGACTAACACCACTGTCACAAAAGAAAAACGCACCCGCGGCGAAGGTGCTAATCGTATTTTTAACATTCTACGTGAAGAAATTTTATCGTTACATTTAAACCCAGGCCAGCCAGTGGACGAAGTGGGTTTAGCTGAACGTTTTGGTGTTTCAAGGTCTCCTGTCCGCGAAGCTCTAGTGCGCTTAGCATCACAAGGTTTAGTAAATACACTACCCAATAAAAGTACTATTATTGCCCCACTCAATATCGAAGAGTTCCCACAGTACATTGATGCCTTAGATTTATTACAGCGCGCCACGCACCGTTTGGCCGCTAAACTACGCACTGAAGATGATTTAATTGAGATTGATGCACTGCAACAGCAATTCACCCAAGCGGTGAACGATAGTAATGTGGTTGCTATGATCGAGCGTAATCAAGCGCTACATATGGCTATTGCGAAAGCTTCTCGCAATAACTATTTAATGAAAAGTTACTCAACTTTATTAGATGAAGGGCGCCGAATCCTACGTTTATATTTTCGCTCGTATAACGATACGCTTCCCCCTGAATTAGTGGTTGAGCACAATCATATTATCGATGCTATTCGCGCAAAAGATGCAGATCTTGCCGAAAAGCTAGCCCATGAGCACAGCATTGAAGTTAAAACACGTTTCCTTGCTTACTTATCAACTAGCCATACTTCTGGCATCGCTGTTGATGTAAGCAAATAGGGCCTGTTCATTAGTTGTCAG
>JBALXS010000211.1:0-5964 GCA_036960485.1 Oceanospirillaceae bacterium
TAAATCATGCGATATTTTATCCCATTTTGGTGTACAAGTTCATTAAGCCACATCACTTAAAAGACTCTTGATACTCTTCAATCTGTAAAAAAAGAAACTAAAAACCAATATTTATATTTCCTTACGATATAAAAACTATTCTAAAATTGCAGAAAATATTCTCCCTTTAGAATTTCCTACCCTTAATGACTTCAATCAGTATATATTTCTAAATGTAAAAAACGATAACAAAAGAACCGTTATGTTACAAAATAGATAATTAATATTCCCATTTATCTTAAGTTCAGTAAACGAAGAAAATTTCAATCCATATACATATATTATCGATAAGAGAGCTCTGTATGTGAGATTGGTGGGCGATTATCCCAACACTCATGCGATTTGATTCAGGGTTATTATCGGCTTAATCATTAAAAAACGGACAAATGAAATAAAAAGGAAGCCTCACTGTTAATCAATAGAATATAGCGAGTATTAGGTACACATTATTTTAACTATATTTCAAGATTTATATAAAAATAGAGAAATTCTATCAAGGGAATGTTTAATGAATATGACAGAAAAAGAACAAAAATATGATAGTAACATTCGTTTGATATCTACAACCGATAATCAAGGAAACATTACATATGCCAACTCAGAATTCTGTGAAGTAGCCGGCTATACATTAGAAGAATTAGTTGGTAAACCACATAACATTGTTAGACACCCTTCTATGCCATCGGCTGCTTTTGGAGACCTTTGGGAGCATGCAAAGGCAGACAAGCCTTGGATGGGCATGGTTAAAAACAGATGCAAGAACGGCGACTATTATTGGGTTAAAGCTTATGTAACACCCCTCACGAATAAGGATGGGATAAAAGTTGGCTACCAATCGGTCAGGACAAGGCCTACAGATAAGCAAATTAATAGAGCTGAATCAGTATATGGAAAGATTAACAAAAAAGAAGTAAATATAAAAAAGCATTCTATTAGCAGTAAGGTTTTCTTTTGGGCAATTTTATTGATAGTTACGACTACTTTGCTCACAATTATATCAATCGATCCATGGCTCAGATTAGGAGGGATTACATTCATTCAGCTTCTGTTTCTTTCATTTATACTAAATACTCTGCGTCCTCTGAAGAAGCTTAATGATGATTCTATAATTATATATGACAATAAACTGGCTCAACACATACTTTCTGGTGAAATGAATGAACTAGGAAGCATTGAAGTCGGGATGTTAATGATGGATGCACGATTGAGAACTATTATTGGAAGAGTTGAAGATAGTATAAACGCCCTCAATTTATTTATGAATGATACGTTGGTCTCCATTGGGGAAACTACCAGTGGTATTCAAAACCAAAATGCAGAATTGGATATGTTAGCCAGCGCAGCAACTGAAATGTCAGCCACCGCTCATGAGATTGCAAAAAACACATCACAGACTTCCAAAGCTACTCATGAGGCTTCAGATTTAGCTGATTCAGGTAAAGATATGGTGTTAGATATGCTAAGTGGCATTAGGCAACTCGTTTTAGAAGTTGAAGAAGCAGGGAGCTCTTCAGAAGCGTTGACAGCTAAAGCTAACGAAGTAGAACAAGTTGTAAATATTATAAATGATATTGCTGATCAAACTAACCTATTAGCACTTAATGCGGCTATTGAAGCAGCAAGGGCTGGCGAGCAGGGCCGAGGGTTTTCAGTTGTCGCCGATGAAGTGCGGGTTTTAGCAAAACGAACTCAAGACTCAACAAGTGAAATTCGAGGGACTATTGATGCAATTCAAAAACAGGTTCTACATACAACTGGTGCAATGAAGAGATGTAGCGATCACGCAGCTGAAAATATCGAAAAATCGAAAAATGTTGAAACTTCTTTTGAAAACGTTAGTACAAAAATGCTTTCAATATCCGATAGTAGTACACAAGTTGCAGCTGCGTCAGAAGAACAAAGTGCTGTTGCTGAAGAAGTGAATCGAAATATTGTGAATATAAGAGGTGTTGCTGAACAAAATGGACTGATAGCAGAAAAAATGAAAGACTCGTCTGCAGACCTATCAAATTTAGTTATTGAACTGAAATCAATGCTAAAAGCTATTTAGCCAAAGGGATAGTATCGTTTATAAGTTTTTTAGACAAAAATGCTCAGTCATGGTGTGCGATCGGGTAGTCAATCACCCTGGTTTAACACCTACTTAGGATGTACATAGATACATATGCCATTTTTTCAATCATTAAAATCAAGATTAATTTTGTTAATCTTATTGTTAGCATTACCCGGATTAGCCGGCATTATTTATCAATCTTTTGTAGAACGAGAAAATGCTATTGATTTGGCTTTACAGCAGGCCATTAAAACCGTCGAAATAACTACAGCTAACCAGGAAAAAGTGATCAAAGAAACGCGTACTTTTCTAAAGGCTTTGTCTTTGTTTAAGTCAGTATCGAGTCCAGAATCAGCCAAGTGCAGTATTACCTTGGCCAACGTCCTTAAACTTAATGAAAACTTTATAAACTTGGGAGTTCCAAGCGCAAACGGCGAACTAGTGTGTAGTGCAAAGGTATTCAATAAGCGAATTAATGTAGCTGACCGTCCGTATATTCAGGAAGCACTTAGAACGAGAGATTTTTCAATAGGGGCTTTTCAAATTGATCGCGCTACAGGTGTCACCAGTATTAATTTTGCTTATCCCGTCATTCACTCTTTAAGTAATAAAATTAAAGGAATTGCTGTTGCAGTGGTATCACTTGAATGGTGGAGCAATCATCTTTCAGAATCACGTTTACCTGAAAATACAGTAGCTTATATTACTGATCATGACAAAAAAATCATTGCAGCTTACCCGGCTAATAGTAAACTCTTGGGAACGAGTATTAAAAATGTGCATCAGAAATTAATAGAAAATGATTCTTCCTTAACTCTTGTAACAAAAAAAATTAAGGGCGCTGATAATCGCCAGAGAGTATTTGCTAGTAAGCCATTGTTTGATACCCATGACTTTATTACCATTAGTGTAGGTGTTCCATTTGATGGAGAATTATCTGACATTAATGGCCGTTGGATAAAAAAAGGGATCTTCCTTTCTATTTTTATGTCACTGATGTTTGTGATCGCAACAAAAGGGATTCAAAAAAACGTACTAATGCCGCTTAAAGATCTATTGCAGGCTACCAAGGATCTAGAACGAGGCATAAATATTGCCTATAGCAACCAACAGGGTTTTTCTGAACTTATCCAATTGCAGCAACGTTTTACTTTGATGGCAAACACTCGATTGAGAATTGAATTTCAACTTAAGAAAAGCCAATCCTCGTTGCAAGAAAGTGAAGAGCGTTATGCTTTTGCGATGAAAGGTACTGAAGATGGCTTATGGGACTGGAACGTGTTAACTGGTGAAATCTTGTATTCCCTTCAATGGAAAAGCATGCTGGGGTATAAAGAGCATGAAATAAAAGATAATTTATCGCAGTGGGAAAGATTATTACACCCTGATGATTTAGATTCTACTATATCCAGTATTCAAGAGTTTATCAAAAATACCGCCGAAAAACTTGAGATTGAATTCAGAATTAGATGTAAAGATGGCCAATACCTCAATATTCTCTCACGTGCCTTTGCTACCCAAGATGACTCAGGTAATAAAAACCGATTGGTTGGGACAAGCCTGAATATTACTAAACACAAACGAGCAGAAGAAAAACTTAAACTTGCTGCCAGTGTGTTCACTCATGCCCGTGAAGGGATTATTATTACCGATGCCTCAGGAATTATAATAAAAGTGAACGACCGCTTTTCCGAAATGACAGGTTACAACTGCGAGGAGGTCGTAGGTAAAAACCCTCGTTTTCTTCAATCTAAGAAACAATCTCCTGAGTTCTATACTCATATGTGGCACACCATTAATACTAAAGATTACTGGTCAGGTGAAGTATGGAATCGTCGTAAGAATGGAGAAGTGTATGCTGAAATGAAAACTATCAGTGCAGTACGCAATGAATACGGTATCACTACTCATTATGTTGCTTTAAGTAACGATATAACTCTAATGAAAGAGCATCAACAGCAATTAGAGCACATTGCTCATTTCGATATTCTCACTAATTTACCTAATCGTGTTTCACTGGCTGAGCATTTGTCTCAAACTATGTCGCAGTGCCACCGTCAAATGAAAGTAATGGCTGTAGCCTTTCTCGATTTAGATGGATTTAAAATGGTCAATGATAAGTATGGGCATAGTGTGGGAGATGAGCTGTTAATTGCGCTCTCAGTTCGTATGAAAGGTGCCCTGCGTGAAGGTGACTGTCTAGCTCGTATTGGAGGTGATGAGTTTATTGCTGTATTAGCTGATTTAACAGCAGTTGAAGATTGTAAGCCAATATTAGAGCGACTCTTATTGGCTGCGTCAGGGGCCGTTGAAATCAATGATGTGGTTTTAAATGTATCAACGAGTATTGGCGTCACATGCTACCCACAAGATAATGTAAGCGCCGATCAGCTCATGCGTCATGCGGACCAAGCAATGTATGTGGCTAAAGAATCAGGCAAGAACTGTTATTATCACTTTGATTTAATTCAAGATGATGCGGTTAAGGTGCAAAAGGAAATGCTAGAAGGCATTCGCAGTGCATTAGATAATCATCAATTTGTGCTCCATTATCAGCCTAAAGTTAATATGAGAACAGGCATTGTGACGGGGACTGAAGCGCTAATCCGCTGGCAGCACCCAAAACGAGGATTGATAAGTCCACTCGATTTTTTACCAATAATTGAAAATAATCATCTGATCATTGAAGTTGGTGAGTGGGTTATTGAAACCGCACTTAGACAAATTAGCCAATGGCAAGCAATCGGGATTGATATGCCTATAAGCGTAAATATTGCTGCATTACAATTACAGCAGCTTAACTTTACGCAGAGATTAACAACAATGCTGGCAGTTCATCACGAGGTAGAGCCATGTTATTTGGAGCTAGAAATCTTAGAAACAAGTGCTTTAGAAGATGTAGAGCTTGTCACTAAAACAATGAATGATTGTATGGCCCTTGGCGTTAAATTTTCTTTGGATGATTTCGGTACAGGCTATTCCTCATTGACTTATTTTAGGCGTTTACCTGCAGGTATAATCAAAATAGACCAGAGTTTTGTAAGATCCATGTTAGATAACGATGATGATTTGGCTATTGTTCAAGGAGTTGTAACCTTGGCACAATCATTTAATCGTAACGTGATTGCAGAAGGTGTTGAAACGATAGAGCATGGCACGGCGCTATTGCAGCTAGGGTGTGAACTTGCGCAAGGTTATGGTATTGCTATGCCTATGTCTGCGAGTGATATTCCAGCGTGGATTGATGAATGGAGGCCTGACGTTAAATGGCAAACCTAAATATAACGCAAGCTTTTTCAAATCGAATTAATATACGCTAATGGGAGCTTTGAACATAATATTCTATCCCACTTTTCGAAATATTTGTCGATAGGTGATTTGTTAAAAGGAATAATACAGGAAATAATACAGGACACCCTGTAGTGGCATACTGATTTTGGCCAACTAAGTAGAGGTGATATTATTCACACTCTTAAACTTAGGTGCAACATGGCAAAACACTATAATCCAGAATTCAAACAAGAAGTCGCTGAACTTGTTGTTGATAAAAACTACTCTGTGCGCGAAGCCGCTGATGCAATGAATGTCGGAAAATCAACCGTAGATAAATGGGCTAGATTATTGCGAAAAGAGCGTACTGGTCATGAAATTACAGCGCATCCTATTTCTGCAGAGCAACGTAAGATCAAGGCATTAGAACGTGAAATCCAAAGGTTAAAAATGGAGAAAGACATCCTAAAAAAGGCTACCGCTCTCTTGATGTCGGACTCAATGAACGATTTGCGTTGATAGAAACCCTTCAAGAGAGTCACTCTATTAGCTTCCTGTTGACCAAGATCTACGGCTAGTTTGCCAGGCCGACCCTCTATTCG
>JBALXS010000212.1:0-5952 GCA_036960485.1 Oceanospirillaceae bacterium
CTTATTTTTGACCGCAATCTCAAGCTTTCTTTCCAATATTTGGAAACGTGCTTCTTGCGATACTGAACGTGCTGGATCTGCTTTTAATGTTTCGTATTCAACGGCAATCTCGAAGGCCAAATCATTTGTTGATTTGTTCACATAAAGTACCGAGCCTACCGCAAATATTGTCAGTAGGAGTCCGAATAAAGCATAGAATTTAAAGATGTTGTCTGTTGGTAGGGGAACACGGCTTTCCATGGAATATTCCTAAGAGCTAGTAACTCGGGTACTTAATGCTAATATTCAGCTGCGCACTTTCGTACGTCCGATGAAGGTACGGCAAGCCCAAAATGAACTGCAATGCCTGGTTAAGTTTTCAAGAGATAAAACCAAATACAGACCCAAAAATAATGACCAGTAGGCCTAGAACGCTCAGCGTGTTGCCGCGAATACTGCGGAAGCGTCTCATCTCTCGACCAAGAAACATTGTTCCGTGAGCCGTTTCGCGTTCGAAAGGCTCTTCACGATGGCTTGCCCACTCCCCAAGGCCGATCAATAGAACACCAAAAAAAAGTAAAATATTATGGTTAGTCAAAATCTCTACGTCTACAAAAACCGCGCCCAGAGTTACTACACCTCCAAGCCAAGCTAGTAGTTTATACCAGTGATCGATAACTAAAGATTTCAACGCTTGACTGATAACCATGATCCCCTCTTTAAACTTAACGTTTTGCTCATTTGCGCAGCGGTTGTAATGAATTTTTGTGCGATAATGAGCACATCGAGTGCACAAAAAAGAACGTAGACCGCTGCGTCAAATGGAGCAATGTGTTATGTGAAAATTGGCAATTTAGTTGCTTTCTTTCCATTTCAATTTAAATGCCACCTTGTTCTTATCAAGCTTTAAAAACATAGATTTTTCGATTTCAACTTGAGTTTCATTTTTGTATTTTGATTTCTCATCAATAGATATGAAAATCTGTTTTTTTGACTCACTATACGTAGAAATCAAATTTTCAACTGAAGGTACATCCATGTTTTTAAACAACAAACTGTCATGAATTAAACATGGGAGTATAGTTTTCTTTAAAAAAGTTAGATCAAGGCAAATCATGTTAGCAAACCCTTTCCCAGTTCCTCTATCATCTCCGTGATCAAACGTATAATCAGTTTCGCCGAATGAAATTTTTGGTGCTATCGGATTTTCTATGTATATTTTTTCAATGAATAATTTCATGCTTTCATTTATCAACTCTTCTAAAACACTGACAGAGTCCGATAGAGAATTAGCTATTTCGTCCTTTATGCTTTTCAATTTTGCTTTAGACTCATCACTCTTTATCCAAAAATCATTTTGAAGCTTAAGATCACGCTTATGTCGATCGAGTTCCATCAATCTCTCTAGCAGATAAACAGACTCCTCTTTAGAGCCTACGATCTCCAGAAGCTCGTCGTCAATTATCTTTAGATCAAGTATAGATGAATTGATATTTTCCTGAACTGATAACTTTTCTTCTTGTAATTGGCTTCTCATAATCTTAGTGATACCACTATGAAAATCACTAACCTTAGCCAGTTTTTCTTTATCTATTTCAGGAAAGAATTCAACTACAGAATCAAAGCTCTTACTATTTCTTACAACATTCCCAAACAAGTTAGACTCAACCCTTTGCAATTTAGTATTTAGCTCATACTGCAGAGCAACCAACCTGTCTTTCTTCTTCTTTAGAGCTAAATTTCTTTTATTTATAATCGATTGAATATCAGTAACATTGACTTTTAATGAACTCTTTATTTCTTCAAGCTCTGCCTGAACCCCAGCCAACTCTATCTCATTTCTTTTAACTTGTGCTTTTGTAACCTTTTTTATAGCACCTGAGTTAAATGTTCCGTTTATATCACTCTTTAACTTAGTCTCAACATCCCGATTTTTTTCAAGAGCTTCTATTGTCCAATACTTACCAAAAATCTTAAGTATCCGCTTCCTAATCGCAGGCCAACCTTCTTTACTTACAATATCTAGAGGGCGTTTATCACTGTAGTTATCTCTTTGGTAAATTCGGAAAAAACCACTTACGCATTCTCTGAAAGAAATACTTTCTCCTTCCGGAAAGTATTGTTCTTTTAGAAACAGGTTAAACTCTTTGGCTGTAATATAGTCCTGCTCTTCTACTCTATACACGCTGTCTATATTTTCTGTATCTCTGATAAATGAGTATGGCTTCTCAAACTCAAAAGTTACCCCAACTTTAAAGTTGCCAATATGGCGTATGACATCGTCACATTTATTTGGAAAATCGCTTCCACCAAAAGCAAAGTCAATCAACATCAAAACAGATGATTTACCTATAGAATTGTGCGCATCGTCGGCACCAATCACAGCATTGAGACCGTGTTTAAAAATGAGTGGAGTATCAATAAGCTTTTCGCAGCTGATGGACTTAAGCATGTTTTAATACTCCATTATCTTCATCTAGAACAACCTTCCCTAAAACAAATAATATATTCAAAACATCAATAAAATCAGACATGTCTAGAAACATTTTCTTTTCAGCTTGGTAAAGTTCTACCACCGGCATTTCACCTTCTAATTTTGACAGGAGCAAAGCAGACCTATAAAGGCAGCTCTCGTTAACCGAAATGGTTTTATTTGGAACTAGCATTCGGAAAACACCTCACAATTTTGTATGAAGTACGAAACTAGAACTTCAGATTTAGCCCGATCACTTATTCCTGTGTTTGTCATAAACCATTCAGACATTTTTTCGAATATCTTGTCTTGACCAAAGTTTTGCATTAGCAATACTGCGTAGTAGCTTTTAACCTGAGAGCAGATAAATGTTGACTTTGCCTTGTCTTGCCTTTCAAGATCTTTAAGAACTTCTTTTATCGGGACATAAAAATTTAAAATAAACTGAGTTACCTTTAACTCATTGAGAATCCCTAACGTATCATCTTTTTTGTCTGAAACTTTTAATGCTTTATAAGACAGTAGAGTATGTTTCAAAGCAGTTTCATCCATCGAGCCTATTTTGTCTGCAACAATTGAAATATCCTTGTGTAAGGTTTGTGTATCCCATAATTTAGATAGCTCTTTTATCTTATTTATTTCTTTTTTAATTGCGACCAGCTGCCTATATTCTTCAACTGTTTTTTGAGTATCATATATTTTATGACATTCTTTACATAAAGCGATGAAGTTTTCCTCACAATCTATGTCATCAGCAAGAAGTTCTTCATTATTCAAAATAGTAAGTTCGTGGCTGGTTGCATTAAGGGGGTAAATGTGTGCAACATCGAAGACTCTAACATTCTTCTTCTTTTTCTTAACAACGAGATCTCTTCTGCATAAAGGGCAAGAACCATCAACTTCGCAGAGTAAGCTCATTTTAACGGTGTCATTTACATTGGCACGCCTTAGTTTCTCTGACAAAACTCTACACTCCATTTTCTGAGTACTGATTAATTTCCGTTACATAACAGTAACTAAGTAGCACCCCTTCATTATTACAAAAACCTGCGCGCTACATAAAATGCAGATCACACCAAAAATACATACCTTTCCCTCAGCCTAAACAACGAATTATAAATAACACGCTGTATCCGCTCGCAATCATCTTACGTCCTCGTTATTGCAATAGTGAAAACGTCAGATGATTGCAATAACGAAGCATTAACTGTTCTCACACCTTCAAAAACCACCTTCGACCCAAGACATCATTTCCTGATTTTCTGAAGTCTGTCTGCTCTGGCGCAGCGATTTTTATAGCGAAAAGCCAAACAGAGCGCAGCACAGACAGCCGCAAAATAAACGGTATGAAAAACCAAGGACTGAGAAGAGGCTGTGGTGGTACCGAAAGGTCCATCGGCTGTCATCCTTAACAAGCTGTGCGTCTATAGCGGTTACCACATAGACTAAAACATCTCAGTACTGCTTGTCTGCCCCTTTTCAAAAATCCATAATTTTAAGCAATAAAAAAAGCTGCGCGGTAGGCCCACGCAGCTTTTTGTTTTAACTCTATGTTCTAACTGTGTCCTTTACGCCGCCGCCAGCAACGCTCCAGTCGGGAAAACCGGGACAGATCTATTTTTCAGTTCAGTTAGTCACAGTTCCTTGGGGGGATTACCGCCCAACTAGGTGATGCTATAAATAAATATATTAATTCCATTAAAATCAACAAAACCCCGAAGCCCAGACGGTGCCGATAGCGAGAAACCGGACACCCATCGATTACGGTTAGCGAGACAAATATAACCTGATGTTTTAATCAGGTTAATTGATGGATATCACCCCAACTATGGACCACATAGAATCTATTCGTCTTACTTGATGCTGCTCGTGTCAACACTTATCCCTAACGTATATACCAAAACCTTGGCAGGCGATGAGACTGAGTGGTCCTTGGACCTGGCGCCCCACGTATTCTGACCGACTGGATAAGATGCAGTTAGGAGATTGCCCGCTCCCGCCCAATCTACAAAAGCGCCGCCGCCGACCATAACGAACCCCCCGTTAGGTGAAACAGTCGCACTCGGATGCGAGGCTGAAGAACTGGAGGACTCATTTCTGTCGCTCGTCAAACGTACGCCGATTTTGCTCTTGAGGCCGATCGCGCAAACCAAGATAGAAGCCGGATCGCTAACAGAGTGATCTTTTGAACGGGCTTCCCAAATATTTTTGGTTTTCGGATACGACGCCGTCAACAAGTTTCCGGCTCCGTTCCAATCAACCCATGCACCGCCGCCGGTCATGACATATCCGGCCCCCACCTCTGCGGAACCTACAGGATGCGCCGCAATTTTTGACCGCTTGCTACAGAATTGCTTCGTATCCCAAATGTCGTGGGGATCGCTAATAGCCAAAGCATAGACAGTAATTTTCGCGGCGTTCCCCACGCTGTGGTCCTTTCCGATTCCCCGCCAGCTATTGTTAGATTCCGGGAAAGAGTACGTCAGGAGGTTTCCCGCGCCAGCCTGGTCGATAATTGCACCACCTGACAACAGTTTGTAGCCCTCAGGGATTGTAACCTTTGCGTCTGGCCGCGTTGCTGCTGTCGCAGACGTTTGACTGAAAACTGTTACCGCTACATTTTTAGCGGTTTCGCGCAAAAATGCTCCCTTTACTTCTTGGGCCTTTTTCTCGTCTTCAATCAATTCCCAAATTGGAATTAATCCACCTTTGGTCGGCCCAAGAAACGCCGGGTGAGCACGAACAGTTCCCGCCCAGTTGGTCCAATTGGCTTGCGTTTGTTGACTGGCAAGGCGCTGGCGCGCTGATTCGTCACCCCCGTGAACGCGCAAGGAATTGTTGTTTATATTGGATCTATTGGTGCTTTGTGAACTCTTGTCGATCCCTACGGATCCAGATACTGAGCCCCCCAGACCTTTGTAAGCCGCCTTAGCATTGAGCACGAACGTGTCTTTACTCTCACTTTCTGAAGCTGATGAATTGAATACAACTTCAGCTTCGCCTCCCAATCCGATTTCAGTCATGACATGCGTGCCGTAGGCAGCAAAGAGCTCCAACGGTGGCAATCTGTTAACTGCTTTTTTGAATTCCGGATTAAGGTGCTTCCTGAGCGAGCCAGCATCCCGATAATTGAAGACGACTATCCTGCCGCTGATCGTATTCTTTATTTTGAGAAACTTTGTTTCCAGGCTATTTTTGTCTACGTTTCCGACTGTTGTTTTCATGCTGTTGCTAAAACCAGCGTAACTGCCTTCCAACCCAACGCTTACCGCGGTTTTTTCTACAAATTCAGAAAAGTTGCTGCCGTACACGTCTTCCCGGTTTGTTAGGCCGGATTCGCGAACATCATATGTTCCACTTGGTGTATTAATAACTTTCGCCAATGCAGGCGGACGCGGATAAGAATATTTAAATACGTTTATTCCAACGCCCAGAAGACTATCCTCCTGAATTTGAGCGTTCGCCGGGCCCGCCAGAAAGAGAGCACCGATAATAGCGAT
>JBALXS010000213.1:0-5898 GCA_036960485.1 Oceanospirillaceae bacterium
AAGCGAGAAAGCGAGAAAGCGAGAAAGCGAGAAAGCGAGAAAGCGAGAAAGCGAGAAAGCGAGTTTATCAATAGTGCTCTTTTTTCTTACACCGAGGGCTACTAATTTTTCATTTTTTTACTATTTTTCGCCTCCCAACTACTGGCTACTGATCTTTCACGAAATGATATGGATACCTTTTTCGTAATTGATAATTCAATGCTTAGAGCGCCTAAACTTAATAAGACCAGATTTACCCTTTCACTCCTCTCTTAGATATCTTGTATGCATAGCTTTTGAACAGTAGAACACGCTACTTATTTCAAAGCCTCTATTTTTAATAGCCACTATTCTTAAAGCCATTTTTTATGACAGTATTTACGGCAGCATCTACAATGGGGTTTGATGTATTGAAAGATGGTTACTCAGTCGCTTTCAATACATAGATTAGCAATTATAAACAAGCCCATTTTGCGCAGGCATCAACCTAGATTACATTACATGGCAAATCTTTGCTGACACATCGATAGTTTACTATTAACTGTTAAATATTAGGCAACATAGCTTACTTTCAGCCCTGTACTTATGGTATATTTGCATTGATATTTTTGCCAAATATTTAATTAGACTATAATAATTAATATGTAATAATTTTTCTTTACTGTGTATCGCAAGAAGCAATTATAATATGTAACCCAAGGATGAGTACAAATGCCCTACTTCAAAAGACACAATTTTGCAGCCATTTTCATTGGATTTTCGATAACCACACCCACTTTTGCGATCGAGCCTGCTGCAATTGCTCTTGGTGAAATGGGGCTTTACCCATCATTAACGATTGTAACTGGCCGCGACGATAACGTACTCGCCACCGAAACAGCTGAAATCAGCTCCTGGATTACCCGCATAGCCCCGAATTTGTTATTAGAAGCAGAAACTGATGATATATTAATGCAGTTTAATTACTCATTAGAAAAAGGCATTGTACATAGCAGCACCAATGATAATTATTTGGATCATAACTTAACTCCCACCATTAAAATTATAGGTAATAGCCGCAACAGAGTAGAGTTTAGTGCATCTATTATTAAAGGGCACGAGGCTCGTGGCGAAGAAGAAGGTGGTGCAATAACAATCACCGATGCACCTTTAGAGTTTGATTCAAATTCCTTAAGAGCTAAATATAACTATGGTGGATTACAGGCAAAAGGGCAAATAGAAGTTAACGCATCATATGAAGATAAAGAATTTACCAACTTTCGCACAGTGACTATTGATAAAGACTATGATCAATTCACTTTTGGTACCACCTTTAAATACCGTCTGACTCCTAAAACTTCAGCATTAGCCACTATCAGCCAAAAGGTAATCGACTATGATGCGTCCTCCAATAAAGACAGCACAACAATGCGCTATTTGTTGGGTGCTACTTGGGAAGCTACCGCCAAAACATCAGGCACTATAAAAGTGGGCTGGTCGGAAAAAGATTTTGATGACCCTACCTCTTCAGATGTCGATGGCGGCACTTGGGATGCAGAAGTAAACTGGAACCCTAAAAGCTATTCAACCTTTATTTTTAGTACTGGCCAAGAATTCGGCGAAACAACAACTGATGATTCATTTGTAGATTCTGTAAATTATGGTGTTAGCTGGAATCATTATTGGCAGGATAATTTCAAATCGACGCTAGCTTTTAATAAAAAGGATGATGATTACAGTAACAGCACCCGTAAAGATACTACCAATACGGTTATTGTCGGTGTCAATTACGAAGCAAAAAGATGGCTCAACCTTGGTTTAGGCTATACCATGACAGACAAAGACACTAACCAAGCAGATGCTAGCTTTAAGAAAAATACTCTGATGATGACAGTACAAGGTTCATTATAGGATTAGATTTTACTATTTTTGTTAGAAGCCTCGACATAACATACTGAGCGCTAATGAGGCAAGGCAAAAATCGGCAAAATAGCGCTGCCAGTGCATCTCTGTTTGTAGGCATTACTCGTGAAAATAAGCATATTAAGCCGATTATTAACCTCGTATTATTGCGTACCGCTATCCCATAACCTAAGATAAAGTTATGCTGATACTCCTGTTAATCACTTAATATAAAAGACCCAAATACCTTATGAATATTTCAAAAATAACATCATTTATTATAGCTTTTATGTTTGCAATAACTGCTGCTTATAGTCAAGCAGAAGCTATTTCGGATTACAGATTAGGCACTGGTGACCAAATTAGTGTAAAAGTATTTGGTGAAGAAGAACTCAGCTCTGAGTTTACCCTAAATGATGCCGGCACCATCTCATACCCTTTTTTAGGCGAGATAAATGCATTAGACAAAACCATAGGCGAGCTAAGCACACTAATTACTAGAGAATTAGCCGATGGCTACTTAGTTAACCCTAGTGTAAATATTCAAGTCATTGAATACCGAGAATTTTATATAAACGGTGAAGTTGAAAAACCGGGAGCTTATCCCTACCAACCTGCCCTTACTTTACAAAAAGCCGCTGCCTTAGCTGGCGGTTTTACTGAAAGAGCTTCTAGCAGCAAAATATATGTGATGAGTGATGGAGCCAGTAAACGTAAAAAAATCAAGAATAATCATGAAATTTTACCTGGTGATGTTATTACTATTGAAGAAAGCTTTTTTTAAGTTTTCAGTAATATCCTTGCTATTATTTAGCCAACATACAACTTAAACAACCCTACTTCGGAAGCACGCAATGGACGCTAGCAATACTGTACGTAATGATAATTCACAAACAGAAGAAGTTATTGATTTAAGGATGTATTGGCGGGTATTAATGAGCCATAAGTGGGGGATTTTAGGCTTTGCAACTATAACGACTTTATTTAGCATCTTAGTGGTATTTAATATTACCCCTATTTACAAAGGCACTAGTACACTGTTAATAGAATCACAACAGACTAACGTAGTCTCTATTCAAGAAGTGTACGGCCTTGATGGCAGCAGTGAATATTTATTAACCCAATTTGAAATTTTAAAATCCCGTAGTTTAGCCCAAAAAGTTATACAAAAATTAGACCTAATCAATCACCCTGCTTATGCAGAACAAGTAAGCAAACTACCCAAGCAAATACAGTTCCTTGCCGAATTTAGTATAAAAGAGTTATTAAAAGAAAATTTTCCTGACGTATTTACTACCAACTCTGAAAAATTAGTTGATCAAGCAAGAATCAGAAACATCCAGCTAGAAAATATGATTAGCGGCTACTTAGAAAATTTAAGTATTTCTCCTATCAGAAAAACACAACTAGTAAGGATCAGCTTTCAGTCCAAAGACGCTAAGCTTGCTGCCACTATAGCCAACGAAGTCGCTAACTCTTACATCGAAGACAATTTAGCGGCAAAGCTAGAACTCACGGTTAAAGCCACTACCTGGTTAAACGAGCAGTTAAAAGATCAAAGAATAGAGCTAACGGCCTCTGAGCAACGCCTTCAGCAATATCGGGAAAAAGAAGGAATTATTGGCGAAAACGGCGGCTTTGGCATTGCTGAACGAGAAATAACTTTAGTCTCTACTAAACTGGTTGACGCTAAACGCGAACTACTAGAACTTAAAAGCGTATACGATCAGATTCAAAAACTGGGTCGCAGAAACTCAGCAAAATTACAGCTAATACCTTCTATATTAGACCACCAACTGGTGCAAAACTTAAAAGATGCGGTAGCTGGCGCAGAGTTACGCCGATCTGAAGTAGCTAACCGCTATGGCAAGAAGCACCCAAAAATGAAATCGATCAATGCAGAACGTGCTAGAGCTTATAGCAGTTTAAACAAACAAATAATATCTGTGGCCCGTGGTATAGAAAATCGCTATAAAGTGGCCATTGAAGCGGTTGATTCATTGAAAGAAAGCTTAGCGGGTACTAAAAATGACATGCAACTACTCAGCGGTAAAGAATACCGACTAAAAGAGTTACAGCAAGATGTAGATACCAAACGCGAGTTGTTTGAGCAATTTTATACACGTTTTAGTGAGACAAGCGCTACCGGTGACTTAAGAACCGCCAATGCGCGCATCACAGACCAGGCCAGCGTACCAAACAAACCCATTAAACCCAATAAAAAACTAATTGTGGCATTAGCTTTTGTCGCGAGTTTTATGTTTGCCGTGATGCTTGCATTTGTATTGAAAGCGTTAGATAACACGGTTAAAACCAGCATTGACGTTGAGGGTAAGCTTGGCGAAACTATGCTAGGCTTATTACCATTACTCAAGAAAACTAAAAAAATCACCAACCCGAGCTACCGACACTATATAGAAGAACCCCAATCAGGGTATTCTGAATCACTAAGAACCATACGTACTGGAGTTATTTTATCGTCCTTAGATAATCCTTATAAAGTACTGAGTGTTACTTCAACAGTGCCAGGCGAGGGTAAAACGTCAACCGCGCTTGGTCTTGCATATTCTTTAGCTCAGCTTGGTAGTGTATTGCTAATAGATGCTGATATGCGTAGACCTTCTATTCATAAAGCTTTGGGCTTATATAATCAGCAGACAGGCCTGTCAAATTTAGTCGCGCAAACCAATACCATGGAAGAGTGTATCATTACTTATGAAGAAGGAGGGTTTGACGTACTTACTTGTGGCGTATTACCACCTAATCCATCTGAGTTATTGTCATCGCATCGTTTTAAAGACTTACTAACTGGGCTAACCAAAGTGTACGATAAAATAATTATTGACACGGCCCCCTGCCAAGCTGTAAGTGATGCATTAGTACTAGCCCCGATGGTGGATGCTTACCTGTACGTAGTAAAAGCAGATTCAACTACCGCACAACACGCCAAGAATGGTTTAAAACGGATAAGACAAATAAATGGCAACATTGCAGGTGTTATTTTAAACCAAGTGGATGTAAAAAAATCAGAACAGTATCATGGTGAAGACCACAGCGGTTATTATGATAGTTATGGCTATTCAGGCACTAACTCATGATTGATCTGCACTGTCATCTACTCCCAGGCGTTGATGATGGTGCAATTGATCAACGCGTTTCAATTGATCTGTTTAAAACTGCAATTAACGATGGCATAAACCACATGGTACTAACCCCACATGTGCAGCCAGGAAGGTATGAGAATACCAAACAATCATTGCTAACCCCTTTTCATCAACTACAGGCGCTTATTAGAGAACAGCAACTAGATATCACTATTGGCATTGCCGGCGAAGTTAGATTGTGCGCAGAAGTATTGGGCTTATATGCCACTGATGACTTACCTTTTATAGGCACATGGAAAAATAAAAAGGTAATGCTACTGGAGCTACCGCATAACGGCATACCACCAGGTAGCGATAAACTAGTAGACTGGCTACTAGACAGAGACATTTTACCAATGATCGCTCACCCAGAACGTAACAAAGCGATAATGAGTGATACAAGCAAAGTACAGCCTTTTATTCAGCGCGGCTGCTTATTTCAATTAACAGCAATGTCTGTAACCGGAAAGTTTGGCGAGCAAGCATATTCCATAGCGCATCAATTTCTGACTAACAATTGGGCGACAGTAGTTGCCACTGATGCGCATAACTTAAAGCATAGACCACCAATTTTATCCCAAGCCTATGACTTAATTAGCCTGCAATACAGTCACGAATTAGCAGAGCAGTTGTTTAAAGAAACACCGATGGAGATAATAGCGAGTAATGAGTTTTACCCTATACCTAGATAATTTCAAGTTTATCTCGTAACTCGTAACCTTTTTTGCTCGCAACTGTTTTTTAGTAGCGAGTAGCGAAAACTATGTTTACTGTAGACATTATGTCAATTTTTTTTCGTAAAAGACACTACAAACGCTCCATCACATTACACCCATATAAATGAGCAAAAACGATGGCCCTTTTAATTTTTCACTCGCAACTTAAAACTCGCTTC
>JBALXS010000214.1:0-5839 GCA_036960485.1 Oceanospirillaceae bacterium
CTATGTTGCTCATGATATGTTGCCCATGAAGTGTCTTTAAGTAATGAAATAATATGAGGTGTCAGCATAACTTACCCAAAAGGTATGATAACTGCGCTCAATAATAGAGCGTTAAAAGTTAACTCAATACCCATAAAAGGGGCATTCTATCAACGTTTACTTTGCCTTGTCTTATTATTGATCGCATACGTTTTGCATAGGCTCACACTAGCTGAGAAGTATAGATTAAACAACGAGGGAGTAAATGGTTAGGTCATAAAAAAGCCCGCTTAAGCGGGCTTTAGTAAATTAATTTTTAATCCATACCAATAGAGAACATTGAATCTAAATCAAACTTTGAGAAAGTTTTAAATGCAATCATTGTTTGTGTAGCAGTGATTTCATCTATTTTGCCAATTTCTGTCGATACTAAATCAGCGAGTTGTTCATTGTTTTCAGTTCTAACCAGTGCGACGATATCGTAAGCTCCGGCAACTGAATATACTTCGGTTACGCCATTCATTGCCGCTAGTTTCTCACCAACGTTACTCGATTGACCACGTTCTACATTCATCAAAACAATTGTTGAAACCATGAGTATTCCCTTAAACCTTAAAATTAATAAAGAGGGATCGTAAAATTACTGCGCTCAATAACAGGGTGTTAAAAGTCGGCTCATTATGCATATTTATAAAGATAAATGGTGCTAATGCGTCGGTTTTTTCCTGGTTTTATCATCGCTCGCAATTTTTTACAAAAGCCTCTGAAGTGATTATGTACTAGCTAAAGATGAAATTAAACAAAATTTCACCTTTTCACTTTTTACCTTTGTAAGTATCTAGCTTTAAGCCAGCAAAGATTGCATCAAAGGATGCTGTTGATCCATTAAACCGTCCACTACATTAAAGTGATGTTTAGCACTTTCTTCCACCCAATCTGTTGGTAAAGCAAAGCTTTGCCAAATATGAGCTTGCAGTTTATTTAAGCGCAGAAATTCAGGACGCTCGTCACTGCCCACCCAGCAGGTGAAAGGCGCTAAATGGGCAGGGCTTTTCAAAACAGGGCTTAAGGCTGTTGCCTGATCACTGGTTAGCTGTAATTTTTCATTCATAGCAGTGTTTAGCAGCGGGCGTAAATCATGCACGCCAGAAATCGAAACTGTCTTTACAATGCGTTGTAGCACCTTATGGCTTAAAGGGCTGTCTGCACAGAGCATGCTGGTCACTAAATGACCGCCAGCTGAGTGTCCAGTGAGGCGGATTTCACCGCTCACTAATGCAGCAGCGGCTTCAATCGCCGTGCCAATTTCAGTAACAATTTCACTAATACAAGCTTGCGGGCACAAAGTATAAGAGGGCATTGCTACACTGTAGCCTGCCTCTAAACTGCCTTTGGCTAAGTGTGACCAAGCGCTTTTATCAAGCATTAGCCAAAATCCACCGTGCACAAATACCACTAAGCCTTTGCTTTCATCTTTTGGATGAAAGAGATCAAACTTATTGCGCTCTTTAGGGCCGTAACTAATGTCTAAATCTGCTTTGCCAAGCGCTTGCTGTTGCAGGCGAAAAGCTGCAGCATCATTCGCCCAAGCATCTAAATATTGCAAGCCATTAGGGATGTGGCTTGCATTAGCATAAGCATCATCCCAATCTTGGATAGGATAAAGTTGTTGATCTATCATTGGAAAGCTTGAATACCTGTTTGAGCACGCCCTAATATCAACGCGTGGATATCATGAGTTCCTTCATAGGTGTTAACGGCTTCTAAGTTCATCACATGGCGAATAACACCGTATTCATCACTTACGCCATTGCCACCGTGCATATCACGTGCAGTGCGGGCAATATCAAGTGATTTACCACAGTTATTACGCTTCATTAATGAGATAAGTTCAGCGCTTACATTACCGGCATCCATCAGGCGGCCCATTTGCAAAGCACCTTGCAACCCTAAGCTTATTTCGGTTTGCATATCCGCCAGTTTCTTTTGAATTAGCTGATTAGCGGCCAGTGGCTTACCAAATTGCTTGCGATCTAGCGTGTAAGTACGCGCTTTATGCCAGCAATCTTCTGCAGCACCTAAAGCGCCCCATGCGATACCAAAACGCGCTTTGTTTAAGCAACCGAAAGGTCCGGCAAGTCCTGCTACATTAGGTAATAGGTTTTCATCTGGAACAAATACTTCATCCATCATAATCATGCCAGTGATAGATGCGCGTAAAGAAAATTTACCTTCGATTTTAGGGGCAACTAATCCCTTCATGCCTTTTTCAAGAATGAAGCCTTTGATTTTGTTGTCATGCTCATCTGATTTTGCCCACACAATAAATACATCGGCAATAGGGGAGTTAGTGATCCAGTTTTTAGATCCACTTATGAGGTAACCGCCATCTACTTTTTTAGCTTTAGTGAGCATGCCAGAAGGATCTGAGCCATGATCAGGCTCTGTTAAACCAAAGCAACCAATCATTTCGCCGGTGGCTAGTTTAGGAAGATATTTTTGACGTTGCTCCTCAGTACCGTATGCATAAATAGGATGCATCACTAAAGATGACTGCACACTCATCGCAGAGCGATAACCAGAATCTACCCGTTCAACTTCACGTGCTACTAATCCATAAGAGACATAAGATAAGCCCGCGCAGCCATACTCTTCTGGCAGTGTTAGACCTAACATGCCAAGTTCGCCAAGTTCTGTCATTATTTCAGGATGGAATACTTCGTTGCGATTCGCTTCAATTACCCTAGTTGCAAGCTTATCTTGGCAGTATGCATTAGCTGCATCTCTTACCATACGCTCTTCATCATTAAGTTGGGCATCGAGTAAAAAGATATCATCCCACTGTACATTAGCAGGCTTTGATCTAGCTTGTTCCGGGGTCATTGAGTTTCTCCTAAGCAAAAAAAGGTGTTACTAAATATATGATTTTTATACTAACAAATGTTAGCACCTTGACAATAAACTGTTTTAACTCACTTTGTGTAGATAAAAATCAATAAAGTATAACTTTATGGTATTAATCCTGACACAAGCGCTAATGGAATTCTATGCTATAAGAAAATAAAGTTTATATTTAAAGCTTTAAGCTTGAAATATATTTTAAAGCGAGGCAATATGTTGAGATAAAGATGCATTGCAGTGGCTATATTCTTATGAAACTTAAGCGTTAATATTCCATTAAAAGTCGCCCGTTTAAAGGACAAGTTTAAAGGGTGAATTTAAGAGACAAGTTTAAGGCATAAAGGTACAAGTTAACTATTAGCCTTAAGTACTAGTTTTAAGCCCTAGCTACAAATAACAGTGTTAAATAAGCTGTAGCTCAAGCATGAAACTAGCATAAAAATACAATTTAGAGCTTAAATAAAGAACTCAAATGACATAAAAAAGAACATAAACACAACAGAGAACAATTATCAGCCACTGTTCTCTACACATCGGTTAATGAATGAGGGGATTAAAATAATGAAAGTAGCGTGTTTAGGTGGTGGCCCCGCCGGTCTGTATTTTGCGATCAGCATGAAATTACGTGATCCATCCCATCAAATAACGGTGATAGAGCGCAACAAGCCCGATAATACCTTTGGTTGGGGCGTGGTTTTTTCTGATGAAACCTTAGACAACTTTGCTGAAAACGATGCCGTAAGCGCCGCTGCCATTCGCCAACACTTTGCTTATTGGGATGACATTGCGGTAGTGCATGGTGGCACCCGTACATTATCAACTGGGCATGGTTTTTGTGGAATAGGGCGCAAACAGTTACTCATTTTATTACACCAGCGTGCACAAGAGCTTGGGGTTGATCTACGTTTTGAAACCGAAGCGTTAGAGATAGAACACTACCAGCAAGAATATGACTTAGTGATCGCCAGTGATGGTTTACGCTCTAAAATACGCACTAAATATGAAGAATTTTTTAAACCCGATATAGATGTGCGTGACTGTAAGTTTATTTGGTACGGCACTAAACAAAAGTTTGATGGTGCTTTTACCTTTATTTTTGAAAAAACGGACAAAGGTTGGCTTTGGGCTCACGCTTACCAATTTGACGATGAACATGCCACTTTCATTGTAGAGTGCAGTAGCGAAACACATCGCAATTTTGGTTTTGAGGAAATGAGCCAAACCGAATCCATCGCGGTGTGTGAAAAAGTATTCGCCAAGCATTTACAAGGTGAAAGTTTACTCACCAATGCGAATCATGTTCGCGGCTCAGCATGGATTAATTTCCCGCGTGTACTTTGCGAAAGGTGGTCACATGAAAATGTAGTGCTAATGGGCGATGCTGCAGCTACTGCACATTTCTCTATTGGATCAGGTACTAAACTGGCCATGGAAAGCGCTGTTGCACTGGCTGAATATCTGCATAGTGAAGAGACAATGGCCGCTGCATTTGATAAGTACGAAGATGCGCGTCGTTTAGAAGTGTTAAAGCTGCAATCAGCAGCGCGAAACTCCCTTGAATGGTTTGAAGATGTAGAGCGTTATCTTGACCTTGATCCCGTGCAGTTTAATTACTCGCTATTAACGCGCTCACAGCGTATCAGCCACGAAAATTTACGTTTGCGTGATGGCAAATGGTTAGAAAGCGCCGAGCAATGGTTTAGAGAAAAAGATGGTTATTGCAAGCTTGGTTCCCCAGTACGTGCACCGATGTTTACGCCTTACAAATTACGCGGCTTAACTTTACAAAACCGCGTGGTTGTATCGCCAATGGCGCAATACAAAGCGGTTGACGGCTGCCCAACCGATTGGCATTTAGTGCATTACGGCTCACTTGCCAAAGGTGGCGCGGGTTTAGTGTTTGTAGAGATGACCTGTATTAGCCCAACAGGGCGCATAACACCGGGTTGCCCAGGGTTTTATACACCAGAGCATCAAAGTGCATGGCGCCGCGTTACCGATTTTGTACATAGTGAATCGAAGGCGAAAATTTGTGCACAAATAGGTCATGCTGGTAGCAAAGGTTCTACTCAACTTGGTTGGGAAACCATGGATGCACCTTTAAACGAGCATTCGAGTGAAGAAAATTGGCCTTTAATTGCTGCATCAGCGGTGCCTTGGTCAGCACAAAATCAAACGCCAACCGCGATGACAGAGCAAGATATGCGTGACATTGAAACGCAGTTTGTGAATGCGGCGAAAATGGCAGTCGCCGCTGGTTTCGATATGATTGAACTGCATTGTGCACATGGCTATTTATTGTCTTCATTCATCAGCCCATTAGCTAACTTACGTGACGATGAATTTGGTGGCTCTATTGAAAATAGGATGCGCTACCCACTGCAAGTTATTAAAGCGGTGCGCGAAGCACTACCTGAACAAATGCCAATGTCAGTGCGTATATCAGCTCACGATTGGCTAGAAGGCGGCACTACTGCTCAAGACGCGGTAGAAATTGCACGCATGCTACAGCAGGCAAACGTTGATATTTGTGATGTTTCATCAGGGCAGACCTCTAAGCTTGCTCAACCAGTATATGGGCGTATGTACCAAACGCCTTTCTCCGATAGAATCCGCAATGAAACCGGTATGGCAACAATGGCGGTAGGTAATATTTATCAGCCAGATCACGTTAACTCTATTTTAATGGCTGGGCGCGCTGATTTAGTTTGTTTAGCAAGGCCGCATTTAGCGGATCCTTATTGGACTTTACATGCAGCAATTTCAGTTGGCGATAGAGCGATGCACTGGCCTAAGCCTTATTATGCAGGGCGCGATCAAATGGCGAGATTAGCTGAGCGTGACGAATCAATACTAAAAGTTTAATAAACGAAGGCGAAAGCACTCTACATCAATCATTAAAAACGCTATAACACCCGTTCAACCTAGATTCGGCGATTGAGCGCGGAAAAGAAGTGCA
>JBALXS010000215.1:0-5799 GCA_036960485.1 Oceanospirillaceae bacterium
AATTCGGGAGTCTATATTAGTCCTATTTATGTATAAATATTGTACAATTTTGATTTAAATAAATTTATTCTACGAAATAATGCTATATAGCTAGTGTACTTAAAGTTTAATTGCCTCAACAAACGATGGATGTCATTTAATCGACAGTCTGGTGAGTGCTCTTAAGCGAGGATCAAAAAGCTAAAAAATCATATTTTGGTTAATATAAAAATAATTAACTCTCTCAAGGAAGAAGCACTATGAGAGTTCACTAATTATCGGGGTATCTTGGGCTGTTATGTCACATGCATTGATTTATCCGAGACCTGCCATTTAACATCTCAATAAAAGGAAGAATTAGATGAAATTTAAAAATACTTTATACGCGCTCTGCGCGGGATCGCTGGCGCTTTCGATGCTAGGGCATATATCGATCGCATCAGCAGCTACTGGATTTGTCGAAGATTTTTCAGGAGGAAATCTACCGTCTAACCTTGAGCGCGTCGGTGGAGCTGGATCGGCCGTTTCACCTGGCACAAGCTGTTGTGGCGGTCAAGTGGGGGGAGCAGTATTTGAAAATGGCCAAGTAAGATTTCAAGGGCGAGACACTCGTGGAGATTCTTCGGGTGGCCTGCGTGCTTATTTACGTACTCTTGAAGCCGACTACAGTTCGGTAAGTTTCGTTGCGGATGTAACAGTAACCGTTCCTCCTGCCCCTGGTTCTCCAAACATTGGAAGAAATATCGTGTTTTTTGGGCTCGGACCTGTTTTACCAGTCGATATATATGGTGGTCCTGCAGGAATTTTGGGCAGCAATATCGGTGTCGGAATCCTGCCTGATAATTTTTTTCCAAGATTTCAGGTAGGTAATAAGATAATTAATCACATTGACGCAACTTGTGGTGGAAATGGCACGCACCGTATGCGTTTAGAATGGAATGCCGAAACAAAAACGGCCATTACATCTATAGATCAGGATTATTTTGGTGGACCCTTTATTGCTGATTGTACGCTCGCTCCAATCACGTCATTTGCGAATAACATACTCCCCGTTGCTTCTGCAGGTACTGATTTTACGGTAAATACAGGTGATCCGACTGGATTGAATGGCTCAGGTAGCTTTACACCCAATGGAACTCAGCAAACAAATGGAAGAATCTATATTGGGGGAGATTGGGATGCCATATTCGATGATTTTGAAGTAACTATAACCCCCACTCCAATTGCAAACCTAGAGTACCAATGGACACAGATCGCACCTGCATTACCTGTTATCGCATTAAGTGATGCTATAGTTAAGGATCCTAGTTTCACTGCACCTGTTGTTGCAATGAATACAACGTTTACCTTCGAATTAACTGTTACTTCAGGCACATCACAAGCAACCGACACTGTTGATGTAACCGTCGTAGCCAATCTCAATAATCCACCAATTGCAGATGCAGGACTAGACATTGTGATTAAACCAGGCGCACTTGCCGCACTAAACGGTAATGACAGTTATGATCCAGAAGGAGATCTCTTTACCTATAGCTGGACTCAGATTTTAGGCACAACCGTCAATTTAAGTGATGCAGCCGCTGCAACACCAGACTTCACAGTCCCGAATGCACTTGGTGATGTACTTACCTTTGTATTACAAGTCGATGACGGTATGAATGCATCAGTACCTTCAGATGGAACGAGTTCTGCTGTAGCTGATACTGTCTCAGTAACGATTGTCGATAATGCGGCGCCAGTCGCTGAAGCCGGTACCTCGCAAATCAAGAACGAAGGCGACTCAGTTAATCTTGATGGTTCTGCAAGCTCCGATCCTGATGGTGACATGATCAGTTACTCTTGGGTTCAGTTGGCGGGTACTACGCCAGTGTTGAATCTGGTTGGAGCTAATACAGTGAATCCGGCCTTTGACTTGCCGACTGTAAGTGTTGATGAAGATATCGTATTCGAGTTGACTGTAACTGATAATGATATTGTTAACGCCAAGTCCAACAAGGACACAGTGACTATCCGGAACACAGACAGTAACAGTCCGCCGACTTGTGATCTTGCCTTTGCAAGCAAAGGCCAGCTATGGCCACCAAACCACAAAATGAAGTCTATTAGTATCGGCGGTGTCATCGACGAAGACGTTCAATTCAACACCGTTACCATTTCAATCACCGGTGTGACCCAGGATGAGTCAGTCAATGGCAACGGAGACGGCGACACTAGCCCAGACGCAATCATTGGTGATCAATTCGATACGGCCCTGATTAGAAGCGAACGTTCGGGTAACAACGACGGCCGAGTTTACAGCATTCAATTTACAGCCAGTGATGGTTTCGAGAGTTGTGATGGTGCGGTAACCGTATCTGTACCTAAAAAACGGAAGTCAACTGCAGTTGATAGTGGGCAAAGCTACTTATCTACTCAAGACTAAATAATCCTTTCTGTTAATAGCAGATAGGTTGTTTTCACAAAGCCGTCAGGGGTTTAACCTTGGCGGCTTTTTTGTTTTTATCTATTCTAAAAGCCCCCCCCAACTTTTTATGGGTTTTCCAAAACAACCCGCCCTTAGGGTAGTCGTCGTAGCGTTCCAACATTGTCTCCACTCTGCTTCGGCTGGCACTTTCTCAATGCTAGCGATGTTCTCCTCCCCCCATTTAACAAGCCGAACCACACAGGTAATTGACGATGAATATTTTGCATGTTTGAACGAGGTAGATGAGTTTCATTTTAACCAACTGATAAGCAACCTGCTCAAAGGAGAACCAAGCTAAGTAGTTTTTAAGGTCATTACTGATCTGTAATGGTTCACCTGTTGAAGTTTCATATTCAGTGCGTAGTTCTTCAATCTCTTCGTAATGCTTGTCGTAGAAGGCATGCGTATCATCGTAGTAGATCAGTGAGGTAACCATTCCACTGATACATCCATGTTGTTGTAAGTCTTCAAAGAATGATTGTGGGTCATCATATTCAAGAGCTTCCTGAGCTACTGCTGATTTAATGGATTCAGGGTTATTCTTACATATCTGCTTAAGTAGATCTTTCATTGCTAATTGCTCTATAAGTTAAAAACAACTAGGGCTCAAAACCACTTCAAGATAGAAATATCAAGTAGGAATCCGTAGGAGCATTTCTTTAAATTTGTATCGGTGGTTTAGTCTGGATTGATTTTCACGCGGGCAGTTAGCTTGAGAGATATTATGGTTAGGAGCTATAGATCACACGATGATGAACAGTGAGTGTTGGAGGCTCTAATTGCTTGGTCACAGCTATTGGTTAACTAATACTGATAAGTAGTCAGACAGGGTCATTTAGATGGCGTAGAGGCTTTAAATTATTCTAGAATACTCTGCTATAGGAAAGCTGTTTAAACGCTCAATTAGACACTTAAATTGGTCTTTAAGAGTAATCTAAAACAGTAAATATAGGGGGTATATTCAGTTTTTGGTTAGTGCATCAATTAGTACTGGACTCGTTTTTAAAATGGTAAATTTTGCTGAACCCTAGTCTTTTATTTCAGCCAAGATAGTTTACATACGACTAATGATTATTTACCTATTCTTAGCTTTGAAGTATCTAAAGGGAAAGTGTCTTGTTTGACTTTACCAGAACAGGATTTCTCATGATTTTGCCTTACTACATGGCAAGACTAGAATAGTTACCTTAGTATTCTGTTATCAGCAATCTGGTTCCCATTTAATCATCCGTTCGTAATTTAAGACCATCTGACTGCTTATCAGCAAGATGAAGGTGAACATCCTGCTGTGGATAAGGAATACCAATGTCAGCCTTGTCAAAGCGTTTTTTAACATCCTTTGTTACATCCCAGTAAACTTCCCAGTAATCAGAAGTTAATACCCATGGACGACAAATAAAGTTAACCGAAGAGTCAGCAAGCTCGTTAAGCTTGATATTTGGCTCAGGCATTTTTAACACAAGCGGATGGCTGGTAACGATCTCTTCTAGAATTGATTGGGCCCTGTCAATATCATCATCATAGCCAATACCAAAAACCATGTCGACACGCCTTTGTGTTACACCGGTCGCATTTGTGATAACTTCATTCCAGATTTTTGAATTTGGCACAATCATTAATTTGTTGTCAAAAGTTCTAATTGTCGTGGAGACAAGATTCATGGATCTAACTGTACCCACGACGCCACCAGCATCAACGCTATCATCAATATCAAAAGGTCGGAAGAAAAGGATCATAAAACCGGCCGCAAAGTTTGAAAGCGAATCCTGCATCGCAAAGGCGATAACAATGCCCGCTGCACCGACAATAGCGAGAAGCGGAGCCACACTAAATTCCAGTGCGGAGAGTGCCCAGATAAGACCGATACCCATAATTAACCAGCTTGTAGTAGTTATCAGAACATTATGCAGAAGCATAGGTAGCTTCATTCTCTTACAGGTTCGTCTGACCATCTCACTCAACAGTTTTGCCAGAATGTAAGCACCGATCAAAATTCCGAGGAATCTTAATGCATTCAAAATCCAACGTTTGCCTCCTTCTTTAGAAGTCACCCAACCTTTCAGCATGACCCAGGTAGACATTGTGTCAGTAACATCAACATGAACGCCAGATATCCCAGTGATTAATAGCCTGTAGTCGGCAATAACGGCGAGCGTGTCATTGTCTTTTCCATCAGTTTTTGCTTCCAACTCATCGATTACTGCACGAAAGTTATCAATAAATTGTGTACGTTTCTCTCTGAGAACTGTTAGGGTTTCAAGTAATTCCACCTTCTCAGCTTTAGTGTTTTTTTCAGCCCGTTGAATAATTTTTAGGGATTCATCAAGAAGACTTAAAGTCTCCTGAAGCTGCCCTATCTCTTTTAAACCGGTGATTTTTTTGGCACTTATATCTAGCGAATTACCCGTCAGTTCTTCGAGTTTTTCCTTCTCCTCGTCTTGTATGGTCTCGATTGTTGTAGTGATATTGTCTGTATCTTTGTGGCCTATCTGAACCCCATCACTTTCATGTTTCTTTTCTTCAATCACTGCCTTAGTTTCTTCCGATAACATCTCAGCTGTTTCAGCCGTTTTCAGATGCAAAGCAGCAAACTTTTTCACCGCCGCTTCTATTTCAATGATTGTTTCCTGTATCTCTTGCAGGTTGCTTTGGAGATCATCTACTTTCTTTTTATCAGGCGCTGATTGAGCCTGATCTGTGGCTTCCAGGAGTGATTCAAGTTTCTTTTTAGCTTCACGAATTTTATTACTGAGATTGTCCTCTTCCTTTACTTCAGAATTTTCACGCTGGATCGTGATCTCAGCATTTGCTATCTCTCTCGCAACGGTCTGGACATGTTTTTGCCAGGCTTCTGCCTCAATAAGTAATTCAGCCTTACTGAAGGTCTGCAGAAACAAATTTAACTCGGCAGTTGGAATTTCCGGATCTTCGGCCGTAACCGATTCAGGTGAAGCTTCAGATGCGTTAGGGCTTGCTATAAGCAGGAAAAAACAGACAATGGAAGAAAATAAATAAATAGGATGAATTAGATAAGATAATTTCATGAGAACTCTATCTGTAATGATTAACATAATATACAACAAGCTTGTGATCGTATCAGAGTAAAAAAGAATCGACCAACAATTTATAACCGGTCTATGTGTTTGAAAGGTATTACCAAGTTAACTTTCGTACCGCTTAAAAATTTAGCAGATTAACCATTATACTGCTGTTGCATTTTTCCAAGACGAAAAGGGACTTAGCCTTACAAGTGAGTCATCAGATTTAGGTGTATTTTAGGAAGTTAGGATTACTTGACGTTAGCACTAACTTAACTATTGTTAAGTAATTTACTGTTGTCATTAGAGGTACTTCAC
>JBALXS010000216.1:0-5791 GCA_036960485.1 Oceanospirillaceae bacterium
ATGAGCAAAAACGATGGCCCTTTTAATTTTTCACTCGCAACTTAAAACTCGCTTCTCTCACCGAGCGCTTTATAACCTATGACCAACCTTCTATCCAAATCCTTTTTTTTAGCAATTTCCGCTTTATGCGTATGGTCTATTTATTCTGCCTATAAAATATCTATCGCCGATATCTCTCACTACCCTGTAAAATTTACTATCAGTGAATTGCAAAATCAGCAAGTAACAAATACTCAAGTTAATAAAACAAAAACACTAGTCGCTTTAAATAAGGCAGAAGCTAAAGTATTAACTGCAATAAAGCACGTGCCTCTAAATGCAGAATACTATGAATACTTAGGCCGCATACAATACCTTAAAGCATTAGCAAACTTCGAAGATGCTAATCTTTTTTCGGAAGGCATCAATAGTGCCTATCTAACTCATAGAACAGCGACACAATTACGACCAGAATGGCCTTATAGCTGGGCAAATATGGCCCTAATGAAATCGCACTTGAAACAATTTGATGTGGCATATATTTACGCAATAAACCAAGCCACAAAGTTTGGATCCTGGGAAATATCGAGCAACCAAGCATTAGTTCAATCTGGGTTCAATGGTTGGAGTTTTATTACTGACGATATTAAAGAAAAAACAGTTTCTGCGCTCGAACGAGTATTTAAACAGAGGAGAGCTAATGCAAGATTATTATTAAAGGAATATAAACTCCAAAATGAAGTCTGCCCATTACTAGAGAATCAAAGCTTCAAGAAAGATAGAATTTGTCGTGAGTCGTGAGTCTAATATGTTCTTAATCTTATATCGCTTCCTCGTAACCCGTAGCTTTTGTTACTCGCTACTTTTGTTACTCGCCTTATACAAAGGAACACTAAGGCACTTAAACAAGTTCATGATTTTTTAGCCTTTTGCTTTTAATCTTTCCTCAGTGTGCTCGATGTCCTCTGTGGTTAACCAGTCTTTTAAAGCTTTACCTACCACCGAGGGCACAGAGTCGCTTCGCTACACAGAGGAAGATTACAACACTAACTCTATAAGCCTCAACTTTGTATTCACTAAGTGGAGGGCTTTGCGATGAACTTGTTGTAACCGCCTAACCAACCACATACTATCCAACTTAATGCAGCGCCCGCTACACTCACTTCTTTTATAAGGAGTAGCCTATGGGTCGTAAATCATTAGTAGATTGGAAAACGATTATTGAACGACAACTCAACAGTGGGTTAACAGCTGCTGAGTTTTGTCGTCAGAATAACCTCAATCAAAAATACTTCAGCCAGTATAAATGCAAGTTTAAAAAAGTGCCGCCTGCTTTTATCAAGGTTAGCCCCAAGGTGCTGTGGAACCTGCTCAATCAGAAACCAACGCGCTTACCTGTAACGGTGTGAGCTTTCAATGTAGCAACATTTCTAATACAAAATTTATCGCTCAAATACTACGTGAGCTACAAGCATGAAAAGCTTGAGCGAATTCCAGCAGGTGCATTTACATCGTGACTTCGTTGATTTTAGAAAATCGATCAATGGACTATCTGTGATCGTCGAACAAGAAATGAATCTGTCACCTTATGGCGCAGGACTCTTTGTTTTCTGCAATAAGGGTGGAGATAAACTTAAGCTACTTTATTGGGATAGCACAGGCTTTTGCCTGTGCTATAAGCGTCTTGAAAAAGACAAACTTCAATGGCCCAAAAAGCATAGTGAAGCAATTATTAATCTCGATAATGAACACATGAGCTGGCTGTTGCGTGGCTTCGATATTAATCGCATGAAACCCCATAAAACACAGCAATATACGCTGCTTAGCTAGGCGGAATTTAGTATAATATCAGCATGAATATCCCTGCTGATATTGAATCTGATAACAGTCGTTTACGTGACGTCCTAGCCCGTAAAGATCGCCGAATCGAGTTGCTTGAAGGCCTTCTCGCGCAAGCCCATGCTTTGCAATTTGGCAGCTCAAGCGAGAAGCTTCCAGCGGATGAACAGGGGCTGTTATTTAACGAGTCAGAAGAACAGTGTGGTATATAACCACAATTAGCACTCAATGATATTGTTGTTCCTGAGCATAAGCATCGCAAGAAGAAGCGTATATCAATCCCCACAGAACTCCCTCGCGAAGAGATCATTTACGATCTAACCGATGCCGAAAAGTTCTGCCCGCATGATGGTACTGCGTTGAGTCTGATTGGTCACGATCAGCATGAACAACTCGATATCATCCCCGCTAAAGTGAAAGTATTACGTCATCTTTGTCAGAAGTATGCTTGCCCTTGTTGTAAAATCTATATGGTGAGCGCCAAAAAGCAACAAGTAAAAGGTAAGTCAGAGCGAGCAGATCAGGTATTATCACTGATCCAGCAGCTCTAGCGTGTTGAAAAGAGAGTGCGGATTATACGGTTGATCAACGTTATGAGATCAGGCAAACACAGTCCAAGCTCATTCTAAGCAAACTTAGAAAGTGGCTTGATAAAGCGATTGCTAATACACCACCGAAAACGGCCATCGGCAAAGCAGTACAGTATTTACAAAATCAATGGCCCCGATTAATAATAATCGTGCGGAAAACAGCATTCGTCCGTTCGTGATAGGGAGAAAAACTGGCTGTTTAGTGCTAGTCAAAAAGGGGCTAAAAGTAGTGCGAACTTATATAGCATTATAGAAACAGCCAAAACCAATGGTTTAGAACCATACGCCTATCTAAAATTACTTTTTACCCAATTACCTTCAGCTGAAACGTTAGACGATATCGACGCTCTACTGCCTTGGAGCTGCAAGGGTGTAGTTCCTTAGCCGCTTACAACTTGTTTAAGTTATCTCGATCTTGTTTAAACTCGAATAGGACAAAGGCCGCGAGCCTGCTTTGGTGTTTATGAAAAACAACCGTAAGCGATGTTATATCAGCATCTTGATGCTAGTGACTTTATTTAATTCTTGCCAAAGGTGTGCTCCAAGGTAACAGCGCATCCAGTTTTACTGGTGTGTCCGCATCGCCGATATGATCGGGTATATATTTAATGTAGGCATATGGATCTATACCATTAGCCTTGGAGGTCTCGATCAAAGAGTAACAGGTGGCTCTTGCGCCGTAGCGATCTTAAATCAACATCTTAGCAAGTGTTATCAATTCTGAGTAGCGATCCATATACCCCATCTAACTATTTACAGATATAAGCTCTAGGCTACTTCAAATTCATCAATTTGGATGATCAACATGACTAAAGCTAAATACAGGCAACAGCACATAAATACTGGGAAAGCAGCAGTCAAGCTCAAGCTATTTATTGCTTACAGAACGATATTAAACAAAACACTCTATATTACTGGCAGCAGAAGTTAAGATCCCATGTCAAGGAACCTAAAAAACTTATTCCTATTACCGTTCATTCTGCCACGCCTGCGCGTATTCTGCTTGGTAGCCAAGTGGCTATAGAGCTTCCTGTTGAAAGCATCACAGATTTACTACTAACACTGAAAGACAGAGGCCTATTATATGCTTCGCCCTAAACACAATGCCCAAGCCTATCTATATTCAGGTGTTGTGGATATGCGAAAATCAATTGATGGGTTAGCGGCGCTCGTTGGGCAAGAGCTGAATTAAATCCGATGAGTGAAGTGCTCTTTGTTTTTTGCAATCGTCAGCGCGATAAAATAAAACTGCTTTATTGGGAGTGAAATAGATTTGTTCTCTGGTACAAGCACTTGGAAAAACAGCGCTTCACTTGGTTGTCAGCGACCGATGATCTATCGATCAATATTGACGGATACCAACTAAATTTATTGCTTGATGCCTTAGACATTTTTAATAATAAACCGCATGAAAGATTACTTTTTAGCTCAATAAATTAGCAACTATGATAGAATTCAGCCTATGAAAAGGAAGAAGAAAGAACAGCTTCCAGACGATATTGACGCGCTGAAAAAGATAGTTTTAGCGCAACAAGACACGCTTGACAAAAGGCAGGACCGTATCCAGTTATTGGAAGAAAAGTTTTCAGATCAAAATTTAACTATAATAGAGTATCTAACCCTTGAATGACCACTTACCCTGATACACTTTATTTTAAAAGAGGATCTATGACAATAAAAAATTTTATCCGTAACAAAAATATTTTAAGGAATTGTGCTAAGCTTGTAAACAGAATGTTTCAATTTTTCATACTTATGTTTATTAAATATAGGATTATAAAAAAAGTTGGATTATCCACATACAAATGCGCTAGAAATAAAAAAATAGTCTCTTTTCCAAATGAACTTTCTCATTCCGTCAAAATATTAGATAGCGGGTACGCACTCGAAAAAGTATTACTTGCTTGTGGAATTAAATCAAGGCAATACAACCCATGGGTTTCAGCTACTATTATTATAAATTGGCAAGACATAACTGATGATTTATTAGATACGAATAATTATGTATCAAGATCATATGAATATACTTCAAGAAAACTCATTCGATCAATAAACATAAAATGTACTGATATTAGCAAGAAAAAAATAGCATCAATCCATAAGGAGGCTTTCGGATACGACTTAGACGTTAATCCTCTTCTGTACAATGGGCTAGCTGTAAAGAAATCAGACAGCAATGCAACTCATGATGGCGTGGTCATAAAATGCCCATTAACAAGTGTCGATAATGACTTTGTATATAATAAATTAATTTGTAACGAGAATGGGACTCAAGCTATAGATTATAGAGTTATTTATATGAATGGTGTTGTAGATTTGTTTTATGAAAAAAGAAGAAACTTGAATGATAGGTTCTCAAATACCAATAATCTAACTATTCTTAGGAAGATTAAAGATGAATTTTCTGAAGATGAGATTGAAAAAATTGAAAAGTTTGGATTTTTAATGGCTGCAGATTATGGCGAATTTGACGTACTCCGAGACAAGGATTCAAAGAAAATATATATTGTAGATTTTGCGAAAACACCATTTGGGCCTCCAAATGGATTATCAATAAAGGACCGTTTAAAATCCATTGAGCATATGTCCGTCCATTTTATCAAAGAAGTATTGATTCCTTTAAAGTGAAGTTCCAATAATTTAATACAACTAACCGCCTGTGCCAAGATTGTTGTCACCCCTTAAAATAATCTATTAATCAAATATTGGGGGCTGTAATGAGAAACCTAAATGGCTCGATATTCAAAAGAACGTAAAGAATCAGTCTTGAAGAAGCTGCTACTGCCCTTGAATATGACGGTGCCTGAAGTAGCACACAATGAAGGCATTTCAGCAAAAACCTTGTATCATTGGGGTATCGTTGAATAGTATGTGGTTGATTCGGCGCTTGCGATAGAGAAATGAAATCCTACTGATTCAGAGTAGTTTTTGCCTGTTTTGGCTTCTCATCAATCTATTTTTAATCAGTTAGCTAAGGCTACAGTAGCCGATGAAGGCTATGTGTAGTGGTTAACTTTTTTTGGCCAACCTATTAGAGGTTCCCCAATAAAAATCTTCTTTTGCCTTCGGTGATAACCCTAAATTATGCGTATGAGGCCTCACCGAATTGTAGTATCTGAATATATAATTTGTTACATTTTCAATAGCACAAACAATACTTGCATAGCCTGATTTAGGCATGTTTTCAGTTTTTAAACTCCTAGAAAAGCGCTCCATCGGCGCATTGTCCCAGCAATTTCCACGACGGCTCATGCTCTGCTTTATTTGTAATTTCCAAACCTGCTGCCTAAACGCAATACTTGTATAGTGGCAGCCTTGATCTGAATGAAACATAACACCTTTAGGCCGCCCTCTAGATTCGTATGCGTTCATTAATGCACGTT
>JBALXS010000217.1:0-5743 GCA_036960485.1 Oceanospirillaceae bacterium
CTGCAAGTTTCGGCCTTTCTCCCCCTAACACAATGCTTGTGAATACGTTTGATAGATCTTTATCATTAGCTTCAAGCTTGCTGACACCACGCACAATATCAGCATAGTTATATCGCCAAATAGTACTGCCCTGCTCTGTTTGATTACTCACTAATTGCAGTTTTCTAGATTGTTTTAGCGCTTTACCCCACGGAGCAGGCAAATCGATACTCATACCCACTAAATCAGAATTAACCACCAGCTGGTTACAACTAGGCTTTGCCATACACAAATCAAATCTTGCGCTGTAGCGGCTGTCACCTTTAATTTTATTTAGCTGATCTGCTGTCAACCATTCAGCTAATTGCTCTGCTTTAATACCACCATCTAATGCTATACTCGTTTTGAGAACTTTATCAACAATATTACTAACGATGGAAAGTTTTGCAGGAAAGCTAAAAATCTCTAATTTCAAAGCGTCACTTTTCAAACCTTTTTGAGAGCTATAAAACAATTTTCCATTTATTTTACTAAATTTAAGTTTCAAATCAGCATCTACTAACTGTGCATTTTGTAGCTTACTCGCAACTTCTATCTTTAAACCTTCGATTTGTGTGTTACTAATTGCAGTTTGGCTTTTTTCATTCCCGCTCTTTGCGGCCTCAACTGCTGATTTTCCAATATCTTTTTTAATGACTAGCGGTATCTCTAGAGCTAATGTAGAGACGTGCTTACCACCTAAAGACCAAGCTTTAATTTTTTCTGGAAAATATTTAAAAGCAGGCTTTTTTTGCAGATTAACGTAGAGCTTATCTAACTCACCCCTAACTTCAGCATCTACTTCTATAACAGAACGGTTAGCAGATTTAATTACTTGTAAATCGTTAATTTCGTTGGATGCAATTGATCCATATTTAGATATAACCGATACATCTCCATTATCTAGAGTAAATGACAGATCTTGCGCGAGATAGTTGGGCCAATTCTTATCAAAATTAATTTTAGCGAGCTCTGACTTCAAATAGATCTGCACACTAGGGTTTATTTTTTGTGTAACATCTTTACGAAAGCCGCTGCGTAAAACAATTGCTGCCTCTTTTACTTTCGCACTTAATATTGCTTCATTGATCCACTTTGATAAAGGCAGACCTATAACTTTAGGCGGGATGTAATCTAACAGGGCAGCAGCTCTTGTATTTTGCATTCCTATCATTAAAATAAGCTCGGTTTGCTGCTGTTTGTCAAAGGGAATAATCAAGCTGAAGCGCCCATTAGCATGTGTTTGAGCATCTTTCATGGAAAGCAATTGAGACTTCACTATCACCTTTTCAGGCTTCCCTTCCCTTTGCGAGATTTCCCAAGAAATATGCCCTTTTACTGTTTCATAGTGCCATTTTTTTTCAAATAATTGCGGAAAGAACAATCCGAAATCAGTAGTATTTAAGTCAACGCTTCCTCCACTAGCATTCATTTCAAGCAGCCCTGTTACCCCCGATAACTGCGGAGCACCTAAGTAACTATCAACTGAAACATTTATCAGGTCTGCCTTGAGTTCGAAAACAGATAGATCTTGGCTCTCCCAGTGTAAAGATATGTTTTCAACCAATCCTTTAAGATTCAAATTTTCAGCAAGCGACTTAATTTTTTTACTTAACAATGGCTGCTTTAAAAGCTCTTTACTAATTTTGCTTAAATTTAGAGAGGATAGCGCTATTGTCTCAATAAACCCTTCTACTCCTTGCCTGTAGACAGCGCTTGCTTGTGGTATTTTTAAATGCGTTGCACCATTATATAAATCGATATCGAATAAATTGATGTGCTGTTCATCTGCTATTTTTTTAATACTAAAATTTAACTTTGAAGCTTTAATTTTAGGATAACTGGGGTTAACAAAGTTCAATTTATCCACAGCTAAGCTGCCTGACACATCAGAAATAACGCCTTTTTTTAGTGTTGCCCAAACTTCAGAGCTCAAAGATAAGTCCGCTATTTCCACCCCTGTATTGATTAAATTAAAAGCAAGCAATCGTTGTGAGAGGTTTTCAAATTTGGCATATAGCTTATAGGGAGTTTCTACAATAAGGGGGGCGAACTTTTCAGCTTGAAGTGCAAAATTAACTGAGGAGTTCTTTCCATAATTAGTGAGTTTAGCGCGCCCACTAAGTTGATGCATATCTCGCGTATTTTCCATCAAAAAGTTGATAGGTCCTATCGTCCTGAAAGGGAGGTTTTGTGGTTTTAGGTTTAAACGAGCATTACTAAAACTAACCCTCGATTGAGCAGCTAACACTTGTAAAAACTGATTCAAAGCTAGCTTATCATCACTAACAACTACTTTTTTGGTATTACTTTGACCAGGAGAAAAAACCGTCAGCCATTGGGAATCAATTTGTTCAGCTTCGACAACTAACCCATCAACGGATAAATGCTTAAAAATTGGTGCGAAGTTAATAAAGCTTTGAACTACATCTAATTCAGCTTGTATCTGATCTATTTGAATACTGCGTTTATTAAAACTAATATGGTTAATGCTAACATCTGATATATAAAATTTGGGCTTAGCCTCCACCCAAACAGCTTTAATAATGCCAATAGATATATTTGCCTGTAATTTGTCTGATAGATATTGCGCTATTTCAGTTTTATACGAGCTTATTTTAGGCAATGAAACGCGGGCAGTAATAACAATACTTGCAAATAAAAACAGTACACTAATAACACTAATCAACAGCCAACTACTTGTCTTTTTTATCATTTGCTAACCAGTCATTGTCATTTTATACACACAAAACAAACTAACAGCTTAAAATCTATTTGAGAACAATTATCAGCGTCATAACTAAACTAACAATTATTATTACTTCACTCCTTAGAGAGCATCAAGGGAAAAGTAAGCCTGGCCGGTTATTCACGAACAGCAAAACTTAAGATAAAAAGCTCACTATCAACTAGAAAAACGATTAGTTTAACGATTTTTGATTATCACAGTAAATTAATGTTTAACTCACAACTCCCAATACCCTTGACTCTGCAAATAAACAACCTAACGCAAAACAACATCAAAATGTTCTGGCCCATAATGAGAATCAGCCGAAAACTGGATAGCCTTACTGATAAATGTTTCCAATTCAGCTAAGTGATGTGATGCTTCATCAGTGACATATTCAACGACAACTGCAGAGGCTAACACCAGATAAGAATCGGTATCATAAGCACGGTGCTGACGTAATATTTCTCTAAAAATTTCATAGCAGACAGTTTCAGGAGTTTTAATAAATCCTCGGCTTTCACACTGAGAGCATGGCTCGCAAAGAATATGCTCTAGGCTTTCTCTTGTTCTCTTACGAGTCATTTCAACTAAACCCAATTGCGAAACTCCCATGACTTTACATTTAGCATGGTCTTTTTCTAGCACTCGCTCTAAAGCTCTTAAAACTTGTCGCTGATGATCAAGAGATTCCATATCAATAAAGTCGAGAATTATAATCCCGCCTAAATTTCTAAGTCGTAATTGTCGGCCAATTGAAGTAGCTGCTTCAAGGTTTGTTTTGAAAATAGTTTCTTCTAAATTACGATGCCCAACGAATCCGCCAGTATTAACATCTACTGTCGTCATTGCCTCTGTTTGATCTATAATCAAATACCCTCCTGACTTTAAATCAATTTTCCTACCAAGTGCGCGCTGCATTTCTTCTTCAACATTATATAAATCAAAGATTGGGCGCTCACCAGGATAATACTCAAGGCGGTCAATTAATTCAGGCACTAAAGCACGCGTAAAGTCTTCTGCTTTATTATATGTTTCTCTTGAATCTATGCGAATTCGCTCTATACCAACATGAGCCATATCTCTTAACGCTCGCATATTAAGAGGCATATCCTCATAAACAACTTTTGGGGCGGTTACCCTTTTAATTTCTTTTTCGATACTTGCCCAAAGGCGCTTCAAAAAGCGAATATCAGATTTTAGCTCTATTTCACTGGCGCCTTCCGCAACTGTTCGCAGTATATAACCGCCTTTTGCAACATCATCTTCATCAAGCGTATTAATAAGTGTAGCACGAAGTCTTTCGCGCTCCACTGGATCTTCAATTCGCTGTGAAATCCCCACATGAGTACTATTGTGCATATACACTAAATAGCGCGATGGAATAGAGATATGAGTAGTAAGCCTAGCGCCTTTTGTTCCTAGTGGATCTTTTGTGACTTGCACAAGCAGCGCCTGACCTTCACGCAAGATATGTGCAATTGAACTCCTATTTTTTTCATCAACTTTGGGGTCAGTACAAATAACTTCGTCAACGTGAATAAAAGCTGCTTTTTCTAAACCTATTTCTACAAATGCCGCTTGCATACCAGGTAAAACTCTAACTACTTTACCTTTATAAATATTTCCAACAATACCTCTTTTACTAGTGCGCTCAACATATATTTCTTGAGGCATGCCATTTTCTATAATAGCGACACGCGTTTCCATCGGAGTAAAGTTTATCAGTATCTCTTCGCCAATTGTTGTTGTTGCCACAGCTACGTCCTTTTAAGGTCACCCGCTTCAACTGAGCCCTTCATCGGTAAATGGATCAGTGTCTTATGTTATATTTAAACATAAAGTTTGCGGTTAAATTTATAAACTAACCAGATATCTCTGGCTACAAATTAAAACTTCCAGAAATCTATTTCAAATGCACAAAGAAGCTCGGCTGTTTCAGCAACAGGCAATCCCACAACGGCTGAAAAACTACCTTTTATCTGCCTGACAAAACGCCCGCCAATTCCTTGAATAGCATAACTACCCGCTTTATCTTGTGGCTCATTTGTTTGCCAATACGCGTGGCAAACTTGCTCATCAAGATGGCAGAATTCTACTTGAGTACTGACTAAAACCTGCCTAACTTGATTATTACTTATCACAGCGACAGCGGTTAATACTTGATGCCAGCGCCCAGATAAGGAAAGTAGCATTTGCAATGCATCTTCTTCTGACTCTGGCTTACCTAGAATTTTCTGATCTATAACCACACAAGTATCAGAGCCCAATACAATACTATGCTCGTTAGCAGATAGTACTTTTTGTGCTTTTTGTAAGGCTAAACGACTAACATAATTCGCAGGTTGCTCGTTTAATAAAACAGCTTCATCTATATCTGCACTAACAACACCAAAACTCACTCCTAAATCAGATAACAACTGTTTTCTACGAGGAGATGCAGATGCTAAAATTAATTCTTTTTGCATATTCAACTCCTTCTTTCAAGAGCGAGCTAATGCAAAATTCATTTTGATTTACCATTTAACAACTCTCTTAAACTAAGATATTTTAAAGGTTCGCCTGATACTGCGTAACATGACAAATACCCAAGGCCACAATAACGCACTAATCAATGCTGGTGTTAAAAACTGCAAGCCTCCAGCCGTTGTTCCTGCTAACGCCTGAAACCAGTAAAATATAAACTGATTAACAACGATTAATATAAACACTACGAAAGCTTGCTGCCAAAGTGGGTACATACGCATGCGCTTATGCATTAACAATGTACTAAAGGCAATAATGGTTAACGCAAGCGCATTAATACCCAGCACAGATCCTTTTAAAATATCTAGCATGAACCCCATAATCCATGCCGAGCCAACACCAAAACGTTGCGGCAATGCCATAATCCAATAAATAACAAACAACGCAACGAACTCTGGCCGCCACCATTCTAGTATCGTCGGCAAGGGTATTTGCGACAGCATTAAGGCAACAATAAAGGTCCCTAATATT
>JBALXS010000218.1:0-5715 GCA_036960485.1 Oceanospirillaceae bacterium
CTTTCCCCGTGGATCCATATTTTATTTTTTTAGTACATTTTTTATCGCATTACCCGCGCCTTTTGGTAGGGTTAAATGGCGATGATGCTCGTCAATAAGGTCAAGTTTATTTTGGATAACAGCAGCACTTGGGCAACTCTTACCTAAATTTAAATCAACATGTAGTAACATGTGCTCGCCAGTTGCTAGCAATGCATTCGTTTCAGGCTGATATAAACTATGAAAGAGGTGCAGTTTTTTACTGTCATAGCTCATTAGCTGTGTTTTAACCGCTAATGGCTCGTTTAATTTCACTTCATCTAAATGTCTCATATGTGTTTCTACAGTGAAGTAGCTCTTGCCGTTTTCAATGTAAGCTTCATCGGCGCCAATAAATGACATGAAGTTATCAGTGGCTAGGCTCATTACTTGTAAATAATTTGATTCATTCATATGACCGTTATAATCGATCCATGCAGGCAGCACTTTGCCTTTATACATCGGTAATGCAGCACTAAAATCTGTCAGTGCTGGTGCAGTAGGTGTTTGGCTTGATAAGCGTTGATCATGCTCTTTAAGCATTTCGCCCACGCCCCAATTGGCATCTTTTTGCACACGCATAATGCCTACTAAATTGTTATCGCGAATACGTTCTAATTCACGAATAGTGTGCATACCTGATTGTTGATCAGATTGGTCGGCAATTTTTTTAATTAGCTCTTCAGTGAGTTCTGGAACATCCATTAACTTGGTCCAAGGCCAAGCCAATGCTGGTCCAAATTGAGCGATGAAGTGCGCCATACCTGCTTCGCCACCGGCAATACGGTAAGTTTCAAACAAGCCCATCTGTGCCCAACGCAAACCAAAACCAAAGCGAATCGCATCATCAATTTCTTGTGTGGTGGCGATATCATCTTTAATCAACCATAACCCCTCGCGCCATACAGCTTCCAGTAATCGATCGGCGATATGCGCATCTATTTCTTTGCGTACTAACAAAGGCTTCATACCAATACTGGTAAGAATTTGTTGAGCTCTAGCTATGATGGAATCGTTTGAAGTAAGATGACTAAACTCGTCACTGGGTACTAGTTCAACCAAAGGTAATAGATATACTGGATTAAAAGGGTGCGCGACTAAAATTTGTGCAGGGTTAGTGGAACCCTGTTGTAATTCGCTTGGCTTAAAGCCTGAGGTGGATGAGCCGATAACGGCTTTTTCAGTGCAACTTGCTTGAATTTGAGCAAAGACTTTTTGTTTTAAGTCGAGCCTTTCAGGGACACTTTCTTGAATCCACTGCGCTTCGCAAACTGCCATTTCTAACGTATCACAATAAATGAGCTTGCCTTCAGCGGGCATGGCTACATCTGCTAGTGCAGGTAGTGAATGTCTGGCATTGCTTAATACTTCGCTGATTTTACGTTGTGCATCGGGTGCTGGATCAAATACATTAACATCCCAGCCGTGCAGCAGGAATCTTGCTACCCAACCACCACCAATAACACCGCCGCCAATACATGCTGCAATTTTTTTCATTTCAAAGTCTCTGTTATAAAATCTCAACAGCGAGCTGTTGAGATTGAATTAACTATTAATTTAGTTTTAGTTTATGGTGCTAAGGTTTCAGTATGTCCATCGATGCTAAGCGCTTGGCCTGATATTTTATCGCCTGCACTGGAGGCTAAAAAAGTTGCCATATTTGCAATGTCTTCAGCTTTAACCCAAGTGCGCATAGAAACCCCACGTACATAAAAATCGCGTACTTGTTGCTCTTCTAATGATTTCGCTTGCGCCTCATTTGCGATCACTTGATCCATGCGCTCCCCTTCAACAGCACCAGGGCACAATGCGTTAACCCGAATATTAAATTCACCTAGCTCCATTGCTAATGTTTTCATCAAGCCAATAATGCCCCATTTAGCGGTGGCATAAGGGCTGCGATAAGGGTATCCCATTAACCCAGCAGTAGAAGAGGTGAGTATTAATAGGCCGCTGCGTTGTGCTTTAAAACATTTAGCCGCTTCTTTTGCCGCTAAAAAAGCACCATCTAAATTAACATCTAGGCAGCGTTTCCAATCACTTAACTGCAATGTATCTATAGCGCCCGCAGGGCCTGCTATTCCCGCATTGGCACATACCACATCAAGGCTATTCCATTGAGTGAGCAGCTTATCGAACACCGTTTTCATTTGTATTTCATCAGTGACATCAGCCGTAAAGCATATTGCGTTAGGCTGCTGTTTTTGAAAAGAGGCAATAGCTTGTGCATCTACATCTACCACCGCGACGCGATCGCCACGGGCGATGAATGCGTTTGCCATTGCAGCGCCAATGCCACTGGCACCGGCGGTAATTAATACTTTTTGCATGTGAATCCTCGATCGTTATGCCTTTATCTTGCTAAAGGCGCTCTCTTAACTAACTGCATTTTTTCTCTTACTTGTGCAGCAGTCATCAGTGTCGCGCCCATAGTGGTAGCAATAGTGGCTGCTTTTTCAACCAGTTGTGCATTGGTGGCTAATTGACCTTTAGCTAGCCATAAATTGTCTTCAAGGCCAACACGGATATTGCCGCCAGCAAGCATAGCAGCAGCAGTGAAAGGCATTTGGTTACGACCGATTGAAAAAGCAGAGAAAGTCCAAGATTGCGGAATGTTGTTTACCATCGCCATGAAGGTGTTAAGATCATCTGGTGCGCCCCATGGAATACCCATGCATAGCTGAATCATTACAGGATCTTGAATAATACCTTCACTAACAAGCTGTTTAGCTAGCCATAAATGCCCAGTATCGAATGCTTCGATTTCAGGCCTTACACCCATGTCAGTCATCATTTTACCCATAGCACGTAACATGCCTGGGGTGTTTGTCATGACATAGTCAGCTTCTGCAAAGTTCATCGTGCCACAATCTAGTGTGCAGATTTCAGGCAGACACTGGCGGACATGTTCCACGCGTTCAGTAGCGCCGACCATATCAGTGGCAGCTGCGTTTAGTGGAAAAGGTGCTTCGGCATCGCCAAATACAATATCACCACCCATGCCAGCGGTTAAGTTAAGTACCATATCAACTTCGGATTCACGCACCCGCTCGGTAAGCTCTCTATATAATTCGACATCACGGCTCGGCGCACCCGTTTTAGGATCGCGTACATGGCAATGCACTACTGCAGCGCCTGCTTTAGCAGCATCAATACAGCTTTCTGCAATTTCCTTAGGAGAGCGAGGTACATGAGGTGAGCGATCTTGAGTAGCCCCCGACCCTGTGACAGCGCAAGTTATAAAAGGCGTGAGGTTTGCTTGTAATGGCATAATGAAGTTCCGGAAAAGAGTTGAGTGTTTTATTTCTTTAGCTGTACTTATTACATTGTTAAAAGTTACGTTATAACTTGTTACATCACCAATAATGGCAAACTAAAGAATTCATTTTATTTTTATATAAGCTATAAAATCGGTAGAGAGATAATGCCACGAGAGAAGTTAAATAATTTAACACTTATTACATTTATTTTGATAATAAGCGAAATAACATACTAAAAGTTTATAACCAGTTGTGTATGCGCAATCAGGCTCAATGTTAGATAAAAAAGTTTAGGCTCAAAGTACTAAATAAAGCTAAACCTAGTAGCCTGTCTTTGCTTAAGCGCTGGACTTAACGCTTGTTTTACAATTTAAGTCATTGCAATATAGCTGGCAAATTACCCCACACAGATTTCACAATGCAACTTATTCATTTGTTTTGGCAGCCAACGTTGGCTGCTTTTGATAATAGTGGTCAGCTATATCTTTGGATTGAGCAGGCTAATATTAAGCACTCGCACGGTGTTAGCTCAGCAAGAACAACATCTGCGAACGATTATCCCTATCAAGCTGGCTCACAAAAGTTAATTGATTTTAGTGTAGAGTTTTTGGGAAATGTACAACAGCAATTAACGCCTTGCCAGTTACCCGTTCAACTGCCTTGTAATGCTGAAGGTGATGCGATTGCTTCGCCGCTCATTACGAATATCACAGATCTAAAGGATTGTAAGTTTGCTGCGTTTAAGTGTTTCTCGTTAAACGTTTTGCAAGTTAGCCAACCGTTAGCTTTTTTAAAAGAATTGAATTTCACCAGTTATCATTTTGACGATGATACTATGCTGGCAGGTGATGCTCTGTTTTGGATAAAAATGGCTTATGAACTAAGTGATGTGATTAAGAAAGACCAATATGTACCAAAGCTATTTTTAGCTAAGAACAGCACGAATAAAGCCATCGATAGCAGTCCTATCCCTGTTAATAAGGTAGAAAAGTATCACACTAAATGGCAGTTAGTTTCAGCCAGCTACAGTGAACGACTTAGCCTTATTGCCAAGCATATGCCTAGTTCAGCTTGCTTGGGAGAATTTAGTGATTTTGAACAAGAATCAACTTTGCATCATTTTTCAGATGTACTGCTCAATGAAATCGTAAACAATACTTCTTTTACTCAAAAAACCTATAAGTCAGTAAGCAATAGTTTCGTTGAGCAAGCACTAGACTCCAACATTAGCGATGTTAGTGACGATGCTGCAAAAGCCACTCAGCTATGGCAAAACAGTCTACACGCAGATCAATTTGGTAACGCTTTTGTTATCTGTTTCAAATTGTTAGAGGCAAGCGCTGAAAACAGTAATGATTGGGGATTAGAATTATTACTGCAATCTAAAGTAGATCCCTCCTTTATGGTTAATCTCGCAAAATACTGGCAAACTAAATCACAGCAAACACAGCTTCATCTCAAAATGTTCGGCAGTGATATTGAACGCACAATATTATTACAGTTGGGATATGCCTGTAGAGTATACCCATTGATCGAACAAGCAATTGAGCAGCTTTTACGGGTTAAGCAAAACCGGCAGGCACAGTCACCGTCTTTATTACCCATCAGTTTAGCGCAAGCCTTTGATTTTTTGAAAGAGGACGCATGGGCGCTGCATGCAAGTGGTTATCGAATTATCGTACCTGCATGGTGGACAACCAAAGGTCGCATTAAGGCCAAACTAAAGCTGCGAGTGCGAAAGCCTAATGGCGAAAGCAATGCTGACAATAGCGTTATTAATAGCCAAATAGGTACTGAAAACCTAATAAAATTTGATTATCGCTATGCATTGGGCAACCATGAAGTAAGTGCAGATCAGTGGCAACAGTTGTTACAAGTGAAAGCGGACTTAGTCTATTTTAGAGGGGATTGGATAGAGCTTGATCACGCTGAAATGAAAAACATGCAAAGTTTGATCGAAACATCTGAGCGCGATATGAATAGCCCAGATCTACAAACACTAATGCGCTATCAAGCGGATGATTTATATACTGTGGAGCTTGATGATGCCACAGAGCAGATGCTTACAGCGTTACATGACCGAGACAAGCTGGTGGAAATAGCGGTGCCTGATGCTCTAAATGCAACGTTAAGACCTTACCAACAACGTGGTTTGTCGTGGCTTGTTTACCTTGAAAATCTAGGTATGAATCCCTGTTTAGCGGATGACATGGGTTTAGGTAAAACCATGCAGATTATCGCTTTAATGCTGGCAAAACCTAAATCGCAAGCGGCGCTATTAATAGTGCCAACTTCAGTGATAGGTAATTGGTATAAAGAGTTGGCTGTATTTGCGCCTTCGATTACAGCTATTATTCATCACGGCTCCAAGCGCAAGCAGCACGAAAAATTTAGCCAAATGTTGGCAAACTCTCAAATAGTGATTACCTCTTTTGGT
>JBALXS010000219.1:0-5712 GCA_036960485.1 Oceanospirillaceae bacterium
GAGGTCCGTCGCATCGACGATTGTTCGATTTCTGGGGCGAACCTTTTCAGCATAACGGCGAAGGCCTGTCGCTGGAGCACCTGAGAAAACGCGCATCCCAGGTTGCTAATGTAAAGCTTGCCTTGCAGGATCGAAATCTTGCCATATTGCCATGAATCACCATGACCGACTCCTTGCAGAATGTCAGCTCGCTCTTGGCAATAATCATGTTGGCCACCCCGGACATAACAAGCAGTAGCTGGGCTAGCGGCGATCCGGCTGCTCGTTTTTTGTTGCAAAAAAAGAGGGGCCGTCAGGCTCTAGGTTCGACTCCAAAAGACCTTACACGTATCAGAGACGGCGAGCAAAGTCTCCACGAAAATGCTGATGGACAAGCAAGGAATCAGACATTCTGTCTAATGGAACGATTTTTCAGAAGTTATCAAACTGAATGGACGCCCAAACATGAGTATATCAGTTTTGTATAAGCAAATGATGATATTCCGGATGATATACTGAAGCACTCCAATACAAAACGTGATCATGGTTATAAGAATTATATGACTCCAACAGCAGCCGAAATGGCCGCGTAAAGATGCATCGCCTGTTTGTATACAGATTGAGTTGACCACATCACACGTTACATGTCAGGAAGATTAATTATTGCAAATAAAAAGCCCCCTTAATTTGAGGGGGCTTTATTTAACGTTGAAAAATTAACCTATGTTCTAGTTGCTCTAATTCTTCTGCGGACAAACACCCCAAGACCAAAGAAACCAAACAACAATTCAATTAATCCTAAACTACCACCACCGCTACTGGTTGAAACTGGAGTTGGTTCTATCGTTTGAGCAGGAACACCAACAGTGACGGGATCTATGATTGTGCCATTCTCGACACCATCATCATCAAGGTATCCGCCATCAGTGATACTCACTTGCACCAAGTTATCGCCGATTAACACCCAATCCGTAGCATCAACCTCAACCGTAGTGCCATCATCCTTGACTTTGAGCAACGCAAACTCTGTTGGTAAAGCACTGCCAAAATTAATCGTAACGGATATAGTGCTTCCAACCGCAATGCCAGTTACGTTATAACTAAATTGCGGCATGGGATAAGTATACTCAGTACCTGTTGCTGTTGTTGCTGAAACAACAATACCCGACACACTTCCTTGATCGACTGTAATAGGTCGAGTTAAATTATAAATAACTGTGCCATCATCAAGTATAGTGGTTGGCGCTCCTGCGTCGTCGAGATCTGCTTCTGCACGATAGCGAACCACAGTATCTTCATTGCCAGCTGCATCCGTTGACGTTTCCATCCATACTGCATACAAATTGTCACCGTTAGGCTTCATGGTGAGTTGTGATTCAAAATCAGGCTCACCCTCTGGATCTAAAGGAACCGTAACATTAGCGGATAACAATTTGAGTGGCTCATAGGTTCTACCACCATCTTTGGTTTTAGTGACAAAAACATCAAGTTCTGCACCAGATTCGATATGAGCATAGGTGTTTTTGACAGAACCCCACGCTAATATAAAGGCATTAGGATCTTGACAATTTGCACCTTCAGGCGCATTGACAGGATCACAGGCAGACGTACTGCTTGGTGCACCCACAATGCGAGGCTCTTTAATATCGACCTCAGCTTCAGGTAGATAATTAGTCAGGTTTTGGGTACCCGTCCAAGTATGACCACCATCATAACTACGACGAGTAAAGAAGTTATAGTTATTTTCGGTAGTGTACTTCGCTAATGCCCAGTCTGATGTATAACTGTAACCAAACAAGATGGTATCACCACGGATAGCGCCACGATGTGCACGTGCATCTTCGAAATTATTATTCTCGGTAGTTATCGTTAAGGCTTCAATAGTCTTGGTCGTATCATCACTAGTGACCTCACCGACAGCATTAGTACTTAGGTTCATTGCTCCTGAATTATTAATACGATCTGATAGTGTGATTGGGGGGACGTGGTCTCGATCATCATCAGTCAAATAGTAATTACAACCTCCAGCTTCCTCATAGGTTACATCTAATACTGCATCCCCTTCTGCAATAACGACTACATTACCTAAACCATCAACATAGCCACCGAGTCCATCGGGATACACCACTGAACCTGTAGATGTCAGTACATAACGGGTAAACGTAGTAAAACGGGTATCTACCGCGGGTATTAAATCAACCGGAGTCAAGCCTGTATTCACCGCTTCTGTACCGACCTTACCAATACGGCCCACGATGTCAGAAGGGCCACCTTGGTCATACGCGCCCTCTTTCCAGAAAAACATGAACTTGGTTCCGCTTTGATTAATACTCTCATCCATACCAGCGGCCTGATTACCGAAGAAACGTACCCGTCGAGCATTTTCTGCTGGATTACTAATCACACAACCAATACGTGATGGGTCTTGCCAATCTGGTGACTGGTAAACGTCGCTAACAACGCCCTCTGTGTCTGAATATTCACTTTGTGGATCAGAACTGGTATTTAGAGTGTCACTATCAGTGAAATTGCCCTTAGCACCCGGCTGATTTTGGTTTTTAGCATCACCTGTTGAACTGCCGCCTTTTTGCAAACCTGAACTAAATGCGACATTAATATAACTCGCTGGTGGCTTGTCGAAAGTAAAACGGTGATAACGGACAACCTTACCAAAATCGACCCCCTCACCACCGCCCTTGGTTTCTTCATAAGCGATGATAGTGACAGGTTTCTGCCCAGGCACTTGGGCCATACCTAAGTTTGCGCGTGATGCGCCTTCTTTACCTGTTTCTACCAATAATGGTTGAGTGTCTAAACATTCAGGTGTGGCCGCACAAATCGGATCAAGATAACCCGTTAATTCAGTAACAACATCATCCCCTTCACGTTTTTTAAACTTTTTGAAGTTATTGGTAACACGAGAAACATTGGCAGCAAACGAAATATCTGCAAGTGCGGGAGCTTTCATATCTTCAATATAGGTATACCAAATATCTGTACCTTTATTGACATTCGCACCACTGGCGCCATCTCCCGGACCATCTGCAGTACCGGTTTTTAAACCTTCAGGGTCTTCCTGCCAAACAACATTCCACGCTACTTTTGTACCGTCACTATAGCTAGTTGCACGGGGTACATTTTGTTTGGCATCACGTTCACCAAAGCTTAATTGCTCACGCTTCCACGTACCGCCTGTAGGTACACCATCTGCATCTATTGCACTAGGATTTTTAGTATAGGCGATGTAAGTACAACTAAAAGGCAGTTGTCTTCCTTCACGATCAAGGTAGGTAGCAGCACCCTGATGGTAATTGTAATCCGGGAAATCATCATTCAGGTTAGTCACATCGACATCGACTGCGGGACAGTATTTATCATCCCATGAAACAGCCACATGACCGCCTGCTGCAAAGATATTCGGTTTCCCTGAGTCACCATAAAAATCGCCAAGAGAAATATCTCCATTAACATCCGTTTCCCAGTAGCTTTGTTTCGATGTTCTACGCGCCGTATCAGAAATATTGACTGGTGCACTCCAAGTAGCGCCGTCATCTTTTGAAACGCGGATAAAAATATCCTGAGCAGGACGTTCTTTTTGCGCTTTCAGGTCATAAACCGTTTTACTATCACTATTACCATAAGCATATGCACTGACTAAATCACCATTAGGCAGTCTTTTTATTTTGCCTTTTGCAGCTAAGTCTTCAGTTAATACTCCACCGTCATCATGAGGTGATAAAGCTTGTGCATCACTGGCTAAGGCAATTGAAAATGTAGCGCTTGATAAATAAACTGCAGCCATACAACGTAGTAGTTTTTTAAATTTCATAATAAATACTCCCTAACTGTAAATATTTAATGAAAAATCTTATTCTTAGTTTCCTATCGCCTTAATTCCAAATGAATCGGGCAATATATATACAGCAACGACCGCGCCACAATGATATTGATACCGATAAATTGCCGGTTAATACTGATTCATATCAATTTTATACGTTTGATTAATATTATTTTTTTGTTTTTTTGTTAATATAATTGTCATATATGACAAATGTGTTGACAAAAATGGAGTTCGTTATGTCGATTAGCCTTCAATATATAAATCAAGATTTTGCCACTATGCTAAATGCTTATGACTGCCCTGCAATTTTGGTTACGCCCGAATATAGAATACTTGCCAGTAATCAACGGTATCTTGAAATTTTTGGGGCAATAGATCTGGACCAACCAGCTTATTGTTACAAGGCGTCACATCATCATGAAATCCCCTGTGACCAAGCTGGGGAGGCTTGCCCATTATCTGCCGCAGGTATTTCTGGGAAAAAACAACGCGTATTACATATTCATCATTCCCCTCGAGGTAAAGAGCATGTGGACATCGAAATACTGCCTATTTTAGACGACAAAGGGGAGGTGAAATTCTTTGTCGAGCTTTTAAAGTCAGTCACATTGGCAAACCCAAAAATTGACGGTAATGAAATGGTCGGCGCCAGCCTCGTTTTTAACCAATTGGTCGAAAACATTACCCGCGTTGGACCAACAGAAGCATCGGTATTATTACTGGGAGAAACAGGTACAGGTAAAGAAATAGCGGCTTCAGCTGTCCATCTAGCAAGTAATCGGAAGACTCAGCCAATGGTTATACTAGAATGTTCAGGTCTCACTGAAACATTGTTTGAAAGTGAATTATTTGGCCATGTAAAAGGGGCTTTTACTGGCGCGTTGTACAATAAACATGGTCTAGTTGAGGTGGCTAACGGCGGTACATTGTTTTTAGATGAGATAGGCGATGTGCCTTATGAGCTACAAATAAAGCTATTGCGCCTAATTGAAACTGGCACTTATCGCCCCGTAGGCAGTAGAGAAACCAAACGGTCTGATTTCAGACTTATTTGCGCCACAAACCAAGATATTTTTTCAATGGTAGAGCGTGGGGAGTTCAGAAGAGACTTGTACTATCGCATCAATGTATTCCCTATTAAAATACCCTCTTTAAATAAACGTAAAGAAGATATAGCACTGTTAACAACCGCGATTCTGCAGCGAATAGATGACAGTGGAAAGTACATAGTGACAGATTCTGCAATCAATTTATTAAGAGAGCATGACTTTGTGGGTAATATTCGAGAACTGCGAAATATACTATCCCGTGCACTTGTGCTGGCGAATACACAAATTATTGATAGGAATGTGATTAAAACCTGTCTAGAAATTGACCGTAAAATAGGAGGTCATTCAGAGTCTGAGACTGATTTGAAAGGCAATGAGCTAAGATATTTACAGCGTCTTATAGAGAGTGTCAATGGAGATAAAGACAAAGCAGCAACTTTGGCAGGCATTAGTACTCGCTCATTATATAGAAAGTTACAGTAGACATATGGGAAGAGCGTGAACGTTATTTAAGTCATTTCAGTGAAATATCGACCTGTTCAAGTGCTTGTGAGCTTATACGCTTTTTTATGGAATCAGATTATGTAGATCGGATCATTCAAACAGCATGTTAGCGCGATATACGATCACCACCTCCAAAAACATAAAAAAGACCATTTAGGCCGGTATCTATTAATCATCACGCTCAATACAACTTATTACGCTTAATTGTTCCATCTAAAGTGACGAACAAATCATAACAATCATCACCAAAGCAATCTAAAGCGCGAATCGCTACGTACCAACTAGCTCATTCACCATGAGATTTTTGGCTCCATGCCCGACACGAACAAACACGCTATT
>JBALXS010000018.1:0-60262 GCA_036960485.1 Oceanospirillaceae bacterium
CTATGGCTTAAAGCGCTCAGGCGGCGTAGTCAGAAAGGTGAAAACTTTAACTGGCTAAAAAGTTGCTGGCAGTTATGTCTTTCAAAGAAGCAATTGAGTAAATACAGTATTTAATTTTCTACTCCGCTCGAAGAAAGAGTAATTGCTCTTGTGGTCAAATTAGTCTTTTCGGTATTAAATCAATGATTGAAATCGGCTAACGGACTCAACCGCTATTGAGGGGCTCTATAGACGAAAGTTTTCCTCAATATATTTGATGAAAGTGTTTTTTGGACCAGTGCTTCCAGCAGGCTGCCAAATAGCAGAAGTAACAAGTTGATCCTTTATACCTTCTATTTTAAGAGAGACAATTCCCTTACTACCGTGATTATAAATACTCTCGGTTAAAATTGTCACACCCATGCCACAGGCAACTAACCCTAAAATACCTGCTGAGTTAAAAGCTTCTTGTACTACATTGGGTGTAAATCCTGCTTCACGACACAGTGGTATTAAATAATCGTAATAATAACGCCAGTCTTTGATTGGTCCGAGAATAAAATCTTCACCGGCTAACTCTGCGAGTTTTATGCTTTTTCGATTTGCTAAAGGATGTGTCTCATACACAAGGCAAATAAAAGATTCACTTTGTACAGGGCAGCTATCAAACCCAGAATGCTGAACTTTTCCTGTTATAAAACCGATATCCAGTTGGCTAGCGGCGAGCATTTCCAGTTGATTGGTGGTCACGCCATGACTGGGTTGTAACACGATACCAGAGTGCGCTAAACGAAAGTCTTTAAGTAATTGAGGAAGTACCCCTGCGATAGCGAAATCGGTATAACCAATACGTAAAGTTCCCAATTCTCCATAGCTAACGCGACGCGTGTTTTCAATGGCTGCTTCCATTGAGTTAATCAATCCTTTGCAGCCTTCTAAAAAAACCTGTCCAGCTTCTGTCAACTTAACGCTTCTATTAGTGCGTTCAAACAACAGCACGCCTATCTCGCTTTCAAGGTGCTGGATTGTACGACTAAGCGCAGGTTGAGCAACGTTTAAATGCTCTGCTGTTCGGCGAAAGTGGAGCTGCTCTGCGAGGGCAGTAAAATATTTGATGTGGCGAAGTTCAATTCTCATGATGTGAATTATGCATCAAACATGCATAAATTGATATTGTACATAAATCACAAACTCCTTTAGTCTCTTAATAGGCACTATTAGCTGCTTACACTTCCAGTTAGAACAGCAGGCCAAGCAATCAACTTTGTTCAGTCATTGTTTTAATAGAGATGAATTAGGCATGGCCTAAATCATCAAGGGTAAATTCCCAGCTTCACAAAGTGAAGGGAACTCAAGCGAGAGGGCTTGCCCCGGGGATCGTTAATCAGTTTCTTAAGTTTTTCGCAGACAATAACACCCGCCTTAAAAGGCAAACAAAAATAAAAGAGAGGTTAGTTATGTTCTTATTAAAAAAATTAAGCTACACCATGCCAGTATTGATACTGGCTTCACAGTTATTCATTTCTTCAGCGAGTCATGCTGGGGATGTGACTATCAATCTAGGCTATATGGCTGCTAAAACCAGTTCTTACGGAGTGTTAGCGGCAAAGTTTGAAGAGCTTGCAGAGAAGTACTCTAATGGCACTATTAATGTAAAAGTGCGTTGCTGCGGTCAGTTGATGGGCGAGGATGAAGCTTTTAAAGCGATGCAATTAGGCACCGTTGATATGCACATTATTACTGGCAATAATATTTCTCCCCACTTTCCATTAATGGATGCTTTTGTACTTCCGTATATTTTCCAAAATAAACAGCATGCTTACAATGTATTGGAAGGAGAGGTTGGGGTTGAATTCTCTAAACGTCTTAAAAAAGCCACAGGAGTTGAGTTACTTACTTTTGGTTTTGTAGGCGATCGAGATTTTTATAACTCGCGCAACCCAATTCGCTCAATGGAAGATATGAAAGGGTTAAAGATACGCGTGCCTAAAAACCAAGTGATGATAGATACTTTTAAGGCGTTTGGCGCCTCTCCAATTCCACTACCTTGGGCAGATACTCCTACAGCTTTGCAAACAGGCGCGGTAGAAGGGGCTGATAATGGAACTTCTTTTATCAAGTCACAAAAATTTTACGAAATAATGCCTTACTTCACTCCGTTAGAACACTTTTCTTACTTTTCACCACTGTTTGCTAGCAAACGTATCATGGGCAAGCTAGATGATAAGCAGCGTGATGCAGTGAGACGTGCCGCTATGGATGCTGGGATTTATCAAAAACAAGAAATGAGTAGCCAAGTTGCTGGAATTCGTGAATTTTTAACCACGACTGGTGGTATGAAGACTGTCGATTTTGAGCGCACAGACTTTATAGCTGCGGGGCAGCGAGTACAAGATGAATATTCTAAGAAACAAGGTGAGGAATTCAACAACTTTGTACAATTGATTCGCGACGCAGCAAAGCCATAACAGAGTCTGTTTTTTAGCTAGGAATCGGGAGATTCCTAGCTCTCTGGTAGGGAATTTTATTGAGTCATGATTATTCAAAAGCCTTTGCATCGCGTCATTGTTATGCAGAGCTTTCATTGCAGTAATTTTCCCACTATAGATCTCTTTTTTACTCATTATTCACAGTGACATACTTTGGTTTTCCTAAAATGGGTTAGTCGAAGGTTATCAGTGCATCTAGTGAAGGGCGTTGTTTATGCTGACTAAAATGGATAAATATTTTGAAGAAGTTATATGCACTTTCTGCCTATCTGTCGTGGTAGGTTCGGTGCTTATACAAGTTGTTTTACGCTTTGTGTTTTCCTCTGCGGCTGTATGGGCTGAAGAAACGGCTGTTTATGGAATGATCTTTGCCGTTTATTTTGGGGCAACGATGGCGGTACGTGATCGTGAACATATCCGTATTACTTTACTGGTCAATCGGTTATCACGGTGCTGGCAGGTTGCCTCTATTGTACTGGCTGATATTTTGTGGGCAGCTTTTGTGGTTTTTATGATAGTACAAACAGTTATTTACTCGCAACTATTGTTCGAAGTAACCTACCAAACACCCGGATTAGGTATCGAAAAACGCTGGTTTCAAGTCGTTATTCCGCTGGCGTTTAGTTTAATGTTATTCCGGATTTTTCAAGTTTATTGGCGCTGGTACAAAGATCAGTGGCGAGGATTACCTTTATGAACGGTCCTATGCTTATGGCCTTAGCTTTCGTTTGTGCGATGGCTATTGGGGTGCCTGTCCCCTTTGCAGCAGGTATTGCAACTGTGGCGGGTTTATTAGTCGCAGATATTCCGCTGACATTAATGGCGCAAGCAGCTTGGACGGCGTTTGAGCCTTTTCCGCTGGTTACTATTCCGTTATTTATATTAGCGGGTCAGTTAATGGAACATGGGGGGATGTCAGAAAAGCTGGTGGCTATTGCACAACGCTTAGTCGGCTCTTACAAAGGTGGCATGGGTTTAGTAACAGTAGTTGCTTGCATGTTTTTTGCCGCGCTATCGGGTTCAGGGCCTGCTACTACCGCAGCGATAGGGTCTATTACTATTCCCGCGATGAAAAAAGAAGGTTACCAAATGCGCTTTGCGGGAGCCATTGCCGCCGCTGCTGGAGCCTTGGGAAGTATGATCCCGCCTTCTAACTTGCTAATTATATTTGCGTTAGTAACAGATGTATCTATACCTAGATTATTCCTCGCTGGAATCTTGCCAGGGATAGTGCTTGGTCTTATGTTGATGCTAGTGGTGTTTTTTATCTCTGTGCGTAACAACTATGGAGGCAGTGCCGAGAAGTTTCACTGGGGCCCTTTATTACACGCTTTATGGGACGGAAAGTGGGCAGTGTTTGCGCCGATCATTATTTTGGGTGGCATCTACGCAGGAATATTTACCCCCTCTGAAGCGGCTGCGGTTGCGGTCGCTTATGGTTTATTCGTCGGGTTATTTATCTATCGCGGATTGACCTGGGCAAAAATGTTTAAAGCGTTCAAGTTTACTGCTTTGGTTATCGGTACCGTCTTGTTTATTCTCGGATCGACAAAAGCTTTTGGCCAATTGGTGACTATTTTTGACATTCCAGAATCGATTTTAGCGCTGTTCCAAGGTTTGGCTGCATACCCTTGGTTAGTCATGTTAATGATAGGTGTTTTTTACATCATTGTCGGTATGTGGTTAGAGAGCATTCCTCAAATAATTATTTTTACCGCAGTGTTCTTTCCTCTAGTAACTAGCTTAGGTATTGATCCTGTTGTGTTTGGGGTGTTTACCGTGCTGACTTGTGAAATTGGCTTTTTGACACCACCTATTGGGGTCAATTTATTTGTTGCTGCAAGGATCAGTAAAATTTCTATCGAAGAGATATCGATAGGTGTTCTACCGCTGCTGATACCTTATTTAATTATGATCTTACTGCTCGTATTTTTCTCCGGCTGGGTCACCTATCTACCAGATTTAGTCTACGGCGAACGCCTGAGGTAAACACAATGAAAAATATTCCTTTGATCGGCTATACCGATCGACTATCGGCACGTGCCGGTGAAGCGATTGAATTTAAATTATCGTGCCAAACAGGCGAGCCTGTTAAGGCTAGCTTACATCGCTCAATTAGTGCAGACCCGAACCCGCAAGGTCCTGGGATTATTGAGCAGGATGCGTCAGATTTTTTCTCCCCAAGAGAAATCTCTGCACAGCATCAACCTTTCTATGCTGGCTCATATGGTGCAACTGAACATTCCATTAAACTTCAACCAGCATCGAGTATTGCGCTTAGTATTATCGTTTTTGCGACCTTATCGAGCGTAGAAAAACAGTGCCTACTAAGCTATGCGCAATTCGCTATTCTATTGGATAGTAAGGGTTGTGCAGTACTTGAAGTGGCAGATGAAAGTGTCTCTACAGGTATCCCGTTAAAGCTAAAAAGCTGGTATAAAATTAGTGTTGTGATAGAGCGAAGCGGCAAGGTCAGCATCAGTCAATTACCGCTAGGACGATACACCGGCCAGCTTGTTGAGAAAAGTAGCGTTGTTAAATCACTGGTATCTAGCTCTTCTATCGCTAAAGGCAGTTGGGTGATTGATGGGCAAGTATCAGTCGCTGCACGCTTAGTCTCAGCAATGGCTTCTGATCATTACAATGGTAAGCTAGAGGCACCGCAGATTTATCTGGATGACGAATTATTCGCGCACTGGGATTTTTCACTGCAAATGTCATCGAGCACAGTTCCTGCAATAGACGCCCCACAGCTGCAATTATATAACTTTCCTGCTAGGGCGATGACGAGTTCACAATGGGATGGCTCTGAGATGTGTTGGCGTCATCGCCTCGATCATTATAGCGCGATCCATTTTCATCAAGATGACATCTATGATTTTAATTGGCAGAGTGATTTCGTATTTGAAGTGCCTGCAAATATGCCTTCGGGCATTTATGTTATGCGTATTAGCAGTGCCGGTTATGAAGATGCGTTACCTATTTATATCTGTCCAACAATTGGCGAGGCGCAACAAAAGCTACTGGTACTAGTATCGAGCTATACCTACAGTGTTTATGGTAATCATGCGCGGCCTGATTACAAAAGTGATTGGCAACAGCGCATCGAAGATTGGCAGGCTTATCCTTATAATCCTGCAGAATATCCTGAATACGGATTATCAACTTATAATAATCACCTTGATGGTTCTGGGATTTGTCATGCTTCCTATCGTCGTCCGCTATTTAATTTGCGTCCAGGATATATAACTTTCGGTGAGGCTGAGTGTTCTGGGTTACGCCACTTTCAAGCCGATAGTCATTTGATTAGTTGGCTGCACGCGAAAGATATTAAGTACGATGTGATTACTGATGATGAGCTACATCGTGATGGTATTGCAGCACTTAAAGGTTATGCGGCTGTGACTACTGCGACTCATCCTGAATACCATACCCAAGAGATGCTCGATGCATTACTGGAGTATCGCGATAGCGGTGGCGCATTGCACTATTTAGGAGGTAATGGATTCTATTGGCGTATCGCACAGCATGCTGAAAACCCGAGTTTATTAGAAATTCGCCGGGCAGAAGATGGTATTCGCGCTTGGGCTGCAGAACCTGGAGAGTATTATAATGCGTTCGATGGTAGTTATGGCGGACTATGGCGGCGCAATGGTCGCGCTCCGCAAAGCTTAGTAGGGGTTGGTTTTACCGCGCAAGGTGAGTTCTATGGCGGACCTTATAAACGCACCTGCGCTGATCCTGCGTTTGATTGGGTGTTTGAGGGGATAGATGATGATTTAATTGGTGACTTTGGTTTTAGTGGTAATGGTGCAGCTGGATTTGAATTAGATAACGTGGGTAATGGTCATAGTGTGCCTGAAAACATAACGGTACTCGCTCAGTCAGTCACCGCTGCTGATAATTTTGTGTTAGTGCCGGAAGAGCAGCTTACCCATTTAACTAACCTCAGTGGTGCACCCGTTGAAGAGGCGCTGCGTGCAGATATGGTGTATTTCGAAATGCCAGGAGGTGGGCGAGTATTCTCTACAGGATCGATCACTTTTTGCGGCAGTTTGCCTTGGAATAATTTTGAAAATAACGTTTCTAAATTATTAGAGAATATTTTACGACGACATGTTACGTAAAAACTATTTTTTTAGGGGCTTCTTAGCCGTTGCAAAATGATCCTTGCAGCGGTTAAGGAAGATGCGAATAAATTTGTGTTGTGATTGAATAGTGTTCTAACTTTGACAAAGCTTTTAACAGTGTATATCTGCGTTTCTTATGCTTAGTGTGCTCTTCAAAAAAAAGGATTTAGAGTAATGTTGACTTCAAAATAGACGAAAATACGTCTATCTTCCAAGAAAAAGTAAAACTATGGATGGCCAAAACTTACTAAAACTTGTAACTCTGTTAAAAAATGCCCCACCGAGTGAACAGAAGCAGATCATTGAAAAGAGTAAGTTTCAAAAACTAGTCAGTACTGGCAAGGATTTAGCCTCCTTGATCAAATACTTAATTGAACAAGCCAAAAGTTTATAGATTAGTGTTACCTGCATCTAGTGGACGGTTTATTTTGCTGTACTTCTACCAAACCACAAATCAAATTCACCAAGAAAGCTTTTATTACGGCTTGGCTTGATCATTTCCAGTATTAATACTCTGGGGAAACTATCTCCTTTTAACTTAAGTGTCGTTCAATCAAAGTCTTGCATTTAAATTATTGAACCTTCATATTTCAATGACTTATGCATTTACTACAATTCAATAGAGTGATTCCAAGGAAGGTCTATGCTAAACAACCTAGCTAATACGATTAAACTGTCAATAAACTGTATGGATGTCCTCTAATGTTCTCGTCTACTCTAATGCTTCTATAAGCCTAACTACTTATCCAGTAAATCATCAGGGTAATCAGCTATATTTCAGATAAAAATATTGATTAAACATCACTTAGCTACACAGCCACCAACCCCTTTAGCTTGCTTTGTTATCTGAAAATTACTATGGTAGCGCTCATTAAGCCTAGCTAGTTTTAAGGTAGGTAAAAAGAATGTTTTTATGTGAGCTTCAGCATACTATAGCACTCGATAATGCAGCGTTAGTCATCGGCTCAACATACTCATCACACCTGTCATACTCTACAACAAGTGCCTTGTTTAGCCGGTTTTTGTCTTGCTTTAATTTAGTTTGTTAGGTCATGCAGAAGTCTCTATGTAATGCTTTTAGGGGAAAAATATTTTGAATTCAATAGAACAATGCTTACAAACAACGAGAAAGATCCTTGAAAGTCTGCCTAGTAGCTGGATCAATTTAACCACTCACCGTTTAGATATTTATGACGAAGAACAAGCTAAATCACAGTTTCTAGAGCAGTTAATCGCTTTACAAGATAGTGGTAAACTTTCAGTTCAAGCATTAGAGAACCTGCCTACGGCTTATGATTATATTCGCCTAGGTCATCAATTGTCCTGTGTATTAGAGTGGCTCTTAGCACAAATAAATACTCTGGATGCGGAACAAGTTATTTCATTTGCATCAAACACTATGCCTGTCCTCGCTGTGTTGCGTAAAAACTGCTTATTGGATCGTAAAACCTATGTTTATTACGATACGCAGAACTCTCCATTAATTGACTTGCCAAGACTTGAGAGTATCTATGGTTATAAAGCTCAATTACACAAGGTCAACAGCGCGCTTGAGGTACCTTTGCACAGTGATGGTACGGTGATATTCGTTACACAATCGTCTTATAAAACCTGCTTAAGCACTAGTGCTCACATTGATGCGACTGTCAATATTCATCCACACTACGGCAGCACAATGTTTGTGCATAATACTGATATTGAAGCTTTAATTAGTGATGTGCAACATGTAAGAAGACGTGAATCGATAGCAATAACCCCTGTCAATGCGTTGCAGTTGTTACGGGAAATAGTTGGTGAAGAAGTGGTCGCTGTTACCAGCTGTTCACAACAGCAGCTAGGTAGTATTTATGACAGCATCAAAGCCAATACTGGCAGTTCAACAACGCCGCTAATAGCAACCAGTGGGCTGTCGGTTCAATATGCCATTTTAATGGGTTTAGTCGAAGATGCGCTAGTTGAGCATGCCGGCAAAGCGATTAACATAATACTACCGCCTAACTGTTATGGTGGCACCAATGATCAAGCTCGACGTGTGGCAGCACTGATACCAGCGGCAACTATTGTTGATCTCTTAGTGGATGGTGGCCAAGATTTAGTGGCCAGTTTAGATACAGCTCTTGCTGCTGTTGCTAAGGGCGATGGTGTACCGATAGTACTGGCCGAAATACCGACTAACCCGCGGGTTGAAGTGCCAAATCTAGATGATCTAGGTGCAGTGCTAAGTGCTAAACGTATGACCCCACAGGGTAGTTTGGCGATCGAGCCGACCTTTATGGTTGATCAAACATTCTGCCCGAATGTAAGGTTGCTTGATCAGATGAGTGAGCTGTCGAGTGTGAAAACAGTGTCTTTCTCCAGTGGCTCGAAATTTCCGAGTGGTGGATTGTGTATCGCCGGATACTGTGCGACTAACGATAAAGCCAGTGCGCTATTAACCATCATTGCCAAGCATTTAGTGCTGTCTGATAACAGTGCCTTGGAGCACCAGTTGATTACGTTAGCTGAAACGATGCCTTCAATGCCAGAGCGCATCCATGCGGCCTATCTTAAAACCCGTCAATTTGTTGAGCATATACAACAGGTGCTACCAGTTGCAAAAATAAATTTTGTCTCTGATGATTTAGCTGAGCTAGGGTTTACACCTTCAGTGTTCTCTTTGGATTTACCGACCATAGGTGAAACGGGCGAAGAGCGACAAGCTTTTAGCAAAATGCTCAATAGTCAGCTGATAGAGCATATGATAGCGCTGCACCCAAAAGAGTGTAAACACTGTGTTAGTTACGGGCAGCTTAAAGGTAGTTATTGGACGATACCTGCAACATCCACCCAGGGAACGACCAAAGAGCACGATAAAGACTACATCGTACGTGTTGCGTTATCCCCTGAGACTAATGTTGAACAGTTGTCAGCTGCTTTTAGTCAGTTTTGTGCTGATAAAAAACTCATTTAATAGAGATGAATTAGGCGGAGCCTAAATCATCAAGGGTCTAATTTCCCGCCCTTTAGGGCATGAACTTGTTAGCACCAATAGTAACTAGAAATACCCCGCTTCACGAAGTGAAGACGAGCCTAAGCGAGAGGGCTTGCCCCGGGGATCATTATTCACGGCTGTCATTAAAAAGTCCCCCTCAGCTAGGTTTTCTATGATTTAGCTGGGCTCTGCGAGGTTGCCTACATAGATGTAGGTGCTAAGACTTTACTGGAGCTCGACGCACTGACCTGCCTAGAAGTGATTGGGCGTTGGCGCAAGCTTTACAATGGCCCAGATGTTGTCCAACATTATCTTAAAGATGAAAAATTATCTAAAGCAGCAGCATGGCTTAATAGCGCAGATTGTAGATGAATGGTGTGAACGCCTAGCAGACATTAGTTGGTGCATGCGTTGCCTGAATGAGCTATCGCCAGAAACGCCAATATTGAAGATAATTGCAAAGACCGCTTATATTCGCTGCCATCCATGGCAATCACCCTTCGGGCTAGCCAGAGCTGTTCAATTTTAGCCATCAAAATTAGTGGCAAGGGCACTTTAAGACCCCGGCCCTATTAGATGAACAAGCCTAGTTATTTATTTGCTGTCTAGCATTAACAAATGCCTGTACTGAACGCTCAATGTCATGCTCGGTTGTTGCCCAAGAGCATACGCTTATCCTGATAACAGGTTTACCATTCCAGGCACCAGCACCTACCCAGCATTCACCAGAAGCTTGGATCAGCGCTATGATTTTAGCGGCAGTAGCATCTTCATCAAAACCTACCAGTATCTGATTAAATACAACTTCATTGAGAATGTTGAAGCCTTGGGCTGTTAATTGCTCACTAAGAGTACAGCGTTTGAGTGTAGTGAGCTTACCAATTCATCCACGCCTGATTTGCCTAAATATTTAAGTGTCGCCCACAGTTCTATAACTCTGGCGCGGCGCGACATTTCAGGGGTGTAATGCATGCCATCGCGCTTATCAGAATAGAGAATATAATTGCCAGAGGCCTGCAATGCGCTCACTAACGCTTCTTTATCGTTACATAAGATGATGCCACTATCGTAAGGGGCATTTAGGGTTTTGTGGCCATCCACTGAGAATGAGTTAGCCGTTTGCATACCCTCAGTTAAATGCTTTAACTTGCTAGATCCTGCAGCCCATAAACCAAATGCACCATCGATATGCACCCAAGTATTCGCTTGGTGTGCTTGTTTACATAAGGTTGAAAAATCATCAAATGAACCAGAATTTACATTACCTGCCTGTAGAATTAGAATCGTTCTGTCATCAAGTTCAGGCACCTGATCTGCTTTAATCCTGCCTTGATCATCCACATCAATCCATTGAATATTATCCACACCAAAGCCGAGTAAAGCAGCGGCTTTTACCACCGTACCATGGGCGTGTTTGCCAGCAATGATTTTAATTTCAGGTGCCCCGTAAAAACCTTTTTTATTGATATCCCAGCCCGCGTTATCATAAATGCGATAGCGGCCAGCCGCTAAACCACACAAAATAGCCATGGATGATCCGCTGACAAAACCTGCTACTACATTATCTGGTAAACCAAGTAGTTCTTTAAGCCAGCGCTCAGTCACACTTTCTAAGATTGAGTTGATAGGTGAGGTCACATACAAAGGAGTGTTTTGATCCCAAACATCAGCTAGCCACCGTGCAGCAAGGGATGCTGGTACAACGCCACCATTGACCAAACCGAAATAGCGTCCACCAATTTGTGAGACACTTGCAGGCGAACCGTATTGGTGTAAATCATTGAGAATTTGTGCAGTAGGTGTAGAGCCATCAGCAAGAGGCTGATCAAAATGTGCTAAGTTAGCCAGCGCTTCATCAGTTGGGTAAACATTACGTTCTAGTGCATTATCTAAATAATCGTAAGCATGTTGCTGCGCTTGATCAAAAATTTCTTTATCGCGCATTTCTTGAAACATTTTATCTTGTAATGAAAGGGACATTGGATATCTCCGCGCTTAGTAAGTTAATTAACAGTATTGCAGAATTGATTTATTAAGCATAATATTGAAAATTGATCAGACAATACATGTACAGTTATTCAAGTAATTATTGGACTGTACTGGTCATTATTACGTTACACTTTAGATCTGTGTCCTATCATTTTTTACAGGTGATTATGTCAATTATTTTGATCAATGCACAAGACAGCCTACCATTAGTAGAACAAGTGGTTCAAAGATTAAGCCAGCTTATTGATTTACAAAAAATTCGCTCTGGTTCTCGATTACCCTCTATTCGACAATTTGCCTTAGATCATCAAATAAGCCGTTTTACCGTGGTGCAAGCATACGATAGATTAGTGGCATCTGGGCATATAAGCTCACGCAAAGGTTCCGGCTTTTATGTAAATAAAACGGCCAGTGACATCATAGAACAAGCGGCTATAAGCACTGAATTAGATCAAGCCGTAGATGTACTCTGGGTACTTAAACGTTACATGCAAGATGAATCACGCCGCTTCCAACCGGGATCCGGATGGCTACCGCCCGATTGGCTAGATGATCAGTTAGTGCGACGTGCTATGCGCCAAGTATCACGCGGATCACAACATTCATTAGTTCAATACGGCCGTGCGCAGGGTTATTTACCGCTGCGAACTTTATTGCAACAGCGCTTAGAAAATCAGGGAATCAGTAGTAACGTTGAGCAAATCATTACTACCAATGGTGTATCACATGCACTGGATTTAATTGGTCGCTACTTCATACGTCGTGGCGATGTAGTGCTGGTGGATGATCCTGCATATTTCAATCTTTTTGGCTGTCTGCAAGCTTTAGGTGCCACCATTATTGGGATAGAACGCTGCGCCGATGGGCCAAACATTGAACAAATGCAGCAAGCATTACAGCAACATAAAGTAAAACTCTTTATCACTAGTAGCGTATTGCAAAACCCAACAGGTTCATGCATGTCACCTGCCAACATGTTTCAGTTGTTGAACTTGGCCGATATGTATGATTTTCGAATAGTAGATGATGATATATACGGTGACTACCACACAGGTCAGCAAAACCACTTAGCCACCTTAGATCAACTACAGCGGGTAATACATATCAGCAGTTTTTCTAAAACCATATCGGGTGGCTTGCGTGTTGGCTATATCGCCTGCAATACGAAATTAGCAGCGGAATTACTGAACTTAAAAATGCTCACATGTTTTACCGGCAGTGAATTAAACGAGCGCCTCACTTATGAAATTCTCAAAGAAGGTCTTTACCGCAAGCATTTAACCCGCTTACAGCGCAAGCTAGACACCGCGCGCGTCACAACTTTAAATCAATTGGAGTCGCTCGGTTTAGTGCCCTTTATCGCGCCAATGTATGGTTATTTCATTTGGGCGCGCTTACCAGACAGGCAAGGCAATATTACGAACAGTGCAGAACTGGCCACCAATGCCTTAAAACTAGATACAATAGTCGCTCCGGGAAATGCCTTTTGTTTAACCCCAGGTATATCACCTTGGATGCGCTTTAACGTCGCGTATTGCCAAAAAGAAGGTGCGTTTGAGGTGTTAAGTAAGTTGATTAAATAGGGCTAGAGTAATTGACTATCCACTATTATTCGTCTCTATTATCCTAACGAAACAGCCCTGTGTAGCACACGAGTTTTTTACAGGGTGCTAAACTAAAAGCACACGTTTTTGGTTAATAGCGTGTGCTTTCAGAATAAATTAGGAATGTAAAAACTGCTGCTAGCGTCTCTAATTACCTGGTAATTCTACTATTCTCCAATAATAATCCAATAGCTGAATCAAATCCTCAAAGTTATGTTGCAGTTTCTCTTTCAGGATGTAACCTGCAATATTTTTATTGTATGCTGCAATCTTGTCTTCATCATCCTTACTTGTTGTTAAAACAAATACCAAGCTATCTTTCAAGTCATTATCCGCTCTCAATTCCTCTAACATCTCTAACCCTCCCATCCTTGGCATATTTAAATCAAGCAGGATAATGTATGGCCGAGAAACTGTTCCATCTCTTAATAACTCTAAAGCTGCTATGCCATTTTTAGCGCGAATAATAGGATTAGCTATTCTTAATTTACTAAAAGCGCGCTCAACAATTTTTGCGTCAATGTCGTCATCTTCAACGAGTAGAATCGTAGCGTGTTTATAATTTGTATTATTCATGTATATCTCTTATACCTCTTTAGGCCATTTAAATTTGAAACAGGCACCGTTTTCTCCATCAGATTCAACAACTATTGAACCACCTTGGTAATCGAGCAGTTTTTTTATAATTGAAAGGCCCATACCACTGCCTTCAACTTCATCACGAGGCTGGAGTGTTTTAAATAATTCGAAAATTTGTTCATGGTACCGCACTGGGATACCTGGGCCGTTGTCTTGCACAGAAAATTCGTAATGTTTAGGGTGATCTTGCACGCTAATAGTTATAATACCGTCTGTTTCATTGTTATGTTTAATCGCATTTCCGATCAAATTACGCATGATAGTTTCAAGGGGAGTTATTCTGGTGTTGATAAGCGGCATATCTCCTTGACAGGTTAAAGTAATATTATCAGGAGCATCTTGTAAATCGAAGATGCTTAGCACCAATTCTTTGGTATCAACGGTCTGAATATCACCTACTTTTCGGCCTATACGAGAATAGTCTAGTAGATCCTCTAATAATTTTTCTAAGCGAGAGGTTCTATTCATAAGCAGTTTTAAATTAGACTTAGTCTCTTCATTGGCATATTCAGCTATGTCTTCTTCAATCCAAGCTGATAGTTGCATAATCCCACGCAAGGGTGCTTTCAAATCATGAGAGGCGACATAAGCAAAATCATTAAGATCTTTATTACTTCGCTTTAGCTCTTGGGTAACTTGGACATGTTCTGTCATATCAATAATAGTTGCGAGCGTTTTGGGGCCGTCTTCACTGGAAAATTGTGCCAACCCTATTTCAGCTGGAAATTCATCGCCTTTTTTGGTTAAACCAAAAATATCTCTGCCGAGCCCCATACGGCGATGGGACGGGTTTTCTTTAAAGTTTTTGCGGTGTTGAGGGTGTTGATGTTGGTATCTAACAGGTATTAGTAAATCAACATTTTTTCCAATCATTTCTTCTTTACTATAACCAAAAAGCACGCAGGTTTGCGGATTTACGGTTTCAATTTCACCATTTTCATTGGCAATAATAATGCCACAAGGTGCTGATGCAGTGATATTTCTATAGTATTCTTCTTTATTTGACAGCTCACGGGTTATCTTTTTCGCCAATACGATGGCTCTTTGCTGTGAATGTGTCAGCGTTATAAACAAAAACAACAACATAATATCAATAACTATGCCGCTACCGAGGATAATTAACGGCTGATTTGAACTGGTTGAGCTTCTAAAAGAATTTGCTGTTTGAATTTGAAATTTCCATGGGCGGCCATACATATCAAGGAGCACTTCTTTTTGAAATATCGGCTTTTTGTCATAGTTTTGATTGGTATATTCTATTTCGTTATAGAGCATATCTTTGCCGTCTGAAATGCTAAAAATTAGTTGTCGGTTACTTTGTGAAAGTGCTCCTTCCATCAATTTAGACATAATAAATGGCGCGTATACGTGGCCAACAAAACTCTGTTGGCGTTGCTCTAGCGTATCGATATTTTGATTATTGTAAAATGGAACATATTGCAAAAAGCCAGGGGTTTTCTTAGCATCTTGTACTAGTGTTATTGGTGCGGTGATCTGGGTGGTGTTTGTATCCCTAGCTTTTTTTGCAGCGCTTAAGCGGTTTTGTTCAAATGCTATATCCAGTCCTACAGCTTTTTTATTATTCGCGAGTGGTTCTATATAGGTAATTGGCCAATATTCTTGTTTATCATGGATAGGTCGAATTTTAAAATCGGGGCGTGATTGACGTTGGCCATCGAGAAAATTATCGAGTTTATTTGGTTGAACATAATAGATGACACCAATACCATTAACTCCGGGATACGTATCGGCTATATTCAAAGCGTTGGAAAATTTAGCCCATTCTTCAACTTGAGTACTTTGTGTGATGGATTGAATTGCTGCGGCGCCCGCTTTTAAGCCAATTTCATAATGCGACATTCGCTCCGAGACATGTTCAAGTAGTTGCTCTGTTTGGATTTTGAAGAGCTCAGATCTTTTTTCTTGGACTTGATTATCAGCAACTTTCCAAGCAATGACTGTTAATAACAGAGATAACGATATCACTATCCAGTGATACCAATGAACGAAAGCTGTCGTTTCTTTTAATTTTTTAATCATTAAATATATTCCAAAATAAGGGTGAAATAAATAATTATTTATAATTTTAGTTCTTTGAAATATACGTTTTTTCAATTTCCTGGCTAGTTTTTGGATGCGAGTAAAAATAACCTTGCACGCGGTTTATTTTAAGTCTGTTACATAAGTCAGCGTGCTCTTGAGTTTCTACTCCTTCAGCTATAATAGCGAGACCTAAGATAGTAGCCATTGAGACTAGCCCTTCAACTAATGCGGTGTGTTTAGTATCGAGGGCGGATTCAGGCATCAAGCTTTTATCTATTTTAACGATAGAAATAGGGTAATTACGTAAGTGAGAAATAGAAGAGTAACCTGTACCAAAATCATCCAATGATAAACTGCAACCGCCTTTAGTTAAGGCGGAAATAACTTCACGAGAGGTTAATGTATCTTTAAATAGCACAGTTTCCGTTAATTCAATTTCAACTAAATGAGCCTGCACTTTATATTTAGATAAACAATCAATTAAAAAATCGACTACATCAGTGTTTCTTAATTGTACAGCGGATACATTAATCGACATTGTGTAAGGCTCTTTTCGGTCAAAGTTCCATTTTGCCAGAGTAGAAATTGCCTCTTCAATCACCCATAATCCAATAGGTAAGATTTGCTGCGTCTCCTCGGCAACCTTAATAAACTCGTCAGGAACTCTAATGATACCGTCTATATTCCATCTTAGAAGTGCTTCAAACCCTTTTACTACAGTGCTTTGTGGGTCGAATACTGGTTGGTAATACAGTTGGAATTGCTGCTTTTCAAGTGCAGCTCTTAACTCAACTTCAGTCTGTAATCGTTTATGAAATTTTTCTTGCATTTCATGTTCGAAAAAACAAGCTTGATTACGACCCCATTTTTTTGCTCTGTACATAGCAATGTCTGCATGCTTGAACAATTCTTCACTTGTGTTGCTATTATCAAGATGGAGCGCAATTCCAATACTAACTGTTGAGTGAATTAATGTTGAAGCTATCTCTAAGGGTTTTTGCATCGCGTTTATAATACGTTGAGCGACTATACTTGCATGATTACTACTTTGGAGGTTAGTCAGAGTAATCGCGAATTCGTCGCCACCTAGTCTTGAAAAAAGTTCATTACCTCGCAGGCAGCTTTTAATAGTAGATACCGTTTTTTTGAGGAAAACATCGCCAGTATCATGTCCGAAATTATCATTAATTAATTTAAAATTATCGAGATCGAGTAGTAGTAGAGCTAAAGTTTGATTATTTCGACGATTATCAGTTAATGCTAATTTTAAAGATTCATCAAAAAAGTAACGGTTTGGTAATCCAGTAAGTGAATCTGTTTCGGCAAGAATTTTAACTTTTTGGTAGGTATCAAATAGCTTTTTTTCTAAATCATGCCTGGCTGTCGAATGAAGAATTGCACGTCTAAGTTTTCTTTCAGATATTTCAGATTTTATTAAAAAGTCTTGAGCACCCGCTTTTATACATTCTAGAGCAAGCTCATCATCTTCAGAGGTACTCATCATGACAATCGCAGTACTGGACTCTTTTTGCTCATTGCGAATTTCAACGATCATCTCAATACCATCACGCAAGGGTAAATTGTAATCTAGAAGTACCACATCGAAGATTTTTTCAGAGTACAACTTCAGGCCTTTATCAACTGAGGTAGCTTCAGTAATGTTTACTTTTAAGTTACTTTTTTTTAAGGTACGCGTAATAACGGCTCTATCTACAATATCATCATCGACTAACAATATATCCATAACCTGGCACCCCTAGTACTTTTTTCAATACGATTCTCAACAGTTATGAAAAAGTATTTCATTTTAAAACATGATCTATATCAATAAAATGACAGTTTTTTATTACGAATGATATAGACATATGTAATTAAAAAGAAAAACACCAAAATATTAATGCTTTGTGCATAGGGGAACGATCTGTAGTTAAAATTTAGTGATAGATAAGCAGTAATTTAGACGGTACAGATAACCCTAGTTATGTGGAATTGAAAGGGCATTAAAGAATAGTTAAGAAGGCACGCAGACAAGATAAAGAACAGGAAATTTTAATATGTCTACATCATTGAAATATTACAAACGGCCTCGTTTATGCACGAACACTAACTAATTCAGCAAATGATAAGAATTGTTTATATAATGCCGTTTTTAAATTTCGCAGGTAACAAAAATGATCGTAGTAAATGAGTATTTTGATGGCAAAGTAAAATCAATTGGTTTTACTAACAGTCAGGGAAAAGTGTCGACAGGTGTGATGGACATTGGTGAATATGTATTCTCCACGCAGCAGCAAGAATTGATGCAGGTGATGAGTGGAGCGTTGCAGATTAAGCAAGTAGGGCAAGCGAGCTATACTGAATATAAAAGCGGTACTGAATTTGAAGTTGCTGCTAATTCAGAGTTCGCTGTCATCGTTAAAGAACCTACCGCTTATCTTTGTTTTTATAGATAGTTAGCATCCAATTCTGACAGGCTGCTAGATAGTGGTAGTATCGAAGCGCTGGCTGCGACGTGATTAATTGCAATGAACATCAGCCAACAACGGTTGGCTTGCAGGGGCTTCGTGACAGTATGGTCCGGCATGGAATCCTTCACGTTCAAGTCATGATATGAAGTCACAGACAGCAAAATCTTTGGCGACTTTGCCGTAGTGGTTGCCAGCTTTAATGTGCAGAACAAGCATAAAACAACCAGTGAAAAGGGCGGCAGTATAGATCGCGTCATTCTTGGTTATCAACGTGATGAAAACGGTGATTGTAAATTAGCGTTAGACGTTGATAACAACCACACTTAGTCGTCCCCTTACAATCGCCATTTGCGGGGGTGACTCACAACCTAAAATATAAAATGAAAATAAACAGCTCAATCCGAAAACACAAAACAACAGTAGTATAAGACAGTCGTTACCGTTTGAATTGGACCTAAACTCATGTCAGAGTAATTTGTTTAGATTAACTAGTACCTGCCAGAGAACGAAAGCGGCAGGCTGTCCAATATGATTGCAATATGATTAAAGGTAAGCATCGCGGTGCAAGCCGGGAAAACTGCTAGATGTAAGGTTCCTAGCTTAAATCAACCTGCTTTCAACTTAGGAAGAAAGCAGCAATTAATTAAATGAGTAAGCTAGTCGTACTGAAGTGACCTAGCTTGCAACCCCTTTCTCTGTTTCTGGAGTGATGTGTAAATTTATTTTCACAATATCTAGGCAGATAATCATCTTGTTATTGTAATATGTGACGCCGCTTACGAATTCGCTCTTAGCGCTGCCCTTAGATATTCTCGGTGCCGCTTCAATACCTGCTGTAGGAATATTGATCACCTCATCTACACTATCGACGATAAAGCCCACCATTTCATCTTGGTTATAATCAACAAGAATGATGTTGGTTTGATCATCTGGTTCTTTTTGAGATAAGCTAAACATTATTCTAGTATCGATAACAGTGATTACTTTGCCTCTTAAGTTAATAAGGCCGATTATAAACTCTTTCGAATTAGGAACGGGTGTTATGTCACCATACTTCTGTACTTCGATAACTTGCAAGGCGTCTATAGCAAATAGCTCATTATTTACTTTTAGTGTCACCCATTGTTTAAATTCAATTTCTTTCTCTCTAATACGAGATTTTTTCGACTTAGTTGCTCTTTGTTTCATTTCATGTTGAACGCTTTCTGTATCCATTAGTAATCACCCTCTAAACTGAATATTTACATGCTGATTAGCTATCTACCTAGCTGCTATTTTAGTACAGGTTTTATATTTGTCAGTAGTTTTTATTCAGATTTTTGAATGATTTGTTATCCAGCGCCACCTTAAAGGTGAAAATTTACCTAAAGAACAGCATGGCTAAATAGCCCAGATTGTAGATGAATGGCGTAAACACCTTGCAGAGATTAGTTGGTAGATGCGTTGTCTGAATGTGTTTATCGCCAGAAAAGCCAATATTGAAGATAATTGCAAAGGCTGTTTGTCTTCGCTGCCATCCATGTTACTCACCCTTCGGGCCAGCTAACGCTGTGCAACTTTATCCATCAAAGTTAGTAGCAAGGGCGATTCTCTGTCGCAACAAATACTTTATTGAAAGAGGCACTTAAATTAGAGCGGAGAATTGCTAGGGCTTTCAAGATCATTGGACAAGGCGCACTTGATTCAGCTGAATTAGAACTGCTATCTACAGGTTAAAAATTTGAAAAGGTAAAATTGTATGCAGCTCACACTAACAGGGGAGGAAATAACTGTGTGGTAAGAAATTGTTAGATTTTGTAGTCGATAAAATGGATGAGTATTGCTATATACAGCTTTATCAAGTCAATGTATTGATATCTAGGGTTGGGTTCTAACATCGTTTTTTTCTATTGAGGTTCGAATAGAAGTTCAACGCTTTCATATAATTTGTTTACGTCCTTAATGATGATATCGTGCCCTTGCTCATAAATTAAATTGCTGGCTATCATTTTTTTCATTAAGCGAGAAAAAGTTTCAGGTTGGATAGACAGCAGTGAAGCCAGTAGTCGTTTGGGAATGTCTAGCGAGACTTGTCCTTGATTCTTTGATGTGGATTGCATGTGTTGCATCAAAAACAGTAACAGTCGAGATTGGGCATTTTGTAAGGATAGTAATTCGATTTCATTGATATGCCTGCGCAGTCTAACAGTCATGTTAGACATCACCGCCATGCAGGCAGCATTATTGTGCAACAGCAAATTGCGGTAGCTTTCACTGTCGAGACTAATCAGCTGGCACTGAGAAACGGCTTGAGCGGAAACAGGATATACTGACTGTCTTTCAAACATGAGAGCTTCAGCAAATATTTTCCCTTCACGCACCACTTCAATTACTTTATTTTGCCCTTGTGGGCTGGAGCGATAAAGTTGTAAGTTTCCGTGTAACAGTAAATAAAAACGTTTGGCTGGATCCCCTTGAAAAAATAAATTTTGCTGCGGGTTCAGCTGTAATCTGACAGCGAATTCCATCAGCTTTTCAAACTCAGCTTCCGCTAAGTTTGAGAATAGATGATGCTTATAGACTAATTGCCTTATATAAGTGTCGCGAATCATCGGATTAATAATAACCTAGTTATTTTAGAGCTCGAAGTTACTTTAAAAAGAATAAGAATAATACCTCGTCAGATCAATTTTTCATTCAATAGCAATGTTATTAACTTTCAACAGTTATTTTACCTTGGCCATAACCGTTAACTCTTTCCCATTATTAAACATTAACACTAACGGAACATTTTCCCCTTTTGTTGGAACACCGTCGGTAAAATTATTCATCATACCGTGGTAGCCAGTCGGTTGTAGCTTTGCTACACCTTTAGCTGGTACGGGTACCGATTCAACTGGTTCCATTTGCATCATGTCATTGCGCATAACGCTCTGATGAATAACGACAAAACCTCTAGGACTAGATATTTTGATTAAACCAACACTCTTGTCAGTGGGGTTATTGATAGTCAAATAAATGGGAATTACCCTAGACGTTGGTGGCATGGCTCTTACCCACGCATTGTCGACCTCAATATTTGCAGCGACAGCAAACTGAGCTATTAAAGTAAAAGTTACAGCCATTAGTGCGGTCAATATTGAATATTTACGCATGTTATTCTCCAAAAATTTAATTGTTTAATAATTCGACCACTTGGTCTCGCATATCTGTAAGTGGCGTACCCGTATAGAAAAAACCGCGCACTCGGCTTTTCCTGTCAATGACAAAAATTTTGGCTGAATGACTGTACAAATAACCTTTTCGCTGTGCCGTATCTTTATCTTCTACACTGAGCTTTTTATATTCGACGGTTACTTTTTCATCTGCTAATTTAGAAAATTCAGCATGATAAAGCTTGGCAACCTGATTCACTTTTTCTTGAACATCGACAAGGCCGATAAAGCTAGGGTTGAAGTAATTTAAGTATTTATTAAGGTGCTTGGGGGTATCGTATTCACTGTCAAAACTGATAAACAAGACTTGCACTTTGGCTCTTTGTACTGCTGTCAATTTTTTCATCATTTGGTTAATATGCGCCACTGTTGTTGGACATATATCTGCACAGTTGGTGTATCCAAAAAAAATCAGCACTACTTTTTCTTTAAAGTCTGACAAGCTGACATCATGTCCGTTGCTGCTTGCAAGCGTAAAATCACCGCCAATACCTTTTAAAATTGGCATTTTTGCAGAAACATTAAAAGACCAACTGGCTAGCGAAGCAACAAGAATAGCAACAGAAAAAACGCTTATCCTACTAAAATATTTCATTATTATTCTCCAAATTAACAGCGTATTTCTGCCCCTAGGTCGGTGACAGGTGGTAAATATTTTGCTTTGTAATGCTGCACGAAAACTCGCCCATCTTTGACAACTAGCTGAATATCTACCGCTATCTGTGCAAGTTCGGGTTCGTTATCTTTATTTATCAAATTCCATTTATATTGATACTCAACCGCAAAAGAATTTGGTTCTGCTGTTGGAGTTATTTTTAGATACTTTATAGCCCTATGGCTATTGATCGAGTCTAGCTTTGCCAATTGAGCTAAATATCCTGTAACTGAGTCATTGCTCTCTTCAGAAAGAAACGGTGTATTGAGAGCAAAAGCATTCAATAGTAACTTGTCAGCGCTTTTCGATTCGCTGCTTCTATCCAGTGATCGTGTCCATTTATAAACAAAAGAGCGGATTAAGTTGGCATTACTGGATGGGCGATATTTTGAGGTGAAGCTATCTACTTCATTTTTCACTATCTCAGATTGTGTAACTTGTGCTGTTTGAGGATTGATGAATAGTTTTTGAATAATATAACGCCCGACTATCTCTTGACCTACTTGATCGGGCTTGGGAAGAAACTCAAGTTCAACTTCTATCTCCACATATGGCTTATGCATAGCAAGGATGTCAATACTCATGAGGTGGTGCGCACCTTGATTGCTAAGCAAGGCTATTTTAGAAGCACTTTTATCTAGCACAAGTGCAGGTTCACTGGGTAAGTCAAGGCGGCCATACCATTCATATACAGCGCCTTGAATTTGATAGTCAACTTTGCTATCTGCCGCCAGTATCTGAGTAACAAACAGCATGTTAGTAAGTGTAAAAAGTGCTGCTAAAACAACACGAGTAGAGATGATATGAATCATAGTGAATCTCCTTAAATGCCTAACAATCAGGTGTGTAGCACCTACATACTTACACACCTGCCGTTTAGATACTCAATGAGTTAAAATCAAGCCATTTTATGTGGCTTTTTAAGCTGCACCATTAAGTTATCATCCCAATCGCCTTCCACGGTGACATGAGCCGCTGCACCTTTCATGATTGCTTCGATTAAGTTGTGATTGACATAAGCATACAACCCCGGTTGTCTAAAGGTGTATATTGCAGCCCCTGTGCAACCACCTGGAATTCCCCAAGTTTCAAGATCAGTTTGTGGTGCATCGCTGAATGAACCTCTTTCCCAAACATAGTCACCGTGGCCACCAATTAGATGCGGACGCGTATCTCGGTTTGGTTGAGAGTGAATAAACATGACTGTTTCACCCACTTTAGCTGTCATCGCATTTTTGCCAGTTATCGCACCCACTTTACCGTTAAATACAATATGAGATGGCGTTAATTTTTTCATTACTTCTAAGGTATCACCCATACTGGCAGTGATAGTATCGTATGTTTTGGTTTTTCCGTTTTCATCGGTCGGTACGTAAAAATCTTGTTCGCCGATGTAATAAGCTTTGTCGTAACTAATTGAATTGCCCTGGCCGTCCTTTAGGCCTTCACGTGGCAGTACCATAATGGCACCTGCCATCCCCATAGCAACATGCCATGGAATCATAATCCCACCAGGGGCACAGTGATAAACGAAAGCTCCGGCCTTGGTCGCTTTAAAACGGAAAGTAACTTCTTCGCCTGGAGAGACCAGTGTTAGTTCACCTCCACCAAGTGCACCTGTCGATGCATGTAGGTCAATGTTATGCGCTAGAGTGTTGGTTTTAGGGTTTTTCAGGGTTAATTCAATGTAATCGTGCTGGTGGCAAACGATAATCGGCCCAGGTACGCTACCATTAAATGTGCTCACCCATGCTTTAACACCATTATCAATTTCGACTTGCTTTTCTTCGACGGTTAAAGTCACTTCTATAACTTTTGGCTTACCTTTCGCAACTTGATCATGCACAGGGACAAATGGTGGGGTGACCAGCTCTTGCGTTACACGTTCAAGTTGATCGGCGGTATAATTTGCCATACGATCTTCTTTAGGCTGTTTACTGGCCGCTGCTGATGTTGACGTTGAGATTAAGCCCGCAGCCAAGCCTGCACCAACAATACCCACTCCTACCGATCCACCAAGGAAATTACGACGCTGTGTGTTTGCTTCGTTTTGAGATGCGATATTCTTGTTACCCATAATTAACTCCAAATACATGTGTTTTTAATCTACTAGGGAACACGATTTCGCTCTACAAATCACTGTCGCTATTTCGTGCGCTGGTTGTAGATTAGACAAACAAATATATATCGAATTGACTTTTGTCAATTTTCCATGTTGTTTAGAGCTTTAGCGGCATAAACATGATCTAGAACAATATTAGAGATCCTCGGGCCAAGCATTCTCGATCGAACTCGCATGCCCTTAGTGACGTTGATATTTTGCCAACAATAGCTCATCCATTTTTATAAAAGGGGTGATTGTCCGGTTAACCGAGCAGTAAGGAAAAAGAGTTAGGATACTTAAAAAGCGCTTATCCAGCGCTAGGAGGGTGTTCGAGAACTGCGATGTTGCGAGGTTTAGACTATTTGAGTCAAATTTAGCGATCATTTGCGGCGAATAGTTGTTCTAATTAACGAAAATGAAGGCCAAATAGACTAGATCGCAGTAGATCCGTTTGTTCTCGGATAAGCTCCTAATGGTCGTTTTCCACTAATTATGCTGTTCAATAGCACGTTAATAATTGTGCATAGACAAGGAGAATTATGAATATTAAAGCAGTGTTGTTTGATCACGATGGAACCATCGTGGATTCAGAACAAGCTCATTTTGAAATGTGGAAAGATATTCTATCCCTATACAATGTTGAACTCTCTCATGAAGAGTACACAAACCAGTATGCCGGAATTCCAACCAAAACCAATGCTAAAGCACTTATTGAGAAGTATTCTCTCGATGTTGAAGCTGCAGAACTTATATTGGCAAAAACGGAAATTACTAATAAATATTTGGCTACGCAAGCTTTCCCTCTAATGAGTGGAGCACTTGAATCAGTCCGCTATTTCTACGAACGTGGTTTGAAAATTGGAATTGTGACAGGAGCGGGGAGAGAGGGAGTCAATAAGACTCTAGTAAGCCATGGGCTTGAAAAGTATATCTGTGTGGTTGTTTCTGGCGATGATGTTGAAAACAGTAAACCTGCGCCAGATTGTTATTTATTGGCAGCAAAAAAATTAGCTATCCAGCCATTGGAATGTTTAGCGATTGAAGATACATATAACGGTAGTCTCGCTGCTATTGGAGCTGACATAAAATGTATTGGTGTCTCTGCGTCGCATGATGTCCGTAATAAATTTTCAAAAACGGTATACGAATGTAGTAATCTTAATACCGCTACGCAATGGATATCGCAGAATTTACTGGTGTAAATCAGCAACCTTAATGCTCTATATCCTCTCTGTTACTTGTCAATTTGGCAGCAGGGCTCTTATTCTACAAACATTGAAAAGCATGTCTGCTAAGTAATAAGTTTAATAGTTATGCACAGGCCTCACAATATGAATTAGTGTCATAGAACTGTGAGGGTTTTCAGTGATGACTAGCAATCATTTGCTAAAGGGCAGATCTCAGCCTTACAAAGGCTGCGATCAAGCCAATACCCGCTGTTAGAATTTCTTTGGGAAATCCCGATCTTGATTAATCTGAGCTATCAAAGCGTCCTGTTCTGCGGTACGGGTATTCTGCCAGCCATCAAAACAGATTAAGTCGCTCAGCGGTTGGCGTGGCAACCAGCCTGCGGTTTGCAGTTCCGGTTTATTATAGAAGTGTTCAACGTAACCAATACACAAGTAGGCTATCGGAATTATTTTTCGGGGTATTGCGAGCAGCTCTTGTAGTTTTTGCTGATCCAAAATGCTCACCCAACCGACTCCTAAGCCTTCGGCACGGGCTGCCAGCCATAAGTTTTGTACTGCACAGACGCTGCTGTACTGATCCATCACTTCTATATGGGTACGACCGATAACGGTAGGGCCTGCACTATCGCGATTGCAGGTAATACAGATGTTCAGCGGAGACTCCATTATTCCTTCGAGTTTTAATGAACGATAGGTCTCGCGCTGCTCTTTTGGGAACATTGCTGCTGCTTCATTGTGTGCGATATCAAACAGGTCGTGTATCCGCTGTTTTTTATCATTGTCACGAATAAGCATGAAATTCCATGGCTGCATAAAACCCACGGAAGGTGCGTGGTGCGCGGCGTATAACACGCGGCTTAGCACTGCATCAGGAATGGGATCTGGTTTGAATTGGCCCCGCACATCACGCCGATTAAACACGGTTTTGTAGAAGCCATGTTTGTCCTGAGAGTTAAACAGCATGTCTTGCTGGTGGTTTGGTTGACTACTTTTTACTACTTGTTCCATAGGAATTCCCCTTATATGGAAATTTGAAACGTTGTTCCAAACGTTTCGAAGCTGCTTTCAGGCCGGTCTTCTGACTTAGGTAGTAGATAATCCCTGGGATTGTCCTATGCAGACGCCTTCCCGGCAGTTGCCAGTGGCTGGTTTACCCTGTTTGCATAATTACCATTACAGCGTTGGGCACGTATCGGATTTTCACCGATTTCCCGATTCTCCCTTATCTATTCAAATAACGATGAGTTAAAAGAAAGGGCACCTGTAAGCTTGTTGTTATCGCTTGATAAGCGCCGAAGTTTAATCAATCGACGAATAGGGCGCTTTGACTAGTATCAATATTTCGCGGTTTTATTGGTTATGAATGAAACTATCCAAATAACATGCCGATTCAATAGAGATGAATGAGGCGAAGCCTAATCATCAAGGGTAAACCTCCGCCTCTTGACAGGTGAACTTATTAGCAACAACAGTAACAAGCAATACCCCGCTTCATGAATTCCGCAATATCCACATAGTCTTTAAAGTATCAGTGGCTGACTAAATCACAGTTAAACTCTGCCAGTGAAGCAAGCCAATTATTCTTATACCTGATATGTGTCCAGTCATACTAAAAGTGATGTATTAAAGACGCTAAGTGTTGTCTTTTCATAACAGGTCAATTAATTAATATTTAAAATTCTTTAAAAAACAATCACATAAGTATTGGCATACATTTTGCTTTACCAGATTGAATATTTTATTTAACGAGGAGTCTTGAATGACTGAAAAATTCACAAAAAGTATGGCGCGTAATATCTATTATGGCGGCAGCTTCTTTTTCCTGCTGCTGCTATTTGGATTGTCATTAGATACTGTGCGCCAACTCCCTGAAAGGGATCATCGAGAAAATATAACGCCCGAAGTCGCTCATGGTAAAACGCTATGGGAAAGCAATAACTGTGTTGGCTGTCATACAATTATGGGCGAAGGTGCTTATTACGCGCCTGAGCTTGGTAATGTATTTACTCGTAGGGGTGCCGGAAATGAAGATGTTTTTAAAGGCTTCATGCGTGGATGGATGAATGCACAACCACTGAATATTCCCAATCGACGCAAGATGCCACAATTCAATTTATCCGATTCAGAAATCAATGCTCTGTCTGAATTTCTTATTTGGACTTCGAGAATTGAAAACAATAATTGGCCGCCAAACATAGAAGGTTAGGAAATCATATGAAATATGAATCGCAAATGGTTGCAAAGCCATATTTTATCTTTGCTCTGATATTATTTGCAGGTCAAATCCTGTTTGGTTTATTAATGGGTATGCAATACATTAACGGAGATGTAGGTTTTCCTTATATCCCCTTTAACGTCGCGCGTATGGTCCATACCAATCTGTTAATCGTATGGCTGTTGTTTGGCTTTATGGGAGCTAGTTATTACTTAATACCAGAAGAGGCAGAAACGGAATTATACAGCCCGTTTTTGGCGAAACTTATGTTCTGGGTGTTTGCAGTCGCAGGTGTTGCAACTATATTAGGCTACTTATTTGTGCCTTATGCCGAGTTAACGAAACTGACTTATAACGAGTTATTACCGACTATGGGGCGGGAGTTTTTAGAACAGCCGACCATCATCAAAATTGGTATTGTTATCGTGTGCTTAGCCTTTGTTTTTAACTTGGGTATGACTATTTTAAAAGGCCGTAAAACGGTCATCAATATGGTATTAATCACCGGTTTAATAGGCCTTGCAGTATTTTTCCTATTCTCCTTTTACAACCCTGATAATCTTGTGTTAGATAAGTTTTTCTGGTGGTTTGTCGTGCATATGTGGGTTGAAGGTGTGTGGGAACTTATTATGGGTGCGCTGTTAGCATTCGTATTAATTAAAGTCACAGGTGTCGATCGCGAGCATATCGAAAAATGGTTATACGTCATTGTCGCAATGGCATTAATCTCTGGTTTGATTGGCATGGGCCATCACTTCTTCTTTATTGGTCCACCCAAGTATTGGTTGTGGATGGGATCTGTGTTCTCAGCACTTGAGCCAGTACCTTTCTTCATGATGGTATTATTTGCCTTTAAAATGGTTAATGAACGCCGCCGTGAGCACAATAATCAAATCGCTATTACCTGGGCAAAAGGAACGGCTGTGATGGCATTTTTAGGAGCGGGGGTATGGGGTTTCTTACATACTTTAGCACCTGTTAACTATTACACTCATGGTTCACAAATCACAGCCGCTCATGGACATCTCGCGTTCTTTGGTGCTTATGCGATGGTGGTGATGTGCGTTATTTCTTATGCAATGCCTATTATGCGCGGCAGACCACAAGGTAACTCGGTCAAAGCACAAAACGTAGAGAGAATTGCCTTCTGGTTGATGTGTGCCAGCATGCTTGGCATCACTTTAGCGCTTACTGCAGCAGGTGCTTGGCAAGTTGCACTGCAACGTTTACCTGAATCAGGTGACGCATTGAACTTCATGTCAACACAAGCTGAAATCGTTGGTTTTTACTGGGCGCGTCTAATCTTTGGTTTCACCTTTACTTTAGGTTTAGCTGTCTATTTTGTCAGCTTCTTTGTCTATAGCGAAGATAAGGTTGAACAGGGGGCACTTCAAGCCACTGCTTAGCCATATAACAGCCTAACTATCTGAAGCTTAGGATGGTTAGGCTGCCTTTGGCTCAAAAAGAACCCGTTCAAGAAATAATTGTGTGAGGCAATAATGGAAGAAGTAGTAGGTAAGCTCTGGGATAAATGGCTAACTAAACAAGTGTCGACAGAATATGCTGATGCCAGTGTTGAGTTAGCTGATATTCAATCTCAATTAATCGTTTTTTACCGCGCCATGGGTGGCGATGCTAGTAAAACGATTGAACTTGCCGAGCCTAGGAAACTGCAGATAAAGCGCAGTGCATTACAAAAAATAGCAGGAAGCCATCAATACTTTATGCTTTGCTGGCAAGATGCTAGAAGCATTAGACTACCGCCATATGTGGCGCATTTTGCAGATAAAAAACTCAATGAAAACCTCTATTTCTGGTTAGTGGCATTAGCGGCTCACCAAGAACCAATCAATGATTGGCTAGTAGATAATCAGGCGGCAACCATAAAAATCATTGCCCGCTATCCCGGTTTAAAAAGGATTTATTTAAGCCTTAGTCAAACTTTTTTGGCTAATCGCCCTACCGTCAATGGTTTAACGCCACAAGAACAGAAAGCTGAAAAACAAATTCGCTATGCATTAACCGTACCTGGCGCCATTACTTGTGCTGTTAAAAATAAATATGCGGCGCTTCCTGTGCCGTTGTGGCTCTATCCACCCAGATCAATGCCTGCAATGGTAAAGAGTAAGGAAGGGGATGAGCAAAAAGGCAAGGGGAAACGTCGACTCAAAGACATCAAGGAAATAGAACAGCGTAAGCAGGTTGAATTTGTTGATGATGAACGCAAAACGGATGGCTTACTGGTTTTTCAAGCAGAAGCACTAGAAACTTGGACAGAGCAAGTCAATCTCGACAGATGTCAATCTGAAGACGATGATACAGATGACGTTGATACTATTGCCAAAGATCTCGATATTATTACTCTGTCGCGGCATCGAAAGGCCAAATCTGCCAGCATTCGTTTTAATTTGGATCTGCCTGCAGAAGAGAACGACGATCTTCGCTTGGGCGAAGGTATTTTACTACCGGAGTGGAATTTCAAACAGCAGCGCTTAGTTAAAGACAAATGCCAGTTACAAACCATGTTGGCAGATAATGTTAAACCTGTCGAATTGACTGATAAACAACGGCATATCAGTTGTGAAATTACGCGAAGATTTGCTTCACTTGGCTTGATACAAAGCAAAAGAAAAGCGCAACCCAGCGGCAGTGAAATTGATTTAGATGCGTGGTTGGACGATTACACTCAACCTGTTAAAAGCAGCAGTAAGCAAAATTATTTTATTGATAACACCCAGCATTACAGAGATGTGAGTTGCTTAATACTTGCAGATATATCGCTGTCTACCGAAGCCTATATTAATCAAGAGCAACGGGTAATTGATGTCATTATTGACAGTTTGATGGTTTTCTCGCAAGGCCTAAATCAGCTGAGTGACGAGCTTGCTATCTATGGTTTTTCTTCAGTACGCAGTCAGCATGTCAGGTATCACATCTACAAGAATTTCAATATGCAGTTTGATAGTCACGTAAGAGGCAGAATAGCTAGAATAGAACCTGGTTATTACACACGTATTGGTGCGGCTATACGCCAATCAAGTAAGATTTTAAGTAAACAGGGTTCTACCAATAAAGTAATGTTGATCATCACTGATGGTAGGCCTAACGATTTGGATCAATATGAAGGTCGCTATGGGTTAGAAGATACAAGACAGGCCGTTATTGAAGCAAAAAACCTCGGCTTGATACCTTACTGCGTCACCATCGATAAAAAAGCACATGACTACTTACCTTTTCTATTTGGCCAAAATGGTTTTTCTGTTGTCGATGACGCGGCACAGCTACCGCTAATACTACCCAAAATATATATCAATCTTACCAAGCATTAGAAATATCGGCAGAATATTGCAGATACAGCAAACTTACTCAGAGACAAAGCTATGAAGAACACCTGTTATTACCAAGTACAAGACGATGAAGTAGAAATATTTAATTACTGTGTCGAGCACAATTTGCCTGCTTTAATAAAAGGGCCTACAGGTTGCGGTAAAACACGGTTTATAGAATACATGGCGCAACAGCTAGATCGCCCTATTATTACTATCTCTTGTCATGATGATTTAAGTAGTGCCGACCTTATAGGTCGACATTTAATCAGTGCTGACGGGACCTACTGGCAGGACGGACCCTTAACTAAGGCAGTAAGAGAAGGTGGCATTTGCTATTTGGATGAAATTATAGAAGCGAGAAAAGACACCACAGTGGTTTTGCATTCATTATCCGATCACCGCAGGGAGCTGCATATTGAAAGAACAGGAGAGGTTATTCAAGCACATAAAGATTTTATTTTGGTGGTTTCGTACAACCCTGCCTACCAAAATGTAATGAAAGGCCTCAAACCCAGCACTAGGCAACGTTTTGTCGGAATGAGCTTTACTTATCCTAAGGCCGAAATGGAAGCTGAAATCTTAGAGCATGAGGCAAAAATAGATGCAGAGCTGGCGCAAAGCTTAGTGAAATTAGCTAATGATATTAGAAAGTTAACTGATATCGATCTCAAGGCGGCGGTATCTACCAGATTGTTGATCTACGCGGCCAAATTGATCGGCAGTGGCTGTGAAATTTCAAAGGCATGTAAACACTGCATTATTGAACCATTAACAGATGAACCTGAAACACAGCAAGCGCTAGAGAGAGTGGTAAATGCTTACTTCTAACTTTCCTATTTTGCTGTCCGATTCAGCAGAATCAGTGGCAAGTAGTGAAAAGAAGTGCAAAACACCCGGTTCAATGGCTGTGTGGATATTTATATATGCAGAGCTATTCGAGTTTGGCCTATTTTTTATTGTTTTCTTGATAGGGAAAATTTATTTCCCCGAAGATTTTTATCAAGGACCTAGCCAGTTAAGTACCGTCACAGGTCTGTTAAATACGCTGGTATTACTAAGCAGTAGTTACTTTGTAGTACTTGCCATCAGATCTATAAAACGTGGCAGGCAAAAACAGACCATTGTATGGCTAATATTGACGATTATCGCAGGGTTGACCTATTGCGCCATCAAAACCTGGGAGTACAACCTAAATGAAAGCATCGGTATCACCGCGCGAACTAACTACTATTTTGCAAGTTATTACTACATCACGTTCAACCATCTACTGCACGTGCTTATTGGTACTTGTACTATTGCTTTCGTTACCGTGTTAACCGCACTTGGTTTTTACACTCAAGATAACCACGAAGGTCTAGAAAGTGCCGCTAGTTATTGGCATATGATTGACCTTGTTTGGATCTTAATATTTCCGCTTATTTATGTTTTGAGGTAAGTAAAGGTGATTTATTTAATACGAATTGTAGACAGGTTTTCAGCAGATTTGGTGTTTAAAATTTGGCTATGTTTAATCGCTCTCACCTTAGTTAGTGCTAGCATAGCAGAGTCCGAGAGTACCAATATTTATACCACTTTATTTGTTTGCTCCATCGTTATCGTTAAAGGGAGATGGGTTATTAATGAATTTATGGGGCTCAAATATGCAGCGCCCCTCACTAGAAACATTGTAAAGGGATACTTTTATAGCATGACCTGTATCGTCGGTTTAGTGGTTATTTATAGCCAAAATCAGCTGAGTATTTAAGAGCGCTATAAATTCGTAAGAATAGAGAGCGCTTGCACCGTTTACTTCATTGCTGTCCGGTTAAAAAGTGTAAGCTCTTTACTCATTGATTTGTGGTTTTCTAGCATAGTTCATTGGATTTTTCAGCCAAATAACACTGGTGGTTAACGTAAAATCAATGCGTTAAAGAACAACAAAAATTAAACCGGACACTAATGAATTTACTTACGTAATGCCAAGTCGCTTGGCCTGGCGATGTAAATTGCCGCGGTCAAGCTGTAGTTGGCGCGCCGCTTTTGCCCAAACATTATTATTTTCAGCCATCGCTTGACTAATCATCTGTCTTTGAAAATCTGCAACAGCTTCGTTAAAAGCTTTATTATCACTCGTTATTGGAGGTGCTTCTTTTTGAGCTAAATTAGTAGTGCTAGTAAGTGCTTCTAAACCTAGATGTTTAGGTTCGATGATACTGGCATCCCCTGAAGAATTCATCGATGCTCTAAGTCCTGCTCTCATAAGAACATGTTGCAGCTCTCGAACATTACCAGGCCAATCATATTGCTCAAGCGCTTGCATTGCTGCTTTATTCACTCGGACATTATCAGTACCAATCTTGCTTTTAAAACTGTTCAATATAAAGCCACATAGTAGCGGAATATCGTCGATTCGCTCCCGTAATGAAGGAACTTTGAGTGGATAAACACTTAACCTGTAATACAAATCTTCTCGAAAGTTACCTTTGGCCACTTCCGCGGCTAAATCTAGGTTAGTTGCAGCTATAATGCGCACATCAACATAGGTGTTTTTATCTGCTCCCACGCGCTGGATTTCACCCTCTTGAATGGCTCTGAGCAACTTTGCTTGGATATTTAATGATAGCTCTCCGATCTCATCTAAAAATAAAGTGCCATTATTGGCAAGCTCAAATTTTCCCATTCGATCTTTGTTAGCGCCAGTGAATGAACCTTTGATATGACCAAATAGCTCGCTCTCAGCAATGTTTTCTGAAAGAGCAGCACAGTTTATTTGCACAATAGCTTCATCGCTGCGTTTTGATTCGGCATGTACCGTGCGAGCAACAACTTCTTTACCTACCCCCGTTTCGCCAGTGATCAACACTGACAGTTGAGTATTGGCAACAACTCGAATTTCATTTTTTAGCTCAAGCATTTTGGAACTATCACCAACAAACCCGTGCCCTTTAGTCTTGCGGGCATCTTTAATCAATTCATTGGTTAAACTGACGGCTTGGTAATTTTTTTGTTCAAGTCGGGCAATCAAATTAGCGTTGCGGATAGTGGCTGCCGCTAGTGCCGCCAAAGTCGCTATCGTGATGTCATCAATATTCTTAAATGCCCCCACTTCAAGGGCGTCTAAGGTCAAGATTCCCACTAAGTTTTCCTCGACGTATAAGCTACAGCCCATGCAGTCATGCACATCAAGAACACGTTTAGGGTCGATGGCAAGCAAGCCGTCGTAAGGATCAGGAAAATTAGAATCAGTATCAAACCGGATAGGTACATGCGACGACATTATCGAGTTGAGCCGAGGATGCTCTGCTGGTTTGAAGCGCATTCCTAACACTTCGGTTGATAACCCATCAATAGCAACGGGGACCAACTCATCCCCTTGCAGTTCTAGTAAGGCGACGGCATCACAGGGCATAACTTCATTAACAGCTTTCATTAAACGCTGGTAGTGAGCTTTTTTAGGTAAGCTCAGACTTAAATCAAGAGCTATTTTTAACAAAGCTTTCTCGTGCAAAATTCATATCCAACAATATAATCCAAAGAGTCGCCAGCATAACAACTAGTATTTTGCTTAGCCCGCTTTTCTTTTATGATTTTATAAAAAGTATATTATTGGACGTTTTTGGCACTAAAATTATTAGGTAAGTAGGTAAGTAGGTAAGTAGGTAAGTAGGTAAGTAGGTAAGTAGGTAAGTAAGTAGGTAAGTAGGTAGTAGGTAAGTGAGATGACACGTGCTGCCTATATGGCTTTCTCGCGTCAGTGCCTAATGCTAGCTATGGACTAGCGTATGAAGGAAAACTAAATAAAATAGCGGCTAAGATTGATGGCACAAGTACCACGTAACTTAATAATAAATAACGCCATTTACTAGGTGCTTGATAGAGCTCCATGAAAGTATCAACTATTAACTGGCCTTTGACTATAACGGACAACGTCACCAAAGCGGCTACTATACCCACAGATATGCCAGATTGTGCTAACCAAGTACTGACAATAGTCAGTAGCAGCAACATAGCTCCTGCAAAATGTATATTACCCATTAATATTTTCATCTATCTCCTTTAGCTAATTAGTGATTAAATCAATGAATAATGTAGATGAGAAAAAAAATGATAACCCATACTAGATCGATCATATGCCAATAGGCTGCCCCAGCTTCGAACCCACTGCAATCGTCTGCTAAATAGCGCTTGTTTTTAGCTTTAATAGCCATGTAAGTTAAAATAATCATACCTAACAGTACATGCATAAAATGAAACCCTGTTATAAAGAAGTACAAGGTATAAAAGGAATTACTGGAAAGCCCATAACCAAGCTGTGCCAATGCAGTATACTCAGATAGCTTCAATACTAGATAAGCACTCGCTGTAAGAAGAGATAAAATGAGCATGCGCATTGCGCGTAAATTATTAGCTTCTTTTACTGACTTAACCGCCAAAGCTACAAAATAGCTACTGATAATCAGAGACAAGGTACAAAAGAGTCCGACTGACATATTCAGCGAAGCGCGACCGAAGTTAAACATTTCAACATTTAAGCGTTGTGTAACAGCAAAGCCAATAAAAAATATAGCAAAAACACTGAGCTCCATAGCGATGAAAGCCCACATAGCGAAATCACCAGGTAGCGTTTTTTGCTGATGAGATGCACTTACTCTAGCAACGTTCATTATTTCGATCGATTGTGTACATTTTACCATTTATATTTCCATTAATTTACTTGAAACATGATCTGTTCTAGCGTGATGCCCAGCAACATAATCAAATTTGTATAGCGAAACTTAATCCTTATCTCAATGGTATTACAAAAATCACGCCATCTTTTTAATGATTTAGTATCAATGAGTTAACGATTACGTAATAGAGAGGCAGCAAGTAAGCGCGTGTCACATCGACTGCCATGTTGTTAATATGACAGCAGTGAGTATTTTAGAAATTAGCATACAGCTGTTTTGCTTCTGGCTGTTGGTTTTCTATTTGAATGGTTTTTTTTCTCAGAATAAGCGGAATCTAATTAATTGATTCAGTGTTTATTTAACGCCGATTTACCTAATTGAAGGGCGCTCATTAGTAGAGAAGAGCATTGGTGTAGGGCAATGTAAGCTAAGAGCTGTCATTATTTAGTGGTGCCTTTAAGTTGTTATCACAAGCTTAATAAACATTAGCTGGTGAATTTAGTTTGGGTATTGCATTACTGTTTAAAGTTTATAAAGGTGTGATTTATAAGCGCCCTGCGGTGCCTTTTGAAACTAAACAGCAACTCACTACGTATTATTTATATCCCCCTCATCTAAATCTTGCAGGAGAAGTGAGTAATGCCTTCAGTTATTAATAGAGCACTTTTTGTCAGCCTCGTACTAAGTAGTGGCTTAACTACCTCCGCCATGGCACAAAAGCTGGAATTTAACAGTAGTGGCACTCAAACTCAACTTATCGAACTCTATACATCACAAGGATGTAGTAGCTGCCCTCCAGCTGAAAATTTACTCTCAAAACAGTTAGGGAATAAAAAATTATGGGAAGAAATTATTCCGATTGCGTTTCATGTTGATTATTGGGATTACTTGGGCTGGAAAGATATTTACTCTAAGGCTAGTTTCTCAGAACGTCAGCGCAGACATTACCAATTGAGAAACGTGAGTAGTGTTTATACCCCAGGTTTTGTGGTTGACGGCAAAGAGTGGCGTGGTTTCTTTCGCGGTCTAGATTTCCCCGATACTCAGGCTGCTGGGGGAAGTTTGACCTTAAATTGGGATAGTGACACTCAACACGCAAAAGCCAGTTACCAAAGTAAAGCGAAGCAAGCTAAGTATTGTTACTTTGCAGTGTTAGGCTTTGATCAAAGTGTTGCAATCCAAGGTGGTGAGAACAGAGGGCTTAAGCTCGCTCAAAACTTCGTGGCATTGCAAGTACAAAAAAAGTCTATTAAGACTGAAGCAGGTAACGGTCAGTGCCAAACTACTCTTGAAATAGCAGCGCAAAGCGCAGTGGCAGCGCCGCCACATAGCCGAGCGATAGTTAGTTGGGTCACGGATGGTGCAGAACGGCCATTGCAAGCTACAGGCGGTTGGTTGTAGTTTGTTATTTGCTTGACCTGCAAGCTGTAATAAACACGGCTGCGGTTACCTTTATAGTATAATATTGGTAATTAACTTCCGCAAAAATAAATAGTTATATCTTAATTAAGGGCCATTCGGATGAGAGCTTAATGGCGCCTAGTTAAAGGGTAAGCGTTTGAGTTCTAAATTAATTGCAGGCAATTTAAATCGCTATAGAAGCTAGCTTAGCTGGATAGTCAGTATCCAATTTCTGGAATACCTTAACAATCTAGTGAATTTACACATTAGAAAAATAGTCAGTTAAATCCTGTCAATTATCCAATTTTCTCATTTAAATGTCCCTAAGGTTAACAATGGATGTTCCTCTATCTTTCAAAAACTGTATGATAACAATCAGTTAAATGCCGAAATCACTGCTTGATAATAAGCGTTGATTGTTTTTAAGTATTAGGTTTGAAGATGATCATTCGCTACTGCATTTATAATATGAGACATCTATGGAATTTGATTACTCGACTGTTCAAGTTTTAGCTATATTGGCGACATATATTTTTGCTGCAACGGCGAAGGGAGTTACAGGCCTTGGTTTCTCGACTATTTGTCTACCATTTCTGGTAATGGCAGTTGGTTTAAAAGAAGCTTTACCTTTGGTTATCATTCCCTCTATCTGTACGAACTTAGTGGTTATGAAGAAGGCAGGTAAATTTACAGAAGCTCTGTATCGTTTCTGGCCGATGCTGTTGGCAACATTACCGGGGCTATTGCTGGGGCTGTGGGCACTTGAACTGGTTGACGGGCGTATCGCTGGTGGCGTACTTGGCTTAATACTGCTGCTTTGGTGCGTGTTTTCATACACTCAGCCTGATATACAAATCAAAAAACCATGGGAGCGTCGCCTTAGTCCGATAAGCGGGTTTGCGACTGGGATCGTTAATGGTTTAACTGGCTCGCAAGTGATGCCATCAATGCCTTTTCTTATGGCGCTTCATCTAGAGCGGAATCTTTTCATACAGGCAATCAACTGCTCATTTACGCTTTCTAGTATTGTAATGCTGTTTGGGCTTGGCCGACTCGGGCTGTTCACTATTGATGGGGTTATTGTCTCGGTCGTTGGAACCTGCTTTGCATTTCTTGGCCTAAGTTTTGGCGAACGTATTCGCCAGCGACTCTCAGCAGATACGTTTCGTTTGGCACTTCTTTTAATGCTGTCTGTAATGGGGATCGGCCTGGTATTCAGAGCGTTCTAAATCGCAGCTGATAAGTTGCGAGCTAAAAGTTGCGAGCTAAAAGTGACGAGATACCAGAAGCCAGCGCACTGCGAAGGATTAAGCTCTTGATCTCAAACTCAGTTAGCATCAGAGTGCGCCGCATATAAGCGGTTTATTAAATTTTACTGTCTTGGATAATAGCGAGATAAATACGTCTTAGCTCTCTATAGATTGGTCCGGGTTTTCCCTTGCCTATTGCCTGCCCATCGATCTCTACCACGGGAAGCATATGAACCAAAGCTGCGCTACTCATTGCTTCATCGGCGTTTAACGCGTCTTGTAAGGTAAATTGCTTTTCAATCAATTCAATATCATTGTCATTACACAGTTCAATGATAGCCTGTCGTGTTCGCCCGGCTAGAATATCTTGATTCAATGGGCGGGTTATAATTTTATTCCCTTTAACGATAAAGAAGCTACTAGATGCGCACTCAGTGACATAACCTTTATCATCAACCAATAATGCTTCATTGGCATCTGCATCTTTGGCTGCTTTTTTAGCTAATACCTGAGCCAGTAAATTGGCTGATTTTATGTCTCTTCTTGCCCATCGTATGTCGGGATGGCTTTTGAGTTTGATGCCTTTTTCAGGCATTTCAAGCAGTGCACTAGGTGTTGTTTGAGTGAACATGAAGACAGTAGGGGTAAGATCTTTTTGCCAGATGAAATCACGATCGGCGACTCCTCTGGAAACATGCATATAAACCAAGCCCTCAACCAAGTTGTTCAATTTAATAAGCTCGCGAAAAGAATCCAGCACTTCATCTCTTGTTAGAGGAGCGGGTATCTGCAGCTTTTCTAATGACGTGAGGTAGCGCTCGATATGCGAATCAAAATTAATCAGTTTGCCTTCACTAACCCCAGCCACTTCATAGATTGCATCGCCGAACAGTACCGAACGATCAAATATAGATATCTTCGCTTCGTTTTCTGCGAGGTACTCACCGTTCAAATATACTGTGCGTGTCATTTGCTTTTTCCAATGTCATGACTGAAGATTTAGGTCGCTAGCATATGCTGGGCATAAACCAGCATAACTCGTCGATGTAACGCTAGACTGAACTGGGCTTTACTCATTTTGGACTTTGTTTTCTAGCCCAGATGTCAAACCAGCTATTTTTCTATTTAGTTTCCATCCTGAAACGGAAGCGTAGCGAGAGCGACACAATGATTCAAGATGCGTACTACTAGAAATGGGCGTTTGGTTATTCCAAATTACTATATCTAGTGGTGTGCAGATTGATTCAGTGAGGCGTTCACAGCAGGTCTCTGTTTCCGGATGGGAACTATTTAGCTGCAATAATAATAATTTCTACTTTGTAATCTGTGGTTGCGAGTCTTGCTTCGCCGCAAGCTCTTCCAGGAGCTTGGCCTTCAGGTACCCAACTGTCCCAGACTTCGTTCATTTGCGCGAAATCTCCCATGCTCTCGAGCCAGATTGTCGCTTGTAAAATCTTACTTTTATCACTGCCTGCTTGTGCGAGTAATTTGTCAACATTGGCAAGCATTGAACGGGTTTGTTCAGTAATATCTCCCGATGGGTCACCCACTTGGCCTGCAAGATAGATTGTGTCGTTATGTATGTTTATTTGGCTCATGCGCGGACTTGTATCAAATCGTAGAAGTGTCATTTTATTATCCATTTGTGGTTAACGTTGTTGATTGATGTGGTTATAAGCGTGTTTATAGTATTTATTGCTGTTGCAAATGTTTCTTCAAGAAGTTCTTGGTGCGCTCTTCTTTAGGGTTGGAGAAGAGCTGATCTGGCGGGCCTTGCTCGCATACTACTCCTTGGTCCATAAATAATACATGGTCGGAAACTTCGTTGGCAAAGCTCATTTCATGGGTGACGATTAACATTGTCATCTGTTCTCGTGCCAACTGTTTCATCACTAAATTCACTTCTTCTACTAACTCCGGGTCAAGGGCAGAGGTCGCTTCATCAAAAAGCATCACTTTTGGCTGCATTGCCAGGGCGCGAGCTATCGCGACTCGTTGTTTTTGCCCACCTGAAAGATTTGAAGGAAATACATCTGCCTTGTCTTGTAAGCCCACTTTCGCCAGCAGCTCCATGCAAAAATCTGTGGCTTCGTGTTTTTCCATGCCCTTGAGTTTTATGGGTGCCAAGCGAATATTATCGAGCGTTGATAAATGCGGGAATAAATTAAAGCCTTGGAATACCATACCCATGTTTTGGCGCACCGAGTTAATGTGGCGTTCAAATTCCATCCCTTTCATTTCAGGCTGGTTTACACGTACACCATCAAGCCATATCTCGCCAGAGTCGATGGTTTCAAGGTGATTAATTGAACGTAATAAGGTACTTTTACCCGAACCTGATGAACCGATAATAGAGACGATTTGACCCCGCGTGACTTGCAGATCAATACCTTTAAGTACTTCAAGATCACCAAAGGCCTTTTTTACATTAATAATATCTAGCATGAGAGGCGCGCTTTTCTTATCGCTAACTTGTGGTTGATCTTTCATTATCTTCTGCTCTCTAGTTTTTTCTCAAATCGATTCAGGCTGGTCTCTAGAATCAGGTTGAGAATGTAGTAAATCACTGCCACCGAAATATAAAACTCAAAGGGGCGGAAAGTATTGGCAATTTCAAACTGGGCGTTTAGCACCAGTTCGGTGACGCCTATTACCGAGAGTACTGAAGTGTCTTTCAACATGAGAATCATATTGTTTCCCAGTTGTGGCAACGCTCGATAAATCGCTTGGGGCACTATAAAAAACCATAAGGTCTGCATACGGCCAAAACCTAATGACCTTGCCGCTTCCGTTTGGCCTTTTTCAATCGATATGATGGTAGCGCGAAAAATATCGGCGTTATAGGCCATGTAATGAATACCCAAACCTAGGATGCCGGTCAGCAATGCAGGAATTAAAATACCCACTTGGCCCAGGCCAAAGTACAGTAGATACAATTGCAGCAATAATGGCGTACCCATAAATAGCCAAATAAAGAAACGCAGTGGATAGCTAAATATTTTCTTGCCGTAAAGGGTGGTGAGCGCCACCGCCATTCCACCGACTAAGGAGAGAACAGCTGAGAAAAGTGCAATAAATAAGGTGTACCCAGTGCCTTCCAGTAAAGTCGGCATATTCTCCCAAACGGGAGCGAAATCAAAATTCATGATGGTATCCTCCAGTTAGTGGAAAAGGTAGCGGGTGTAACGGTTATATAGCCAATCTACAAAGCTAATTACCCCGTAAATTAAGATGAGGTAGATAGCTGCCGAAACGGTAAATACTTCGAACGGCTTGTATGTGAAACTGATGATACGTTGCGATTGGTAAGTCAGTTCCACCACTGAGATGATCGACACAAGTGACGAGCCTTTGATAACGATCACACCTAGCACGCCTAAAGAGCGAATCATAAGCCCTGCTGCTTGGGGTAAAATAATGGAAATCATGGTTTGCGAGCGAGAAAAACCGAGCGAGCGCGAGGCTTCGTTTTGCCCTTTGTCTACCGCAATAATAGATCCGCGAATAGCTTCAGACATATACGCGCCAATATTTAAACCGATCGCTAGTAAGCCCGCCGTATAAGCTTCTAAGTTAATCCCAAAGGCGGAACCGCCATAATAGAAAATCAGCAGCTGCACGAAGAATGGCGTGCCCCGAATCACACTGATATAAATCCGCGCTGGCCATCTTATGATGCGAAAAGCCGACGAGCGCATAATGACCAGTATTGTTGCCACACCCAAGCCGAGAATGAATGACAGCACCGAGATGGTGACCGTGATCCAAGCTGCGTCTAACAGTAGGGGGGTAATCTCCCACATTAAAGCAAAATCCATATCTATTCCCGTTAGAATTTTTATAACAATGATGTTGATAGCAAATGTCGGCAGCTCGATGTAAATTTATTTTGATAGTACAAACATTATCATGCTATTGGTTGGAGGTTCATGATGAATAACTGCACCATCAAAATAAAGAATACGTCTGCTGCCTCCTTACAAGGCATTGTTACAGGCTATTAAAGGTATCCAGAAACCAACGGCTAGAATCATTCTTCAACCATTGGTTATCTGCTGGTTCAGTTAAAAAAACTACTTTGAAATATCGAAACCAATCCATTTGTCCATAATACTTGCGTAAGTACCATCAGCTTTAATTTCATCTAGGGCTTTTTGAATAGCGCCCTTCAGTTCCAGCTGGTTAAGTTGAACAGTAATTGCTGCCGGATAGCGTTCTAGGCCTTTTGTCGCAATGCGGCTAAATTTGTAGCCTTTTTCCTTCATGGCAACAGCTACAGGTACGTCATCAACTGCAATAGCATCCACACGACCGGTATCCAGCGCTAATAACAGATCAGGCAAGCCCTGGAAAGTTTGATTAGACCATGCGCCTTGACCATCCTTTACCATTTTGACAGCCCAAGTGTTGGCGGTTTCACCTAAGGTTGAGCCCATTGTTTTATCATTCATGTCGGCTGCTGATTTAATACTGGAATCTTCTTTAGTATATAAAGCGGAGCCGGCCCAGTAGTAATCACTGGTAAAATCAACTGCTTTTCTGCGCTCTGCTGTATCGCTCATTGAGCAGATACAGGCATCGTATTTACCCGCGACCAAAGCGGCGATAATACCATTCCATGGAGTGGTACTTACTTCTGCCTTTAAACCCATTTTTTTGGCAATAGCGTGCGCAACATCCACATCAAAACCTTTCACTTCGCCTTTTAAATTAACGAAGCTAAAGGGTGGGTATGCACCTGAATTGGATACCTTTAACACGCCACTTTCTTTAATTTCACTGAAGTCACGTGCTTGGGCCGAAAACGGTAGTAGCATAATCAGAGCTGCAGTCACTGCATATCGTGTGTTTTTCAATAATTTCATTTTAATTTCCCCAAAGGAGTATTGTTTTTGTTTTATTGCGAATAAATACGCATTCGATTTCTACTTAACTTACTGTTGTTAATTGCCTTTACTAATAGTGCTGCGGTTCTTAGCTTACTGCGTAAAAGAGAGCGTAGCTTTTACCACCAGCAGCACCACAAAAGTGACACGCTAAATTTTATTTAGATTACTACTCGGTGATTTTTTTCGAACCCTTGTAAAAAAGAGTCTAGATTATGGCCGAGACTTTCACTGAGATAACCACCTTCCTGCACTAATACAGTGGGCTTGCCTAATTGCGCTAGCCGCTGGGCAATTCGATTAAAGCCATTCGTCGTTACGTTCAGGCCGCCAAAGGGATCATCTATTGATGCATCTAAACCAAGGGCCACCACAATAACCTCTGGTGAGAACATCTCTACGGTTTCAAGTAGATGATCGAGTCCAGCTATAAAGGCGTCATCATTCGACTGCCTTGGCAGCGGCACATTAAGGTTATATGCGAAGCCAGCGTCTTTGCCACGTTCATCAGCGTGGCCCCAAAAAAACGGGTAGAAACTGGCCGGGTCTGCATGAATTGAGGCGGTAAATACATCATCACGAGCGTAAAAAATATCCTGCGTGCCATTGCCGTGATGTAGGTCGACATCAATGATTGCAACCCGCTTGTAACGGCTGCGTAACTGTTGTGCAGCAATGGCGGAGTTGTTGAGATAACAAAATCCACCCGCAGTATCTTTAAATGCATGATGCCCTGGCGGTCTACAAAGAGCGTAAGCGATGGACTCACCATCCAACACCAGTTGGGCTGCAGTGCCCGCACAGTGTGCGCTGCTAATGACTGCTTCAAAGGTCTCGCCAGATATTGGACAGGCAGTGTCAGCCATGTGATAACCGGCTTGTCCTACTACCGAGGCAGGGTAGCTGCCATCGCGACGATTCGGATGTATATTGGGTACAACTTCCGCTGAAGTACTGTCTGAATGCTGCCACTGACGGTGAATGTTTTTCAAAAAACGGAGGTACTCAGGTGTATGGACTGCCGATATTAACGCAAGTCCAGTGTCTGTAGGCTCGATATGCTCGCATCCGGCAGATATGGCTGCTGCCAACAAAGTATCTGCGCGTTGTGGAACTTCTGGATTTTTGGACCTTGCACCGCCTGTCATAAAAAATTGCGGGTAATGCTTTGCCTGTGAAGATGAATAAACTGCCTTCATGATTGTTACCTTGTAGCAAAAAACAAATTTTTTTATATTAATTATTACTTGATCTAGCGTTGAAAAATCTAATCCTAATGGTATAAAGCATCCGCATTAGATGTGACTGATAGAGCAGATAGCTTTAGAGCTTGTAGCTAATTTAGTGGCTGAAGGAGATGATGCATAAGCCCTAATGCTGAAACAGTGATTGCAGTATTTATCATTGGTTGGTATTTTACAAATCACTAATAATTATATTCATTATAGGTATAGGCTATGCAAGAGCTCGTTTGGAAACTTGACTGGAATTTGCTACGCACCTATACGGTGATAGTACAAGAAGGCAGTATTACTAGTGCTGCGAACAAACTGTCACTGGCGCAACCGAGTGTGTCCAATGCGCTTAAGCGCCTTGAAGAGCGTCTAGGGAAAAAACTCATCTATCGTAGTCCAGGGCGTTTCGAGTTGACAAAGCCCGGTCGATTACTGTTCAAGGAATGCGAAGAGATTTTTGGTAGCGTCTCGCGGATTACGGTATTGATGCGTGAGGTTGAAGAAGAGCTTACAGGCGAAGTACGTATCAGTATGGCAAGCCACATTACTTGTCCAATTGTAGACAACACACTCGCCGATTTTCACGCCGCTCATCCTAAAGTGACTTTTAACATGCGGGTTCTCAAGAGCAACGACGTCGAGCGCTCTGTACTGCAAAAAGATGCCAGCTTTGGAATGTCGCTTGATATGGAACGTAATCCACGCCTGAAATACACGCACTTCTATCGGGAATGCTTTGGCTTTTTCTGCGGACCTGGACACCATCTGTTCGGTGTTGAGGATATTGATATGGCGCAACTAGCCAACGAATCTATCGTTTCGTTTAAGTCTGATCAACTATTTGACGCATTAGGGCCGGTGGCGCTATTGCGAGTTTCAGAGGGGATGCGGGGTCCGGTTGTCGGTATATCGTCGCATCTTGAAGAAGTGAAGCGCATGATTATAAACGGACTTGGAATAGGGCCACTTCCTATACATGTGGTCAGTACGGATATCCGGGACGGGTTGCTGTGGCGGTTACCGCCATATGACGCAAGACTGACTGTCGATGTGAACCTAGTTACCAATCCACGTGCTCACCTGACTCGGGCCGAATCAGAACTAATAGACCAATTGATCACGACAATTGGTAATTTTTCACTAGAAGAGCGCACTTATGGTTAACAAATGCAGCCATTGATAGGGAGAGTCGAAAAAATAAATTTGCAATCAATGGAGGCTCAGGAAATGAGTTCACAGACGTGTGATCTATTTTTTAAGTACTAGATAGCCCTATTAAATTAATAGCTAAAACGGTAATTTTTTGGCTTGAGTAATAACCAAGTAGCATTAATGTTCCTTTAGAATTACCTTTAAGTTGTTGGACTTAATTTTGTCCTTAGGTTTACAACAAATACAGGTTGAAAATCAGCGACTCTCATATTATTTAACACTATACTAATTTTATTCACAGATTTAGGATTGTTGTTATGAAGCTGAACCATATTTTCGTGCCTGCGTTATTACTGATCATTTTATTAATCGCTCCTTTTAAAATAAGTGCTAACCCATTATTAATATCATCCAATAATACCGTTACCGAGCAACAACTGCCGACTGATTTACTGCCGCAACAGGTAGGTGATTTTGTTGCGCCTCTAAATGAAGGGCAAGTACGCACCCTATTAATTACTAGTTTACATCAACAAGCAGAAATTAATGCACAAGCCGACATGGTGGACTCTATGTCTATTGTTGCTCTTTTGAAGGGTGTTTCAGATCCCAAATCTCCTTTGGGCAAAGGCATTTACTCTCTTATTCAGGCAACTGATACCTTCTGGGCTGCATTTAATAAAGCTTTCAGCGAACTGGTGCCAGGTGGCGGAGTAAGTGGCTTTTCTAAACTTATGTTGTTCTTAGCGCTAGTGATTGGACTGTCTAGCGCACTGGAATATCTGTGTACTTTTCGCTGGAAACGCTCTAGGCAAAACGCTTTTGAACTGCAAAATTTCAAGTCGAACAACCCGTCTTCTGGATATGCACTTAGCCATTTCTTTGTAAGTCTTTTTGGCTTAATCATCTTCGCTATTATTAGCCATATATTAATTAAAGTGTTCGCTCAGAATGCTGTTAGCGATGATGCGGCGAATAGCCTATTTAGAATTAGTCGCGATGACCAGCATTTATTAGTTACCACAATTATAGAAGCATTGGTGGTCGTTCGTTTCTTCACTTTACTATTTAGGTTATTAATAGCACCAAAGCCAAAAGGATACGCTTTAATTGACGGCAGGATCAATAACCGGGTGTTGTTTATTTGCATGGTAGCTTTTACTTTTAGCTATAAAATAGGCACTCAAGTAATTGTTTTATTTGCAGATAACGGCCTGCAGACGGAGTACATGTTACTCTCGTTTTTGTTTTTGTTTGGGGTGATTATTAACCCGATCATTTATTGGTTTGTATGGACGCAAAGGTACGCGGTTGATTGTATTTTATTTGGATCTGCTGACAGCCAAGTAGTACCTAACAGTCAAAGTCCCTACCCTTATGCTGCAAGGGCAATGATATGGCCCGCTGCAGTCACATTTATTATCACTCTTGCGTTTCTCAATTGGCAAATTCAAGTGCTGACTGGGAACACCAAAGGGCAGGCCTCCATTGAAATGGCCTGGTGGCTTACTTTAACCTTTCCGATTATAGATTTATTAGTTTCATCTTTATTATTGAAACTAGTTTGTTTAAATCTCTTTCAAAGCAGAGGGTTCCAGCTGCGTAAACAGCGTTTGATTTTGATTATAAGAAATGTTGTGCGCCTAATATTGCTGACTATTCTTATTATTAGCTTCTTAGAAGCTTGGGGCTTCAAAGCACTCGATAAACTTACCTCTAGTAATGGCATTAATTTCTTGTCCTCGACAATCGATATTGGCGTCACTGTGTTACTTGGCTTTATTATTTGGGAAGCGATTCAACTCTTAATAGAGAAGCAGCTTCCCGATGAAGAGCATGAAGATGCTGCTGAAATGGAAGGCGAAGGTGGTGGAGCATCAGCCAGTAGAACGGAAACGCTACTTCCCCTTTTTCGCACGATACTTTTAATCTTGTTATTAGTCATCGTAGTGATGTCTGTTTTGTACTCGTTAGGGGTACAAATAGGTCCATTGTTAGCAGGGGCAGGTGTGGTGGGTATCGCCATAGGTTTTGGCTCTCAAAAGCTAGTACAAGATATTATATCGGGGATGTTTTTCTTAATAGACGATGCCTTTAGAAAAGGTGAATACGTTCAAGTAGCCGGTATGAAAGGAACGATAGAAAAATTATCTGTACGTTCTATGCGCCTTCGCCACCACTTAGGCGCGGTACAAACAGTACCTTATGGTGAGATAAATACGGTCAAAAACTTGAGCCGCGATTGGGTTATAATGAAGTTAGAGCTTAGGCTAGCGTATGATGTTGACATAGAAAAAGTGCGAAAAATAATTAAAAAAGTTGGCCAGAAAATGCTTCTAGACCCGGAAACTGGGCCCAATATGCTGCAGCCATTAAAATCCCAAGGCGTGATGCGTGTTGAAGAGTCTGCGCTAATTTTTAGAATGAAATTCACAGCAAAGCCTGGTGAACAATGGGTTGTCAGAAGGGTGGCCTATACAAATGTTAGGAACGCCTTAGCCGAGGCTGGCATTGAGTTTGCCCATAGAGAAGTGAAAGTAAGGTTACCCGCTGAACTAGAAGAGCTACAGAAGCTGGAATACAGAAACAAAATTGAACAATACAATGAAGAAAAAAAACCTATCAAAACAGATTCTACAGATGGTGTCATTACAGGGGCAGTAACAGCCGCCGCCATGACAGCAGTGGTTGCTAGAGAATTAGAGTTACAAAATAAATATGATGAAGACATAACCGGTGAGGAGCAATAGTCAAAGGAGTTTGATGGTCGGGTATTAGTCATTTAATAGAGATGACTTAGGGGGAGCCTAAATCATCCAAGGGAAAATTCCCCGCTTTTGAGGCGTGAATTTATTAGCACCAAAAGTCACTAGAAATACCCTACTTTACGAAGTAAAGTCGCGTGTAGCGAGAGGGCTTGGCCGGGGGATCTTTATTTGGATAAATCCCCAATATTAGTAACTAAATAATTTGAGGTCCCTGCATAGGGTAAATAGCAGCTTTGGCAGGTGCAATCAAAACCTAAGTCATTGTTGCCCTGCTTGCTGATTATTACGGATGTAATAGCGCATTTTGAGCAGTTTTTAATGCCGTATTATTGAGCGCAGTTATCATGCCTTTTGGCTAGGCTATGCTGAAATCTAAATTTTCGAATAACTTTGGCCTTCCTGGTCACTAAAATTAGTAGTGTGATAATAACGCTGATAAGCGTTCTAGTCTGATATTGATAAACCAGCCAATCACATTGTTTTGAATTAGTTTATAGGATGCTAAGGCAGAGGATGTGACACGAGGATCCATCGATAATCGATGTCACTCTATTGTGTTATGTTTAGGCATTACACAAGCATCATAGTGGCTACGTATCCTAAAGGAGAGTGCCTATTTAGTCATGGAGAGTGTTAGGGGAAGTAGCGAATAAGTCCTCAGATGTTCCCTGTGGATAACTAAGCGGTTAAATCCGCGAAAGAATGCGCAGTGAAGGTCCAATCCTTTATAAGCGTTTTGACAAAAGATTTGACCGCTTAAATACCCACCCTATGGAACGTCTGGGACTTGTTCGCTATTTCCTTAGTCAATAGTTGCAAAAACTCATCCTCTGGTATCGGCCTTGAGAAGTAATATCCCTGGCCGTAGTCACATCCTGAGTCAAGCAGTAGCTGCATTTGCTCTTGGGTTTCGATACCCTCAGCGATAACTTTTAATCCTAATTTCTGGGCCATGGTGATAATAGCTTCTGATAAAATCATATCCTCTGAACCCGGTACTAAATTTTTCGTAAATGACTGATCAATTTTTAGGTAATCAAGTGTAAACTTTTTCAAGTAAGACAGAGATGAATACCCTGTTCCAAAATCATCCATAGACAGCCCAATATCAGCAGCTCTGAATTGAGAAAGTCGTTCAATGGTACTTGCATTATCATCCATTAACAGACCTTCTGTTATTTCAATAACAATGTTTTTGCCAGTCAGTTCATTTTCCGTAAGATAGCTTAGCCAATCTAAATGAGCGCTGTTGTCTTTGAATTGGACAGGTGATTTGTTGATACTGACTTGTATATCTATACCGAGCTGTTGTTTACATTTTTTGATGTGTTGCACAGTTTGCTTAAACACCCAATCGCCTATTTCTGTGATTAACCCAGATTCTTCTGCCAATGGAATAAATTCTGCGGGACTCACCATGCCTCGAACAGGATGATTCCAGCGTACAAGTGCTTCTGCTTTACAAATAATACCTGTTTGTAATTCAATAATAGGTTGATAAAACACCGCGAGTTGATTCAAGCTAACTGCTTTGCGCAAGTCATTCGTTAACTCTAAGTGGTATACCGCATGTTCCTGCATAGATGCGGTAAAATAACAAAATTGATTGCGTCCCAGTTTCTTAGAAAGGTACATGGCTTGATCAGCATTTTTAAGTAATTCAAACGTGCTGCTTGCATCATTTGGATAGAGGGTAATCCCTAAGCTAGCAGAGATATATGTTGCCATGTCCGAAATATAAAAAGGGGTACTTAAGGCGAGTAATATTTTCTGAGAAATAGATTCAACAGCATGTATGTCCAATAAATCAGATAAAATAAGGGTAAACTCATCCCCCCCTATTCGAGCAACAGTATCCGATTCACGAACACAATTAGTTATTCGTTTGCCAGCTTCGACAAGGAGTGCATCACCATAGTCATGACCTTTGCTGTCGTTTATAGACTTAAAGTTATCTAGGTCGAGGAAAATTAGCGCAAACTTTCGATTCTTACGATGAGAGACCTTGATTTCTTGGTCTAATCGATCAATAAACATTCTTCGGTTGGGTAGTTCCGTTAAACTATCATAATTAGCTTCTCTTAATATCCGTTCAACCGCTTCTTTCTTTTCTGTAATATCTGAAAATAACGCAATTCGCCTGAAGACTTTGCCACTATCATCATAAATGGTGGTAATTGAAAGCCATTCGGGATATTCAGAGCCATTTTTCCTCGTATTGAAAATCTCACCCTGCCATTTTCCGGTAAGTTGTAATTCTTTCCACATGGATGAATAGAATTGTGGGTTTTGTTTACCAGAACTAAATATGCTCGGGTTTTTGCCTATTAATTCGTGTTGGCTATAGCCCGTAATCTCAGATAAAGCTGGGTTAATCGCAATAATATTATTGTTAATATCGGTAATCATCATCGCTTCAGAGCTATTCTTATACACCATATCAGCAAGTTTTAAAGCTTCTTCCTGTTGGCGAGCATCGGTTATATCTTTGCTGATACCGATTAAGCCGATAACTTCACCTTGTGTGTTTTTCAATTTAACTTTAGTTATTTCAAGTATGCAGGGCTGCGCATTTAAACGGGGTATTGTTTCATAGGAAATATGTGGTGAGTCTTGTTTTAGAGCTGCCATATCTGAATCTAGGCAATGCTGTGCTGTCTTATCTCCCAATAACTGGCCTAAATTAGATGACGGAGTATTTAGCATATCTTGTTCTTCTATTCCGGCTAAATCACAAAATGTTTTATTGATGAAATGATAACGCCCATCTGTTCCTATAAGCCAAATACCTACTGGTGAGTTATCAATAATAGTGCGCAATCGAGTGCTTATTACATCTTTTTCATACATTAGGTTTTGGAAGGATGCAGCCATTTTATTAAACCCACGGGCGATATCGTTTAGCTCATCATGAGTATCAAGCGTTACACGAGCATCGAGATCACCATCGTAAAACTTGCCAGCAACTTGAGTTAAAGAATTGATACTTCTAATGGTTGAGAAATACAGACCTATTACGAAATACAACACAATAAGAAATAGTGTTGATGACAAACCTAAACTCATTATTAATTGAGTGTTAGCTTGTTTAACTCGGTTTTGCAGTAAATTGCTGAGTGTGAAATAAAGAGAGTTATCTAGAAATTGATAACCTAAATCAATAACGGAGGTCGACTGATTGTAAAATTCGAGTGAATTGGTAGCAGCTTTGCCTGATAAAATACCATTTAAGATTAATTTGATGTGCTTTGTGATTGTTTTAATTAGCACTTGAGTTGAAATTGTCTCTGGATTCGAAATTAATTTCATCTCAATTTTACTCATATTCTCTGCAAATACTCTCAGAGGTATAGCAGTATTGGATAAAAGTGTTTTTATAGCAGTTTTAGATTTTATATTTTGATTAACTATATATGAAACACCTATTCCACGTACATTTCCAAGCACCTCTAAGGTAATAGGTACTGTGAATAAAAAACTATTTGTTAAATAATAAGCATCATTATCGGCCATTACAAGCAAGGAATAATAGCCAGCTACTTGTAATTGTAAAGACCTTATATTGGCAATTAATTTGCTGTGAAGGTTAAAATTTTGGTCTATACCTAAAGTAAATCCTTGAGTATTTAAAAATTCCCACTGATCAATAATAGTAAGCCACTTGGCTTTTGTTTTTAGCGCTAAAGGCAACGCATTACTGACCATATCAAAGTTATCATTGACTGTTTTATTAACAGATAGCTGTTTATTTTCACTAATATTAACATCGCTAAGAATCGCTGCAGTAAGGCCTTTATTCTGTTCCAGTGCTTGAATCAGTCTCGATATTTTCTGTGACTGATTTAAGCCTGCTAACTGCTGATTTGCCTGACTAATCGAGCCGCATAAATTAACGAGTAAAGATGCTGAAACAATCAACAATGCAAACAGTGAAAGCCCACCCAATAGAATTAACTTGCGAGGGTGAGTCAGATTATTCATTAAATTAATAGCCGGATTAAATAGTAATGTCACAACTATTCCTAATATATATGTAAAATCAGATAGTATAGTTTAGTAACATATAATCATCAACTTAATAGCTGAAATATCAATGAGTTTAGAGTTGGTTTGTATGTCCATTAATATGATTTTTAGTATTTTAATAGTGAGTTTAGAGTTGATTGAAAGCAATCCAGTATGGCTTCGTTGAAGTTAGCTAAATTTCATGCGTATCGAAGGCAACAGATGCGCGATAAGCTTGCTGAATTAGCTGCAGCCTTGTGCCGTGACTATGGTATCTATGCGCTACTTTTTAAAGTTCAGATCAAACCATTGAAGAGCACTTAATTGACAACTATTTACAAGATAATCGCTAGTCGCTGATATTTTCGAAAAGAACAAAAAAGTAAGTTATATTGTAATTACTAAAATTTAATGTACGGCCAGTTGTTTATATCTAGCATTATATTTTATAATTTCAGCAGCAAGTGCATGGTCTTTAATACGGAGTATCGGAAATAAGATGGTCTTTAAAAATTTATTATCAGTCATATTTAATTGCATTATCATCGGTATAGCCTATGTGGCGGCTTACTTTGTAGCGGTAAATGAAGCGCAAGAGGTATTAGCAGCAGGAGCTTTTTGTTTTGGAGTGATAACTTATTTGCTCATTAGATTAAGTTATAAGCAAGATGAGATAACCAATAAACTACTATTTAGATCTTATAGATTAGCTATTTGGAGTGTGCCAATATTATTGTTCATCATTAAGTTTTATCTGTACTTTGATGAGCTGAATACAACACCCTATATCGAATATAAATCACTTGATGATTTGTTGTACTTTGGAGTATTTGTTATTGCTATTTGGCCACTGCATCTAATATTTTATATAATCGGCAATACTGCTTTATGGTTTGAAAAACTATTTTCATTCTTACAATTACCAATCACTGTAGTACTGTCTGCATTGTTAATTATTGCTCTAGGTTTTGCTTATAAAAGGCTTCATGTACTAAAAAATAGTTCAAAGATTAACTTTTCAGTACCTTTTGCAGCCATACGATCTTTAGTCCCGATCTTACTTTGTACTTACCTATTAGTTGAAATAGCACCACAATATCTAAAATAGCGATAATAAAAGCATGTCAACAAACAGGCTAGAGACATCAAAGGAGGGAATCAAAGAAAGGGCTTAGAGAGACTTGATTGTAGAAAATTCAATAATCTTAATATTTGAATTGATCAAATAATAGTCAGGGCATAGGGTTAGGTATAAGCTTAGAAGGAATTGAGGGAGGTACACCATGAGATCACATCTATTAAAACTGCAATTTATTACTGGTTTACTTATATTTATCGGTAGTTTTTTAGCACAAGCATCCCAGGGAATCGATCAACAAGGTATTGTGTTTGATGCTAAAAAAGCCTTGGAAATAGCGAATCAACGCATATATTACGCATTAGAGAATCAGTCGCATGATCTGAATCTCTCTGGTCTTATGGGATTAACCCATTTCCCACCAAATATTAAATCTCTGCAGCACTTGGAAAGTATTAGCCTAGCGAATACAAGCATCACTGATATCTCAATATTAGCGAGATTAACAAGACTGAAAGTTATAAATATTTCGTTATCTGATATTAAGGATATATCTGCTTTCAAGACGCTTAAAAAACTTGAGGTACTATCGCTTTCAAATTCCAAGGTAAAAGACCTATCGCCACTTGAAAATCTCACGGAGCTTCGCGCCGTATATTTAGTCAACTCACCAGCTTCGGATTTTAGTTTATTATCTAATTTAGTAAATCTGCAAACGCTTGATTTACGACATACTAGTATCAAAGATTTGAAAGTTTTAAAAAAGTTAAAAAAGTTACGTGATATAAATCTATCGTATACTTCTATTGCTTCATTAGAACAGCTATCTAAGTTTCCTCTTTTAGAGGAACTAGAACTAGGTTATACCCAAGTATCAAATTTTGCAGAAATAAACAATTTTCCTAGCTTGAGAACGCTTTTTGTACAATCCTCGAAAGTAACCGCTATCAATTCAGAGGTGAACGATGAGGTTAAAAGTAAACTTAGATTAATATTTTACTAAAAAAGAGTCTCTCTGCGTTTTTGATAAGGTAGATATACAAAACGATCAGCATGAGAGTTTATAACTGGCTAATAAATTTTTGATTTTAATTTGGTTTTTCGTACTGACATTAACGTCCAAGGTTTACTATCTCAAAGTCAACAGCAGGGCTCTCTCAGTTCAGGTACTTTTGAACTTATTCAATAGTCACTGGCAATCAGATATTCACTTGGCCAAGTGACTAGCTTAAATAAGAGTGAGTATTGCTTATGCCTTTAGCTTTCAACAATTTTTAGATCAAACCATTTCGATTGGCATCCACTATTTACCGTAGTGTTGCGGGAAATGTTCATTTTGGCTTCTTGGCGCTTTAAATCTACTTTCAAATTTAAGTTGTACTTGAAATATGAACTGCTAACCAATACTGTTCCTCGGTCGTTAACCTCACTTACCTCTCTAAAGTAACGGCCAGCAAGTTCCAATTTCGTACTCGCTTTTCTGTTCTTGACTATCACTGTTAATTTAGGGGCTCCACCGGGGCAAGTCCAAATCAATTCATCATCGATGTCAGTGAAGCTTCCACGAGGCATATAACCTTCGCCTGTTAACACTAAATCAAGAGAATCTAACTCTGTCACTGAATAGTCTTTAACGATGGCTTTACAACCGACTAATTGTAATATTAATAGACCACCTAATATAATTAAACTTCGTTTCACTAAAAATTACCCCTGTTTGATAATGGTTAATATCGCTTTGATGTGTTCTTGCGGTTTTACTAGCGCTTGCCAAGTTTGCTCGTTGCCTTGTGTTGCATGAATCTTATTAAAATACTTCTTCCCTGTAATGTATTTTTGAGAAAATCTTTTACTGTATTCATCTTGTTGTTCATCTTGTTGTTTATCTTTAGCAACATTCTTTCGCTTATAAATGCCGTAGCTATATATATCTTTAATGACGCGCATGTTTTTTAGGAGCAGCGCGCTTTGCATAACAGTATGCCCTTCTACTAGTATAGAGAACGCTCTTGCTTCATCAGTAGAACGGTTCTTTCTGTCGAGTAGGCCTTCTTGATCTTGTAAAGCATGGACTAATTCATGTGACAATATATCGAGTAAAGCGTAGTACGCGGTATCCGCTGCTTGTGAGTTGTTACGTTCGTAGATTTCGATGTTTTCTGGAATCACATAAATCGCTTTTTCTTCTTCGCAGTAAATCGCTGAAACAGAATGACTATAATGTGTTAGTGATAGGTTTGCTTTAGCACCAATAATTTGATCATGGCCTTTAATATGTGCTTTCAATTGATCGATTGTGAGAAAAGCTACTTTGGGCTGCTTCAGCAGCTGCTTGCCTAAGACAGATTCAAACCTAGAGCTAGCAATTTCAAGAATATCGAGAATGTCTTGGTTTGATGTTTTCTTTTGTGCGTCAATCCTTGCCCCTTTTTGAATAGGAGCACAACCGCTAAGAATCGTAAATAAAAGAACTAAAATGAGTGGCAAAGTATGAGAAAAGCGCTGTAAAGTACAATGGCAGTTAATCATATATATCCTTATAAATAACAACTTAGCATCCAATATTGTCGTACTAAATATATCATCATTCTATTTGATATCGTTAATTAAGCAATAGTTAGTTTTAGAATTAAGAGAAAAATATTAGCTAAGTCTTGGCAGGTATTATGTTTTAAGACTAGTTGTGAAGTTGCTGAACCCAATGCTATCGTGGTACTGATATTAAATAATCAATGGGCGATAACGCATATACTAAACTGTGTAAAGCAAATCATTGGGTGACTAGGTTGTTTTCACGTAGAGGCTATGAAGGAGAGATAACCCTGGCAGTCGCCTTTTAAATATAGAGTCGCTAAGCTCGAAGCTAAATATTAGGTATAGTTAGTACATTATTTTAGCGGTAGTTCGATAGGCGTTATTTTGAGAGCTTCTCGCCGTAAGTTTTCAAGGAAAATAGTAGCTGTCAAAAACGTGAAATAGATGAGTGAGAGTAATAAAAACCATACCGCCCACTAATAAGTACCAGTTAATCGCATGATCTATCATACTGATCAAAGCATTCAAATTTTGGGGTAAGCAGTAAATGGAAAAAAGCATTTTTAAGTTCGTCTGGAAATATTCCAAGAGTAAGCAAATCATTCTATTACTGGTTACCCTTCTGACTTTTCCGATTTTATATGTATCACTGGAACTACCCAAGCGTATTATAAATGATGCGATTAGTGGTGCTGGTGAAGGAGTACTTCTGTTAGGCGTTGCACTCACTCAAATTCAATTTTTAATGGTGTTGTGTGTCGGTTTTCTGGTGGCTGTGTTAGCTAACGGGCTATTGAAAATGCGGCTCAACACCATGAAAGGAGTACTCGCTGAACAATTGTTACGCCGATTTCGTTATCAACTTTTAACCCGTATCCTGCGTTTTCCAAAACCGTATTTTAGAAGTACAAGCCAGGGTGAATTGGTTTCGATGGTGACTTCAGAAGCGGAACCTCTGGGCGGAATTATGGGTGATATGTTATCCCAGCCTATACTTCAGGCGGGGCAAATGATCACCATTTTGGTGTTTCTTTTTGCGCAGAGTATTTGGTTCGGTTTGGCCGCCATTGCCTTGATACCGTTACAAGCGTGGATTATCCCTATATTGCAGCGTCAAATAAATTTACTCAATAAGAGCCGGATACAAGAGACGCGAAAGCTTGCAGCTGACATCGGTGAAACTGCAGCAGGGGTGAGTGATATTCGTGTCAATGGCGGGTTACGATACACAATGGCATTATTTTCAAACCGCTTGGGCAATATTTACGACATTCGTTTTGCGATTTATCAGAAGAAATTTTTCATGAAGTTTCTGAACAACTTCATCAATCAATTAACGCCATTCTTTTTCTATTCTGTTGGTGGCTATCTAGCGATTAAAGGGCATATCACCGTCGGAGCGCTCGTCGCTGCTTTAGCTGCTTTTAAAGATATGTCAGCACCCTGGAAAGACCTACTGACTTTTTACAATACCACTCAGGACATGGCACTGCGCTGGGAAACGGTTACTGAACGTTTCGCACCGAATTCACTGGTAGAGGATCGTTTGTTTGAAGGCACACCAGATGAAACTTCTAGTTTGCAAGGAGACATCGAAATTAGTGGTGTTTACGTCCGCGATGAAGATGGCCAAACGGTGTTGGAAGATATCAGTCTAACCATACCGCAAGGTGCTCGTGTTGCTGTTAAAGCTGACAATGAAGCTGTAGGTCTGGCATTCGCTGATCTGCTTACGCGTGAAGTTATCCCACAGCGCGGCTCGGTAAAGGTTGCAGGACATGATTTGAACAGCATACATCAAGTGACCTTGGCCAATTGTATTGGATATGCCCATTCAAATCCGCATATCCTGCGGGGCACGCTGGGTGAAAATATCTTGATTCCCTTCAAAAATAAACCTATAGAGGGTATAGGTGTTTTCTCAGGTGCCTCTGACATCCATAGTTTTCGCGCAAAAGCTGAACTATCAGGCAATAGTATTGATCCGTTTGATACTAATTGGATTGATCCTAGAATTGCAGGTCTAGAGTCTTCAGATGAAATTCGCCAGTGGTGGTTCCAGTTGGTTCAGGCGATGGGGGTTGATGATTTCATGGTGCGTCGCACCTTACGCTCGCAGCTAAAATTAGCTGGGCGTCAGCAATTGGCCGATGCCATTGTGCGATTACGACCTGAGATCGCTAGTCGTATAGCGAAGGCGGGCTTAGATGATGTCGTGCATGGCTTTCATCCTGATAAGTTCAATCCGGTTTCTCCTTTGGGAAGTAATCTCCTTTACGCTTTGCCTACGCGCATGTTGACGCAAGTATCTTTATCGCAGGACGAGAGCTTCGTACGTATCATTCGTAAACAGGGGATCGCTGATGAGTTGATAGAAATGTCTGTGACCTTGATTGAAAGTCTAACTGCAACCTTTGGTCATGATGGTACAGATCACCCACTCTTTAAACGTTTGAATATGGACGAAGTGCTCTATCAACGCCTCGCCGTGATTATTAAAAAGCGCCGTGAGGTTGATGATATCGGACTGGCCTACGAAGATTATGCGCTGTTACTGACTGTGCCTTTTGCATTTTCGGCTGAACAAATGGGCCCAGCGTTCAGTGAGAGTTTCAAGGAGCGTGTACTGGAAATCCGTAAGACCAGCGGGTTACAAATGGTGCAAGAATTGCACGAATTATTCGAGACCATCGATCCACAAAAATACATTCCTGTGATGACAGTGATGGGTAATGCAATCTTTGGCCGAATTTCGAAAATGGCGGGGGCGCGTGAAAATTTGATTGAGAAGATTGTGGTCGACGTTATCTGTGATCATGGATTAAGGCAATTAGCTGCAGAATCTATTTACGATCTTGAGACCTCTTTAGGAGGCGATAACCTGCCAGCTGTTTTCAGAGAGCGTGTAGCTTTCAGCCGGGCGGGAATTAAGAAACCGAATATCTTGATCCTTGCAAACTCTCTGGCCAGTCATGATAGCGAAGCACGTGATTTGATGCGGGAACGGATCAGTAATTTGATGCCGGATACAACCAAAATTTTCATAGAGAAGCAGATTTTAAATCCTGAGAATTACGACCTGTATGTAGAAATTATTGATGGGCGGATTGATGGTGGCGCCCGACAAGAAACGGCACAAGATACCGACGCACGTCAGGATCTTAATCGCAAAATTGAAGAGATCGCAAAGACACAGCTGTTTGGTGGGCTTGATCGCAATCAACAGCGTTTACTTGCGTTTGGTACACAATGGTACTGTGCCCAACCTGGCAAGAAAATCTTTGCAGTGGACGAAGAAGCGGATGCGGCATATCTATGTATTAAAGGTGCGGCTGGGTTGTATTGGTCAGCAGAAGGGAATGAACAGCAGTTGGTATCAAAAGTGGCTCCAGGACGTTTGATTGGGGATTTATCAGTCATTCTTAATGATCGACGTACACTTGATCTTATCGCTATAGAAGAAAGTACCTTTTTACGTATTGGCGCTACAGAATTGATGGCGGTAATCGAAAATGACGCGATGGTAGCATCTAGTATAATACGTTCAGTGGCTAAGAATTTGACAGGCACAGCAGACACGTTGCGAGCAATGCAAACGTATTCAATCAAGCAGGGGGTGGATTTCTCTGATTTTGATATTAAATAAAAATTAAGAAGGCGATTGCGCAAAGTATTACTAATATTCGTGAAAAATTAGCTGTTAATTGGAGCAACTCTAGGTGCAGTTAAATCATCTAGAGTGGATCTCTCACTTCGCTCAGAGAAGTGTGTTGTTTCAATGAATCCGCCGGCAATAGCATTAGTATCGAAGACAATTGTTGTCTCGATAGGCTGTCCCATATTTGTTTAAGTGTGCATATACAGAGAGTCTTTTCATTACTGTCATTGAATTGGCAGCTAGATGATAAAAGTGGTTCCATTACCAGGAGTTGATTCAACCGATATTTCCCCAGCATGTTTTTCCACAATAATAGCATAGGCTAATGATAGCCCCTGCCCCGTCCCTTGACCTACTTCCTTGTGTTAAGTCTTTAATAGTATGACAAGCATTAATAATCATATTTAGAATAACTTGATTTACTTCCCCTGGGAAGCAGTTAACTTTTGGTAGGTTGTCTGCGCTCATGAACAATGACTGATCAAACTACGTATAAGCAATCGGATCTAGCTATTTATTATAGCTTTATAAATACAGGATGCAGAAGTTGCTGTGATTTGTTGCTACTAAATTTCTAGTTAGCCATGTCGCAATATACGCTATTTTTACACCAATCTAACTGTTGCACTTACCTAACAGCGCTAGG
>JBALXS010000019.1:0-12595 GCA_036960485.1 Oceanospirillaceae bacterium
ATCAAAAAACGCGCAACCCACCTCCTCTGCATACACAGCATAATACTTGGCTAATTCCACTGATTTAGCAGCAGCCCCTGCGTACATCTTTGCATAAAAACCGACTTCATAAATTGGCGGTGGCGCTATCAGCAATACCTTAATCGGTTTTTGCCGGTATGATCGGCTGAATTGTTGTGTTTGTTCAGCAAGATGGGCCGCGCTTTTGGCCACTGTATCGGCTGAAAGAGAAAAGCGTTTTTTCAAATCATTAGTACCTAACAGAATCAATACCAAATCTGGAGCGTATTTTTCTAAACAAACTTTTAAATAACGCTGGCCATTGTTCTTCCCTTGAAAAGGATTGTTATGCACCAGAGTACGCCCCTGCTGGCCCTCTTCTATAACTTTTATATGAGATAGCGCGTTATTTAACAGCGCTGGCCAACGCTCATTATCAGCATAGCGCCGTGACTCCCCTGGCACCGTTCCCCAAGTATTTGAATCACCAAAACATAATACGGTTAGCATGGTTCATTCTCTCAAGTTGCTTATTTTAAATACTCATATCTTTAAATATTTGCACTAGCCACTGGTACAGTTTCTACCCAGGTTTGATAAGCGCTTTCATTATCTTGTTCCATTTGTTCAATCAAGAAATCAACAAAAGCTCGAACCTTGGCCGGTAGATACTCCCGATCCGAATAAACAGCATATACCCCTTGTTTAGGAGATCGATAGTAAGGTGCTATCAATTTTAATCTGCCATCACGCAGCCAGTCTCTCGCGATAAAATGCGGTATTTGCGTTAACCCTAAGCCTTGCGCACATAAAGTTGCCAATGCTTCACCATCGTCAACAACGTACTGCTGGCACTTCTCAACCGCTTGATTGCCTGGTAGGTTATCTAAAAATATAGGCAGCAATCGCCCACTTTGCTGATACTTAAAACGAATCCATGGGTGATCGGCTAAATTATTGACGGTAACAGGGTGTGCTTGAAAATATTGTGTGGATGCGCAGATCAGAAAGTCTATCGGGCTAATTTTTCTCGCGATAAGATTGGTCTCTTCCAAAGCGCCTGTGCGAATCGTTAAATCGATACCTTTCTCCAACATATCTACATATCGATCATCAAAAGAAAGTTTCAAACTAATCTGTGGATAGCGCTGATTGAACTTAGCTATTAAGGGCAATACATAAAGCCTACCGTAAGAAATGGGTAAGTTTACCCGTAGCATTCCCTTATATTCATCATTGCCTTTACGCAACTGTCGCTCGGTTTCATCCAAAGTGCTTAGCATTTTGCTGACAGTACTTAAATAGTCACTTCCTGCTGTCGTTAACTTCACTTGCCGAGTAGTGCGGTGAAAGAGCTTAATTGATAAATGGCTTTCTAGCCTGGCAATACTCTTACTAATGGTCGAGGGAGATTGCCCTAGCTCTTTAGCAGCTGCAGCAAAACCACCTTGTTCAACCACGCACATAAATTGCTTTAACAGGCTAAATTTGTCCATGCTTTTCCTTTAGTGAATTTTATTCACAACTATTAGTAATTCTTCGCTATTTAATCATTAATAGCAACGATTTAGAATAGCCTCATTCAATAAAATAGCGGGAAATAATGATGAAACAATTGATGTCAGCGAGCATTTTAGCAATAGCGATAAGTACCAGTGCCCAAGCCTTGGCAGCACCTTTCGAGTTTATCGATATGACGCATGCCATACCGACCTTTAGCCCCAGCCTTAAAGATCCATCTAAGCCAGATCTAACTAAGCCTATTGCTGATAGCACGCCTATTACTGGTTTTTATGATCAAGCTATCTTTTATCCAGTCGACAAATGGCCGACTAACCAAGGTTATTTCAGAAGTTCTGCAATATTAATTCAAGAGCATAACGGAACCAGCTTCAATGCCCCTAATCACTACGTCAACAATCAGCAAAGTGCTGAGCGAGATGCGATACCTGCTGAACAACGCAAATCAGCTGATCAACTAACAACCGCACAGTTAACCGGTAATGTAGTGATGATTGACGTGTCATCCAGAGTCGCCAAAGAGCTTGCAAAGAATGGCGGCAAGCCTAGTCCAGATTCAAACATCACCGATTTTTCTGATGCATCGATGGCGACTGTTAGAGCGAGTGATATACGCGCTGTGGCCGATCAAATCAAAGATGGTGTTTGGCTAGTGGCTAATGTCGGCTGGGATCAATTCTATTTCTCTGGTACCGATGATTGGGATAAATCACAATATACCAATGCGCTCAATCACCCAGGGTTTACCGGCGAAGCCATTGAAGAGCTAATTAAAATCATGGACGCAAAGCAAGTCAAAATTGCCGGGATAGCGGCTGATAGCTTGAGCACAGATTCAGGACAAGGCGCTAAAGGTAGCGATGACAAATGGAGCAATGGCTGGCCCGCTCATGTACGATTGTATCAACGCGATATTCTTATCGTCGAAAACTTAGCGAATGTCGATAAGCTAGCCGCAAAAGCCCAAGGAAGTTGCGCTTTAATGGTAGGCGCCCTCAAACACATCGGTGGCACAGGCGGCCCAGCCAGAGTGATGGCGGTGTGTAACTAAAGAGTAACAACAGCTAGCTCTGGCATACACCGCAGCTAGTTTTTTTGGCTATTATTTCAATAGATTTGCGGCGACTCGCATATCATTTGGCTAGATCCATCGTTTTACAGCGAATACATTGAAACTAATCAAGAACCGCGCAGCAAGCTGTGGAGAATTGACCCTTGGATGATTTAGGCTCCGCCTAAGTCATCCCTATTAAAGATTGGCCACTACTTTATTCCTGCCACTATTTTTTGCTTCATACAGTGCATTATCTGCCCTCGCTATGATTGTTTCGAGGGTATCGCCATCTTTTGATAAGGTAAATCCAAAACTGGCAGTTTTATTACCGATGCCGGTAAAGCCATGATTGGCAATTTTTAACCTAAAGCTCTCTAGTAGTTTTGCGACCTCTTCAATCTCAGATTCAGGGAAGATGATAATAAACTCTTCACCGCCAAAACGACCCACGTAATCTGTTTTCCTTAAATTATGCTGTAAAATAGCGGCAATTTCGATGAGTACGCTGTCACCTTTTTGGTGGCCGTAAGTGTCATTCACTGCTTTAAAGTGATCAATATCTAGTATCGAAACACAAAAGGCGTGATCGAAGCGATCTTTTCTATCAAGTTCACTCTGTAGTAGCTCTTCTAGCTTTCTGCGGTTGAAAAGATTGGTCAGGTTATCGGTTAGAGCGAGCCTATTTAAGGCTTTGTTTTTTTCTTCTATATCTTTTTGTGCCTTCTTTAATAATCTATTTGCTTTAATTATTTTAGTATTCCAATACATAATCAGCATAACCAATAGGATTGCCGCGCTGGAAACTTGCCAAATAAGCATATAATCCATGGATTTTTCGTATCTTATTGGAATCCAATTAGTCAGTATTTTTCTGTGTAAATCATTAGTGGTATTATTGATGGCCTTTTGCAGAATGTTTAATAACGTTATGTCATCCTTCCTAACCGCCATCGAGAGTTCTAATGTTTGTGCGATCTTTCCCGCTATTTTTAACTCCCCAAAATATTTGCTTTGGAACTCATAGCCAATGCTGGCTAAGGTATCAATAAAAGCAAACAGCTCGCCCTCTTTGACTTTATCGAGGCCATCATAGATATCCTGCACTTCTACAATGGTTAGTGAGGGATACTTAGTACGTAATATCTTAACAAAAGCGTCACCTTTTATGATGCCGATTTTTTCGCCTTCTAAAGCTAAGATGTGGTTGATAAAGGGTACGTCAACCCTAGTGGCAACGACTAAAGGCACATGTAAATAACTGCTGGTAAAGTTCAGCTGCTTGGCTCTTTGAGGGGTTCGCATCCCCAGCGCCAACATGTCACATTTACCTTGTTGTACGAACGCTAAAGATTCATTCCAACTGGCTGTTTTTACTAATTCAAACTGTGCTGAGAGCATTCTGGTAAACAGATCATAATAATCTGCACTCATACCTACATGTTCACCTTTCTCATTCAAGCCTTCAAAAGGTAAACCTTTGGGGTTGATGCAATATTTGATGTGTTTGGTATTAACATAGGCCACTTCCTCTTTGTTGAGTTCTATATGCCCGCCGACATATTCTTTAATTGAACCAACCCATTTATCACTTAAAGCTTGCTGCTCCTTTTTTGAAATAGAATTAAGGGCTTTTTGTAAAATAGCACTTAGCAGTGGTTTTTCAGGTTGTACACCAAAGCGTAAATCTTCCCTTTTAGTGTTAGGTAAAATAAGTTCGCTCGCCAAGGTAATGTTGGTGTAGAGGTGTTTTTTTATCAGGAAATTTATATTGGTTAAATTTTGCATTAAGGCATCTATTTTCCCAAAAACTAAATCTTTGGTTAAATCACTATAGTTGTCGTAATACACCAAATTCATGCTATCTAGCTTTTTAAGCTCTTCGATATAAAAGACATCTTTCAATACCCCTACCTTTTTACCTTTAAGGCTCTTTAAACCGTGATATTCACCAAAGTTGTCCTTTACGAATATCATGATGGGGATATTGTAGTAGGCACTGGTAAATTGCGTGAAAGGCTCTCTAAATTCTTTGTATGAAATACTGCTAATAATATCGACATCTTTATTTTTAAACGCATTGTAAATGTCAGTCCATTTACCCATACGCTTCTCAAACTTAAAACCGGTTCTCTGCGCGATAATAGCCAGCAAATCATGCTCAAAACCGATCGCCTGCTTATCAATGGTATATGAGAAAGGGGTAAAATCCGGCATCATAGCAACCTTCATTAACGGATTTTTTTTAATATATGCTTGCTCTTCCTCAGTGAGTATTAAAGTGCTCGCAATGGCTTGCATTGAAAATAATATAAAAAACAACTGTGCAAATAATAACTTCATTTTTACCCTTACATATTCAAGTGACTAGTCTATAAACAAAGCAAATTTAGATACTTTAAACACATGTCACTCAATAAAAATCTCGTATATTCATATATTTAGTAAATAATACTCCTAGCATATGAATTTATACTTAATATTTAATTTTTATGTAGCCACTACCTTATTAACGCTTGGTTTTAATCATAATATTCCCAAAAATTAATACACGACAACTAACTAAGAAGCAGCGCTGTGGTTACCTTGCTTTTTTTCGTCACAAGAAATGCACTCAACGCAGCCAAAACTGTACTTTATGTTTTTTACGCTAACAGGTAAAGTTGCACCACTTTAGCAATCACTAATGGTCGGCAAGTTTTTAAGGCACCCTTTAAATAAAATGGTTTATTACATCGTCATTCAATCGTCACATTTTCAATTTATCCTGCCTATAACAATCCCATTTATAAGAGGAAGCTTCAATGACAAGCCCGACCAAAACAGCTAAGCAAAATGTTTCTTTATCCGATAACAGAGCAGCAGGTAATGATTTTTCATCTATTGCTGATCGAGCTATTTCACGCCGTCATTTTTTGTCCAGCAGTGTCGCGATTGGTGCATCCGCTTTCGTGATGGGTGCTGCAGGCATGCTGACGACCAATTTAGCCAAGGCTAGTAGCAGCCGCTTTGGTTTTACGCCTGTTGCCACCAACTCACTAGATACTGTCACGGTACCTGAAAATTATAACTGGCAAGTTGTTACCAGTTGGGGTGATCCTCTGTGGTCAAAAGGCCCTGAGTTCGATCAGGCATCACGCGGTACGGGGGCCAGCCAAGAACTTGCTTTTGGTGATAACAATGACGGCATGTCACTTTTTTCTAAAGATAATGATCATATTTTAGTGGTCAATAATGAATACGTTAACCGTAGCATCTTTCATGGTAACCGCGCGACAGGGGTACCTGAAAACGCTGATGACGTGCGTAAAAGTAAAGCCGGTCATGGTGTTTCTGTGGTGCAAATTGAACACACAGACGGACACTGGAAAGTCATCAAAGATGCACCCTATAACCGGCGCATTACCGCCGATACCCCGATGGAAATTACCGGCCCTGCCCGCGCTCACGCTTGGTTAAAAACAGCAGCCGATCCAGAGGGCGTATTAGCGTTAGGTACCTTTAATAACTGTGGCAACGGGCGTACTCCATGGGGTACTTATTTAGCCTGTGAAGAGAATTTCAACGGTAATTTTGGCAGCAGCGATGCTGAATTCTCACGCTCTGCGGCGATGCAACGCTACGGTATCAAAAACCAAGATCGCGGTTATGGCTGGTATAAAGAAGATGCACGCTTTGATATTAGCAAAAATCCCAATGAGCCCAATCGCTTCGGTTATATCGTTGAAATTGATCCTATGGACCCAAAATCGACCCCTAAAAAGCGCACAGCTTTAGGTCGCTTTAAGCATGAAAATGCCGAAGTAGTGCTCGCAGCCAATGGCCATGTCGTGGTGTATATGGGTGATGATGAACGCGGTGAGTTCCTCTATCGTTTTGTCAGCCATAATCGTTATGTGGAAGGCGCTGATAATAGTAATTTGCTGGAAGACGGCGATCTTTATGTGGCGCGCTTCAATGAAGATTTTAGTGGCCAGTGGCTGGCATTAACCCCTGCAACTACCGGCATGAAATCACAAGCTGAAATATCTATTCATACACGCCAAGCAGCCTCGGCTGTTAAAGCAACCACCATGGATCGCCCTGAATGGGTGGCGGCTAACCCAGTTAAAAACGAAGTGTATTGCTGCTTAACTAATAACAAAAACCGCGCGCTTAAGCCCAATGCCGGAGGCGATGCAACTCCCATTGGTGGCCCCAACCCACGTAAAGCGAATAATTACGGCCAAATTGTCCGCTGGACACCACAAGATGCAGATCACACAGCGAGCACTTTTAAATGGGACTTATTTGTAGTGGCAGGCAACCCCAGTGTACACAACAATGCCTATGCCGGATCTGACAATATAAACCTGCAAAATATGTTTAACTCCCCAGATGGTTTAGCCTTTGATGATAAAGGTATGCTGTGGATACTGACTGATGGCAAGTATAGCAACAAAGATGATTACGCAGGGATGGGCAATAATCAGATGTTGGTTGGCGATCCAGAAACCGGTGAAATTCAACGCTTTTTAGTGGGTCCTAAAGAATGTGAAGTTACCGGTATTTGTTGGAGTGGTGATCGCAGAACACTGTTTGTTGGCATTCAGCACCCAGGCGAGCAAGGCAACAGCCATTTCCCTGGCGGTGGTGATACCGTGCCACGCTCTTCTGTGATTGCGATTAGCCGTGATGATGGCGGGTTGATCGGTTAAATTGATAACTTAGATAAATAGCTTAGCTTAATGGCTTAGATAGATAATTTGTATATGCAGTGATTATTAACAGGGGCTTGGCCCCTGTTTTTAAATATCACAGCAAAGATTTTAAATCGACCTTGTAAAGCCGCTGCTTGTGGTATTAACTCTCGACGCTCAAGGCATCATATTGGCTAAGTTTGAAATTAGATAGTAGCTTGTTGCTAGTGTTTAAGCAGTCTCAAAAGAGCGGCTAAGCAGTGAGCAAAGCAGCTTATGTCGCGACGGTTGATCAGTTATGAATATCACTACTGAGCAGCAGATTTGTGCGGGCTATTGTCGAGCAGCTAAGAATGTAATTTTGCGCTTCTTCTTTAAGTGATAAACCACCATTTTGCTGCATTGTTGTTTGCCCTTCTAGCACCTTAAGTTTGCATGTCCCACAAACCCCAGCACGACAGGCTGATGGAATAATAACCCCAGATCTTGCCGCGGCACTTATAATAGATTCATGGTTATTAGTGGTGAACTGCCTACCGTCGAGCTCAATGACAAACTCTTGACTGTCACTGGCAAAACCTTCTACGGTGGTTGATTTATTAAGCGGCTCTGGAGTAAATGATTCTGTTAAAAAGTTATCATCATCACCTCCTAAATCCTTATATATACTGCGAATATTATCGGTGAACTGCTGTGGGCCACAGCATAATACGGTGCGCTGCGTGATATCGGGAACAGTGGACTGTAATTTATCGAAAGTTATTCGCCCTTGTAACCCCTTCCAATGTTGCTTATCCGCTAGATTAGACACCCAATCGAGATATTTTAATTTCGGTAGGCGACTATTCATCGCCAGTAATTCTTCACGGCACAATATGTCTGATGGTGTAGAGGCTTGCTGTAAACATATCACATCAGTCTCTACTTCCCCGCGTTGCTCCAACCACCGCAAGCAAGACAACATAGGGGTTAAACCACTGCCTGCTCCAATGAGTAATAGTGGTTTATTGGGATGGCTGACTAAAGAAAAATCGCCGAAAGGCCCTTGCCCTTTTAGTGTATCACCGACCGCTAGCTGTCGATGCATATAAGCGGTTGCATGTGCGTCTTGGGCAGCTTTTACGGTGAGCACTATGCGCCCGTTATTTGCTTTTCCAGATGCAATCGTAAAGGTACGAAAAACCACACCTTGTGCTAAAGGCAGCGCTATCGCCACTGCCTGTCCTGGGTAGTGGCGAAAGGGCTTGCCGTTTTCGGTAGTGACAGCCATTTCAAAGGATACTATGTTATGCGTTTCTTGTTGCCTGGATAATAATTCTAATATCAAGCTTTGCGTTGCTATCTTAGGAACGGCGTTTTTATTTTTCATGCGTGTCATCGAATTTATTCGCTGTTAGTCATTAGTAATGTCAGAAAACGGAGCGCGGAGCGTTATGATTCAAGGAACAAATGCATTTGCCGACGATACCATTTGATATAGTTAATCACCATAAACTCAGCAACTTCAGAATACGGACCCGGTTCAAACCCACGAGAGCGAATGCCACGTTGGTTTTCTTCTGCTAAGTGACGATCTTGATCGTTGGTGGTTAACCAAACCTCTGATAAGCGCGCAGGATCATAATCCCAGCCTTCAATTGCATCTTCATGTACTAACCATGTGGTGCGAACTTCGGTTTTATTGGGACCGAGCGGTAATACGCGAAAGTGCAATATATGATCTGATAAAAAATGATGCCAATTGTTAGGAATGCGAAACATCCGCACAGAACCGAGATCTTCTTCCGTTAACTCACCGAGTAATACTTTACAGGCTAAGCCCCCGTCCATTGTCATCGATTTCACACCTTCTCTAAAGGGCAATCGAATGCAGCGAAACTCTAACCCGCCGCCCACTGGCTGGTGCGGTATATTTATCTCATCCCACTGTTTTGCTTTCTTTCGCATCAGTTCAAATTCGGCTCCATTGCGGGCGTCATCTGGTAGCGCCATTTCAATTAATGAAACCAATAATTCAGGATGGGCGGAGCTACAGTGGTAGCATTCTCGATTGTTCTCAACGACCAACTTCCAATTGGCTTCTTCAATGATAGTCGATTCAAAAGCCACTTTAGTTTTGGCCGGCTGATGTGGCGATATATAAGGAGATACACAGCGACGATAGCGAGAAAAATCAGGTGGGGTTTCCGCCAGGCATATATAAAGCAGACCTTCAAGGTTTTGCAAATGCACTTTTTTAAGAGGAAAGTCGGCTTGGTTAAAGCTTTCGGCCATATAACGCGTGGTTTTCAAAGCACCATCTAGATCATAAGTCCATTGGTGATAAGGACAAACCAGTTGATGGGTATTACCACTTTCCTGCTGGCAGAGACGTGAACCACGGTGCCGGCAGCTATTAATAAAAGCATTAATGGTGTGCTCTTCTGCACGAAGAATGATAATCGATGTATCGGCAACCGTGAGCGTAATGTAATCGCCAATATCTGGCAATTCGCACTCGTTGGCAGCGAATAGCCACTCTTTATAAAAAATGGCTGCTAGCTCTGCTTGATAGATACTGTCATTAGTATAAAAGGGTTGTGTTAATGCGTGACCATCCTTAAGCGTATCCAGAGCGGTAATTAATTCACTACGTTCGTATGTCTTTTTATTATTCATTATTTTTCAGTATCAGTAAAAGCTATTGTTGGTGATTATGCGACACGATACTGGATTAAAATAACAATTTAGCGACAACTCTAGCGATTTAATCGTCATGTCGTCCTAATCTAAAGCAAAAGCTTGATAGACTTGACGGATACGCTAAAAATAGCGTTTATTATGCCTCGTATTAGCAAATATCAGAATCTCGCAATACCCGCGAAGCATTAAACCGCCCTGGGGATAGTGGCGTATATCACTGGGCAAAAGAACAGCTAAGATGACTATTTTCAATGACTCTCTACTGCTTTGATCACTATTCTTTTGCATGCTACCGCCTTGCTCCTGCTTATTACTTAAGATGTTAATCCGGTCAAATATAAAATCAGATATAGAGCTTGTTGTTAATCTTTTAAAAGCGTTAAATGTGATCTTATTGGCTAAAATACACATAACTAGTGTCCATCCAGAAACGGATGCCTACTAACTAAAAGCAATGGAAAAAGCGCATCTATCATGCAACATGAAACAGATCTCTATCGTCAAATCAGTGCACTGGATGCCAAACATTTTAATACCTGCTTTTACTGCGGTTGTATTGCCACCGAATATGACTTAACCCCACCGCTAAAATATGCCGAATTTTATCTAAAAACCCGTGAAGAAGCTGATTTTTACAAGGTACCTGCTTGTCGCGAATGTTTTGGCTTTTTAAAAAACGACAACAGTGCTTTATTAGGACAGCGGGTAGACATAGCAAAACGCTGTTTAGCGGGTAAATATAAACGAGCCATTCGTATTTATGATGTATGGAATCCGGATGAGGTTGATGAGTTAGATTACCATTTAAAACATAGTGTTAATGCAGGTATGGTGCTGGGTAAAGAATCCTCTGAACGCATCCAGTTTAAAGGATTTAACTATGAAGCTGATGGCGTCAAGCATAAGGCCCATTTTGTCGAAAACCAAGCATTCCTGATCTTCGGTGAGCAATTCGAACACTTTCGGGATGCCCTAGAATATGCCAGCAATGCATATCGCATTTCGAAAGCGAAACTGATAGAGCTATTCACTGAGCATAACAGCTGTTTTGATACCGCGATTAATGCATATCATGAACAACAATACCGTAAAATCACCGACAAAAAATTAGCAGCAAAGTGCAGAGCTTTCTCCTTAGAGCATAAGCAAAATAGTAAATTTGTGATGCGCACTATTGAATTATATTGCGCTCAAAATGAAAGTCTCACTATTGAAATGGCACTGGATAAACTGTATCAAGAAATAATTAAAAAGTAGCCTAGGTTTTACACCCCACTGCCATTGTCATCTATTAATTCAGGCGCTATGCCCCCAGCCCAATTTACCCGACCCAAATTCATTGAAGCATTATACAAAGCAGTACCAGTGTCACATTGTTACTAAATTTTTAGTAACTGCAGTACTTGTCCTCGCTGCGCATTCGCTTGCGCTAGTAAGGTGATTTCGACATCGCGAGCTAATAATTGTTTAGTTTGCTCAGAGATAGCTGCTGCGTAGTCTGTATCTTCAATTTGCGACAAGCTACTTGCTTGATTGAACGTTGAATTGGTTAAGCTTGCAGCGCTGCTGTCTAACCTGTTTTGCGCAGCACCGAACGCGCTACTAGCATTTTGCGTGATGTCTAAGGCTGCATCAATGCTATCTAATGTATCGCTGAGGTTATCAGTGCTGAAATCTAAATCAAACAAGCCGCTATTAGATAGTTCCTCATTCAGGTCAAAACTCGGCAGTGCCTGCTGCTGATTACTCTCTGGGCCTGTTTGTAAATTAACCTCGTCGCGGTTATTAAGCAGGGAAGTGTTGTTGAAATGGCTGTTGTTGAGTGAATCCGATATTCCAGATAAAAGCTCTTTTGCCTGTGTCTGTATAGAAGCTCGGTCGCTATCATTCAAGGTGCCATTTGCGCTCTGCAACCCCAGTTCTCTAAGTTGCTGCAAACTATCTGTTACATTTGACAGCCCGCCTTCAGCAATTTGCAGGGCAGAAATGCCGTCTATAACATTACGATGTGCAGCACCATTACCGATTATTTGGCTATTAAACTGTGATATAAGCTGTATTGAAGCTGGTGAATCAGCAGCGCTATTGATCTTTTTCCCGCTGGCTATTTGTGCAGCGCTATTGTCTATTTGGCTTGTTAGTCCAGCATTAAGGCCTGCAGATGTAATATTCATCGCTTTCTCCTATTTAACAAAACTTAAACACCTTTAATTCAAGGTAAAAGTGCTACATCTTCATTGAGCTAAGGCATCATGATTAACGCCACCCATAATCAAGATCTGTGCACAAATACAAATGTGTATACTGGCCTTAATTATAGATAAATCCTGTTAAATATAGCATAAATAGCTGATGAAAAATATTCACTCTAAGCTTACCGGACTTTAGGATCAATAGTGATTTATGCTGATGATATGTAACCCACATGGTAATTCACATAATAACCCATATAGTAATGATCCAAAGGCTGCTTTATTTGGTTAACAGCAGAGGCTGTTAAAAATATCGGTAGTATTTAAGCTTAATGCCAGTCACAGGTAATTCTATAACAACCTGCCAAAAAGATCAGTGTTCACCACAACCTTTATCAAGAACCGTATCCGTAGGGATAGGTGATAGGGCCTCAATAATCACTGTATCAGTGATAAACTGTCTACTCTCA
>JBALXS010000019.1:12695-60198 GCA_036960485.1 Oceanospirillaceae bacterium
GATAGGTGATAGGGCCTCAATAATCACTGTATCAGTGATAAACTGTCTACTCTCAACTTGTTTAAATTGAACAGTTTCCTCCATGAATTGAGGTTGTTTCTATCTTTAAATGCCTCCATATTTATCGTTGACTGTGCTGTGTTTAAACTCTGTGTTTAATAGAAATCAACAGCAGTGAACTTAGCATAAAAAGCCATCTGATCGAGCAAAATCACTGCTTACTAATAATCAAAGATGTTTCGAGCGAGTATTAATATTAGAGAATTTTCGCATTCGTTCATCTCTAGGAGGTATACCAAAATAATCTCTATAACATTTACTAAAGTGCGGTGGAGAAACAAAACCGCAAGCAAGAGAAATATCAATGATTGATTTACCTGTTTGTAACAATAATCTACGCGAGCAGTTTAAACGTAAATCCATGTAGTAACGCGTTGGGACACAATTTACATATTTTTGAAATAATCGTTCTAATTGTCTCCTAGAGACCCCAACCAATTTTGATAACTCGTCAATACTAATTGGCTCTTCAATATTGGCTTCCATTAGCGAAATTGCTTCAATTAATTTGGGCTGGCTGGCACCTAGATGTTGTTGTAAAGGAGCGCGCTGTCTATCGCTTTGACTGCGGATTCTGTCACACATAAATTGTTCTGATATGTTCGCTGAAAGTGTACCGCCATTGGAGCCACTAATCAGCGTTAGCATCATGTCTAATGACGCGTTGCCGCCTGCGCAAGTATAACGATCACGGTCTAGTTCAAATAGCTCATCACTGACTGTCACATGACTGAACTCTTCACGCATACTGGCAATGTGTTCCCAATGTATAGTGCATCTGTAACCATCAAGTAAACCTGAACGAGCCAACAGGTATGAACCAGTACATAAACTGCCTAATTTTATTTTTTCATGTGCCATTTTGACTAAACTGTGCTGTAGATTTTTAGTGTAAACATCCGAGACATCAACTCCTGCACAGACGAAGAATACATCGAAATCTTTGGCTGTCTCTAAAGCACCTTCTGGCTCCAGTATTAAACCATTACTTGCACAAGCTGGTTTACCATCTAATGTGAATGTTTGCCATTCATATAAGGTCTTCCCCGATAGTCTATTTGCCATTCTCAATGGTTCTATAGCCGAGCTAAGGGCTATCATTGAGTATTTATTTACGAGCAGAAAGCCATAACGGATTGTTGTTTTTTCTTGTTGTGTTGTCATGTTCTTATCTCAAAGTGCTGAAATAATCGAGCCTATTGTATAGGAGAATATTTTTTTGATTGCCAATGACTCGGCCCTATTATATCTGCATGACTAGCTATCACTCTCCAATATTCGTTGATAGCAAAAATCATGGTATATACAGTCTGAATCTACGTTTAAATGCTGGCAAATGATGGTTTTACTCATTTCAATGGAATCTTTTCTCAGTCTTTATTTTGGATATTTTTTGTGCCACTTTTAACAGCCAACCGCTCAACGCTAGCGTGCTAACGAATACCGCTATCTGTGGGAACAAAGTGATGTTTGAAAAGCAAATAATGGAGATTCCCGCTAAGATTATTGCAACAGATCCTATGCGTAAATTCATAACCTGATACCCCCTCATTGCAGCATTGTTCCTCATACGTTTCTTTACTCCAAATTGGATGATAGAATTCAATATATATAAAATTTTATTATTTTTGTACTATAGCGCTCGCTATCTTGAGCGTTTAGAATGCTTTTTCAATATCCTTATTGAGTGCTCTCCTTTCATCTCACATCTGACTCCTTTTCAGCATCAACTTCTAGTATTCTGAGCCGCTTTCAACTGGTGTGAGATGCAGTGTTATTTTTTCAATATCTAAAAAAATAATCATTTTTTTATTATAAAAAGCAACTCCTTTGACAAACACACTTTTGGTATCACCGCTTGACACTCGAGGCGATATCTCAATGCTTTTTGTCGGTATGTTTATCACCTCATCTACACTATCGACGATAAAGCCCACCATTTCGTCTTGGTTAAAATCAACTAGAATAATATTGGTCTTATCGTCGGGTACTTTGTGGGGCAGGACAAACATCACTCGAGTATCTATTACGGTAATTACTTTGCCTCTTAAATTGATTAGGCCAGATATAGAAACATTTGAACCTGGTACAGGAGTAATTTCACCATACCTCTGCACTTCCACGACCTGCAAAGCATCTACCGCAAATAGTTCACCATCAATATGAAATGTAACCCATTGCTTAAACTCAACATCTTTGTCATTAATACGCGACTTAATCGAGGTTTCAGAGCCGTCTTTCATTTCACGCTGCACACGCTTACTATCCATGCTAGATCACCATTAAAGCTAAAATTTCAAGATATATAAAATAGTTATTTTTCCATTGCGCATAACACTTATCAATACATTCTTCTTATGTCTTTCAAAAGCGTATTTAAGCTCATCTTAGCCATAATATTAACCAACTACTTTTTTAAACAAACATACTAGACGATTAATAAAATGAATTGTTCTTCGTTTAGCTTTCTAAATTTAGCGAACATCAAGTAATAATGTTGATTGCTAATTCAAGTTCTACTAAACTGTTTTCAAAGCCATTAAACATCGCTATTAGTAGATAGTTTAAGCATATCTAAATAGTTTTAAAAGCGACTAGTAAGATAAAAAATTCTTATGATTTAGCGCAATAAGAACATACTACTTATGGATCTAAATATTAAATGATAATAAAATTCTGTAAAATGATAATTTTAGATTGTATCGATCTAAATTTTCGATGGTGCTGCTGAATGGACTTAAACTTACTAAGAACTTTTCTAGAAGTATCAAAAACTCGACATTTTGGTAAAGCTGCTCAGAACTTATATCTCACCCAATCTACCGTCAGTTTTCGAATTAAGCAGTTAGAAGAACACGTGGGGATAGAGCTATTTATTCGTGAAAGAAATAATATAATGCTGACAATTCCTGGTGAAAGGCTGCTTTCACATGCCGAAAATATTCTTGGGGTTTGGCAGTTAGCGTTACAAGATGTGGGCGTTGTTGACACAAAAGAACTCCAACTTTCATTAGGAGGTATCTCCAACCTTTGGGGTACTTTCTTACAATCACTTTTGCCTAAATTAGCAGCAGAGTTTAAAGGCGTTTCTATTCGTACTGAAATAAGTTCTCATCAAGAATTAACACGTTCGCTGTTAATAGGTGGGTTAGATATCGCCGTAGTATTAGACCCTCCTAATACAAATGAACTAGGTATACTTAAAATCGGCCATATCGAATTAGTGATGGTGTGTAACCAACCTGGCGCTGACTTGATAGATATTGAAAAATTAGGATATGTGTTTGTCGATTGGGGCACTGTATTTAACTTACAGCATGCAAAGTTGTTTAAAAGCAATATAATACCAACGTTACATACCGAGAATAGTCAAATAGCTTTGGAGTATGTCATTTCTAATGGCGGCGCTGCTTTCTTACCTAAAGCTATTGTTGATAAATATATTAATGATAGCCGGCTGTATTTGGTCGACAATATAGACTCTATCCGCAGGGATGTATTTGCCGTTTATTCGAAAATATCGGCACAAAAGAAAGAGATAAGAACTATTTTGAATTTGCTCGAAAAACTTGAATTAAAGCCTCGTTAATTACATAGGGATTAAATTACCTACTATAACGGGAGCCTTTGATTATCATACGGCTAGGTCTATAGATCCAATTATTAAGCCAAGTACTAATCAAGAAACTCAATGTTAATTATTTCCGTGAGCAGGCTAAGTATATAAAAGCCTGACCCTTTGTTTTGCATTAATACGCGCAACAAAAACAACAAGTAAAAATTTGTGCATAATAAAATGAGCTGCACCCAAAGTCAGTGTTAGGTAAGTGCAGCATATTTATCCCTTTAGCTCGCCCGCTCCCAATTAAACACAACCTGGCTTTTCGCTTGATTATGGGTGCCATCGAGTGTCGTAAATATTTGATTGAACTGCCAATTTTGCACTGTACAAATGCGTTTCACCAGCTCTATACCCAAGCCGAAGCTCTGTTCTGGTAAATAAGTCATAGTGGATTCTGTCTGTTGGTTAGCCAGTATTGGGCTGCTTGGCTCAATACTGTTTTCTACTACTATCTGATCATGAGAAATAAGCACAGTGATGAATGGACCACGTGAATGCTGTAAGGCATTTCTGAGGATATTAACGAGTACTATGCCAAACAAACCTTTCGCTATCTCAATGTTAATGAATGAGTGCACAGGGTCTGTAGTAACCTGTATTTTGGTATGATTATTGACAAGTAAATGTTCATGATGGGCGATGGTCTCGTTACAAAAACTGAGTAGCTCTAACTTCTCAGTCGCAATCGGCTGTTTCGATTTACGGGCTAGCCACAATAAGCTGGCAGATAATATACGTAAATTTTCACTGGCTCTTTGCGCTCTGCCTAGCGATTTTTTTCGCAGTGCGCTACTGGCTGAACACTGGTCTTTTGAAGCCTGTTTAGACTCTATCAGTTCTAACGTATCTACACTCGCTTGGATAATAGCCAGTGGGGTTCGAAACTCATGACTTGCCTGTTGTAAAAAGGCTTTCTCTCGCCGATTGAAGGCTTCAAGTGCGGCTACACTGTTTTGTAAGGTATCAGCGATGTCGTTTAGCTCAACAATAGCAAAGGGCCTGTTATTGAGCCTCACTGCTTGCCTTTGTGTTGTGTCTTCACTTGCCATACTATCGGCCCATTGCGCTAAAAGCTTTATCGGCCGCGTTGTATTACGCAATACCCAAAAGGTCAGCAAAAGCACAGCCACTAACACAATAATGACTAACCAAAGCGCCTGCTTAATTATTTCAGATAAGACGATATTGACCACAGCTGTTATTTCAGACTCACTGTGTTTTGAAATTAAAAACAAGGCGTTATCAGCCGAACTTGTCTCTTGGAGACCCTGTTGCCTATAATGCAGTAAGTATAAGTATTGCGTACTGCCCGCCTGTATTTGTGTCGCTTCTAGAATATCGCCATTGGCTTGCGGTTTTTCAGTAAAAAGCTGCCGCACTGCTAAAGGGATATCCTGATATTTTAGGTAGGCACTATAAGTTTCTCCTCTTGGGAGCGTCATGTCAGGTTGTTCAAGCAGGCGATTCGCCAGTGAAGCTGCATCTAAACGCATTAAACTGTCACTGACTAATGCAACAGATCGCCACGAAAACACTAACAAAATTAATACAGTAGAGAATATAACAGCAGACCCTATCCAGGCTAATTGCAGGTACAGGTTATGGGCTAAAGACCTTGCTTTAGGCTGCCCTTGTCGGAGATTAAACACTATTGACGTACCTCATACTTTGCGCAGGCTTAATCCCACACCGACAACAGTGTGGATTAGAGGATAATCAAACGGTTTATCAATGGTTCTTCTTAGTTGATGCAACTGCACATTGAAGTTGTTTGTTTCAACAGCTTTATCTGGCCACGCTTTTTCCTCTATCAACTGCCTAGTCACAACATTAGGACTGGCACGCATCAATATTTCAAGGAAGATAAAACCCGTCGGGGTCAGTTTTAAATTAATGCCATCGCGCACCACACGATGCTCTTTTAAATACAGTGTTAATTGATCAATAACCAAGGTATCTACCGGCAAGTGTTGGCGCTTATTTAATGCTTGTAGTCGTGCCCAAAGCACTGGCATTAAACAAGGCTTAACCACGTAATCATCTACCCCAGCCCTAAAGCCCGCCAGCTCGCTATCACTGGTATCACAAGCCGTTAACATAAGCACTGGTATGTGCAACCCTTGCGCTCTTAATTGTTGGCAAACGGATAAGCCATCCAGTTTAGGCATCATTAAATCGAGCAAAATAACATCAAAGCTTAATTCAATTGCCATTTGCAAACCCAACGTTCCATGGTACGCAAAATCGCAAATGCAACCTTGTAATGCTAAGTAATCGCCAATGGCTCCAGCCAATTGGCTATCATCTTCAATAATGAGTATGCGCATTAATTAATATCTTTAGTTTAGAGGGTGTCATAAAAAATACCCAAAGGGCATGATAACTGTACTCGATAATATGGCGTTAAAAACCGGATAAATAAGCTCACTCACGGCCTTATTTCGCCAATTCTAGCCTTGCCTTATTATCGCTCGCTACCTTTACGACTGCCTCTTTATGGAATTTTATCACCAACAGCCGCTGATTTAGGTTTCCAGCCGGGCCCTTTAAGCAAATGTAATAGTTTATTGCCCATCCCCTGCGCTTGCCAGCAATCTTTAAACAATGCCAGACATTCAAAAAACACCACTTTAATAGGGTTTCGCGTATTGATGGCGACTGTTAAGCCGTATTCTACCGCTTCTGTTTCCGCTTGATAAGTGCCAAACAAATGGTCCCATAGCATCAAGACGGCACCGTAGTTTTTATCTAAATAAATTTTATTAGAGCCATGATGCACGCGGTGAACTGAAGGGGTATTAAATATTTTGTCCAATATACCTAGTTTGGGTATCCATTGTGTATGAATCCAGCTTTGATACACCACGATGATAATAAAGGCTAACACTGTTTGCACTAAATCGAAGCCAATTAATATCATCGGCAGTAGAAATACCCACTCAACCGCACCTTCAAGCCAAGACAAACGTAAACTCGTGGTTAAGTCAAAGTCCTCTGAAGAGTGGTGCACACTGTGTAAAGCCCACAATATCCTTACCTCATGCTCGATCCGATGCATCCAGTAATAGCTTAGATCTGCCACTACAATCGCTAGCAGCCATGTCGTGCTGGTCACCGGAATATCAAACAATGCCCAGGGTTCAAAAATAGACAAGCCGACAATAAATACAGCCCCGTACGCGGTCAAATTCAGTAACTCCCCTCCCGCTAGAATAATAAAATTCACCCCGTTCTCTTTCACTTTTTCCCCTCTTTTTTGCACAATATTGATAACAACTGACAACATAGGTAGCACTAAGAAAAACAGTACAACCACGCCGATATATTCTTGTAATGAAGTGAATTGCGCAAAGCGACTCTCGATATCTTGCAAATTATTGCTCCTTAAACCTTGCTTTGAATTAAAAGTAGTAGCACGAGATATCAGTGTAAGCCTAAGGGGCTTAGGATTATGTTAAGACGAATAAATCCGTTCTCTGCCCTTTTTCTAGTGAAAACTTGATAATGCGTTGGCTAGGAATACAAGTAATTGAGGGTTGATCATTTGATGAGCTTTGTGCTGCCAAATTTCTAGCAGTATTGGATGGGGGAATAAAGCGTCGTGTTATAGAAGGGTGTTTGATAACTTAATCGCTGATGCGGCTATTTCGCCGATTTTTATTAACTCCCTAGCAGCCAACTAAAGCAGTTGCACCCATAAAGGGGCAGGCTATTTACGCTTTACGCTGGCCGGCTTGTTTTATTATTGGTCGAGATGTCATTCAGGCGTCTCAAGCTATTATCGAAAAATGGCTTAATTTAGCATTCAATAGAATTCCCTGCCTCAAGGGCCGCATTCAATAAGATTTTTCCGATAAAGAGATCCTGAACTGCGATACCCGAACTATCAAAAATAGTAATATCTGATTTATTTTTGCGCCCCTGTTTTTTTCCAGAAAGCACTTCACCAATCATGGTTAATTTATTGATAATATTATTCTTATCTGTATGTTGAAATTCGCCGATTGCAATAGACTGTGAAGTAAAATCGCAAAATAAAGCCGCGTACTCAAACAGCTTGTAAGGTAATTCTTGCTTACCTTTAGTGTCTACACCCATCGCTGAAATATGTGTACCGGCTTGTACCCAATCAGCGCAAAATAGCGCTTCACGTGCTGTTGTTGCACAAATGATGATATCTGCAGCTCTACAAGCTTCCTCTGCCTTTTTGACTTGTGCATGTATGCCAATATCGGCTAACTTTTTAAGCATCGCCTGTGCTTTTTCAAAATTGCGACCTACAATCATTACCGTCTCAATTTTACGTACCCGACATACCGCAACACATTCGTAAAATGCTTGGTGGCCTGTTCCAAAAATGGCTAAGCAGCTCGCATCTTCATTTGCTAATACAGAGACGGCAACGGCGTCTGCTGCCGAGGTGCGATAAGCATTAACCGCACTGCCTTCAATCACCGCATCCAGATGCCCTGTTGCTTGATCTAATAAAAAGATTGTTGATGCATGACAGGGGATATTATTTTTAACATTATCAGGCCAATAACTCCCCGTTTTCCAACCCGTTAGTTCTTTTGTATTGGCTGATTTAAGCGAAAAGATACTGTTTTCTGCATGCCCACCAGCAATGACCACAGGAAATATTTCAGCTTGTTCACTGGCGGCAATAAAAGCAGCGGATACCGCATTGAACGCTAGTTCATGACTAATTAATTGCCTTGATAGCGCTTCATTAATGTATTTCATATTTCTACACCTTATATTATATTGCCTTACTGCCAACCTTGAATACGCTGCCAGTAATCAAGCTCAGTTTGCGTAGGGTCTTCCACGTAATAACCCGCATGCATGGCGGCTGTAGCGCATGCATGATTGGGGAGAATGCGTAATTGTGTGCCCAGCGATATATCCACTAATTTACCGCCGTCGACATTGGCGATAATACCGTGTTCTTGATTTGTGCCTATCACTTGTAAACTTGGAATAATCACACCGTGAATATTGCATACCAAGCCATAGCCACAATCTTTTTGTTGTGAACGCGTACCGCGATCTTGTGATAGCGACATCCAACCCGCATCGATAAATAACCAATCTTTCTCTTTATTATGACCAATCACACTGGTCACAACTGACAAGGCAATATCATTCGTGTGACACACGCCGATACCCGCCATGACTAAATCAAAAAAGGTATAAACGCCCGCTCTAACTTCTGTAACACCTTGCAAATTTTCTGCAAAATGCGCAGTGGGCGTAGAACCGACACTGACTACAGGGCAAGGCAGACCGTTTTTAAGCAATTGGGACGCTGCTGTCACCGCAGCAAGGCGCTCGGCTTCAGCTGCTATGACTAATGCTTGTTTACTGTTACAACTATAAGACTCTCCCGCATGCGTGAGTACGCCGCGCAGTTGAGCGCCACCTTGGTGAAGAATTCTTGCTATGTGTACTAAGCTTTCATCATTAGGTTGGATGCCACCACGATGACCGTCACAATCAATTTCTAGCAATGTGGGTATCTTAATATTTTGAGCCTTACAAAATGATGTGACGGCTTCTGCTTGCGCTACGCTATCTAGTAGGATACTGATATCTACCCCCTGATTAAGCAGTGCTTGAATACGCGGTAGTTTTTGCGGGGCAATACCAACCGCATACACAAGGTTGGTATAACCTGCGCGGGCAAATACTTCGGCTTCTTTTACCGTTGACACAGTAGCCGGCGAGTCAAAATTCTGTAATAGATGCTTTGCTCCTTGAATTGATTTCAGCGTTTTTAAATGCGGTCTTAGTACCACATCATGTGGTGTTAGTTTATTTCTGAGATAAGAAATATTTGCATCAAACTTGGCTTTATCAACCAACAGAAAAGGCGTATCTATTTGAGCTAAACATTGATCAATTGACATAATGGCAACTCCTCATGGCTAAATTTATGTTGTTACCTATTGGGTAATGCAGTTATTGTGCTATTTTAAGATTTAGAATAATATTAATACTTACTAACAGTTATATTAGGTTTCAACTTAATGCTTACCAGTGAAGATTTACGTTTTTTTTACACTATCTCGACTCAACCGTCTTTATCTGCAGCTGCTCTTAAACTCAATGTAACTCCCCCATCGGTAACACAACGTCTGCAAGCGATTGAGTTAAAGGTCAATGTAAAATTGGTTCAGCGACACCCTCGGGGAATAAGCCTGACTGAAGAAGGCTATTTACTACAAAGCAAGGCACACGCCATTATTAGTGAAATGGATCAACTAGATACCTTAATGGCTAGTAAAAAGAACCTGATCAATGGAACATTAAAAGTATTAGCACCATTAGGGTTTGGCAATGATTATATCGCCCCTTTAATTGGTGAGTTCCAACGACAACATCCAGAGTTAAAGGTTGAATTCGAACTATCAGACAAACCGAGCTGGGCAGAAAGCCATAAGTGGGACATTATTATCTATATCGGTGAATTACGGGATTCATCATTAAAGCTCTTAACACTGGCGCCTAATCAACGCTTTCTTTGCGCCTCTCCTGAATATATAAAGCAGCATGCAACACTTACCTCGCCACAACAATTAAAACATCACACTTGTATTTCCTTACGCGAGAATAGTGAAGATGTTACGTTATGGCGGTTCATCCATAATAACAGCGAAGAGCACGAATCCATTCGCATTATCCCTACCTTTACCAGTAACGAAGGACGTATTGTTAAAAACTGGGCGATTGCTGGGCACGGTATTATTATGCGTTCAGAATGGGACGTTCAACCGGAATTAAATAGTGGCCTATTAGTGCAATTATTGCCAGATTACCGTTTACCGAGCGCAGATATTGTTGCTTTATTAGGCACTGATGTTCGATCACGTTCAGCTAGAACATCGCATTTTTTACAATTACTAAAAGAACGCTTTACTGAGCAGCCTTGGTTAAAGTTAAACCTATAAGTTATTAGCAATAAGCGTCCCCCAAGAGCTTGGGCCGTATCACTTCATTTCACCACAACCGTTACCATCCTCCCTTGTTATCGTTGTCAGATTGCATTGCTCGTTTAGCTTTACCAAGCTTCATGAAGGCGCGATGGTATTTCGCCATCCGTTCAAGGTCTTTATCCCGTAGTCCCTGCAACCGAGTAATATCTGAGTTATGCTCTAGGTCTTTGCGCTTGATCCGAATAGCATCTAAATTTGTTGCCACTTTATCGATGTATTCATCGTAGCTATCATCTGCTTGATGCGTGAGCAAACCCAGGGTCAAGATAACGCGCTCACTTAAGCCTAATCTGTGCAGCTCTTTGAGGGTACATTGCGAATCCTCAACTACATCATGCAGCACTGCAATAATTGCTAATTCAATATCAAACATCAATTGGTTCATCAAGTGCAGCGGATGCAATATGTAAGGATAACCGCCCTTATCAACTTGTCCTTTGTGAGCCTGTACCGCTATTTCGATGGCGAGACCCAGCATTGCCTTCCCTGTTAATTATTTGAATAGTTTAGAAACAAATTCACTCACAAAACTGCATTGCTCCATGGCCTTTAAACATTACATCAAAGGCCTCTGTACAGCAGCGATCGCAACTGTATAAACGAGCTAGCAGCGAAATATGGCGCAATAGAATCAGCGTAAATTGCTTTAAAAACCCCAAGTGCTTGCATCTGATAATTCAGTGTTTTGCAACTCAAGCCAAACAATAGTAAACCATCCCTATCACTTCACCCTTAAGCTTAGCTTTTCAATAATTGAGCACAACCTTGTGCGTAGTATCGCGCGCGTTCATCTAGCGGGACCATACTCCCCCCTGTTGCCCAAGCGATATGAGTAACGTTTTGCTCATTTATACCTGCATCTTGCCAATAACTTGCTCGGTGTAATTCTACTATTCCGTTTAGTCCTGCTAGCGCAGAGGGCTCTAATTCAATAGATTCACTATCTTTGAGTAGTGCTAGCAGTGCTAACATTTCTTTATCTTGTAAAGTATATGCTCCACTAATAATAGGTTGCACCACTGCACCAACAAATCCTGAAGCACGCCCTACCGCCAAACCGTCTGCACAAGTTCTGCCATCAATACCAATATCTTGAACACAAATTTGATCCTGTAACCCAGTGTATAGGCCCAAAATCATACAGGGGGCTGCCGTTGGCTCGGCAAAAAAGCAATGCACAGTGTCGCCAAATACTTGCTTCAAACCGAATGCGATACCTCCCGGAGCTCCACCGACACCGCAAGGTAAATAAACGGCCAGAGGGTGCTGAGCATCGACTAAAACACCTTGACTAGTTAATTGCTCAGTTAGGCGCAGAGCCGCCACTGCGTAACCCATAAAGAGGTCAATCGAATTTTCATCATCGACGAAATGACAGTTGACCGTTGCCAGTGCTTCAATACGTCCCTGGGTCACGGCTTGAGAGTAATCATCAAGATATTCAACAACGGTTACACCTTTGCTACGCAGTAATGCCTTTTTCCACTGCTTGGCATCTGCCGACATGTGTACTGTGACTTTAAAACCTAATTGCGCCGACATAATGCCTATGCTTAAGCCTAAATTACCTGTCGACCCTACTGCAATACTGTGCTGAGCAAACAGTGCTTTATGAGCGGGACTATCAAGGAGCGCATAATTATCATTGAGCGTTAAGAGCCCTGCCGCGAGTGCGATTTGTTCAGCGTGCTTAAGAATTTCATAAATTCCGCCTCGCGCTTTAACCGATCCTGAAATAGGCAGATCGTTATCGCACTTTAGCAGTAACTTTCCCGCTAGCGTTTGGCCACTGCGCTGGGCTAGTAAGCGCTGCATTGAACTAATCTCACGCAGTGGCGACTCTATAATTCCCTGGCTAGGCCTTGTCTCTACAAACACCTTTGCTATATAAGGCGCGAAACGACTGAGGCGGTCACTGGCCTCCAGTATATCTTGCATACCTATTGACCCAGCATCATCACTAGATGCGCGGGGATGAGCATTGTGCCAGAACACTGGCTTTTGCAGACGTAACTGCCCTAACAATGGATGGCTTTGTAACCATTGCGAAAAAGGTTTTCCGGCTAAAAGTGCTTGCGTCATAATGGCTCCACATAAAAAATTTGGGTTTTAGGCGATCAATAATAGCGTAGTACTTTTACAACGTACAAACGCTATGTTTTAATCCTTGGGATGAATATAATTAATCCGAAACAAATACCTAACATAATTCTTAGTCGTGACAGTCAGGTGTTAGCGAATCTACCTTGCTTTCGCTGTGCCGCACAGTATTTGAGTTTCACAACCGCTGCTATCGAACTCAATTTAACCCAGAGCGCGGTCAGCCATCGAATCAAAAAATTAGAGCAACAGCTTGGTTTTGATTTATTTATCCGCTATAACCGCCAGCTTGAACTCACCAATAACGGGCAACAACTGTTACTGAGTATCGATCACGCTTTTACTACCTTAGATAGTACTTTTACCGATTCGGATTGCCTGCGTGGTAGGCTAACATTGTCTGCTCCTCCTTCAGTTTCATTCAGCTGGCTAGGCGAGGCGCTTGCTTTATTCCAACAACAACACACACAGTTAAATATTCAATTGCACAGTCATAACTCGCGAGCGCTATTGAGCGACGAGCAAGTAGATTTAGCGATTACTTACGGCAATGGTGCGCACCCAGGCTTTCACAGCGAACATTTAATGAGCGAGCAATTAATTGCAGTTTGCTCTGCTGACTATATGCGACAAAAAAACCTCAAAAACAATCCGCCAGGCTTAGCCGATTGCCTCTTTATTCACGATACTCTCGCTCAACCTCAATCGGGCCCGCTGGCTGAGTGGCACTACTGGCTGGCACAAAACCAATTACAATACATATCAGCCAGTGCCGATCTATGTTTTGATATGTCTGCACTTGCCCTTGCTGCTGCGCAGCGCGGTTGTGGTGTGGCAATAGGGCGTCATTCACTCATACAACAACAATTGAAAGCTGGCGATTTAGTCTCCCCATTTGCCTTAGAAATCGAGGCGGATGCAGCATATCATTTAGTCTGTCATCCACAACGGCTGCAGCATTTAGCGGTAAAAGCTTTGCGGCTACATTTAAAGCAGTTCCTTCAGTTTGATTAGTTGAACTGGCTGCCAAAGAGCAAATTACACTTGTGGCCCTGTTGTCTATTGAAGGGCTTACATTGCCCCCCAAAATTCTTTCTTGCATCGCACTGCCCAAAACGGCACAGTGCTTAAAATCATCAAGCAATGTACAAGTACAGCTAAGGAAGCTCAATGCCTGACCAACCTCTTAATTTAGATGCCATCGATTTAAGTAATGAAAAACTCAAACGCTTAGCAGGTTCCGGTGCGTTTCAGCGCGGCTTTGATTATTACCAACAAGATCCGCATCTCGTTTATGAAGTAAATAGTTCGAAGGTAACTGCGAATGTAAGCGGCACTCGTGATTATCAACAAATACTTAATTTTTCCATACAAGGGCTAGATGGTTATTGCAGTTGCCCTGCTTCTGATAACATTGATTTTTGTAAGCATTGTGTGGTGGTGGCACTTGCGGTTCGTGAAAACCAGAACGTCGATCCTCTTGCGAGTAAAGCAGCTAAACAACCAAGAGTGTCAGCACGGCAAAAAGAATTGGATTTAATTAAAAACTTTATTGAAAAACTTGATCGCAATGAAGTTGAAGCAAGCTTATTGTCGTTGATTAATGAGGATAAAACTCATTTTACGCAGTGGGCGTTGCGAGCACACAATGCACTGAATCCTGCAGATGCTAAATTTCTGAAGAAGAAGATTACTCAGGCCTTTGCGATCAATAAACATTTGCACCGTTATTCACAGGTGAGCCAATACTTTGCGCAGGCCGAGCCTATTGTTGATTTGTTAATGGAGCAGCGCGAAGGCTTAAGCGCTGATGCGCTATTCTCATTAGCAGATTATGCCTTGAATCGTTTAGGGAAAGCACTAGCAACAATTGATGATTCAGGTGGGTATCGATTTCATTGCCAAGATACTTTAAGCCAATTATTTATTGAGGCCGTGGCCGCTAAGCAGTTTAGCCAGCAACAGCTAGTTGCACTTCTACTGGAAAGATTTAAACAAAAAAACGATATCGCACCGGATATCCCCGATAGCTATCAGGAGCTGCTCGGTGATGAAGGGCTTGATACCTTTTATCAAGCATTGCTAACGCTATGGCGAGCAGTCCCCGTTCCAACCTCAAGCGATGCATGGGATGAAGATGGCGATTACCATCATTTTTTTTATGAACTTCTTAAATATGCAAGAGCTACTAATAACGTCGCCCTATTGATTGATTTGCAGCAGCGCAATGCACGATCAGCGAGTGATTTAGCTAACTTAGCAGAACTATTGATTGAATCTAAACAATGGGATCAAGTAGCGATAGCTCTTAAGCAAGCTAACAAAAGTAACGATGCACATTATGTGGCGGGTCAATTACTCAGTATTGAAGTGAAATTATTGGTACATCAAAATGAGCATGCCCAAGCTTACCTTTTGATCGAATACGCTTTTAGTGTTAAACCGTCGTTCGCGCTTTATAAACAGCTGCATAAGTTTAGTGAGTTATATGGCCCAACTTTTGACTTCCAAATTAGCAGCCCTGAGCTACTGCTCAATAGCCCTGAGCTCCAGGAAAACGGCCCTGAGCGACGGGAAAACAACAACGAGCAGCCAATAAAAAACCCTACTCAATTCAAGCAAATTAGCTTTGATTCACAAGCTATCCTAGATCAGCTAACCCAGCGCCAAATTCAAGATTCTTTGAGTCAATTCACTTATAGCCGTTTAATACTGGATATTCTTTTCTACCATCAACGCTACGCTGACATCCTTAAAATAGATGCACAAGATCTTCTCCCTAAGGAATACTTATCCAGGCTGATTGATGCTTATTCTGATTCGCCTGACATCACTCTTGCGCTCTATGAAAAGCTGGTGGCATCCTATGTTGGATTCTCAGATAACGAGCATTATCGCCAAGCCATTAGCGCATTGATAACAGCCAAAAAAGCATGCCTGACAGCGCAATCACAAAGCGAGTTTAGTGCTTTACTAGCGCGTTTAGTCATCACCTATAAAGCGAAGCGCAATTTTATACAATACCTAACAGAAGCTGGTTTATAGTACCTAATCTGTTTCCTCCCTGCGGGAGTGCATGGCCAAAACGCAATGCTGTGTTAACTACTTTAGCATTGCTGTCTAGGTAAAAACTAGAAACCCTGTCACTCACTAATTAGTGGTTTTATGGCATAGTTAAGCCGACATTTAACCAAGTAATACTTGTCTTAAGCGTAAAATAAGTGAGTTAAACAACAACACATAGCCACACCGACCACCAATGCTATTTTATCAACTTCGTTTCGGGAAATACCGCATGCCAACCAAACCAAAAGGCGCGCCGATAAGGCAAGCTTGTGAGTTTACGATTACTCTTTTTAGCCACTAAAGAATGTTCTTCTAAAATCCATTGCTCACCTGTGCTATCGACAAGAGTGCTATCTTGATCATAACTAACGAAATCAACCTCTTTGGGATCGTAAACTCGGTTTGCACCTGATAAGTCAGTCAATATCAGTAATTTTTGGCGGCCAATATTAGTTTTATATAACCAGTTTTTGCTTAAAAAGTCAGTATCAATGGCTAACTGCTCTTTGGGTGAAGCAAAAAACCTTAGTGCTAAAACTTCTTGTTTATTGTTTAGTCGAGTATCGATAAACGGCGTATTAAACATTAGCTGGTCAGTCGAAAAATAAGCATTATAAGCCACACCTTCGCCGTAGTTACGCCGATAGCCGGTATCGAGTGATAGCACTTTTGTTTTTGGATGGCGACGTTTCCATTCACCCCAAGTTGTGGTTACAACACCTATATGTTCTAAGGCAATACCTTTGTTGACCAGAGGCCCAACAACAGGCTCACCTTTCACTGTACTCCACAGAGACTGAGTTTTTTGGTCATACATTAATTTATTGGAGCGGTATAAAAAGCCACTCGTGCCTAGATCATATTGGATACCATTGGCAGTCGTTTTATAGGGAATAACGGTGCCACATAAAGTGCAATAGACCCCTGCTATTTCTATACCACCAATGCTATCTACAAACATTTCATGCCAAGCTAAGATTCTTTTTGGGTAGGCGCGCGCATCGCCGTTAACCTCAATGCCAAAAACGATATTATCGTCTGCTAAATAATTGGCATTTTCAGCTATCAACATTTTTGGGTAGCGTAGAGGTGGAATACCATCTTGGACAACGCCGCCCCAGCGAATTTCATCTAAGCGAATAGCTGCCTGTTTTTGTCGACCTCTAAAGTATTGATTAAATTTAGGATCTACCTGTTGGTATAAAGTGGCCTTAAGATCAGCGTAGTAACTAACGATATTTTCTGGTTCATTCCATAGCCAAAAATACCATTTGTTCGTGTTGTTATTAAACTCTTTGCCAGTTCTTTTTTCTAGTAGATTAATTATTTTTCTAGCCGTGGTACTGGTGCCATTTAAGCTGAGTATTTCAAGCAGAGGGGCGATATAAGCAGCTTGCCAATGCTTGTCAAGCAAACTCAAAGCCTTACTTATATTATTCCTATTTATATTATTTCTCGTTAAACTATTGGCTAATTGAATGAGCGCATTATCAGCGCTATTTAGCGCTAAGCGTTCATTTTCAAGCGCTACTTCTGCTTGGCTATCACTGGCGGGATAAGCGAACTGACTAAAAACACCCGTCGCTATTAAAACAGTGATACTCGATATCACCTTCTTCGAAAACTTCATCCTAACTCCTCAAATTTATTGATTGCTGTTCGGTGAAAAATGTAAGCCCTTTTCCGCGTTAACGCACTCAACTGCTAGCGATACTATCAAGGGCATGATTATTGAAGTAACCAATAGTATCGTTGCTAACAAATTCCAAGTTGTAGATGAATCCTTTTAAACATGTACATTTCAACTTTGCAATGAGCGCACCTTATTATTTAGAGCACTTAATACAGCTGCTCTTTACGCAAACAAGAAGGTCACAGCATGCAAAAAAAAACTATCAATTAAAGCATAATAATAATGGATTGAGCTTTAAACCACATAGCTTTCAGCATTCTCATTCAAGGAAATGCAAAAAGCTTACTTGTTATAGATACTCAGGAAAAAGTGTTTTAGATTCACAGCTGTTATTACCAACTCTCCGAGTTGGCACTCAAGTTAGTTGGTGGACAGATACAAGCAATGAGCGCTTCGGGCACAGTACTATTGATATTTATATTGCGGATCAACAAGGCCAATTCATTGACTCTTTAACCGTGAATCAAACTTGAACCTTGTGACTGTGGCTCCACTGTATTTTCAACTAAAAACAGATTGTCTAGGCGTTAAAAATAAGATCTAATACATTTTTAGTTCATCATTTTTTGACTTTTTTTGAAGGCTTTTCCTTGATATATTCAGCTGTTATTCCTGTAGAGCCACTCGACCAGTGGCACAGCCTGGTCGCCGATAGCATTCTTGCTGGGGTGGGTGATCAAACTGTAGATCAACTAATAGATATTTTAAGGCTGATTATTAATGCTGATGGCAGCTGCCTACTGATTTATCCTAAAGGTGGGCAACCTCAGTGCCCTTACCGCAAACGCGATGCCAGCGAAGATCCTTGGAAGCATATCGAGCAATACCTGCACAGTGCTTATTTACTCGACCCTTTCTATCGCCTTGCAGCCGATGCTCCTACCCAAGGTGTTTATAGTCTTAAAGATGTAGCCCCTGACGGCTTTAAACAAAGTGAGCTGTATCGCGTGTATTATCGTTTAGTCAACTTTGGTGATGAAATTTGTTTGATAATTCCAGTTGATAATGAACTGAGCATTCAAATATCTCTGAGCAGAAAAGATGATAAACCGCGCTTTAATAATGCCGAACACGCTTTGATTACGCGCCTTTTTATCACAGTACAAGCAATACTGCTAAAATGGTGGCATGCGAATAAACAGCAAAATAAAGATACTTTCTTAGATTCCCATCTTGAGAGCGCGCTGCGCCATTTTGGCAGCTCTGTACTGACTCAGCGGGAGAGCCAAATACTGCAGTTAATATTACGTGGTTATGCAGCTAAATATATCGCACAAAAGTTGACCATCAGTGCTGAAACAATCAAACATCATCGTAAGAACATCTATGCAAAGCTAGATATTAATTCACAGGCGGAGCTGTTCCACTTATTCATCGATTCCTTACGCATGGTCACTCCCGACTCCCCTGCCGATCCATTGACTAACTATCTAAAACCCCTTCAAACTTAAGCAATTTGCGACAGTGCAGTGAACAAATATCCACTGCACCAATTGCTATTCCTTTTTCACTTAAGGCCCGAAAATCAGCTCTGGTAACCAAAGCGCAATTTGTGGAAAAGCAACCACTAAACCTAAGCCTATCACTTGCAAAATAATAAATGGCACAACCGCTTTGTACAGATCGTAAATAGTGATGCTCGGTGGTGCCACCGAGCGCATATAGAATAGATTGTAGCCAAAGGGCGGGGTCAAATAAGCGGTTTGCATACTGATAATGAAAAGCACTGCAAACCAGACGGTATCAAACCCTAATTCTTGCACAACAGGTATAAACAAAGGCACGGTAATAAATACAATGGCAAAATCATCTAAGAACATACCTAGTACAAAATAGGTCGCTAACATGGCTATTATCACCCAATAAGGGGATAAGTTAGAGTCTTCTACTAGCTCTGTAATGAGTGATCCGGCACCTAAGCCGATATAAACTTTACTGAAGAACACCGCAGCAATGGTAATCCAAAGCAGCATCCCCATTAATCTGGTGGTACTGAGTAATACTTCTTTAAGCATCCCCCAATTTAAGGTGCGATAGATAGCAGCGCAAATTATTGAGCCTGCCGCGCCGACCGCAGAAGCTTCAGAAGGAGAGGTAACACCACCAATAATAAACCCTAGAACGGTACCGATTAATAGCCCTGGAAGTATTAAGGCTTTGAGTGCCTTGATCTTCTCTAAACCATACACGCGTTCTTCTAAAGGAAGACAAGGAGCCGATTTTGGGTTTCTCACTGCAAAAAAGTAGATATAAACCATATAAATGGCAGCGAGCATTAAGCCAGGCATCAAACCTGCTGCAAACAGCTTACCTACTGATTCACGTGCTAGGAACGCATACACAATCATTAGCACGCTAGGTGGGATGAGAAAGCCTAATGCGCCACCCGCCATAATAGTGCCAGTCACCAGTTTTTTATCATAGCCGCGCTTAAGCATTGCTGGAAGTGCAATCACACCTAAGCTAACGGTTGCTGCACCTGACACTCCCGCCATCGCTGCTATAATTGCACAGATAATTACTGTACCCATGCCTAAACCACCAGGAAACCCACCCATCAACTTGTTAATCATTTCAAACAAGTCATCGGTTATCCCCGATCGCTGCAACATCAAACCCATGAAAATAAACATCGGTAGTGCGACTAGCAGGAAATTATCCATCGCCGAGAAAGCACTACTTGCTAAAAGTTCTAGACCAGCAGGCCCCCATAGGAAATAGGCGGAACCGACGCCAACTGATAATAGTGCCCATGTTAGTGGAGCTCCCATCGCTAGCAATAGTAACATTGAGAGAAACATGCCTAGCGTAATTGTTAATGGATCAAGTTCTGCCACAAATATACCTTTTAATTATAAAACAAACGCTCTGCAACAGCGGAGCGTTCGATGGGTGAAGATTTGAAGTAATCACAATGCTGAATTTACCTAGCGCGAGATGGCAACGATCAATTAAAAGAGAGAATAGCTCGCTCTTTTCGACTTAAAAATCAATATAGCCAAGCGGCTTTAGCTCTGTGTGCGCTTATTTGACGCAAGCAAAGCGACAGCCCAAAACTAGGCTAGCTTGATATTTAATCCTTTATCGCTATATCTACCCCACACATGCGGAAAAAATCGGTAATCAAATGCGCAAGACTTTGCAACATCATTAACCCGATCGCTAACGGCAGCACAGATTTGAAAGGATAAATGATTGGTGCCCAAGTACTCTTAGATGAAACCTCTTTGATTGCCCAAGAATCTGCGGCATAGCGAAAGGTAATCACCAAGAAAACACTGAATACGACTAACCCCAACACGCCGGTTAGGCAATCCATGAGCGCGCGCACGCGTAATGGAAATAAATTATAGATCACTTCACTGCGTACATGACCGTGGTATCTGTGGGTATAAACCCCAGCGAGGATACAGAAAGTACCATAGAGCATGGTGGTACTTTCATGTGCCCAAGAAGTGGGGCTATTAAACAAATAACGCGCGGATACTTCAAAGGCAAGTACCGCGATCATAGCAAGGCACATCCAAGCGACGGCCCTGCCAACCCACTCAGATACCTTGTTTTGTAAATTTAGGTATTGAGAGAGCATTTGCATTAGGCACGACCTGTCGCTTTCGCTGTTGCCTGAATCGCTTCAATTGCTTTCGCATTACGTGCTGATTTTTTAGCTTCTTCTTGCCAAACATCAACTGCAGCAGCTGTGAGTGCGTTGGAATCTGCTGTATTGAGCGAAGCAAACTCGAAGATACCTTCAGCATTCACATCTAAGCAACCATTCACATTCCAAGCATGCATGTTTGTTGCGTGCTTAGCAGTCGCTAACTCAATCACTTTTTGTTGATCTTTGCTCATGCCATCCCACTTCTTCTTGTTGATTAACATGCCATCAGCGTAGCCTGGGTTGATCATGTTTAAAGAAGTGTAGTGTTTAGCTGCTTCATGAAGCTTAAGCGCTTTATATTCAAGAGAACCACCGTAAATAACACCATCGATTGCACCAGTAGACATGGCAATATAAAGCTCTTGGCTTGGGAGGTATACGGTAGGAATATCGAATTTTTCTAAAATCGCAGCAACGGTTGCTGTCGCGCGGATTTTCATTTTTTTCAAATCTTCCAAGCTCTTCACAGGCTTAGTTGTTAGCAAATCATATGGGCCACCAAAAACAGGACCTAAGTAGTGAACACCTTTTTCAGCATAAGCTTCGCTGATCAGCTCTGATAAGCCTTTTGCTTGATGTAAGTACTGCGCCTCATCTAAGCTGGTCCAAGCACCAGGTAAGCCACTTTCAATCTTCGCAATATCTAACTGACCAGACCAATAACCGCCGTAACCTTGGCACATATCTAAAGTCCCTTTAGATACAGCATCTAACATTTGATCGTTAGGCACTAATTCACCGCCGCGGAAACGAGTGATTGCAAGAGTACCGTTTGAAGCGGTCTTAATATCTTTGCCAAAAGCTTTGTACAAAGCATCTGTTTCAGTACCATACAGTGTTTGCATACGCAGTCTTGTTTTATCCCCTGCATTTGTCACTGCTGAAGCGGTGGCTAATGGCGCTAGTGCCAAGCCCGTCATTGATGCTTTTAGTAAGTCTCTTCTTTTCACAATCATTATCCTTTTATTATTTATCTGGGAAAAGCTAATCAGCTCTGCAAATATCGTTACTTAAACTACTGTTGCATTATTATTGCTAGCACCCAATTAGGATATGCCCCAAAAGGGGGATACCAGTCACACATTTAATTAACAGCGACAATTGCTACTAAGTTGAAAGCCGAAAACTCACTAACCCATTGATTTATTGGTGTCAATTATAGCTAACAGTTGCATTTTGTAATTATCAGACAGTGCTCACGTTTGCATAAACGGCACAACGTAACCCCTAGATATCAATCTATAAGCGTTAGTTAATGAGGTTTTACTGAGGCGGTGCGTGTTAATCTTGCATTAATTTATCGCAGATATATTTTCCAATTGGGATTGCTGAGGTTGCAGCAGGAGATGGTGCATTACATACATGCAAGCTGCGTGGGCTTTGAGCGAACAAAAAATCATGCACTAAAGATCCATCCTTCATTACCGCCTGTGCCCTTACACCTGCCGGATAAGGCTGTAAATCATCGACAGTTAATTGCGGGCAGTATTTTTGTACTGTTTTTAAATAACCGGGTTTATACCAAGAGTTTTTTGTTTCCACTAACCCCGTCTTGAAGTTATTTTTCAATACTCGCCAAAAGCCTTTAAAACATAGCATTTGCCATACATCCTTAAGGCTAATATTAATGCGCCCATAACCTTCACGCTTCCAACCTTGTACGGCATTGGGTCCAACGGTTACACTGCCATCTATCATGCGTGTTAAATGCACCCCTAAAAACGGCAATTCAGGATCTGGTATTGGATAAATAAGATGATTAACAATGTTGTTATACTTTTTCGGTAATTGATAATATTCCCCTCTAAAGGGAATAATTTGAAAATCAGTTTTGATACCCAACATCTTAGTAGTACGATCCGCCATTAACCCGGAACAAGTAATCAGAAAACGCCCTTCAAAGCTCAATGCTTCTCCAAGATGATCAACCTCTACAGTGACATGAGATGCAGATTCTTGCAGCCCAATCACTTTATGATTAAGACGTGCATCACCCCCTACCTCTGTAAAACACTGGGCCATTTTAGTTGTTATCATTTGGTAGTTTACAATGGCAGTATCTTTCACAAACATGCCACCAAGACCAACGATGTTTGGCTCACGCTGTTTAAGCTGCTGCGCATCAAGCAACTCTACATTAATATCGTTTTGGGCACAGCGCTGATACAAAGCCTGCATGCGCTCAACTTCCACATCATTCGTAGCCACCAGCATTTTTCCACACTGCTCATAAGGGATTTTGTGCTCACGACAAAAAGATAATGTAGCACCCACTCCTTCTTTACAGAATTTCGCTTTCAAACTGCCCGGTGCATAATAAACACCCGCATGTACCACACCGCTATTGTGGCCTGTTTGATGCACTGAATAGCTGTTTTCTTTTTCCAAAAGTAATACTGTTTTGTCAGGGTATCGTTGCTGTAACTGCCATGCTGTCGACATCCCAACAATGCCACCACCAATAATTATATAGTCGTATGTCATATAAACTCTCAAAAAGCCTGTGCGCTACTATTTAGTTTTCATCCTGAAACGAGGTCATTGCGAGGCTGGGCCAATAGTACGAGATGGGTAACACTGGAGGTGGCCGTTTGGTTGTTGCAAATAACGACATCTAGTAGTGTTCAGATCGAGCTAATGGGACAGCCGCAATAGCAAGGGCCGTAACTATACGACCCACTCATTGCTGCATTTAACAGTATTTACTGAGTAAAGTGACCGCGTTGGCGCAGTAGTTCACGCATCAATTCAGGATGAGAGACAAATTTATCTCGTCCATGTAGCCAACAATGATTTTGCAAAACCAACATTGATCCTGCAGGTAGCGGTACTGCAGCGTAGTTTGGATCCGCTTCTAATGACTCTCCCATCTCATAAAGGTAGCGTCCTTGAGCCATATTCTGTGGTTCAGCAAACTGATCGATAAATAACATATGTGGCTGACCTTGCTTATCTTCTTCGAAGAAAATTGGGTGAACAACTTTGTTCTCTACGTTCTTTGATTTAGGCGCGCCCCACACAATATCTTGCTTAGCCATTGGGTGATGGTAAAACTTATCTAACTCTTCCCAATCATCCACGTGAAGTACTAGGGACTCGCCACCTTGCATATTCGCCTCAGCGAGTTTTTGCATTAACACGAAATCTGTCCGCTCATTAACATAGGTGCCGTCATTATGCAGCTCCATACGACGATGCGCTTGGCGCAAGTAGCTATCTGAATTATCAACATTGTGCACTGTAAATCTAGCGTAGTATTTACCGTACATTGAATCGTGATTAGGCATGCCTATTAAATGTGATACCGCTGTTGAAAGCTTGATATCAAATTCAGTGCGTAGTTCGCCTGCTTCAATATCTGGCTGGCCTTCATACTCAAGTAAAAATGCTGCTTGTTGACGATTAGTCATTATATTATTCAATACAACACCAAGAGTGCCTTCAGTCACTTGATCTAGCAGATTTGCCACTTCAAAGCGTAAGAAAGGTTTGTACTCAAGCGCTTGCACTGGCCATTGAGCAATTTGCTGACAGAATGCAGCCACTGTTTGTTGATTCAAAGTCACCCGCTGTAAGCGCTTGTTTAAAGGGTGATCTTCAACACTAAAACCTATGGCATTAATCGATATTGTTGCAGCTGGTAATTGCGCATTCATGGGTGTGCTCTCTCTTTAAATAAAAGTCGAATTAAATCGACACATGGTCGACATAATCTAATAATGTCGACATTTTTATGTTTCGTCAACACTTTTATTCAATACTCTTTTTAACTATTGATAAAACATCTCTTAAAATAAAGCTAAACGCAGCACTGATTAGTACAAAAAATGACTACCGCGACTCGAAACTCTCTAACGCCGGTGTAGCTGACACGCTAGAAATGAGTACTAATGCGCAAACTATCCAGAATAAAATAATTTTTGTGTCCAAATAATGGAACGCCTCAAATAAGGTATTCCCAGTAATTATTTAAAACTCGGGAAACGGCAGATCAATCGCTTAAAGAAACCTACTATGTTGGCATAAGCGCTTTTCGCGAAGCTCTATCGCAGCTGCTCATTGAAAGTTAATCGCGGTTAAAAAACTCGGGGTTACCAAGCACTCTACTATCTCAAAAGCGGCAATGATCGATAGCGACTAGACGCGTGCAGAGATTGAACAATCGTGTATAGAGTTAACCATACAATGTGCAGGAGATTATTGGGAAGCTGGCATTGCCGAACTAAGCTTTCGGCGAATTCGCACGCTGGATACAGAAGTTCTGCGCTGTTATATTGAAAATTGGCGAAACAACCATTAATATAAAATATTTTAGTAATTGATATCGTTGAGTTTAAAATGAAAATTGGCCATAATTAAGTAATCAGTACCGCGACAGAATCAACATTGGATCACTGAATAATTTATATAATATAAGTGAAAGAGTATTTAATGGATACGCAAAGCGCACTTGATAAACAATCAAAACAAGATGTAGCCGAATTACTGTATAGCAATAGTTTTGGCAGTATTATCATTAATTTTCTAGCGGCAACCGGAGTAATTTTTACCTTTGATAATACCTTAACTACTCAGGTGAAATTAATTTGGTGGCTGTTTTTTGTAGTGATACTCATCGCTAGATTGATAGATACGCTTATGTGGAGGAAACAAGCTCGAACGTCTGGTTATAACAATGAACTCGCTATTTATCGCTCCGTCATTAGCATCCTCTCATCATCTATATTATGGGCGATCTATTGTGTTTTTATTGTTAATCAGGTCGAACTGCTAGAACTCACTTTTATTATTGTTATTGTTTTTTCGATGGCCGGAGGGGCTGTCACTGTTCTAGCTGCACATGAAAAAACAGCGATCACTTACTCTTTTATTATTCTAGTCCCTTTCTCTATTTCGCTCTTTGCCTCTGATGAAAAATCAATGAGCATCATCGGTATGCTCGGATTGGCTTATTTCATTTTAATCTCTTTTAATGCGAGAAAATCAGCAGGTTTTACCAAGCAAGCCATTCTCTGGAAAAATAAAAATGCGATACTCGTCAATAGTATGGAAGAAGAAGTAGCTATCCGAACTCGTGAAATTTATGAGCTTTCTAATATTGACCCACTCACTGAGCTATACAATAGAAATGCTTTTCTCACTGATTTAGGGCAACGGATCAAGCACGATACCGAAAAAAACCGAAGCTTTGCCCTTATGTTCATCGACTTGGATGGCTTTAAAAAGGTCAACGATTCACTAGGCCACGAAGTCGGTGATTCTATCTTAAAAATGACTGCTCGTAGATTGCTAGATATATGTCCTGAAAATGGTTTTCTTTGCCGTTGGGGGGGAGATGAATTTCTTTTAGTAGTGGATCACTCTGAAAAAGGTAGCACTGAAATATTTGCACAAAATATTATTAAAACGATCTCTGAATGTTACCAAGTCGACAATACAAACATTAATTTAAGTGCGACTATAGGTATAGCTGTGTTTCCCGATCATTCCATTGAAGAAACCTCGCTTATTCAATGGGCGGATATGGCCATGTATTCACAAAAGAAACATGCACCTGCCACTGTTGGCTTTTTTGATGAAGCGTTACATCACAAAGTTCAGCATGAAAGACGTTTGAAAGAGTCTCTCTCTAAAGCAATCAACAACAATCAACTTTACTTAGTCTTTCAACCTATCGTCAAATCATCTACGCACGGTTTAGTAGCATTTGAAGCATTATTAAGATGGCAGTTAGAGGACGAAGTCATCTCTCCCGTTGAGTTTATTCCTATCGCAGAACAATACGGTCAAATAAATAGCATTGGTCTTTGGGTACTGCAGCAGGCGTGTATAATTGCCAGCAGTTGGCCTGAAAGTATTGCCGTTAGTGTGAATGTTTCTGTCATACAGTTGCAAAATGCAGAATTTATTAGTTTAGTTAAATCTGTCTTAATAGAAACAGGCTTAGCGCCACAGCGATTGCACATTGAAATAACTGAATCTGTGTTTGCAGAAAACATAGATTCTATTATCGACCGTGTAAAAAGCTTACAACAAATAGGCATTGCCGTTTATATTGATGATTTTGGCACACAGTATTCGTCACTTAGTATTATTCAAGATTTATCCGCTGACGTTGTGAAGATAGATAAAGCCTTTATTGATAGGTTAGAAACGAATGGATTTACTATTGTCAAAGCGATCTTAAATATTGCCCGAGCCTTGAATTATCAGGTGATTGCCGAAGGCGTTGAACATAAATCCCAAGCAGATATTTTGCAAAATTTAGGAGTCGACTGTTTGCAAGGTTATTACTTTTCTAAACCTATGGAACAGGCCAAGGTAGATGAATATATCGCCGCTAAACTTGATATTTTAGAGCCTACTGAAACTCTTATTATGCGTTAATCTTATTTTTTATAGCATTCACAAAGCTCGTCATTAATGCAAGAGTCAGCGCATATATAACGATATATAGAACACCTAAAGGTATTGGCTTTAAATAATTAATAAACAACTACTTATTGAAAACAGCAAGCAAATTAAAAAAGCTACATTGTAAGGTTTATCAAAAAAGAAGGTAAGTGTTAGAGTTGTGATAGCATGTGCCGCTTATTTTGTGTACCCAAGCTTTCATAGTACACACCCTTCCCAAAGCACATGTTGAGATACCTCTAAATTATTTATGTGTGATTTAAAACACACGATTTTAGCTAAGAGCGCTTTTAGAATTAATAATTTATACTTCTCGATAAAAGCAAAAAGAACCATTAAATATTGTAGCTAACTTTACAACATAACTCGGCTCGGTGCTGTGTGATTGTTTTAATCACCCGACTTCTCTGCTAGCATCCATTGACTGATATCTGAAATATCCTGCTCATTTAAGCTTCCAGCCTGAAACTTTAATTTAAACTTTAATCTAATTTGCTCCAACCTTACAGTGGCATAACTATTGCGTGCATCGAACAAGGAATTCTCCGCTTGCAGTATGTCTACGACATTACGTGTACCTGCTTTAAAGCCTTCATTAACGGCATTGAGTGCTGCTCTACTAGACAATATGCTCTGTTGACGAGCCTTAACTGCCAGCACGTTTGTTTCTATATCACGCACTAAGCTTCTGGTGGTTTGCGTCACCTCTCGCAAAGTATCCTGATAAATTTGTTTTACTGCCTCTTCGCTGCTTAATGATTGGCGTACTTTTGAATTAAGAGAACCGCCACTATAGAGGGGAATGCTCAGCACTAGCCCAATTTGTGAGTCTTGAGTCCAGCCATTTTTACTATCTTCACTGCCGCTGTGAATAGCTTGCAACTCTACACTGACACCGCGATTGGATTTGGCAATCTCGCTATCTTTGATCGTTGATGCGATATTCAGCTGCGCCATTTCGAGCGCTAAATTACCGCTACTTACCTGTTCTACCCAATAGCTTGCTTGATTTGGCGAAAGGGTTGTGACGGTGTACTTATTATCTAAAGTGTCAACCGCTACTATGTTTTTACCCGACAGGCGCTGCAATGACTGGTAGCTATTCTCCAGCTGGCCCTCACTGATGATACGGTCTACCTTGGCGTTATCATAGGATGCTCTAGCTTCATAGACATCCGTTATCGCACTAAGGCCGACGTCAAACTCAGCTTGTGCCTGATCGAGCGTGCGTTTAATCGCACGCTCTTGAGCTTTGATCGTGCTGAGATTACTCTTAGCTACCATAGTATTAATGTAGGCATCAACCGTGCGAAGAATTAAATTTTGCTCGCTCTGCTGGTAGGCTAATTTTGCGATAGTATCAGCTATATTAACCTTTTTAACCGCTGCACTTAGAGCGGGTGAGTAAATGGGTTGTGTAAGGTGTATGCTGTATCCCTGCGTGTCAGAGGTACTATTATTTGTGTTGTGATTTAAGCGGCTGTTTAATTGACCATCCACGCTGGGCTTAAGGGCTGCTTTAACTTGCACTATGTTTTCTTTGCTTCCCTGGAAATTGGCTGCTGCTGTAAGAAGCTGGGGGTCAGATTGTCTAGCGAGCTGGTAGATTTGCTCTAAACTAGTCGCTTGACTGGCACTGCTAAACAGGGTGAGGCTAAGGAGTGACATAAATGGGGCACAAAAAATATTCATTGAAATCCTTTTAATAGATTGGTCATAACACAAGAGTTTGCCGCGCTCGCAATGCTGTGCTTCTAAGCGTGAATATCTTAGAAGCACATTGAAAACTACGTACTCAGCAATAAAAATTCAATTTGAACCACGATTAGTAAAGATTACATAAGTTGCTAGTTTTTGGGGCTCTTCGTTTAAACCGCCCTCTTTCGCTGCATTACCCATAAGTACAGAGATGGCACTACGGTTAAGGTAACAAACATTGAAATCACACAACCCCATCCAACAACTAATGCCATCGGAGACATGTAATTATCATAGCCTCCCATGCCGTAGGCTAATGGAATTAAACCTGCCACCGTTGTAATCGTCGTGAGGATGATTGGCCGTACACGGCTTTGGGTACCTTTAATCACAAACTCGACCAAATCAATCGACTGACATTTAGTTTGGGTCTCTTTAAAGTGCCAAATAAGTACTAGGCTGTTATTGACCATAATACCGATCAGAGCAATCATACCGATAATTGAAAAAAAGCTGAGCACTTGATTATGGGTAAATAAGATAAACAAAGCACCGCTAATGCCAAAGGGGATGACCGATAAAACAATTAAAGCCTCGATAAAACGATCAAACAGCAAACACAATAAAATGGTAATACCCACAAATGCCATTAAAATAGCAATGATAAAACCTGACTGCGCCTTCTGAGTTTCCAGTATCTGCCCCGTGACTACTAATCGCGCTCCCTGAAAATCCCGTCCTGAGAATTCAGCTTGAATTTGCGAAAATACTTTCACAGGGTCAGTGATAGAGGAATCTACCCCTGAAGAGACACGAATAACACGTTCACCGTTATAATGACTCACTCGGGCCTGTGCATCAGTAAATGCCCAACGGACTAACTTGCGAAGCGGCACCAAACTTTGATCTCCAGCACGAACCATAATATCATCCAGCTCATCTAAGGTTTTATCACCTTCCTCAACAGAAACGCGAAAAAACACTTCTTCTTCGCCATTAAATATACGTGCTACTCGCTCCCCATCCACAGCATATTTGATTACTTCCCCTACTTGCGCTGCACTGATATTGTAATAATTTAGCCACGAGTGCTGTAATTTAGCCTCAATTTGTGGTGAGGGGGCATTAAGACTGCGACGAGCACGTGTGGTTCCTTCGATGCTTTTCACATAAGAAACTAGTTCATCGGCCATTCTTTCTCGACCTAAGTCATTTCCTCCGACAACCTGAATATCCACTGGGCGCCCAGCTGGAGGACCGCCGCCGTCAATATCAAACTCAATTTGTGCGAGTCCAGTTATCTTACTACTGCTACTTTCCCAGTCTTGTACAATTTGCTCGGCCGTGCGGGTACGTTCATTTGGCGGTGTTAACGATATCGCCCATGAACTATCTGGTGAACCAATTTCCCCGTACCATGTAGCGACTTCAGGCGTATCTGCAAACAGAGCTTCCAAACTCTGCGTTTCTTTCCATACGTCATCAAGTGACAGCTCTGGGCTCGCCTCCGCGCTCACTTCAATTAAATAGGCACCGTTTGTGGGGAAAAATAAAAAGCTCAATTGACTATAAGACAGCGTGGCAAGCCCCATAAACAGTACAACAGACAAGGGCAGAACCACTTTGTTTTTCGGGATAATCCAAGCAATAAAGCGGTTTAAGCCAGCCAGGTTTACCTTTCCTTTATTTTCTATTTTAGTTTTCTTTTCCAAAATACCTTTCAAGTGTGCGGGTATAAAAAATAACGCATCTAAAAAGGAGAAACACAGCGCGATAATGACAGTCAACGGAATGACATACATCATCTTGCCACTGTTACCCGGCAAAGTAAGCAGTGGTGCAAATGCGACCATAGTCGTCAATATGCTGGCCACCACAGCAGGAAAAACACTTTTTACACCGTTGCGTACAGCTTTCTCTATGGGCTGCCCTTCTTCCACTAAAGAAACAATTTTATCACTCACTACCACCGCATCATCGACAATAATACCAATAATTAATATTAGTGCAGACAAGGTATAAGCATCCAGTATTTGACCCAGTAAAGGCAACACGGCTAAAGTGCTCAAAATACAAACAGGGATCGAGACGGCAACACAAAAGGCAATACGTTTATCTAAAAAGAGTGCCAAGGTAAGCAACACTAAAACCAAGCCAACTAAACCATTGTTTTTTACAATCTCGAACTTAGCTTTAATTTCATTCGCAAGATCCGAACCTACCGCAACGGTATATTTAGCCCCTAGCTGTTGTTGAGTTTGTGCCAGCAGTTGATTCACTTTTACAGAGGTGTTGATTACATCTGCACTTTCGTTGGTGCGCAGATCAAACACGATACTTTTTTTGCCGTTAATAGAGCCTAATACATCTCCTTTTTCATAACCTTCTACCAATCCACCACTGATATCTTTTAGCTGCACTTTAGGGCGAAAAGAGATAAACATGTCACCTAATTTTTCAATACTATCCAGTTCAGCAGATGTCATCAATTCGGGATTGTTTTTAAGCTTTTCTAACCGGCCGCCACTAATTAATGTATTTCGCTCAGCAATCAATGCGCCAATTTCGTTTAATGTAAAACCATAGCGCTTAAGGGATTTAGGCTCTAACTGTACTAAAAATTCAGGCGCGCGCAGATCAATAGAATGAACCTCACCAATGCCTTCTATGCGCCTTAACGCTAGCTCTAATTGTTTTGCCTTAGTGCGCAGTTCACCATAAGAGACATCCCCTGATATCCCCACCACCATAAAATCTAAACTATAAGATTTTATAACGGCTAAAGCTGGAGCTTCTGTCACCCCGCTAGGCAGATCCGATACGCGTGATAATGCATCACGTATATCTTGATAAACAGTATTGGGGTCGGAGACATTACTCTCCAATAAGAGTGAGATGTTAGATATTCCGGTTTCTGAATTTGAAGTGAATTCTTTTATTCCAGAAATAGACAATAGCTCTTTTTCAATTTTACTAGTAACGTTGCTTTCTACATCTGAAGCAGCCGCACCAGGGTAGACCGTTACAATATTTGCCTTTCCTAAATCGAAACGCGGCTTTTCAGCTAAAGGCAATTCAAACATTGCCAGTAAACCCAGTGCAATCAAAGCACAGGTTAATATTTTAGAGGCTAAACGTCTATGAGATAAGCACTCCAACAATTCACTCATCATTTAACCCTTTCGAATCAGCTAAAACAACATGTGCCTGCATTCCCGGCTTGAACTCTCCATTAGAGTCACCCAAACTAATTTCTACCAAAAAGCCGGGATCCTCTGCTTGAAACGCGGGAGAAATAAGCGTCACACTGCCTTCCACTGTCTGCTTTAATGAAGGTATCTCAACTTTGACTTGATCTCCTTTCGCTACTTCACTAATGTCTGACTCGAGCAAATAAAAACGCACTTTTAACACATTCATATCTATCACGGTATAAAGAGGGTCGCCGATAGAAATAAACTGCCCGAGTTCCACGCTTCGAGTAAGGATAACAGCATTAAACGGCGAATCTGCGGTGGACTTATCAAATGTCCGCTGTGCAATCTTATATTTAGTTTTGCTTATATTAAACTGCGCCTGACTGACATCCGTCACACGGCGCTGCTCATCAAAAACACTTGCAGATATACCTTTGGTCTTGTAAAGCGACTGATAACGTTTCAGTAGTTTCTCTTGAGCGTTTAAATCAAATTTGCTCGCATCTAACTCGAATTCTGCCAGAGCAATACTCAAGGTATTATCACTTATTGACAGTGCCAGTAGGTTTTCACCCTTCTCGACACTATTGCCGACCTCTTTGTAATAAGCATCAACAACGCCACCGACCTCACTTCTTATAACCACCTGCCTGGCAGATACAATCTGGCCAACAACATAGTTATCATCTGCAGCTTTAGCACAAAGACTGACAGACATCGTCACTAACAAAGCAGTTAAACTTAAATTTTTGAGCATAATAATTCCGTTTGATGATGATTCTAGGGCACTTATAAAGCCGAGTTCGAAAACTAAATTCACCAAAAAAAACCAACAAAATTAGCAATCTACGGTTTAAATTCCTGTTCTCTTAGCTTTAGTATCTATTACCTATAACTAATAATTAGAGGCATAACTAGCTTCAAACAAAGAGAATAACGACATTGAATGATGTTACGAATATGCTGAAGGACGCCAATTATGTTCAATAAACACAATGCATAAAAGAATTAGTATCGCTATGATTCCTGTAGCTAAATACATCAATATCGCAAGGTAGTATCCATACTCTCCAATGATTAAATCACGCTCTACTTTCGCTACCTGTAATTTTAGATTTATCAGTTCAGTTATTTTATTACTAATTGGATCGATTGATGCATAGAGTGCTCCATCTAGCTCATTGAGCTCCCCAGCTATATTACCTGCCTTTGACTTGATTTTATTATGGGCAATTTCGATTGCAGAGTTAGCAATAAGAAATAGTTCACTGGCTTCTCTAGCGAGTTTGGTTTCTTCTTCAGTTAAAGTGGTTGCCATATATTGCTGCCACCTTTGAAAAGCTTCTGATTGGGCTGAAACAATAACTCCGTCAGTCTCTTCCGCGGTTAACAAGCCAGTATTTGCCTTGTTAATGGCATCTATTACCCGGACAGCATAATCATCTGCTACCACCTTCAAATCTTTTAAAGGTACTACTGTATCCGTGTATATTCGATTCACTCCTTGCCCCGTATCTTTAAGTTCATTAAGTGCTAAAATCAATATACAGACGAAAGAAAGAATGGGCAGCATTGAAAAAACAATGACTCTGTATTGTACTGACATATTTCCTAGCATAAACTTTCCTGTCAACTATGAAGAATTGAAGTTATTAATTTAAATCTATTTAATCTAATGGTTTTAAAGCAGCTGTTTGTACTATTATTTTCGTTTTAACATTCTTTATCTTTTAGATTGTGCAAAGCAATAGAAACGCCCAGCACCTCCGGTTTTTTGCAATGCAACGTTAGAGCAACCGGTACTAGAATGTGATGAATTCCATGATGTATTCCATGAACTTGCTCTATCATGATGGCCTACCATAGCAATATGTTTGTCACTACTATCTGTCCAATTATTACAGGTCAGGTTATTCAATCTTGAGGCGCCTGCAGGAAAAGCACGTCCATGGGAATCGGATCCAGTAAGCATATCGTGCTCATTAAGTTTCCCATCTGCTCTGACTCTACCTGGAACGACATTTCCATATTCAGTTAACGCTGTCTCAGCGGTGATAAGGTTGCTATCTCGTTGAATGTCTCCATGTAAATCGGCCACACTAGATGCTATCAATATCCCATTAGCATTATACCAGGGACCTTCTCCAATGCGCTCGCGTGCATTGACCGCTGGATATCTACGCGTGCCGTGTGTGCTTAAATAAGCTTTCCATATTTTATCACCCGCCCCAACTTTCGCTGCTAATGATTGACATGTTTTATCGGCACCTTTTAAGCCTCCTAGATCACCGTTATTTACTATGCTTGTGACGAAGAACGACATTGTTTGCTCTACAGTTTCCTGCGCTAGAGAAGGAGTAGTCGATACTAGTAATGTAAACCCTATTGAAATAAAACTAAAATTCATAAGAACACTCTGATTAATTTGAGCTAACATTAAATAACTTTTAATGTAAAATAAATGTGGAAACTTGATATCTTTAAATATCCATATTCACTGGTTCACACTCTCTAATAAACCTCTTTATTCATCAATGCAGAAAATGAATTGAGCCTCATTTCCCACTGCTAAGTTGAAGAGTACTTACCAACCTCGAATAGTTTTGCTATAAAGTTTAAATAAAAACCAACACGTTACATTAGTTTAAAGTGCTATCAATTTGCTCACTCAATTGCGTAAAATAAGGATTCCACGATAATCTCGCATATATCCGTCCCGCTTCACTGTAACCATATTCTGCATACCAAGTATCTTTTCCAGACTTACATTTTGTAAAATTTTCAGCTGTTAACTGCGCACTACAAAACCGAAAACCACCTGCTTTACCATAAAAAGAATTCTGTGGAGAGAACAATACGTTCATATGAGAAAAAGTACTGATATTCATAGATGGGATGTTCTTAGTTTGATAAATCACCCTGTTATCAGTAAATGACTGCTCGTCGCCGTACCAAATCAAACGACTGTCAGGATGAATAAAATTTTGCTTAAAAAGCTCGTAAATCGCAATGGGATCAATGACGATATCATCTTCACTAATTGTCATTAATACTGGTTTATCATAATTATGCTGTTTTAATCTTTTAACAACTCGCTGCGCTGATAAATAGTAATTAGCAGCTGCTTGAACGGTTAATGACTCATATTTGGTATAGTTCCCTACTGGTATATCAATATCAATCCAATCGATAAACTTACTCGCTAGGGGAGCTAGAAATAACCCCTTTCTATTTGATTTAAAACCTGGGGAAAATAATAATAACCCCGATATGTCAGGATCATTGATTGCCAATGATGTAACTAAGTTCGCACCTGTTGAAAAACCACCCAACCATAAGTCATCAACCTCTTTTTTAAAGAGCTTAATTTGGTGCTGCACTGATTGTTCCCAGCTTTTCAACGTCGAACTTTTAAGATCAGCAGGCCTACTGCCATGCCCTGGCACCAGCATGACACGTACCACAAACCCTTTATCTACTAATTCCTTCGCTACATCTTTAAAATAGAAAGGCGACCCCGCAAGTCCATGCACTAATAAAATACCTCTATTAGATTTTTGCTCGGGTTTTAATTCAAACGGCGAATTTGCCTCTATTTCATCAGCCTTGTTGTCACTGACAAACACCCTATTTTGCTCAAGCCATGCAACTGTTTCACGTTGGTATTCAATAAAGCTAGATTGTTGATATCCCGGCAGCGAGTTTGATGATCTGTATAAAGGTTTATCAGGTGCAATAGTGCAATTCATCAACCCCAATAAGCACAATACTACAATCATTATAGTGAGCAAATAGCGCATAGTTTTTCTCTTTAAATTGACAGTTACTTTTTAATCAATGACATACGTGTAAATTTTGTTGCTGTATGCCTGTAGGTTTTACATTAAAAAAGTCGGCATCTCGTTGATAAAAGATTTGTTAGTGATAACAGAAAATCAAAATCAATAAATTTGAGAGCTGGTATTTTTTACCCGGATCGTAGTGATTTGAAATGCCAATTTATAAGCTCATCTGTGAAAATTATGTAAAAAATAGTAATTTCATTAAAGAAACATTAATTTCACATTCTTTACACATCTTAGGAGGTAATATTTTGCTTAACTAAAATGTAAGAATTTAATACTATGACAAACTCTCAAAGCAGCCTACACCCTACCCTTTTAAAGTATTTAATTGTTGCGCTACTCTTATGCTTATCGACATGGCTTGCTGCAGAAGCTACTTCAAACGAGCTAACCTCAGGCGAATCTATATATAGTGAATCGGTTGATGAAAACAAAACAGTTGACCAACAACTATCAATATTATCGGATAACCAAGCAAGAGTGTTACTGCGCGCAGAACTACTAAAAAACAAACAACGCGAGCAAAGTAATACAAGTGATTTAACAGTATTTTCAGTAATAAAAGAGAGCCTAATCAATACTTTTTTTGCTTTGCAAGATGCGTTTATAAAGATCCTGGATATTAAAAAAGCTTATGATCATTTAACCTCTGTCTATAGCAGTGAATTCCAAGAGCCTATGAGTTTTTTAAATGCGGCTTTACAATTATTGACGTTGGTGGCTGCCGCTTTAGCTATTGAGCTTATCTTCAAAAGAATCACACGCATAAAAATTTCAAATACAAGCTCAAACGATGAAATATTGAGCAGTGGAAGGTTTGCGTCACTCGGTAAAATTGCTTTTATTAGATTAATAGGGGCAGGTGTTTTTTACACTGCTTGCTCTTTATTACTGCCTTTTATTTTTAAACAAACTAGCTTCTTGTTAACAGCACATGCCTTTTTAGATTACACAATGATTGCTCGTTTAACCTATATTGGCTGCGCATTTTTCTTTGCTCCTAAGCACCCTCAACTGCGCTTATTCAATATAGACGATACATTAGCGTCCAGCTTACTTAACCGTTTGGTAATCGTTAGTTTGTTTTCTGCTTTAGGACTTTTTGTCGATTTATTTAAAGAACTCGGAATACCTCAAGGGTTATACAAACTAGGTTTTTGGACTAGTATATTGTCTTATATTGCAATGATCGTTGCCGTCTATTTAAGTAGAGAGGGTATTAAGAAAATGCTATTACATACTCAATCAGGTAATAGCAAACAGCGTATTATATTTGCCAATATTTGGCCGTCTATTGTGATTTCTTGTATTGTTGTTGTTTGGCTTACATTAGAAATAGTGGTAGCTAATGTTGGATTTGATGATGATATAGTCTATGCAGCTACATTCACTATGCTCGCGATACTCGCCGTGCCTTTCTTTGATATCGTCATTATTACCATTGTGAACAGTAAAAACCCGCTAAATATCAATCAATCGAAAACTCAGCAAAAACTCAACTTATCTTTAAAAGCCAGTGTTTTACGCATTGCAAGAATTTTGACATTTATGAGTTTAGTCTTTGTATTTTCTTTGCTGTGGGGTATCGATTACCTTAGCCTTAGTACGCAGGGTTTCGCCGCAGTCATAATAACAAGAGTCATTGAAGCGTCTATTGTATTGCTATTCGGTCTAATTAGCTGGGAAATAGTTAATGTTTATATACAAAGAAAGTTAGCACGAGAACTCCCTGATATAGACGAAGAAGCAATGGATGCAGAAGGTGGACAGGGGCTTTCACGTACAGCAACATTATTGCCGCTTATTAAAAATACTATCGCCTTCTTTATTTTTGTTTTATCAATAATTGGAGCGCTATCGACTCTCGGCTTTAACACCACTGCATTATTAGCCGGCGCTGGTGTTCTAGGTTTAGCAATTGGTTTTGGCGCACAAACGTTAGTCAAAGATATTGTCTCAGGCGTTTTTTTCCTCATTGATGACGCATTCCGCATGGGAGAATACGTCGTTATTGGTAGCACCATGGGGACTGTTGAAAAAATCGCTTTGCGCTCATTAAGATTAAGGCATCACCTCGGTGCCTTGCATACCATCCCCTATGGTGAAATTCCAAGTTTGACAAACTACAGTCGTGATTGGGTTATTATGAAATTACGCTTTCGAGTGCCACACGACACTGATATTAATAAAGTTAAAAAACTATTCAAAGCGTTGGGTAAAGAGTTATTAGCCCACCCTGAATTAGGAAAAGACTTTATTGAACCATTTAAAAGCCAAGGTGTTTTAGAAGTCGATGAGGTAGGAATGCTAATTAGGGGGAAATTCACCTGCAAACCCGGTGGGCAGTTTATGATACGTAAGGAAGTGTACTTAAGAGTACAGCAAATATTTGCTGAAAATAACATCGAGTTTGCTAAACGCAAGGTTGAAGTACAATTGCCTAAAGATATCCACCCCTCACTGCTGGTACCTTTAAGTGCTGCGGCTGCTGAGGTTGTAAACCCTCCAATTGTTATTCCGCCAACTAACTAAAGATACAACCTCCTCACTCTACCGCCATTAGGTATTGCAGTGCAGGAGGTATCAGCGATTTAACTATCGTTCTACCCGCTTTCTAATCAAAAACTTATACAATGAGAGAATTCACTATGCCAAATAAAACACTTTTAATAGGCGGTTTTATTCTAGCCAGTACAATGTTTAACATAAACAGCACTCACGCAGATGGTAGCTTAGTTACAGCTCCTCAATGGAGCACTCCCCAACGTAGTTCTATAAATTGGAATGAACCACAAGGTTCTCAAACACAACAATTAGAAGGTAGTGAAAGATCATATAGCTTCGAACAAATAGATAATAAATATTCAGCACCTATTTGGTTCCCAAACCCTCTTTCGCCAATGCCTCCTATCGTGCAATTCGGTAAAGGAAAGAAGGTATGGGCATGCGCTTCTTGCCATTTAGCTTCGGGTATGGGGCACCCTGAATCGTCGAGATTAGCTGGCCTCTCAAGTGATTACATGCAAAAGCAAATGCAAGCTTTTAAAACCGGTGATCGTGTAGATTATAGTGGGCATATGAATCGTATGGCACCATTAATAACAGCAGCCGAAACAAAGGAAATAGCTGATTGGTTCGCCACTTTAAAACCAATCAAATGGTATGATGTAATTGAACAAATGCAGGTACCGAGAACGATTGTGGATAATACCCGTATGAGAATTTTAAACTCCGATGCATATCCTGATACTGAAAATACGCTAGAAGACATTAATCAACGCATAATTGAACTTCCTACAGATATTTTGAAGGTTAAAAAAAGATCGCCTACTACTGGGTTTACAGCCTATGTTGAACCGGGCAGCATCAAACGCGGAAAAGAAGCCAGCACTAAATACGCCTGTAATGCATGCCATGGCGCATTTTTGCAAGGAAGCATTATTGCTCCAAATATAGCTGGGATTTCGCCAATCTATCTTGTGCGTCAACTCTATAGTTTTAAAAACGGCCAGCGAAAAGGTGAAAATTCTGATAAAGGAGCTATGATGAGTAACTTGTCCAAACAGATGAAAACAACAGAGATAAGTGATCTAGCAAGCTATATTGCCACACTCAAGCCACAAGGAGAATAATACAATGCGTATACTTCTAGTAGAAGATAACTTAGAGCTAGCGGGTAATATATGCGACTATTTAGAGTTAAATGGCATACTAACTGACCATGCAAATACCGGAAAACAAAGTTTTACCTTAATTGAGCGCGCCAGTTATGATGTTATTATTATGGATGTAATGATGCCAGGAATAGATGGGTTTGAAACTTGCAGACAACTACGACAGCGTTGCCAGTGCCAAATTCCAACGATTTTTCTAACGGCACGAACAGACCTAGAGGATAAGATAAAAGGGTTTGAAGCTGGTGCTGATGATTATTTAACCAAACCTTTTGCAATGGCTGAGTTACATTGCCGTCTACTTGCTTTGCATATGCGAGGCAAGCGCCAAGATATTGGAGAACTGAGTTTTTTAGATCTTAAGCTGAATACACAAACCGGTTTAGTCACTCGAGCTGGGCTAACTGTGAACCTCAATAAAATACAGTACCAAATATTACTCACTCTTATTAAGCACTCCCCTGCAATAGTATCACGAGATGATTTAGAGTATGAAATTTGGGGAGAAGACCTCCCCGATACTGACATTCTGCGTAGCCATATATATCAGCTACGAAAAATAATTGATAAGCCTTTTACCCAAGCTTATATTCAAACAGTACACGGTAAGGGAATAAAACTCAGTATAGGTAATAGTTAGATTATGTATTACTTTCGATATTTTAGGCGTCAAGTCACATTAACATTCATTATTTTTAGTGCGTTTCTAAGTGGCCTATTTAGTTTCCTTATATGGACAACGATTGAAAGCACAGACGACCAAGTGCGCGAAGATTTACTACAAGCGCAAAGTCAAAAATTGGTTGCAAATTTTGAGAAAACGGGAAGTTTATCTAAAATAGATGAATTATTTGGCATTCAAGTATTACTAGAGAATAGAGATGAAATCCCTGCTAAATGGTTAGCACTGCCAACTGGGATATATGAAGATAATGAAGAAGATACACACCTAGAAAAAATTTTATTACAAATAGATAATGAAACACGGCAAGTTTTTTTAGTTCACGTACCCGCTAATGGCGATGTGTTGGATAATAATAGATTCCCTGTACAACTCATACTTACCTTAATATCTCTAGTCGTAACTTTAATAGGCTCTTTAGTCGGAATTTTACTCGCTAGAAACTTATCTCGCCCTGTGCGGGAGCTATCAATAAGAATAGCAGATACAGACCCGAATCAACCAGTATTTGAACCATTAGATCGTAATGACGAATTTGGCGAAATAAGCGACGCTTTTGCAAGGACACTATTAAAGATCAATCAGGTAATTGAGCGAGAAAAACAATTTTCTGCTTATGTTAGCCATGAATTAAGGACCCCCGTTGCTGTTATTAAATCGTCCTTAGAATTAGCAAAAGTGTGCCGTGAAAAACATGATACCAAAGCTTCAAAACACATAGAAGAACAAGCATTATCACGGATGTCTATTGCAAATACACAAATGGAGTTACTCATTGAAACTTTCCTCTATCTTGGAACAAAGAATAGTCTCCCAGCCATGACCAGCAATGTTGATATAGCAGCGATTTTGCGAGAGAAAATAGAGGCGTACAATAAAGAGTATCAAATAAAAGGCATCAATATTACTCTAGATATTTTACAAGCATTACCTATTGCATGTAATGAAAAAATGCTTGAACTCATCTTGGAAAATATTCTGCGCAATACCTTTAGTTACTGTGCAGGCAGCATATCCATCGTTTTAAAAACAGACAAACTGTATATCTACAATGATATTGATCAATTACGCATTGATACCGCTGAACACTTCGGCTTTGGTTTACAAATTGTTGAAGATCTTTGTAAATCTCATAGCTGGTCTTTTAGCTCAGGTATTGGCGAACAGAATCAGTACTTATCCACTATTAACTTTCACAGAGCTAGTTATTAGGATAATCGCGGTTGATTTATAAAATAATAATAAAAAATTTGCGTTTCGTGCGTTTCGCATGTGTAGGCAGTATAGGCTTTTGCGTCGACGCTTTAAGCTTAGTCCTGCTTGCGGTATACCTACCGTTACCGATTGCAAGGGCCCTTTCTTTTTGGATTGCTGCAAGTTCCAATTGGTGGCTAAATCGCAACTTCACTTTCAAACATACAAGCAAGCAACACTGCGACAAAAAAAAGCGGGCGAGCTGTCGCCAGTGGCTATTATTTTTATGTGTTAGTTGTATCGGTTTTATACCAAATTGGCTATGTTACGTACTGCTCATAGAGCATTTTATTTGGGCAGAACAAATGCCGGTTATCGCCATCATCCCAGGTATTTTACTGTCTATGTTTTTAAACTATACCCTGTCAAAGTGCTGGGTTTTCAAATAGTCCTGCATTCATACCAAGCTTCTTTTCTTTTTAAATTCCTCTTTTTGAACTTAGATCATTTCACTTTTTTTCGACGTACACAATATTACTCTAGCCGCATAAACTTTTAGAGGCCTCTTATAGCTATGCTTTGCAAAGCAAATTTCTACTATGAACATGTCATTCAATGTGAATTCGACTAAGCAGATTATTAAGAATAGCGGCTCATCCATAATGAGTGGAGATCTTCTTAATTAAAGGTCAATTACAAAAAAAGCACTAGCAATATTGGTAAATGGTAAAGTAAAACTAATGAACTTAAATAATACTCAATTTAATAAACCAGCAAGCTCAGCGCTGCTCAATATCTCACCGCATAATATTCCAACTTTGAGTATTATCATTGCTTACTACAATGAAGCTGAAGTATTGGCTGAGTGTCATCAAAAACTAACAGAGGTATTAAATACCTTAAACCTACACTGCGAGATTATTTATATAGATGACGGCAGTTCTGATAACTCTTGGACTGTTTTACATCAGGCTCTTATAAGTACACGTACTATTCATGCTCAACCAAGAAGTGATAGCACTACAATTGATATTAACAACCTACGTTTGAGTCGTAACTTTGGTAAAGAAGCCGCTATGTGCGCAGGGCTGGAGCAATCAACAGGCAAAGCCGTTATTTTATTAGATGCTGACCTGCAAGACCCACCAGCACTTATCCCTAAAATGCTAAACAAATGGCGCGAAGGCTATGACGTTGTAGATATGCAACGAAACACGCGTACTGGCGAAACCTGGCTGAAACGCTGTTCGGCTAATATATATTATAAGTTACTCAATCAATTATCCGATCTTTGTATTCCTAAAAATGTTGGTGATTTCAGGTTACTAGATCGACGAGTTGTCAAACAAATCAACCTATTGCCAGAGAAAACACGCTATATGAAGGGTCTCTTTGCCTGGCCTGGATATAAACGAACAACCTTAAAGTTTGATCGTGAACCACGCCACGCAGGGCAAACAAAATGGAGCTATTGCAAACTACTACACTTGGCTTTTGAAGGAATAACCTCATTCAGCACTAAACCTTTGAAACTAGCCAGTTTTGCAGGTTTTACCATTTCTATCATCGCCTTAATGTTAGCTATTAGTACTGTTATTAAAACTCTCGTTTATGGGAACCCTGTCGCGGGGTACAGCTCTACTATCACGATAGTACTCATGTTAGGTGGAGTGCAATTATTATCAATTGGCATTTTGGGTGAATACATAGGCAGAATTTTTATCGAGAGCAAGCAGCGCCCGCTCTATTTAATTATGGAACAGCAACATTCATTTCATACGAGTAATCATCAAGAAACAGGCAAAAATCCAAATGAATAGAGCCGTTTGGAACCAATTAAAACTCAACAATATGCTAGGTATTTCCCTTTCTCTTATCATCTTCACTTTAACAGTAAGATTGTTTTCCCTTAATTTGTACCCAGTCATGGACACCACAGAAGCTAGATACGGTGAAATGGCGAGAATAATGTTAGAAACAGGCAACTGGTTAACACCAATGTTTGACTACGATGTGCCATTTTGGGGTAAGCCGCCGATATTTACTTGGTTAAGTGCTACGGGTTTAAAATTTCTCGGTGATAACGAGTTCGCCCTGAGAGCTCCGCATTTTCTAGTCGCTCTCGCCACATTATTTGTTATTTGGTACTTAGCCAAAACCGGTGAATTATTTAATAGATCATCCCTATCCACTAAAGATAATACCTCAGATTATGCCTGGTTAAGCTGCGCTCTATTAGCAACCACCAGTATTTTTATCATTATCGGTGCTGCTGTGATGACAGATACAGCATTAATGTTTTCTGTTTCACTAGCAATGACAAGCTTTTGGCTATATTGGCAGAAAAAGAACATGTACTGGGGATATCTATTTTTTGTCGCTTTAGCACTAGGCATGTTATCAAAGGGCCCAATAGCACTATTACTGGTGGGTATCAGTCTTTGTATTTGGATAAGTTTTCAATCAAGGTGGCATAAACTACTTCACTGCCTCCCTTGGCGTTCAGGTATATTAGTGTTCATAGTACTAGCCCTGCCTTGGTATTTATTAGCAGAGCGGGCAACCCCTGGCTTCTTGAATTATTTTTTACTGGGCGAGCACTTTAAACGTTTTGTTGTATCAGGCTGGGAGGGAGACCTTTACGGAAGTGCCCACAATAGAATGCGCGGTACTATTTGGTTATATTGGGTAATTGCAACGCTTCCTTGGTTTCCTCTCTTTATAACACAGCTAGTTCGCTACTATAAATCAAGTAATAAGCCGCTTGAAAAGACGCAAGGGATAGATTCGTTTCTCTATTGTTGGCTCTTATCTCCGTTAATATTGTTTTCTTTTTCTGGCAATATTTTATGGACCTATGTATTACCTGGTATTCCAGCATTCGCTTTACTTTTAGCTCGTTTTCAAATGCGTTGCCCGCTAGCTTTAAAATATTATTACTTAGGGTTATTTACGCCGCTTTTAATACTCTTAGGTGTCGCTGTCATTGCGCTAAGGCCAATGAATAAACCAAGCCAAAAGCCGTTAATACAAACGTGGCAACAGCAGCTAGAGTACAAAAACTCAACTATCTATTATCTTAAAAACCTTCCTTTTTCAGCACGCTATTACACCAAAGGTAAAGCTAAATTAATCGACGATACATTAGCCAATATCACAAAGAATCTAAAAGGTGAATTTATTGTCATACGCGCTCAAGATATGCCTACTAATTTAGTCGTACTGGGTTGCGAAAAAAGGTTTTCAACACTAAAACATAGCCTGATTTATTGTATTTAGAGCAAGTGAAAATTTTAGTTTCAATAAGTAAAGCACATTTTTTCCACATAATGACAAGTAGTATTAACCACCTGCCCAATCTAACTAAGGTAGGTAATAGAGAATATAAATTAAAGGAATAAAGTAATGTCTAAAATTTTGTACACATTTCTTGCTACTTTTTTGTTTTGTAGCTTGTCGCAAGGCAACTCAGAAAAGCTAGAAACGGTTGCTCAATCGCAATTTGCTATGAACGGTGTCGCCATCACCACAGATAAACGCATATTTGTTTCCATGCCACAGTGGACAGACCAGCCCTCACCTTCTGTAGGTGAGGTTATGAGCAATGGAAATGTCATAGCCTATCCTGGTAATCAATGGAACAAACACAGCCCAAATGACGCTTATAATCGCTTTTCTAATGTCAATGCAGTACATACAGACACCAATAATAATTTATGGGTCGTTGACTATGCCGCTCCTTTTTGGACCAAGCCAATAAAAGATAGCCAGAAACTGGTTAAAATTAATACTTCAACAAACGAAGTGGAACGTGTTTATCGTTTTGCTGAAAACATCTTACCCACTGGCGCAAAACTTAACGACGTACGTATTGATCTGAACAAGAAAGTTGCTTATATCTCTGAGTTTGGTATCGGCGCCCTGATTGTGGTTGATTTAAATACGGGGAAAGCGAGAAGGTTACTCGACAAGCACTTTTCAGCTCGGGCACACCCTGATGTTGTCACTTATTTTGAAGGAAAACCGTTTCGTACTGATTTCTTACATTTAAATGACATAGAGTTAGATAATCAAGGTAGGCACTTATACTATCAGCCTACCGGAGGCCCTGTAATGTATCGTATCAACACAGATTATTTACTAGATGAAACCCTCAACGCTGATCAACTAGCTCAACACGTTGAAGTATATAGTAAATCACTTACTATCGGCGGCATAACAAAAGATAAAAACAACCGCTTATTTCTAGGAAACGTGCAAGATAAAGCAATTACGATTATCAAACAGGGTAAAATAGTCGGTAATCTTGTGCAAGACGATCGATTACTTTGGCCCGATGCAATGGATGTTCACGATAACTATCTTTATATTCCATGCCCACAGCTAAAGCTGCTGGCCAAGATGAATGATGGAATAAGTAAGGTACGAGGCAAGTTCACTGTTTACCGCTATCCCCTTTAGGCCGGCATGTGAGAAGGCTATTGGGAACAGTAGTAATTAACCGCTATTAGTTGTTAAACTTTCTAAGGTAGAATGTTGTTAAGGTAATATTCAACTTTAGAAGGCTCTATGAAATTATCGCTACTCCTTTTATCTATAATGCTGGCTTGCTCGAACTTATTACATGCAGCTGCACCTAAGGAAATGACTTTTTCTACCCTTGATAGGGGCTCTGTTCAGCGTGACTTAAGGACTGAATCTATAATTATAGGAGCATACAAGAATCTAGGCTTTCAAGTAAACATCGTCAGGCTACCGGGCCTCAGAGCTTTAACCGAAAGCAATAAAGGTACTTACGACGGCGAACTTCGAAGATCAAATATAGATGCGAATGACTATCCTAACTTGATAAAAGTAGATGTCCCGGTGAATATGATTAATATTTGTGCTTTCACAAATAGTGATAAGTTTAAAACCATTTCAATTAGTGATTTAAGCCAATTAATAGTTGGATTTGAAGCTGGTGGTAAACAATCCACAAAACTTGCAAACAAAGCGAAAGCTAGCGTACCGGTTAACAAAATTGAACAACTCATATATATGCTTAAAAAAAATCGTGTTGACCTAGTTGTCGGCAATTGCGATATAATTAAAGCTCATATTGCAGAAAAAAAAATAGCAGGCATCTACATTCAACAACCCCCATTAATTAGTAAAAAACTGTATCACTTTATACATATTAAACATAAAAAATTACTAGGAAAAATTAGTAAACAAATTAAGCTCGTTAATAACAATAGATTGAACAATTGAGTCAATTAATTGTGAAAGATAACTTAGTTTGCAACTAGGACCCACTTTACCATCGCATTAATGTTTTAGATTTAGGTTTAGGTTTAGGTTTAGGTTTAGGTTTAGGATAAAAATAAGCTTTTAACCAACTTCTAAGTATTATTCAAACTAAGCGCAACCAACATATACTCTCGATCTTGCCGTCAATTTATTAATATTTTTAGCCTCTACTCTAAACATTAATAACAGTTAACTTATTCATCATCGTAAAGATAGTTATCTTCCCCAGCAAGTTTTTTTATTTTCGTTACTTACAATTCCCTTAAGAGTAAGTCGTTGTATACTCAGCATAATTAAATATTGATTGCCA
>JBALXS010000220.1:0-5447 GCA_036960485.1 Oceanospirillaceae bacterium
CTACAAAAGGCCACAGAGTTAGGTGTCACTACAATCTCGCCATTATTTAGTGAATATACAGACGTCAAATTATCAGCAGAGCGCGTTGACAAAAAACAATGTCATTGGCAACAAATTGTAATCAGCGCCTGCGAGCAATCCGGTCGCAGCCAAATACCTGTTGTTAACAGTCCAATACCTATATCCCAGTGGTTAACACAAGATACATCAGAAAATAAATATGTACTGCACCCCTACGACGCTAAACCCTTTGTGCTCGATAATAAGCCTAGGCAAGATAGCCTTACAGTGGCGCTATTAGTGGGTCCTGAAGGTGGGCTTAGCGATGCAGAAGTTGCCACAGCTCATGTCCATCAATTTAAGTCGATACAACTAGGGCCGCGCATATTACGAGCAGAAACGGCGCCCTTAGTCGCACTATCAATTATACAATCGCAGCTCGGCGACTTTTCTTAAGTGCCCAAATAGTTTGAGCAGACACTTCAGCGTTAATGATAACTCTATCATCACGGAGTAATAAAGATTCATATCTGGCATTAAAGCTTCATAGTGAGGAATAATTTAAAGGCTAAATATGCTAAGGTACTTTATTGATTTACCGGTCACTTAAGAATAGAACAGAAGTTTAGGGCAGGTAGACAATATCCTGAAATCTTCAAAGATAGTCGCTGCTGATCTCGTCGGTCAATTTCAAGTTTAAAGCAGGCTACTCGATAACGGAGATAACGGAGATAAAGTGATGAAAGTGTAGTGTTGTAAAGACCAATTGGCCGGGTAACCCAGCCATCAAGGTATAGTTTGGTATTAATGATATATAGAAACACCGATTATTTCATTTCAGCAATCTCTCCTTTGATGCTGCAAGATATATGTTGCTTGTGGCTAGTTCAGTTTTTCAAAATTGTGTACTTGTTAGTTTGTACATCAAGTCTTTAACTTCAGTCTTCTTACATCTTCAAATTAATCTATAGCGGATATTCTGACAAACGCATCCATTACATCAACATTGCATTATTTTTGCGTATAAGCCTTTTATAGAAGGCTTATACGTAAGTGCAAGGCTATAAAAAGAATAACACCGAAATCAAAATGGGAACGCCGACGAGCGACATCACTCCGATTTTCGGCAAGACTTAAAGCGTATTTTTTTGAGTAACGAACCACTTAATCACAATACTAAATAAGACTGAGTGAGGCCTATTAAAAAAGAGCTAAGTATGAAAGGTAGACACGCAATCATTGAAGCATATGGTTCCTTATCGTTGTTAGAAAGTGAGCCATTAATGAACCTTATGGTAAAGGCTGCACTTGCAGCAGGTTCAACAGTTCTTGAGAAGAATATCCATTCATTTGGAAAAGGTTGCGGCTACACGGCCACTGTCGTTTTAAAAGAAAGCCATCTTAGTGTACACCAGTGGCCGGAAATTAATTATGCGGCATTTGATATCTTCATGTGCGGTGACGTAGACATCCACAAAGCTATTGATGTACTGGTTGAGGCTAAAGGTGAGGGAGAGCTTTTTATAAAACTCCTTCAGCGTGGCGAAGCTTATGCGCAAGCGAAGAACAAGACAGTTCCTTCACTAATAGTTGAAGAGCTTATTGAGGATAATGAACAGCTAGTATTAAAGGTTCAAAAGGCTTTAGATGTGGGTCGTGATGTCGCGATTAGGGGCTTAGTTGAAACGGTGAAATATTTGTATATTTGCGCCTCTAGCAAGAGGTCAGTAACTCCTTCAATAAAAGTAGGTATGGTTTGGCATGAGATCATTCTGTTCACAAGATCATATGAGAAATTATGCCAAAGTCAATTTGGCCGACTAATTCATCACGAGCCCTTACCTGATGCTGAAGAAAACGAGCACCAGCACACAAAAATAGAAGAATTGTACAGGCAACGTTACGGTATTCCGGACCCCTATTTTTGGGGTGACAATAAAGTAAGCTGCGGCCCATGCGAAGCTGTTTAGTCTAAATTCAAATTAATAACAATCTCAACAGTGCATGCTCATATTATTGAGCAGCTTGATGTAAAGGGTAAGTTGAAAGAGCCAAGTTATTTGAGATGATCAAGTTAAAATTCAAATTGTGGTGTGGTGGTTAAACACTACAAATTTTAAAAGAAGTAAAACAGTTACGGAGTGATAGGAACTTATATGTCAAATTATTTAAAAATATTACTAGTTGTTGGGATCTCGACTGTCCTTATGGCTTGCGGTCCTAGCGCTGCGGAAAAGTATGCCGATCAGCTAAAGACAGCGAACCGAATTGTTAACCAGTCGGTTGATGATCTTGCCTATCATCTAGGGCAAAGTCGTATACCTAATGCGCTTATATTAAATAGTTATGCGGACAGTATATCGACAAATAACCCGGAAATGAGAGGGCTTGCGAATGCGTTAAAAGTCAATGGAACTGTAAAGGGCCCGGCTTATCAATCCCTAGTGACAAGACTAAGTGAGACTAAAAAAGTAGCCGATGGCTTCGCTGCGATCAAGGGTGATGTCAAAGCTCAGTTTTTTGATCAAGCAGGCGAACTCAACGCCATCAATACAGCCGCTGCTCCCGGTAATTTCAATTTAATGCTTTCAGACCCTATTAATGTTTTAGCGGGTTTGTCGAACGGTAAGCTATCTAAGGTAGAAGATGGGGTAGAAGGGGAGGCGCCCAAAGGTACAACCCCTGGTTCTGAGTTAGTGGGCAATCCGAATTACGGCCGATGGAATGAAAACAGTTCGGGCAGCAGTTTTTGGGCTTTTTATGGTCAGTATGCATTTATGTCTAGATTGTTTTCGAGTCCTGTCAGTTATGGACGCTGGTCTGATAACCGTACACCTAGTTATTATTCGGATCGTGGTCGTGCTCATTACACCTCAAAACAACAAGCAACTAATTCGAACAATGCCTTCACGCGTGAGCGAAAAAACTTTCAGTCGAAGGGAAAGACATTCTCGAGTCCATATTCTAAAAATACGACGTTAAAGTCTTCAATCAAGTCGCCGAGCAAATTTCAAAGCAGTTATAACAGTAACACTCGCTCTTCGAATAGTAGCTACGGGAATAGACCGACAAGCAACAAATCGGCATTCAGTTCTAGTTACGGCTCAAGATCAGGTTCCAGCTCGTCACGTAGTTATAGCTCGGGCGGCAAATAACACACACAAGATAATAATTTATTTGGAGAAACATATGTTCACATGGCAACTAGCAGTAACACTAATGAATGTCGGCATGGTTCTATTAGCCATCATTGGCTTTAGGTACGGTGCAGCGTTATTAATTGGAGTCAATGCAAAAGATGAGCTAGATAAGAAAGATAATTATGCTTTTGGTGTGTTAATCGGATCAGGTCTATTATCGTTATTATTGGTAATGTCAGGCGCAATTTCTGGTGACGCCCAGGCATCGTTGCAAAACGAGTTTGTATCAATACTAGCATTTGGTTTGGCTGGCATAGTGATGCTTAAAATAGGGTTTCTGGTTCAGGACAAATTAGTTGTAAGAGGCGTATCACTTCTCGATGAAATCAAAAATGGCAATATGGCTGCGGCAATTGTCAGTGGTGTCAATTTAGTCGCTATAGCGATGATCATTCGATCAGCCATCTATTGGTCAGAAGAGAGCACATTAAACGCTTTATTACCTGTTAGTATTGTCTTCGTATGCGCCTTGATTATTTTAACGTTAGTAACAGTTATTCGCTCAACTGTTTACGCTAAACGTAACGCTGGAAAAAAATGGGTAGATGCCATTAAAGAAAATAATATTGCGATCGCTATTCGGTATGCGGGTCAAGTAATTGGCACCGCCATTGCCGTTAAGGGTGTTTCATCTCTGGTAGTGTATTCAAATACATTATTGTTAAATATCGCCATTACTTGGTTAGTCTTTGGTCTTGGCGTGATGCTTCTTGTATGGATTATTTACAAGCTTGTCACACCCATCATTCTTTCTAAGATCAACTTAGTAGAAGAAGTGGACCAGCAAGGAAATATTGGCGTAGCTTTCATTGAAGCGATGATATTTATCGGCATTGCAATACTAACGCTTACCTACTTACTTTAAGGCATCAACATGTCGGCAGTATCTACTAAAAATGGAGCTGAGATGAATGTTACTTTAAAGGACGTTCTACTGTTGTCGATCATGACGATTGGTGCTGGCTGCGGAATGATCTATGAGTATATTGTCGCACATTATGCAGGTCGTATAACCGGTTCAGTAGATACAGCGGTCTATGGAATAATTGGGATAATGGTTTGTGCAATGGGCGTGGGTGCATTCTACTCTCGCACTATTAAATGTCCTTACAGTGGCTTTGCTTGGCTAGAGGCAATTATCGCATTGATCGGAGGCACCGCCGTTCTTGCAATGGCATGTGTTTTCTCAATAGCTTATGTACTGCCTTTGCAGCTACATAATTCGTTCGGTTTAGATGATTCGGTGCGAGTGCATGGTGGTATTGTCTTTGTACTGCAGCAAATATCCGCTGCATTCCCCTACATTACGGGTTTTGTCGTCGGCTTGTTAGTCGGTATGGAAATTCCTTTTATTGCTCGAATTCGAGAAGATATCTATAGCGCCAAGGTAGATCATAACGCCGGCACAATTTATGGAGCTGATTATGTTGGTGGTGGTATAGGTGCAGCGGTATTTGTGCTTGTCTGCTTACATATGCCAATTACCTTGGCTGCAGCATTTACAGCATTGCTAAATTTAACATTGGGCTCAATATTTTTAGTTATGTTTTATAAGCGAATCAAGGGTGCCATCTTCTTGATTGCTTTAAAGCTAGCAACATTAGTCGCGTTAACACTCGTAGCCATTAATGGGGCAGCCTGGATTGATAAGCTCAACAACACATTGTATGAAGATAAAGTTATTCATAGTAAGAGTACTCCTTATCAAAATCTTGTAGTGACCGAGCGTATAGCGTCTAAAGCATCGGGCTCTATCATCAACTTATATATCAATGGCAACTTACAATTTTCGAGCGCTGATGAAATTGCATATCATAGCTTTCTAGTGGTTCCGGTAATGCTTGCCTCCGCACGCCATAAAAACATTTTAGTGATTGGTGGTGGTGATGGCTTAGCCGCAAAAGAAATTTTCAAGTGGAATCCAGATAGCATAACGTTGGTAGACTTAGACTCAGCAATGATTTCAATGTTTAGAGGCAAAGACAAGACGTCACCTGATTATCTAAACAAGAGGTTAACAGACTTAAATGCTAATGCATTAAATGATGAGCGTCTCACCTACCTTCAAGGCGATGCATTTAATATCGTCGAGCAGTTGAGTAATGAAGGTAAAACATATGATGCAATTATTGTAGATTTACCTGATCCGAATCATCCCGATCTAAACAAGCTTTACAGTAGTTACTTTTACGCAAAGCTATCAAATCTACTAAGTGGTGACGGTGCGATTGGCATACAGTCAACATC
>JBALXS010000221.1:0-5392 GCA_036960485.1 Oceanospirillaceae bacterium
GGTCTTAAAGCATGCTTCATTGAGTGATATGAATGCTAATTTGGAAATACTTTTTTAGGTTAATGGGGGTGGGTTTTTTACCATGAGGTAAACCAGAGAGTAGTACTTCAATCATACTCTGATGACTGTTTTTTGAGAAACCTGCTTTAGCAATCTGTTCAATTAAACTAACCTAGATCACGTCAATATAAATAGATGCACTGGCTTTATGAGCAAAAGAAAACGCACCCCGATAGGGATGCGATTCTTGGTGACTATGTGATACGTTGGCAACGCTGGACCCAAGCTGGCTTGACACCCATTAGTGTCGTGCCATCCGAGGCCATTGTCGATTGTCAATTGTGATGCCTACAAGATCGACCGCTTCGCAGTGAAAACAAATCGTTAAAGGGATAAATAGTTAAAAAGCCCGAACAACACACACTCTGAATGCGCCGTCCTTATTGCCGAGGAACTGGTAGTCAAGGTTGAAGGACTGGAGCCACGCGTTGCGGCTACCGTACTTCGAGGAACTCCAATAGGGTCCATTAGCAAAACCACGCACAACGTCTTTCTGCGCGTATAACAGGGGTAACTCTTCCTTGTTGGGCAAGAATCCACCGGTTTGACCATCAGACCATTCATAATTTGCCGCAACTGCTGCTGAGGATGCGCCACAAGCTGTCACAATAAATGGCGTATTATATGCTCCGAAATGACTGTCTGGCGCTGCCTCCAGACCGTGTAAACCACCATCAGTGACGTGGAATACGATACCTCCAGCGGAGGCCGGTATCACCTATGTTGTAAGAAGTTTGTAATATTTTAAGCATCATAGTTTCAAACCTTTAATAGTAACAGTCATATCCGCACTAACATGATTGCTTGAGCATCCTTCGGTAATACCCTCAAATTCTAATTGTTCAATTCAGTCGGTATTAAAGTCACCGGGTTGCACATCTGTGTAAGTCCCTCCAGTTGCCGGATCAGGTGTATAGCCGAAACCCTTAATTGCCAGTAATAAAGGTTTGGATATTTCCGCACGCATCATTACTTCATCTTACGGGCTTGCTACCCATGACAGATTAGGAACCAAAAATACAAGCGTACTCAGTAGAACTACAGACAGAAATTTAGTTAGCTTGGGTAGTGAAGCTAATGTGAGTCTTTTATTAATCATGTAGTGAAGCTAATGTGAGTCTTTTATTAATCATGTAATGTAACTTATTCTGACTTGAGGTCGAAACTGACTATGAGTGCTTGCACATACTTTGCTAACTTGCTTTGAGAGTTCTTCAATCCAAAAAGCTTGTTTATTCATAATTAACGCCATCATTAATCCATTCTAAAATCAGATCGTAATCAGGCCCAGAATTAACTAAGGGCGAGGGATGTGAAAGACCAATAGCTTTAAACAATAACAGGCTATTGGCGGGATCGCTCAAGCTAGTTCGATCTTTTACTTCATTATATTCACCTAACGAAGCTGGAGTGCTTATTGGAAGCGCAGCAAACGCCAAGGCGTTACCGCCATTATGACAGCCCCCACATTTAGCTTGCAGAACATCATGGATAGTATTTTTAAATTTCACGGTTGGTTAAGGCTCAATCACCGGTGCTTGAAATGTTTTGTCGAGCATTTTTGTAAAGGTTGCCAAATTAACCAGTTCATTAGGACAGTAGTTATTGGCATCACAACCCTCTGTTATACCCTGCTTAAACAACTCTTCTATCCAGCCTGCATAAGCATCGGTGCTTGAAACGTCAGCAAACACTCCTGTCGCTGCATCAGGAGTGTAAGTTGAGCCATGTTTAGCTTTCAGTAGTATTTTCGCTAATTGCTCTTTGGTTACAACCATATTAGGACAGAACTGATTAGTTGCACAGCCTTCTGTAATCCCTTCAGATTCCAGCTTTTCTATCCAACTTGCGTTAAAATCTGTTGCAACCACATCAGAATAAACCGAACCAGTGGGTCCAGTGAAACCAAGCCCTTCGATAGATTGTAAGATCGCTTGGGAGATTTCAGCGCGTGTAACAATGCGTGTTACAGGTGAAGAGGTAGTAAGAGAGCTAAAGGTTGCACTCACACCATCAATGCTCAACACAGTATCTACGCTTGTAGATGTAGATGAAGAGGTTGTATGGCGTACTTTAACCGTATCATTCTCCCTTACTGCGCCATTGGCAGTAAGCCAAGTACCGTTGCCATTCACTTCATATTCACCGCCACTCACTGAAATGGCAACTGGAGTGCTTTTATTGATAGCGACGGTAATAGCCTCAGAGATAGCTAAGCTACTAACTGGATTATCCCTTTGACCAATAAAGCTAAAATCAAATGGGATTATGGCATCAGCTGATGTAATCGAACTAAAGGTAGCGCTAATACTATTCATAGTAAAATATGAATCTATGGTAGTAGATAGAGCTGATGAGCTGATATGTCGAACCCTAATCGTAGCGTTCCTCGCGACCGTGCTAGCCTCTTTTAACCAGATACCATTGCCATTTACTTCGTATTCACTTGAAGAATCCGTACCAGTCACCCTCACAGAAAACTCATCATCTATACCATCAACAGTAATAGTATTAGAGACTATTTGAGTGTTTAGTTCGACGTCAGTTTGACCAATAAACCTTAATGGAACAGAATTTGAAACATTCACGTCAGAATTAAAGTTATATTCATCAAGATTACCCCAGCCATCACCATCAGGATCACGATTTTTATCTGATGCAGATAATGGATCTAAACCGTTAAGCACCTCATAAGTATCAGGCAATCCATCATTATCATCATCAGTATCAGCGAAATCACCGATACCATCTGCGTCTGCATCTGCTTGCTCTAAAGGATCATAAGGCAAGGCATCATCCTCATCAGGAACGCCGTCATGATCAATATCATTTAAACCAAGCTGGGTAATGCCTAGGTCATAAACATTAGACACGCTGCCATCAACGCCATAAACACGAATATAATAAGTGCTACCCGCATCGACATCTTGAATCACAATGGTCTCATTATCATTTTGAGTATCCGAGCTACCAATAAGTAGCTGGTTTTCATCGTAAACCTCTAGAGTAAGATCACCTGTTTCATGCTGAAAAGAGATACCAATACTCGCATCAGCTGACCAGAGAGATATCCATTTAAAATAATCCTCATTTTGCTGCAATATTTTGAGTGCCTCTAACGATACTGCTCCCTGTTGCTCTGCGGCAGTCTCGAAATCATCGTTGACCTCTAGTGGATCATCACTTTCTGTCTGACCACAGAAATCAAGGAAGGCTCGCATCGTATTATTTTGAGCATTACCACTGGGTAAATCTTCGAAAGGGAAGCCAAGAAATGCGCTACGGAAAATACCATTATCAACTGCTACGGCAGCAGTACCTTCACCGGCTCGATATGTAAACAGTGTATTGCTGCCAGGAACGTTAGGGTTAAGTGTTAAGACGTCACTGATATCTGGATCTGAAACACGATCCTTAATACCGAAAAACCCTACATTGCTTCCCCCACCAAAACCGGTAGTCAATTCGCTGAAACCTAAATAGACGTCACCAGTACCTTTAACATGTGTTTCCACTGCATCTTCGGTGACGGCACTTACGCCTAAATAGTTTTGCATAAATGGCGTCAAACCACGGTCTTTATAGTAATTAGGACTGCTCATCATTAAACAACCACCGCCGTCCAGATACTCAGCTAATGCACCCTCTGCAGCCGGACTAGGACCAGCAGCAGGAGAGAATGAGTCCTTTCCATCATATGTATCACCGGTATACCAAATAACCCGGCCATATTTTTGCAAATCCTCTAGTACTGGCTCAACTCGCTTAACATTGACACTCTCTTCTGAGTTATCACCTTGATTTGGGTTCTTTACATCCCAAATATCATAATCCACCAAGTCTTGATTCCGCAACACGCCAATTAACGGATTCTGTTCCTTACTTTCATTACTGTTAGTACCTTTGACGACGAGAACTTTAGATCTAAACGAAGCGACACAATTTAGATTGTCGTCCATAAATACCTTGCCATCTGTACACGCATGATTATTTGGATTATAAAAGCGGTCTCTATCTCTTTCAGGAATTGAGAAGCCAATAAATTCAGAGCCTTTGCTTGCTTTCGCAGTTAATGTAACTTGGTTATTGACAAGATAATTCTGCGAACAAGCATTCAGAGAACAATCTATACCCGATGAATCAAGCGATGTGTCATCTGCTACTGCGGTAACCGAACCACCACCGATTTTCTCTACTGTTAATGCATATTCTGTTCCTTCTGGTACAGCAATAACACTACAATTAACGTCTTTAGAACCAACTTTCACTCGAGCACTTAGCGGATCATTATCGCCTTCGTCTTCATCCCAGCAATCGAAAACGCCAGACCAACGAACAAAGGCCCAACCCGGATCAATTGTTGCGTTCAAAGTTACCGTTTTTTCACCATCACTTACCTGATAAGTCTTACTACAATTGTTTTCAGTTCCGCAGTTTATATCTCCATCAGGGTTACTTGTAATTTCAGTCCCAGCACTTTGATCAATGTTCAACTCGTAGTTAGTTCGTTTAAAGTTTGCTCTACAAGTCAGATGCTCAGACATGGTTACCGAACCATCTTTACAATCTATATCTCCGCCCCAACCTGAGAAAACGCGCCCTGGTCCAGCTACTGGTGTTAGCGTAACAATATTACCTGTCGAATAAACAAAGCAGTTAGTGAGTGTAGTATTAGAACAGGCTTCCCCTTGTGGACTTATATTAATTGAGCTTTCACCTCCACTCGCAATCGCTGTCAAAATAGGCTTAATTTTAAATTGAGCTTGTATACTCAAATTATCAACAATTCCTGGTACAAAAGTACATACCGGTGACACACCACATCTATCTGCATCAGCGCCAGTCCAACCAATAAAATCAGAACCGCTATCTGGTGTTGCGGTAATTGTTACCTCGTCAGTCCATCGATAATAATTACCACCTACAGATTCAGGAGATATACTTACGGTGCCTTTTGTTCCAGCGTTATCATCAGTGATCAATCCTACATCGATTAGGGCTACACTTTGTTCTTCCTTAAGTCTTTCTGCACTTATTCCTGGAGCTTCAATAATCGTAACCCCAGTTACTGTTATTTCCTCATAACGTCGTTCAAGTAATGCAAGCAAGGCATGACCAGGACGAATATAACCACCATTATTAGAGCAAGAATAACGTACAGGCGACTTACCACTTGAAGGACCAAAATCACTATAATAAAGTACTACAGACGCTATCTTTTCACCACATTGAAAACTACCAAACCCGGAAGAACCCAATTGACTATTTTCACCCGAAATGCCTTGTATTTCACCCGTGTCACAGGCCATATGCGTAAAGCCTTTAAAATTAG
>JBALXS010000222.1:0-5376 GCA_036960485.1 Oceanospirillaceae bacterium
AACCTGGCGCATTAAAAGCAACCGCCACTCTAAGCTCTCTATTTGCATTAGTGGCTTGTAATTTGATTTGAGAATCTATCTGTAGTTTTGCTAAGCCTAAACTATGCGCCAATGAAACAAAATTGACTTCTTCTGCACACGCCAGCCCCCAGATAGTTTTTTGAATAGTCGCTTGTTTACTTGAAAATTCGTTGCTGTCAAAGAAGTCAGCATCCAGATTAAAGATAATACTAGAAAGTTGTAAGTTCAAATTCTGTGGAAGACTGTCTTTAAACCAAGTATTGGCAGCAAGCGGCGACCAAACATCACCCGTTATAATATCAATTTGGTCTATAAGCACTTCATCCTCATAGCCCAGCGGAGATATTTTCACTCCTATTAGCTCAGCCTTTCCTTCTAAATCTACATTGATTTGATTAACACTAATATCTGCAATTGGCGAAAACTGCTCTATCAGCTCTACAATAAGTTGCTTAGTTTTGTATTGATAAAAGTAATAACCACCCACAAGGGCTCCAAGCAGAAACAACACCAACAACAAAAACCATACTGCTTTTCTAAACATCTCTACCCATCCATTGACTTATAAAAATTTGGCGGTGCCACACAGCTATCAAATAACGGCCAAATCTAAGTTTATTAGTGAAGAAACTCGTAAATCCCTATAGTTGTATACAAATATTATAGCAACTACAATACATTTCCTCTTACAGTCACAAAAATATTTAAAAACGAAAAGTTATTTGATTTCAATAATCGCAGGCCAAAAAAAAGACGGTCTAGACCGTCTTTTTTACTGGGTTAATAAAATATCAACCTAATTTTTCTTTAATACGTGCAGACTTACCACTTAGCTCGCGCAAGTAGTACAGTTTAGCTTGACGAACATCACCACGACGCTTAACTTCGATCTCTTCAACGACCTTACTAAACGTTTGGAAAGTACGCTCAACACCAACACCGTGAGAGATTTTACGTACTGTAAATGCAGAGTTTAAGCTGCGGTTACGAACACCAATCACAACACCTTCGAAGGCTTGTAGACGGCTGCGAGTTCCCTCAACAACACGTACTTTAACTATAACTGTATCCCCTGGGTTAAATGTAGGGATTTCTTTTGACATCTGTTCAGCTTCAATCTGCTGAATAATAGAGTTCTTACCGCTCATGCGTAGCTCCTAATGTTAACTGTGTAACTTTTCAGTTTCACAGATATATTCTTCTAATAGCTGCTGCTCTTGTTTGTTAAGATCTAACGCATTCAACAAATCGGGACGCCTAGTATAGGTTCTTCCCAATTGTTGCTTCAAACGCCAGCGTTTGATTTTTGCGTGATCTCCACTGAGCAACACTTCAGGTACTTGCTTATCATCGAAAACATCTGGTCGCGTATAGTGCGGACAATCTAAAAGCCCCTCTACAAAAGAGTCTTCTATTGCAGAATTAGCATGACCCAGTACACCAGGTACTAGTCTTGCAACTGCATCAATCACTGTCATGGCAGGTAATTCACCACCACTTAATACGAAATCTCCAAGAGAAATTTCCATATCAATATCCGATTCTATCAAGCGCTCATCTATACCTTCATAGCGCCCTGCAACCAATATTAAACTTTCGAACGATCCGAGCTCTGTAACTAGTTTATGATTTAGCTTACGACCTTGGGGTGAAAGGTAAATTACTTTAGCTTCCCCTGGAGCCGCTTGCCTAGCAACTTGTATTGCATCTTTTAATGGCTGAACTTTCATCAACATTCCAGGGCCTCCGCCAAATGGACGATCATCCACTGTGCGATGCCTATCATGCGCGAAATCACGAGGATTCCAGCAATTGATATCGATTAAACCACGCTTTAATGCTCTGCCAGTGACGCCGAAACGAGTAATCGCTTCAAACATTTCTGGGAACAAAGAAACTACACCAAACCACATAGCCTAAAACTCAGGGTCCCAATCGACCCGCATAGTACCTTCTTCTAAGTTAATTTCTTTAACCACTTGATCTGGCAAGTAAGGAACCATGCGCTCGCGTAAATCGATGCTATTACTATCACCTTTTACCACAAGTACATCATTCGATCCTGTTTCAATCAGATGGCTTACTTTGCCTAGCTCTTCACCAGACAAGGTATAAACAGTTAATTGCTCTAACTGACTCCAGTAGTATTCCCCTACTTCTAATTCGGGCAATCCAGAACGTTCAACCGCTATATCAGCACCACAGTACTGACGAGCGATATCACGATCGTCTACTTTTTCCAGCTTGGCAACCAAGCCCTTACCGTGTTTTCTAGAAACTTCAACATCAATAGGTACCCATTGACCATTGCGCTGGATTAACCAGGGCTTATAGTCAAGAATACCTTCCATCGGTTCCGTGTGAGAATAGATTTTCAGCCATCCTTTAATACCGTATACCGAAGTAATTTGACCGACAATTGTCAGATCTTCTGTTTTATAAGTTTTCATTGAGAACCTTTAAGGACAGACAATTAAGCTGTTTTTTTCGCATCTTTGATCAGTTGAGCAACACGCTCTGATGGTTGAGCGCCTTTGCCCATCCAATATTCAACACGATCTAAGCTGATACGTAAGCTTTCTTCTTGGCCCTGGGCGATAGGGTTAAAGAAACCTAGACGCTCAATAAAGCGACCATCGCGTGCATTACGCGAGTCAGCAACAGCAATATGATAGAATGGACGCTTTTTAGCGCCTCCACGAGATAAACGAATAGTGACCATAAGTGATCCTTTATATATTGCGTGGGCGTTAATATTACCCAACGTTAATTTTCCCAACCTAAATTCATATTTTTGCAAATAAACATTCAAATCAGAACGGTGCCTTCACACAAGAAGACAATATTTTTCCGAGGGCGGATTTTACGTGATTCAACTTAAAAAGTGAAGTTCTAATAACAATTAAATGCCTGATGAATTTTAATAGACATCAACGCACTTAAAATAGGAAATAACGTAGAGCAGAGGATCACATAAAACAGCGATATGATTAAACAAAGAGTCATCACACAGTGATGATAGAATACGGGAAAGGTGATAGGCGTGACGCACAAAAAATTACAAAGTAATTTCTTCTAGAATCAAAACGATACATATCGCCGTGATCTTTACAACTTTTACTTATACCCCGTACTTACAACAGTGCTGAGCAACTGTTATAAGCAAGGACTGTCAGTACTGCGCAATTATCGTGCAGGAGGAAAACCACCGCCACCGCCCATTCCGGGAGGCATCATACCTTTCATGCCGCGCATCATTTTCATCATACCACCTTTGCCTGAAACCTTTTTCATCATTTTTGCCATCTGCTTATGCTGCTTTAACAAACGGTTAACATCTTGAATTTGGGTACCAGAGCCTGTCGCTATGCGTTTTTTACGCGAGCCACTAATAATATCAGGATTTCTGCGCTCTTTTTGAGTCATTGAATTAATCATAACCACAAGCTTACCCATGCCTTTTTCAGCTTGAGTGGCTTGCGCTGCTTGTACCATTTGCCCCATGCCTGGCATTTTATCCATCATAGACATCATGCCGCCCATGTTGTCCATCTGCTGAATTTGCTCTCTAAAATCTTCCAAGGTAAAACGCTTACCTTTGGTCATTTTATCGGCAAATTTCTCTGCTTTTTTCTTATCTATTTTACGCTCTGCTTCCTCAATCAAAGAAAGCACGTCGCCCATACCTAATATACGAGAAGCTAGGCGATCTGGATGAAAGGATTCAAGCTCATCAATTTTTTCACCTGTACCAATAAATTTAATTGGCTTACCGGTTATTTGCCTAACCGATAATGCGGCACCACCACGTGCATCACCATCTGCCTTAGTAAGCACCACACCTGTTAGCGGCAGTATTTCCCCAAAAGCTTTAGCAGTGTTGGCTGCATCTTGCCCGGTCATCGCATCAACGACAAACAAGGTTTCAACTGGGTTAATAGCAGTGTGCAGCTCTTTTATTTCAGCCATCATTTCGCTATCAACCGCTAAACGACCAGCAGTATCAACTAATAGAACATCAAAATGCTGCAACCTTGCGTGCTCAAGAGCGCTGTTAACAATATCAAGAGGCCGCTGTTCTTCGCTTGATGGAAAGAAGTCAACTCCTACTTCTGCAGCTAACGTTTCTAACTGCTTAATCGCCGCTGGACGATACACGTCTGCAGAAACAACCAGTACTTTTTTCTTTTCTCGCTCTTTTAAAATTTTCGACAGCTTTGCAACTGTTGTGGTTTTACCCGCACCTTGCAGGCCAGCCATCAACACGACGGCTGGTGGTGTGGCCGCAAGATTTAAGCTTGAGTTTGATTCGCCCATGATGCGAATCAGTTCTTCGTTAACTATTTTAACGAAAACCTGGCCTGGCTTTAAACTAGCAGAAACTTCCTGCCCTATTGCCCGCTCTTTTACACCGCTTACAAATTCTTTAACAACAGGTAAAGCAACGTCCGCTTCTAACAGCGCCATACGCACTTCACGCAAAGTACCTTTAATATTGTCTTCTGTTAACTTAGCTTGCCCCGTTACTGCTTTAAGGGTGCCCGTTAGTCGTTCTGATAAATTCTCGAACATGCTTACCTCTAAAATCTTTTACTATGAACAAAACCTGCTATTTTAGCTCAAGGCTCTAGGTTATGTTTCGTATGTTTTTTAACACTTATAATGGCGGCATTGTAACTCAAGTAAACACTATTCTTCTACAGCATTTCATATTTGCATGAATTTTTAAGCAATTTCTTATAATTCACAGATAACGCTTAATCACTCTTACCTGCATACTTCTTAGAATCATCACTTAATTACAGACACCAGAATTAACTATTTAGGAACAAACCAGCGGCTAGTTTCGATAATAATACTTTAGTTATTTCGCTCTAAACTCTGCTTATTCACCTTTATTTTCCCTTAACTATTTTTACTTGAAAACTAAATTATAAATTAGCTTAAAAGAGCCATTATTTATCTATAATCGATCACTAATTTATGGCAAAATAGCGCCCCACAAGGAGACACGCATGTTAATGGTTTTTGTAATAATAACAGTCTTGTTATATTGTTCATCGGCAACTATCCAATATTTACAATTAACAAATGAGACGAGTACTTCGTTTAACGTACACAAAAACACCAGCAGAATACTGGCTATTATCGCTATTATTATGCACACCTTTATACTGCAATCTTCTTTACACTTGGAACAAGGGTTAAACTTAAGTATTTTTACTAGTGGCTCACTAGTTAGCTGGCTAGTAGCACTCGTCTTATTGATAAGCAGTTTCCGCCAGAAAGTGGACAACCTATTTATTGCTGTTTTCCCTATGGCCGCACTGCTAATCCTACTTAATATGTTTTTCG
>JBALXS010000020.1:0-58685 GCA_036960485.1 Oceanospirillaceae bacterium
GATAAGGTAAGTCTGCCGATTGATGAGAAAAAATTTTCTTACACAATGATTGGTAAAGATCGCCTGATACCGGTCAGTGCACCGAAAGCTAATACACGTGAGCCCTCCTTTGTACTGCCAGGAAGCCCCGAAAATCCAATTCCTTTTGTGGCCTATACGCACGACTCACTGTTTGGCAAGGCTGTTGGGCAGATGATGCAGGATAAAGATCATCAATGCTATTTGTCGCGGCGCTACGAAAATGCTTTCTCTCATATGCTGAAGTCTATGATTAGCGAGCAATTGGGGTTTGCCTGGTTGCCGCTATCTTCGATCGTTAGCGAACTCAGTGAAGGTAAACTCTGTAGAGCGGGAGACGAGCACTGGGATATAGAATTTGATATTCGACTCTACTATCACCATAGTGCGCGCTCGGAACGTGAGCAGGCGGTTTTGAAAACTTCTCTAGAAATGGCGCAAGAACTGCACCAATAAATCATATTGTGAATGGCTTCAAAGACTGTTCGTTAAGCACTAGCTTAATATTTTTCTTGTGACAGGCTTTGCCAGAGCTTTTCGACTTCAGGTGTACGTGCCGTTGCCTGTCGATATAACATGACTTTCATCTCATAAGTTGGCAAATTTGGTATTTGCACTAGCTCGCCTCTGGCCAAATCTTCCTCGACCACTGTTGCCGGCAGCCAGCTCATACCTATTCCTTGGCTTACCATGCCTTTAACACTGTCGCTCTGCGCCGTTTCACAGATGAGTTTAAAACGTTGCTCAACCGGTATTTTGGGCAGGCAGTGCTGCCTAATTATTCGGCCGAAGAAAGATTCACTGGGAAAACCAACCATCTCGATACATGAAGAATTAGCCGGAGCTGCGCTGCAAAGTGCTGAGTTTGAGGCACATACCGGTAACAAGTATTCGCTGCCGATCTCCAATCCTGAGATATTCAAACGCTCTAATTCCGGATAAATGTCAGGTGAAAAATAACAGAGTAATAAATCGCTCTGGCCCTCTAAGAAAGAGACTAAGCAATCGTGAAGGTCACTGGCATTCACTCTGACCCCAATATTATTCATAGCAGATTTGACTTTTTGATACCACTTGGGGAAAAAGCTGATGCTTAGTGAATGTTGAGTGCTTAAGATCAACATTTTTTCGTGGGCCGCGCTCTCTTGTAGTTTGGCGCGTAATTCGTAGATGCTGCTCAGTGAGTGGCGCATTCCCTGCAGGCTGTCTTCACCAGCTTTAGTTAGTTTAGTAGGAAAAACGTTACGATCGACTAAATCAACTCCCAGCCAGTGCTCTAGTGAACGGATGCGGCGACTGAAGCCTGGTTGAGTAACATTTCTCACTTCTGCAGCTTTAGTAAAACTGCCATGTTTAACGAGTGCTAAAAAATCTTCCATCCACTTAATGTCCATAGACAACTATCCTATAAATAAAAAAACTAATATATAACAAATAATTACAACGCTCATGCGAATAAGTGATGAGCAGCGAACATATCCGCATTGGTTCTAGCGCGATCGATTCCTGTAAGCTTTTAGCAATTACATACAACCACAAGGACTTTGAAAATGCATCTTTCCCGATTTCCCAGACTGAACTTCGCTCACCTTTCTACACCGTTAGAGCCAATGATGAATCTTAGTAAAGCGTTGGGTGGACCCAATTTATGGATCAAGCGAGATGACTGCACCGGTCTAGCTGGTGGTGGTAACAAGACCCGCAAATTAGAGTTTTTGATGGGTGATGCCATCGAAAAAGGTGCCGATACTATTATTACACAAGGTGCTACTCAATCTAATCACGCACGCCAGACAGCGGCTATCGCTACTAAAATGGGTATGAAATGCCATATATTGCTGGAAGATCGTACTGGAAGTAAAGATGTAGATTACAATTATAACGGTAACGTGTTGATGGATCAGTTGTTTGATGCTTCGCTAACTAAGTTTCCAGCCGATACCGATATGAATCAAGCGATGGAGCAGCTTGCTGATAAATTGCGTGCAGAGGGCAAGTCACCCTACATCATTCCAGGGGGCGGCTCGAATGCTATCGGTGCCTTAGGTTATGTTAATGCGGCATTGGAACTACTTACTCAAGCCAATGATATGGGTCTTAGAATAGATACTTTAGTTCACGCTACAGGCAGTGCTGGTACGCAGGCTGGTTTAGTGACAGGTCTCGTTGCTTCTAATAGCCTTATTCCAGTATTGGGAGTCGGCGTACGTGCTCCGCGTGAGCTCCAAGAAGGCAATGTATTTCGCTTGGCAGAAAAAACCGCAGAGCATTTGGGTATCCCAGGTGTTGTTAAGCGTGAGCACGTAGTGGCCAACTGTGATTATGTCGGTGAAGGTTACGGTATTCCTACCAAGAGCGGAATAGAAGCGATTGAGCTATTCGCGCGTACCGAGTCCATTTTATTAGATCCAGTGTATTCAGCAAAAGGCGCGGCAGGTCTGATAGATTTAGTTCGCAAAGGCCATTTCAACAAAGATGACAATATTGTCTTCCTACACACTGGTGGCAGCCAGGCACTGTTTGGATATCGTGAAGCATTTAAATTTGCAGATTACTGCTAAGATTTGAGCATTAGCTGGGGAAGCCGGTATTTATCGGATACCCCAGTGATGTTCAGGTTGATTCCAACCTCAACATACTACTTAACGAGAAGAGTTGTGGTGAACCTTGGCGACTGATCAAAGCCAGCTGGAGATGCAGAGCAATTTCCTGTGGCCCACGCTACTTTTTCTAGTTTACAAACATAGCCAAATATTTCTGGTTGATCATTGTCATCAAGATCGTCTTCGTAAACAAAAAAGGCTTTTCCTTCTTCAGCTTTAAACCCAGAGAGTGCTTCTCTATGGAGCGAATAAATGCAGTTATCGTCACTCTCACCACTTAACCCAATAGCATTGTAGTCTCCCCAAATTATTGGGATGTTTTCAGGTGGTGGATTTACCTCAATGCTCATAATGACTTATAACGCTTACATAATAGGAAAATTATAGTGTAGCAAGTACACAAAATGCGTAGCGTAAAATTTTCCTATTTATGTTTTTGTTAGCTTTATAATCTTTAATCTAACGCTTCAGTAAAAATTTTATATCGCCGATGTACCAGCCAAGGAGATACAAAATATAAAGAAGCAGACACAATAATTAACCCCCATTCATATATAAAAGAAATAAAACCAGCAATAGGAACTAATGCATCAAAGCCAAGAGGGATCAATATAGGTACAAACTTTAATAGAAACCAAAAAAATGGTAAAAACACTAGAAAGAGCAGAATTTGAGTAACAATATTCAACAATACAACTGAAAATATAAATCTCTTTTTATAGGCTACCTTTTTTATAAAAACAAATGCTACAGGCATCAAAAAAATTGACAAATATCCAATTGCCTCAAAAATAATGTACCAGACAATATCGCTAGTGGTAATAGTCATTTTTTGTCGCTAACACTTTTCTGTAATAGTTAAATAAGATAATTGCCGACATACAAGCAATGCAAGTCATTAGTCCGCCTTTACTTGCCATTGCACCTACTCGTAGTAATAATGTTCCAAGCTCTACATGCTCTTCATAATCGCTCCAATCTCTAGTAAACCAGATACAGATTGAAAAGAATGTAAAGCCATATATAAAAAAGCGTATAAATAGAAACCAATATTTTGAAAAAAAATCTACAACAATATTCATTTATTCACCTAAGAGCTATAAAACTTTACCAAATATAATTAGCAGCTAATGAAGCTAACGCCTTATTTGTTATGTGGTTTTAATGACATACATATAAGGAGTTTAAAACCTACCCATAAGTTCATCTTTAAACATAACCAGATAAAAAGAAAAGGCAACAAACTCGAAAAGGCACCCTAATATTGAAAATATCACACCTGAATAAATAATCTCAGAAGATAAAAATTGAGACACTAAGATTACAGTTATATAACATGATGCTATTAAACCAATTATCACAACAATAAAAGCAAAACGGATTAAGTCATTCCCACTGGTACCATAAGCAAGCATGTAAGTCCCGAAGGTTCCTGCAACAGTTAGAATAGGTATCAAATATAAAACCAAAAATGTAACCGTTGTACTCATGTTTACCCTCTATATAGATTTATTGATAACCAAATCAAGTGTGAATGGGTAGCGTTCTTCGCTACCAAGTTCTTCAACATAAGAAATGTAACTTTGACGATATTTCTCTGAGGGTGCAACTAGTTCCATGTTTTCCGATATCACTTAACGCCTCATATTGCTGAAGGCAGTTGATGGGCGGGTTTTGGCCCAGCAGTTGCCTTTCAGTAACATTGACTTGTTATATTTTAGTTTCCGCACTAAATGTTACTAAAATCAACTTGTGGTAACTTCTCAAAGAGAGGCTTAGCAAAGAAATAACCTTGCATTAGCTCAATGCCAGCATCTCGTAGCCATGCCATTTCTTCTTTTGTCTCGATACCTTCTGCTAGAGGAGTAACATTTAGATCATGGAATAAATTTAAACAATTTTGAATTATAAATTGTCGAGATTTATCTCGATCGATATTCCGAATAAGTTCGATATCAAACTTTACTATATTCGTCTGAAAATTAGCTAACAATCCCAATCCAGAGTAACCCGAACCAAAATCGTCAATTGCGGTTTTAAAACCCATCGACTTGTAACATTCGATTATTTCCTTAACAAAGCTTGTATCTTCAATTTGCTCAGATTCAGAAAATTCAAACATGATATGTTCTGTTGGGAAATTATAAGTTTTAGCGGCTTCTAAAGTAGTGCGGATGCATCGCTCTGGTTTATAAATAGCCTTTGAGAGGAAGTTAATACTTAGCACCGATTCAAGTTTCAGTTTGGAAGCCAAAGCTATCGCTTTAACCCGACAAAGTTGGTCAAACAAATAACGATTTTCATCGTTGAGCTTTGATAATATTGAAAAGGCTGATTCATTTTTTAAACCACGAGCCAGTGCTTCATACCCAAATATTTCATTGGTTTGACAGTTAATGATGGGCTGAAAAGCCATTGTAAAGTCGAAGTCAAGACTGCTTTTGTCAGAACAGTTATTACAAGAAAACCTGTCATAAACAATTGGTTTATTGTCCATTTTTAACTACCTATTTAATATAACGCCTATGTTAATGGGGCGCGTTGTTGCAAGCAACGCTTTTAGCGGTCCAGTGGCGAACATTGAACGCTTTGTTATACCTTAGGCACGAACTTCCTCCAAGGTGAGTTTTCAATGCCTTTAACAAACCTAATATTTCCATAATCATACCAAGGACTGGTTGTGTCGCAAAGCTTCGCTGATTAATACATAATCCTCGGCTTTTCATGAACCCATCTAAATGATAGACCTTAAAGGCATGCATTACCCTAAACACGTTATACTTTTTGCTGTGTTCTTCTACGTCAGATACGGTGTGTCTTATCGAGATCTAGAAGATATAATACAAGAAAGAGCTGTTAATATTGATCATGCTACGTTGAACCGCTGGGTCGTTAAGTACTCACCAGTCATTGTTCAACTTGCTAAGAAAAAGAGAAAACCAACGTCTCCTTCTTGGAGAATGGATGAGACCTATATTAAGGTCAAAGGACGCTGGTGCTATTACTATCGAGCGATTGATAAGTTCGGTGCTACTTTAGATTTCATGCTATTTACAAATCGTGACGAAGCAGCAGCTACAAGGTTCTTCAAGCAATCCATTGAAAATAATGGGATGCCTGAAAAAGTTGTCATTGATAAAAGTGGGGCTAACTATGCAGGTTTAATGAACATCAATACTCTGCTATTTTTCTTCGGAACCACGTGCTTTATCGATATATTACGAGTGAAGTATTTAAATAATATCATCGAACAAGACCACCGCTTCATCAAGAAAATAACGAAGCCGATGATTAATTTTAAAGCTTTTCATTCAGCCAGTGCAACATTATCTGGGATAGAATATGGCTCATATGCTTCGAAAGAAGCAATTTAAAAATCCAGATCTATCGAATTATCATCCATTCCTAGAACTTGTCGCATAATCACGTCTAGAGTTTAGTGCTCTTAGCTTAATTTTAAACTTTGCGACACAATCTTTATCTGTGCTATTCACAAGTTACGGGCAAAAACAGACCCCATAAGGGTCTATTTGAAACAGTTTAGGTCAGAGTGCATTTTATTTAGAAAGCGTATCTCAAACCTATAGTAAGCTGGCTAAGATCCAATTTATTCGGGTTGATTCTACCTGTGCCTCCAGCTACTTCAGGTATTCCATCAAAATCAATATCAGCTATTTGGGAGTATTGAGCGTAAAGACTGTAGTTACCATTCACTTTATAATCAGCACCTACACCATAAGCGAAAGCCCCTTTTGACTCCGAACGTGTTTTAACAGGCGGAGCGAAGGTATATGAATTTCTAATATCAAAATCTAGCTCGGTATATCCTCCGTGAGCATATACGGAAAACTTTTTATTTACATTCACACCAGCAAGAAGGCGTACACCATAGCTTGATTCTAAATTAATATCAGTTACTAAAACTCCGTTAATATTTCTACTTGAGTTATTGTTTTTTTCATAAAAACCTTCAGCGGCAATATACAGATCTTCATTGAGATCAATTTTATATCCAATACCTAATCCCGCTGCAAAAGCAGTATCTTGAACATTACTTACGCCACCTGAGTCACCCGAAATTGCAGCTGGATTAGAACCTAAATTACGTTCAATTGAGTGTTCAACACTGCTAGAGTTAACATTACCAAATATGTAAACTCCTTCAGCTTTCGCGGAAGTAGTCATAACTAACGCAGTGAGAAGCAGAGATGGGATTAATGATGATGTAATTAGTTTTCTATTCATTTCTCTTCCTTTTATTATTTCCATACACGAATAAAGGCTGTGTAATTTAATTTCTAGAACTGTACGTAGCACAGTGCCAATATATTTTTTATTCTTGCAAACCGTTAGACGATGCGCGGGTTTGACGATTTAAATCGTCAGTATATAGCCTGCACAAGGCTATGGAATTTATTCCATAGCCGCTAAATTGAATAGTGAGTAAGCCTTTTCAGTTACTACCACCTAAATAAATACGTTTTAGCATCTATATTAGATTCAAAAAAATTTATTTAAATGAATAGGTTAAGTCTATATTCATAGATATTAACTGAAACTATATGTGTAATCATATAATTAACTAGCGGAATAATAAGCAATGACCTGGGACAACTAAACAGTCAATTACATTAAAAAAACATATATTCAATTAGTTAGCAGGTAACACACTCTCTGTATATTAATCCTTAATGAACACAAACCACTCAGCTGTTATCTGACAGGTTTTTCCTAGTTTTTTGGTCTGCAGTTTTTACTTTGACGTGAATTCACCACGAGATAAGGTTTTGCTTCTTTCTTTAAAAATCAAAAAATCAAGATTTGACCCGCACTTTTTCTACGAAGCTGCATGAAGCTTTGTATTACCGTTACTGGCGAAGCAGTTTGCTAAAGTAACGAAGCGCAGTGATAGATTGTGGCAAAGTATTAACGAGGTATAGATATCCCTGCCGAATGGCCAAGATATTAAACGAGGAGGATTTCAGGCTTCCTTTTCATCAGATTTATAAATTATGATCAAAATAATTAATTCAATAGGTGATTTGTGGAACTTACAGCAACCGACGCAAAACGAGAATTCGGTGATTTAATTCTAAAAGCTCAAACTTAGCCAGTCAGGGTCTTACTAAATGGTAAGCCCGTGGTAGCCGTAATATCAAACATTGGATATGAAGCCTACCAAGCATTCAAGCAAAGCCAACTAAACGCAGCAATAGCAACAGGAATCGCTGCAATGGAACCAGGAAAAGCTCATGATAGTGAATCAGCATTTGATAATTTAATAGCGTTAGCTGATGAATGTTAAAACTTAATTTCACTGATTCTGTTCTGAACGGGAATAGTCTGGGGCACCCAAACAGTAGATAACATTAAAAAAATATATTCAATTAGTTAACGGGTATTTTATTATTAAAGAACTGTTTCTTTCTAATCATATGGACTAATTAAATCCAGCGAAAGTGGCACTCGCCGAATGGCACGACTTAAAGCTAATCTTTTATATTGTTCGCTAAAGAATCAGATATTATCCAGTAACTCGCCAAGCTTTGCGACACAACCTCCCATTACACTAAGTCTAGACCTGGCACGAAACAGACAATGAAATTTATTTTTAGGTTTGAGCGCATTTATTTTGACCCTTTGATTGCAAACTTCAAGCCTTTAAATGTCGCATCCAACAATCGAAATGTTGTTTGATATGACAAATCATTTTGACCATATGCCGCCATTTCTTCTTGAACATCCACCGTATTACCGTCAACTGATGGCTGAGTTGGTACCCTATACATTAACTCTGCTGCAAAATCAGGATGGATAACCGTTGGATTGTGGTTGTCATTGGTAGTCTTTGCTTTTAGTACATTATTCATTTTACCATCCAGCATCGCTCTAAAGTCCAAATCTCTAGATTTATAGTTTGGCGTATCTGCATTGGCTATGTTATTGGCCAATATTTCAGCCCTATCTGCTCGAATCTGAATGGATTTTGGAAGAAAACCTAATGCATTATCAAAATTTATTGTCATAATATCCTCTAATATCATTCTTTGATTATTGGAAACACTCCTCTCCAAACATCCAAACAAGCCGAAGTTATCCTGTTTGAAGTAGCACAATAAACCTGGTCACTTGATTAGAGCTGACATTTTAAGCGGGTAAACCTCAAGGCTCCGCTTATTCTGAATAAACTATTTAAATAAATACTTAACCATTTCACTGTATCGTGTTCTAGCATCTTGTAGCGATTGATAATAAATAAATAACTCTCGTATTGTCGACGCTAAATCTTTATAAGATGCTAAGGATGCCACCAATGCACCAAGGGATAATTTATCCTCTATTACTAAGTACCCACCAACTGTATAAAAAAAGAAGGGTGTTAGGTTCATAATAAAATTGTTTATTGCTTTCATTAAATACTTTGTCTTGAATAATTTCATTCGTAATAAATACAGGTTATGAAATGACTTTCTTACTACTATTTGGCCAGCATGAGCATAATTCCCTTCCTCCATACTAATAATTAGATTCAAAGACCTTACTTCTATTAGTCGCTTTTTGACTAATAAGTTTATTTTTCGTTGAAACACTGGAATAACGACTAATTGAATCGGTAAAAGTGCCATGACAGCGGCACCCAATACGATATTTTGTAACATCATAAACGCTATGATGGTAAGAGCAGTACCACCTTGCAGCAACGGCACTACGATTGAGTCACCCGAAAAAGAACATATAGGTTCGACTTCTTGTAGCAGTACGGGGGATAAATGCATTGTACTTTTTCGCATGTGCCTTTTACGTTTCAGGCCAAATATGACTAGCCGTAGGCGTTTAACTAAACCTTCTGAAACAACACCTTTATACCAATTCAGTATAAATTTTAACGCACCATTAGCCATTAATGCTAATAAATAGAGTCCGCAGAGTAATAACAGATATTTTACTTGAGTCAATTCTAGTGGCGCATTATTAATAATATAATTATCTGTATCAATTACGTTATTAATAATAAGTTTGGGAAGTTCTAAGATGGCATAGGTAATAGGTATTGTAAGTAACGCCATCATTGATAATTTAAATTGATTATATAAAGTATATTTTTTAATAAATAAATTTAGTCTAAGAGGAATACTGTTTTTAGGATGAGATTCAAAATTTTGTCCTTCTCTTGCTAATAAATATTCTTGAATTTGATAATATAATGACTTTACGGTAATAAATATTAACGCTACAGGGGTTATCACTAAAATAATATGGATAATCAAATGTAGCCAAAAATGGTCATGGCTGAAAAAATAAGCCGTTAAGTTACTACTCAAGAGATGAAAATCAAACATAATGCACCACTTCTTAAAACGTTTTAATTAATATAGTAACGATTACTTTTATATTGACGAAAACTGTAATGACAATCTTATTAAAGGCTTTGTATTATGTTTCTTGGGAAGGCAGCACCGAATAGTGGTATAAAAATAATCTCAGATAATGCAAGGGGATTAATTCCTAAGCGCAATTACGCAAAGGTACCAAATAGATTGGTAAACGGGTCCTCTATCAATTTAAAATTATTTCTTTCGCACAACCTAAACTAATTAGATACCAATAAAAATGACACTTGCTGAACTCAAATTATTTTAAGCTAATCAGCACTTTATTATTTTTTAATAGAGCGCTGATTAATTTTAAAAACGATAGGACTAAAGCATAACCTCTTTTAAATAATGAGTACCTTTCAAATGGCTTATCTAACTAAATCCATCAAAAATACGAAATTCTTTAATATGTGATTAAAATATGCAGTGCAACCAGTATATTTGGATAATTCCTATATATTAATTACGAGCCGTTAATACTTGATACTGCAATGCATCTAATTCTGGTAGCTTTTGTAAGAAGGCGACCATTGCCCAGATGCGATCGTCATCGTGGGTCGGCCCAAATGACGCCATACCCGATGCCATAATGCCATGTTTAATCACCCAGAACTGTTGTTGCGCTAATGAATTAGATTCGCCATGCTCATCTCCATGCCCGTGATCTTTTGCAGCGATAGTTAAATTAGGGGGTTTAGGGTATAAACCAATACTCATATCGCTTTCTTCTTGCCCAGGCTTTAAATGACAGCCAGCGCACATATCATTATAATCAGCACCGCCAGTCAATAAAAGCTGAGGATCCTCTAAAGGGGGCACTTCGATATCATTTGACGCGCGTGCAATCGATTTTGTCCGCAATGTTTCTAGCACCCAAAATGTTAAAGCATTATGCTTATTATCTGCCCCTACTGGGTATGTACCTGAATAAATAAAAGTTACCGCAAACAATACAGATACGGCTAACATTACGCCTGTATACTTCACGTAATTCATGTACTTCATGATCTATTCTCCGCTTTTTAGAACGATAAAAATGAGGTGAGCATTTATCGCCTCACCTTCTGCCTTTAACTTTTAGGTTTTGATTCATTATGATCAGTGCCTTTATGTCCATCAGGCTTATGCGCGCTGCTATGATTTCCACTGCCCTTATTACCTGTGCCCATACATTGTTTCATCATGGCTTGCATAATTGGGTCATTCATGTCCATTTTTGAATGATCCATATTGTTAATGGCTTCACATTTAGGCTTCTCTGCATTTTTTTTCTTATGCTCTGAAGCGGAATGTGCATGAGTGACGGCCGCGGCTAGCATCAGACTTACCGTTGTAACGACAGTTAATATTTTGATAGACATAAATTAAATCCTTTATTATATTATTTGAATTATTAGTACAATTATTACAAAAGCTGCTATTAAAACCAGGCACTGAAACCAATGACAAATTGTGTATCACTGCTAGATTCACCATTGTCTTGGGCGAAGTCAGCAGTCGCTCCGTACTTCCTTTCCCAATTAACACCGATATACGGCGCAAATTCACGTCGGACTTCATAAGCTAATCGTAAACCTACTTCTGAATTGGCTAACCCAGATCCTGTCTGCGTTTTTGCATCCGTTTTACCAAAAAAATTCAATTCAATTTCAGGCCTTAATACCAAGCGTTGAGTTAGCATTAACTCGTATTCCGCTTCAATACGCAAAGATGTGCTACCTGATTGGCCGATAAAAAGAGCAGTATCTATTTCAATGTTGTAAGGTGCCAGACCCTGAAAACCAATAACCCCCCAATTACGACTAGGTTCTGGTTTGAAGTCTCTACGTGCCCCCAGCTGAATATTCCAAAAAGGTGAAATCGCTTTACTGTATAACAGCTGTAGTTCGGCGCTTTCATTTTCACCGTTTACTCTTTCTCCTTCCGCTTTTAGCAATACTTTTTCTAAGTCGTAGCCCACCCATGCTTGCCCCTCGAAAACAAAAGGGTCTTCGTCACCATAACGCTGTTCAAATTGATCAATATTGACCATGGTCAGCAGAGGATCATCTTTCGCGCCTGCTAGAACATTCTGACCAGGCACCATAAGCACTAATGCAAGCAACCCAGTATTCAGAAGCTTTGTTTGTTTATTTTTTGATTTTTTCATTATCATCTCCATTAGCTTATCCACACCTCGCGCATCATTCCAGGCATGTGATACAACAAATGACAGTGGTATGCCCATTTACCTTTCGCATCCGCATTCACTAAATAACTAATACTGGAACCAGGATGAACCATAATGGTATGTTTTCGAGGAATATATTGTGGATCCCCGGTCTCTAGTTCACTCCAGACGCCATGCAAATGAATGGGGTGCGTCATCATTGTGTCATTCACCAACACGATACGGACGCGTTCCCCGTATTTGAGTTGAAGTGGCTCTGCATCGGCAAATTTAATGCCATTCATCGACCACATATAGCGGCTCATATTACCAGTGAGATGAAGCTGGATTTCACGAGTGGGTTCACGGCGGTCAACGGTCGGTTTGAGACTGCGAATATCAGCATAGGTCAGTACTTTACGACCATAGCGTTGTAGATGATTACGCAAACCAACTCCGGGGTCATTTAGCCCGTTTTGCATAATCTCTGCGCGCATATCAACATGAGGACCAAATTCTGTTTTTGCATGAATAATTTCGCTATTTGTTCCATAACCTGCTTTTCCAAGTTGGCTGCCACCATGATTCATTTTAGAGTGATCCATGGTGCCAGAACCTTGTTTCATCTTACTTTGATCCATTCCGGCCATGGGCATGTCCATCTTACTGTGGTCCATACCAGCCATGGGCATATCCATCTTACTGTGATCCATACCAGCCATAGACATACCCATATCACCGTGCCCCAGTACCGGTGCGTAATCCATTGTTGGAATGTCGGGCTTTAACGACGCGTTTGAGGTTAGCACACCGCGGGCATATCCTGTTCGGTCGATTGTTTGAGCAAAAAGTGTATAGGCATTATCACCATCAGGCTCAACGACAACATCGTAGGTTTCAGCGACACCTATACGAAACTCGTCAATCGTGACGGGTTCAATATTCTGTCCATCAGCAGCAACAACCGTCATCTTCAATCCGGGAATACGGATGTCAAAAATAGTCATTGCCGAAGCATTCACAAAGCGCAAACGGACTTTTTCACCTTTATTAAATAACGCTTGCCAACCATCATCAGGTGTCATGCCATTCATCAAAAAGGTGTAGGTATGGCCAGTAACATCCGCTATATCCGTTTCGCTCATACGCATCTGATTCCACATGGCCCTGTCACGCAGTGTTGCATTAACACCCTTTTCTTTAATATCTCGCCAAATATCGCCAGCAGTACGCTCACGGAAGTTATAGTAATGACTCATTTTTTTAAGTTTGGCGTAGACATCTTCTGGCGCTTCGTCTGACCAATCAGAGAGAACCACCACGTGATCGCGATCATAGGCGACAGGATCAGGGTCTTTAGGGTCAATGACAATCGCACCATACAGCCCGGTCTGTTCTTGAAAACCTGAATGACTGTGATACCAATACGTGCCGTTCTGATTAACATCAAATTGGTATTCATGGGTCTCGCCTGGTTTTATCCCTGAAAAACTGAGCCCAGGTACACCATCCATATCGGTTGGTAATATCATCCCATGCCAGTGAATTGAGCTATCATGCGCGAGGTTGTTAGTCACTCTTAGCGTCACTCGCTCACCTTCTTTCCAGCGTAAAGTGGGTGCGGGTAATGAGCCATTGACAGTGGTGGCTATTTTAGCTTTGCCTGTCATATTGACCGTTTGATAACCAATATTAAGGTCGAATTGATTACCTTGTAATACTTTAGGGGGTGAGCGTTTAATACCGACATCAATTGATTTACCAAAAGATAAGCTGGAATTTAAGCTGAGGCCTAAAGCCGCACTGCCTAAAGCCATCCCAGTAACAAACCGACGGCGAGATAATTGATTAGATACCAAGTTGTGCATGGGGAGCTTGGACGACATTATATTTTTTCCTTAAAATTGACGCGCATTAATCTTTATCAACGAATGAAAATAAAGTTAATCAACGGGTAAAGGTATATTTTTTTTGGCAATCTGATCTCTTCTATATTCTGAGTTTTTAACGATCCAATGACTTTGAGAATGAGGATCGCTGCGCGAAGTTGTGATGGCCGATATTGCAAACTCAGCAGCAAAAGTTTGATGACTAAACAACCGGAGGGTAATGCAGCAGTGATATATTTTATTTTCATTACTTTACGATGACGCCAATGTGTTGTTTATGTTTCTATACAATACAACAAGGCAACTGACACCAGCATGACCCAAAGATTACAAAGTTGTAATCTTTGGGTCATGCTAATGTGAGTAAGTATCCGTTACACTACAGTCTTTTTAACAAAGGAAGCAAACCGTGAAAATTTTGGTGGTGGAAGACGAAACTAAAACGGGCGATTATCTGCACCAAGGACTTTCAGAAGCAGGTTTTTTGATTACATTAGCGCGCAATGGTCTAGATGGCTATCACCTCGCTATGACAGAGCGGTTCGATATCATCATTCTCGACGTGATGCTGCCTGATGTTGATGGATGGAGAATCCTCACGTCGTTTAGGGAAGCGGGACATCAAACACCAGTGCTATTCGTCACTGCCCGAGACAGCGTTGATGATCGAGTTAAAGGCCTAGAATTAGGTGCTGATGATTATCTTGTTAAACCTTTCGCTTTCAGCGAACTTTTGGCTAGAGTTCGTTCCTTATTGCGACGTGGCCTAGTACCTACCGTAACAACTGAGCTCAAAATCGCCGACCTTATACTTGATCTACCTCGACGCAGAGCCTCTCGCTCAGGTAAAAAAATAGCGCTAAGCCAGAAAGAATTTTCACTGCTAGAATTACTGGTACGCCGCCAGAGTGAAGTACTATCGCGCGCATTGATCGCATCGGAAGTATGGGATATGAATTTTGACAGTGATACGAATGTTATTGATGTGGCCATTCGTAGGTTACGGGCAAAAGTCGATGACGATTTCAAACCTAAACTGATTCACACCATCCGGGGTATGGGTTACACGTTAGACGTGGAGGACGATAATGTTCTCTCGTAAAACACGTCCTGTGTCACTAACGTTACGCGTACTGCTCTTTGTCAGTTTAGCAATAGGCTTAAGCTTGTTTCTTACCGCCTCTTTGGTGATTTCATCGGTAAAGGGCCACTTTATAGAGCAAGATGCTGCTGAGCTCCATGTCATTACTGAATCAATAGAAAGGGTTTTAAAGCAATCCAACGATATAGTCCAACTACAAAATGCTTTATCCAATGCAGTTTCCGGCCACCATAGTGTCTATTACCAGGTCGAGAGCAACCAAACACCTCGGCTATTTTATTCTAATAACTCAGGTTTCACACGGGTGATAGAATCGCTAAAACCGAGCCAAATGCTAGATAAAGATAGTTTAAAAACATGGCAAAGCAAAGGAAACACTTACCGAGGAATCTTCACTATGCTATCTGAAAACGGTGTTAAATACCGCATTACGACAGCAGTCGACATGGGATTCCATTTACAATTTCTTCACGAATTCCGAAAAAAATTATGGCTTATTATGCTCGGTGTCGGAGTAGTCACGATATTAATGACCTGGTTAGGCATTCGACAAGGGCACCTCCCGCTCAGAGGTTTAAGCAGCAGTATGCATGAAATTGAAACCCACCAACTCCATTTACGTATTAACACAGCGACTGTTCCCATTGAATTACTAGAATTATCCCAATCATTTAACCATATGATTGGTCGTTTAGAAGAAGGGTTTGAACGGCTTTCACACTTCTCTTCAGATATCGCACATGAATTACGCACGCCTCTAACTAACTTGATCACTCAAACCCAAGTGACGTTAAGTAAAACCAGAGAGCCAGATATTTACAGGGAACTGATCTATTCTAACTTAGAAGAGTTGGAACATTTAACCAAGATGGTCAGCGACATGCTGTGGCTAGCAAAATGTGATAACGACTTAATTAAACCCGCATTGGAACGACTAGACTTAACTCAAGAGTTGGGGGAGCTATTTCTTTTTTTTGAAGCTTTGGCAGAAGAAAAAAGCATAGAACTGATTTTAGAAGGTCCGCCAGTCAAACTCATGGCAGATAGGTCATTACTAAGGCGCGCGCTATCTAACCTATTATCCAATGCCATCGGGCACACACCGCACGGAGAAGCGATTGTTGTTAAGCTTGAAAGGTCTGATGACAACATGGTGAGTATTTCAATTATTAACCCCAGTATTAATATTCCTTTGGAATATTTATCCAAGTTATTTGATCGTTTTTACCGAGTTGACCCTTCTCGTCAGCAGGAAAGCCAAGGAGCTGGACTTGGACTGGCAATAACTAAGTCGATAATAGAAACGCACGGAGGTAGCATTTATGTACATTGTGAGAACAATACTATCTCTTTTTGTATCGAGTTACCGCTTCAAAGTACAGAACTCCACACCAATTCAACTCTCACCTACAACATACCCTATACAACCAAAGACAGTACATAAATGGCTCTTCTACGATTAGATAAGTGAGGAAGAAAGCTGATGTCCCTAAACACGTTACTTCTATTTCTAGGTCATCAGTATCTCTAGAATTTTTTTAATTTCAAGGATAGTTGGCGACCATTTTATATACATGATATATAGCATTAAGCGATACAATAGATTGAGAGGAACTGCTGTGCTGACTTTCATTGAATACTAGAAGAAAACCAGCCGTTGCAAGCAAAAGTCCTTTAACACTTATACCATCGCTATGGGCTGTATTTCCTACAAAAACAGGGAGCTAAAATTTTTCAACTTGGAATATTAATTCTAGGCCTACTCAAAAATACCTGTATACCGACTTGTCATTTTTTAAAGGTTTTCTTAGCGGCTGTTTTACGAGTGCTTATTTTGCGTGAGGTCTTTTCACCAGCGATCGTTTTGCTTGTTGCAGTTTTAGCAGTACGTTTTTTAAAACCGCTTTTCTTATAACTCGGTTTCTTGCCTTCTCCACTTAAACTAGTGAAAGCGGCTGGGTTTACCTGATTAGATAAATCGTTTATCACTAATTCTAAATCGTGCATAAACTGTTGGTATTTAAATTGGCGTTCTGCCATCAATGACAAGCGTGATTCCCATAAAGCGGTCATATCTGGGGTGGTTGCCATTGTCGGTAAACTGGCAATCAGTTTTTTACCGATTAAGGTCGATTTAATCAGCTTGCCTTCACGATTTAAAAACAAACGCTTAAATAACAACTCGATAATGCCGGCGCGTGTTGCTTCAGTGCCTATGCCATCAGTGTCTTTTAAAACTTTTTTGAGCTCGCTGTCTTGTACAAAACGACTGATACCAGTCATGGCGGCGAGCAGCGTCGCATCGTTAAAATATGCAGGAGGACTAGTTAGCTTATCGTCAATGCGCGCATCGACACAGTTTACTTGCTCACCTTTTCTTAGATTTGGCAGTATAGAGGAGTCAGCTGTATCTGTTTTTTTGCTCACTGACATCAACACTTTCCAACCTTCAGCTGTGGTTTGTTTTGATTTTGCTGAAAACTTACCACCTGCAATATCTACCGCTAATTCTCTTTCGTCGTAACAAAAAGGCGGGTAAAACTGATATAAGTATTGCCTAGCTATTTGCTGATAGACCCGCGCTTCATCACCACTTAAACTGCCGCTGCTTTTTGCGGTGGGGATAATCGCGTGATGCGCATCTACTTTACTATCATTCCATGCTTTCGATTGTAGTGACAGATTAGCATTATCAACGCCTTTTTTTAAGCTGGCATCTACCTTTGCAATCGCTTGTGTCACTTGCGATGCTTGTGAAAAATGTTCTTTAGGAAGGTAACGACTATCAGATCTTGGGTAGGTAATTAATTTGTGGCGCTCATACAATGCCTGGCAAATTTCTAATACTTTTTTAGCACTAAAACCAAAGCGTTTTGCAGCGTCTATCTGTAAAGATGACAAACTATAAGGTAATGGTGGCGCTTGTTGTTTGCCTTTGTTTTGGCAATGCAGCACTGTTCCCAATTGCCCTTTAATGCGCGAGACGACGTTTTCTGCTAAGGCGCGCACTAGCACCCGCCCCTCTTCATCTTGATAAGGCGCACAGCTCTCACTAGGCTGCCACTTTAGAGAAAAAGGGACATTGTTGTTGCTAGCATTAGTGGTTACAAGTTGTGCCCACACTTCATAAAATGGCTTAGTAACAAAGTTTTCAATTTCTTCATCTCTGCGCACGACCAGCCCTAACAGCGGAGTTTGTACACGCCCTACTGATAACACCCCTTGAAAGCCTGCTTTACCCCCTAAAATAGTGCACAGGCGGGTCATATTCATACCGTATAGCCAATCTGCTCTGGAACGAGCTAATGCGGAGGTGGAAAGCGGAATAAACTCAGCGTTGTCTCTTAAGTTTGCCAGTGATTTTTTAACTGCCGGCAAGTTGAGATCGCTAATTAAACAGCGTTGCGCTGCATTGCGTTTGCGAACACCAACCTTTAAATGCACTAATACCTCATCCACCAGCAACTGACCTTCGCGATCGGGATCTCCAGCATGTACTATATGATCCGCTTGCTTTAATAATTGACGCAGTACTGTAAGCTGTTTACTGGTTTCCTTTTTGGCTTTGAGTTGCCACTGTTCGGGAATGATAGGTAAATGTTCAAGCTTCCATTGCTTATATTTCACATCGTAAGCATCGGGTTCTGCCTGCTCAAGTAAATGGCCAATACACCAGCTAACAACATCACCTCCAGCAACTTCGATATATCCCTGTTGTTTTTTATGTGGTTTAGGTAGTGCATCGGCAATGGCTCTGCCTAGGCTTGGTTTTTCTGCAATGTACAAAATCATTTGTTATTTAAAGCCTGTGCCACTTGAAAGCGATAGTTAGTCGGCATTTTTTTATTAATCAACAGCACAAAAGCTTGCCACTGTTGCTGCTTATCTAAAAAGTAACCGGCCAGTGAATGGTTGTCTGATAAGGTGCCTGTTTTAGCCTTTAAGCCTTTGCGGCGTTCAGGCAGTAAATCAATCCAAGGTCTGAATACTTCCAACACTTTAAGTAGTTGTTGAGCACTAATTTGATTGAGCCTAGACAGGCCAGCCCCATCGACAAAACTGGCGCCTTGAAAAGCAAACTCTTGCTCTAACAACTGCGTATAGTTTTTTTGCGCAGCCACTACATTAAGTTCTGCTTGGTTTTCACTGGTTGGCGGCAACATCAAAAATAATTGATTGGCGATAAAGTTATTCGAGTACTTGAGCATCGCGCTGAGTAGATCTTCTAAATTGCGGGTATTGTAATGACGGTACACAAACCGCGCGCTTTTTGAGAGCTTAGCGATAGATACTGGAAGGTTGCGTTTAAAATGTAATTTTGCATACACTTCACCAAAATACTGTGCGGCCATGTCTCGGCCACCAGGAAGAGAAATACGTTTTTTCTCAAAGCCAATATTGGCGGCTAAGCTTTTTGCCAAGGGAGTTATTGGAGTTTGAGCTTCGCCGCTAAGAATAGCTGATTCACTCTTTTCGATAAAAACGGTATTAAAGTTCACCACCAATGCAGCATTACCAGCATCATATGGGTTATCACTGTCTCCACGGCCATCTAAGCGTAGTTCTGGGAAATAACTATGATCTACCTTAATGTTGTTGATATTGCCTAGTTTGAGCTTTTTAATCTCTCTCGTCATTAAAGCGACTTCTTCTGAAGTGATGTATGGGTCGCCAAAGCCTTTGATCCACAAGGTACCATTATCATAGTAAAAATCAGTATAAAATTGATGTTCCAATCCCCAGCGCTTAATCGCTAAATAGGCTGTGACTACTTTTAAAGTAGAGGCTGGCACCAATAATTGTGCTGGGCGAATGCTTATCCCTGCTACTTCGGAATTCTGTGCTAACAATAGTGCAGCTTTAGGTATTTTCTGCAGTATTTTATTATGCTTATCGATAGCCGCCCCATAGCTGAAACTACTAACGCATAAACTCAATATAACGAGTAATAAAAATCGCTGCACTGTTGCGTAAAACAAAACATTATTTATCGTCATCTATATTCCTTTAATTGACTGGAAACACACTATTTAAGCGTAAATTATGGAGTATTGCTGTTTCGTATAAAAAATAAGTTTCTTGTTATTTATTAACTTTAAAAGATGTGTTTTTGATAAAAAATCACTCCTACACCGCTAAATAAATAATTTGTGCATTTAAATCAAACCTTTAAACTTTTTATAATACATACATAAAAATAACTTCAAGGGAATATAAACAAGCGTTTGTATAATTTTTGTTAGTCAATATATTGTTTGTTTAGTTACTGTTAAGATTCTAATGCATATTATTGATAGAATAGCTTTCAAGCTTTACTATTTACTTGGTCTTAATATTGCTAATTTATGAACTATTGCCACAGTAATTGGTTCTTAATAAGGCACTAGCCGTCGTCATTGTAAATATTTATTAGCACGTTTGACTATTTAAAAATGGATTTTTTAAAATTTATAGGGAACCGCACATGGCATTACTTATTTTTAATAACGGTACCGCTGCTTCAGCTGCATCGAATAATACTAAAAGCAGTTATTTAACCGCCAACTCTTCACTTAAACAAATGGATTTTTCGAACCCAAGTGAAAACAAAAAACCCTATGTTAATGATAAACTACCACAACAAAACATTAATCAAAAAAATCCAATTATTGCCTCCCCAGGTCAAAAATCAAGTTATATAAATACTGGAAAAAGCACTGATTCACTGGAAAATCGACGACGCTTAAAAGCATCTCACGTGATGAGCTCGCCAGTACTAACTGCCACGCCTCACGATTTAGTTGATAACGCCAAGTTATTGATGCAGGAAAATAAAGTTTCTCATTTAGTTATTGTTACTGCAAATAACACGCCTTTAGGTCTTATCAATTCAGAAGATTTACTGAAAGTTAGTTCTCCAGAAAGCGTGTTTATTCAAACTATTTTAAACCCTAGCCTGTTAGCCGTATCAGAAGATACTTTGGTTAGAGATATCGCTTTAACTTTTATGGAGTATAAAGCGACGGCTATTGCTGTAGTGAATAGCAATCATCAGCTAACGGGGATTATCAGCCGCAGTGATTTATTGAGCTTGTTAGTCAGTAGCCCAAATCAGCAAATAAAAGCGTAATTGCAATTAAAGTAATTTGGTTAAATTTAAAGTTAACTCTTTTTCACCTGCATTTATATAAAGCTCGCCTGCGCTTATAGAGATGGTTAGTTGCATTTTACGCTCCACAAAGTCGGCAAGTTTTGCCACTTGTTTGTGGTCGAATGCATGAACCTCTATATGCGGCAAAGCGTTAAAAGCGCTGGCAGATTTTTGCCACCAAACCGCAGTTTCACTACCATAAGCATATAAAAAGACTTTTGGAGAGCGGCTAACACCTTTGCGCATTCTCTCGGGGCTGGCTTGGCCAACTTCTATCCATTTTTCAACTTGTAAACTGGGAGATATTTGCCAAATATCTGGCTCATCTTGTGAAGAAAGCCCTTTCGTAAATTGCAAATCTTCATGATAGTTAAGTGCATAAACCATCAATCTAACCATCATTCTGATTTGTGTTTCTGAAGGGTGCTGAGTTAAAGTGAATTTGCAGCTATCATAAACATCTCTATCAGTATCAACTAACTGCAAATCAATTTTATATAGCGTTGGTTTTAAAGCCATTAAGAAGCGGTATCCAATTTGGCTGGTGTGGTCAAAATAGTATTCAAACTAGAGAGGTGTTCTGCTGCATCTTTACCTAGATCTGTTAAATAACCACCATCAAACTGCGTCACTAAACCTTTATCAAATAATCTTTTAGCAGCGGTTATCAAACTTTCTGATGCATCACCATGAACTTTAATTCCCTCTAGCGAAGAGCTTAAACGGAACTGAGATAACAGGGTTAATTCATCGACGAGATCTGTATTTAATTTCATATTTATTATCCTTTTACGATTTTCTTGATCTGCAAAAGTACCTTACCCCGCTACGAGCTTTTTGTCCAGAAACGAGCGGCTCACAGCAAGGTTTTAATTTTAAGGATACTCTTCAAAGAGTCTGCCAGATAAAAATCTGGCCTGCTAGTGTTTTAAAAAGCTAATGGCTAGGTAACTCAACTTGCTGAACTTTTACTGTTTTTAATTGAATTAGATGCTCTACATCAACATACAATTGCGTAATTAACTCGGTTCCCCATGCCTGCTCTATCAATTGGTACTGCTGCTTTATCAAAGGCAATATTTTTGCTGCTAACGCCTCGCTTTCAGGTGTTAATAGGATGAGTACTCGGCGCTTATCCCCAGCTATCGCTTTGCGGCTAATTAATCCCATCTCCCCTAAGCGCTTTAATATACCGGTCATACTTGGGCTCAAAATATCGCAGTATTCGCATAAATAGCGGGGCTCTATTTCACCTTCTTCTACTAAAATACGTAGTACTCGCCACTGTTGCTCTGTTAAACCAAAATGTTTCAGAATAGGTCTAAATTGCGAAATAATCGTCTCTCTCGCTTTGGAAAGTAATAGAGGTAGGTTTCGCTGAGAGATGTGTTGATCCATAAATATATATCCAATTACCCAAAAAAAATCATACGTAAAATATTGCCGAAATAATTTTACCAGTTGACAAGTTAATATGTTAGCGAATATATTACTAACATATTAGTAATACGCAGATAACCATTGCAATAGGAGTTAAAAATGTCCTTGCTTGATAACCAATTTCAGCAGCAAACCTTGTTTGAGGTTATGCAAACCAATAACAGCGCAGTTTACGGTGTGGTATTAAATGACCATGATTCACTCGCAGCCTTAGCTTCTCAGTTAGAGCAAGCTCCTTATAAAGCAGCACCTATTGCTCCTGTTTTGTATATAAAACCAAAAAACACTTTTACAGCGAACAACTCAATTGTCACGCTTCCCAGTAAAGAAGAAAACGTAGAAATTGGTGCAACACTCGCATTGGTTATGAAAAAAAGAGCTACTCGTGTGAGTGCTAATGAAGCTCTTTCTCATCTAGCAGGTGTCGGGTTAGTCGCGGATCTTTCATTGCCACACGATAGCTACTATCGCCCTGCTATAAGAGAGAAATGCTTTGATGGTGCGCTAGCGATTGGCGATCAGTTAATGGCTATAGACAGTTTAGATGACATTGATAACTTAGCAATAGAGGTGCAAGTCAATGGCAAGCTAGTGGCCACTAAATCATTTACTTCGCTAGTGCGAAAAGCGGATCAGCTAATAGCGGATGTTACGGGTTATATGACGTTGCGTGCAGCAGACATTTTGTTACTCACGGTGAGTTATCAAGCTGAGCAAGCCACTAGTGGCGATCAGGTATCACTCGCTTTGATTGACAAAACAACACGTCAACAGCAGGCGCACTTATCTTTTGAAATACAAGCGGGAGATTGCAAATGAAACAAGGTCGTATATTCCACAACGGCAGCATTCAAGACGTTTGTGAAGAACAAGGTAAAGTAAAACTGGCTAGCGGATTATTACTTGAGGAAACACAAGTGCAATGGTTGCCACCTATTGAAGCGAGCACCATTTTCGCCTTAGGCCTAAACTATGCAGATCACGCCGCTGAACTTGCTTTTAAAGCACCTGACAAACCGTTAGTATTTCTAAAAGGCGCTAACGCAATTACTGGACATAGGGCCACCACACACAGACCTGCTGATGTCACCTACATGCATTATGAATGCGAGTTAGCGGTGGTGATAGGCAAACAAGGTAAAAACATTCGCCGCGAAGACGCCTATGATTATGTTGCAGGCTACACTATTGCCAATGATTATGCGTTTAGAGATTATTTGGAAAATTATTACCGACCTAATCTACGTGTTAAAAACCGCGATCACTGCACACCGCTTGGGCCTTGGTTGGTTGATCGTGACGATATTGAAGATCCAATGAACTTAAGCCTTAGTACTTACATCAATGGTGAAAAGACCCAATTTGGATCCACTAAAGATATGGTGTTTGATATTCCTGAACTGATTGTTTATCTGTCTGAATTTATGACCTTAAATCCAGGTGATATCATTTTAACCGGCACTCCAACGGGTATCGCTGATACTAAAGTTGGCGATGTAATTACCACTGAAATTGAAGGTTTAGGGCAACTAGTTAACACAGTTGTTGATAGTGAAACTTGGCATGCGAGTAACTAATAATGATTAAGCATATTATCAATGGCGAAAAAGTTGCCAGCAGTACAACCTTCGATACTATCAACCCAGCCACAGGTAAAGTAATCACCCAAGTGGCCTTAGGCGGTAAAGCAGAAATAGACGCCGCCGTGGCAGCCGCAAAAGCCGCTTTTCCTGCCTGGTCAAAACGCCCTAGTGCAGAACGCGCGGCGCTAATGCGTAAATTAGGCGAGCTTATTGATCAACATGTACCTGAAATTGCTGCCATGGAAACACAAGATTGCGGGCAAACGATTCATACAACTGCCAATGTACTTATCCCTAGAGCTTCCCATAATTTCAATTTCTTTGCCGAAATTTGTACCCATGTTGATGGTGAATGCTACCCCACTGACGACCACCTGAACTTTACTACCTTTGAGCCGGTCGGCGTTTGTGCATTAGTATCGCCTTGGAACGTGCCTTTCATGACGGCAACTTGGAAAGTGGCACCTTGCCTAGCGCTGGGTAACACAGCAGTGCTTAAAATGTCTGAGCTATCACCATTAACTGCAAACCGTTTAGGAGAGCTAGCACTTGAAGCAGGTATCCCTGCCGGCGTGTTAAATGTAGTACACGGTTATGGCAGCGATGCGGGTGATGCTTTAGTTACCCATCGTGATGTACGGGCTATCTCTTTTACTGGCAGCACAGTTACTGGTAATACTATTATGTCACGCGCGGGCCTCAAGAAATATTCAATGGAGTTAGGTGGCAAATCTCCAGTGATTGTTTTTGAAGATGCACATCCTGAGCGCGCTATGGATGCTGCTTTATTTGGTGTTTTTTCAGTCAATGGTGAGCGCTGCACCGCAGGTTCTCGTATTTTAGTGCAACGCTCTATTTACGATAAATTTGTGCACGAATTTGTGGAGCGCACTAAAAAAATCAAAGTGGGCGATCCTACCGATCAAAACACTAAAATCGGACCGATGATTTCAAAAGAGCATTTAGCAAAAGTACAAGGCTATATTAAATTAGGCCAAGAAGAAGGAGCTCGCTTAATGACAGGCGGTGGTACACCTCAACTTACCGGCGAACTAGCTAACGGATACTTTGTAGAGCCAACTGTTTTCGCCGATGTTGATAATGAGATGCGCATTGCCCAAGAAGAAATTTTTGGCCCAGTAGCTTGTTTGATCCCCTTTGAAGATGAAGCAGATGCTATTCGTATTGCCAATGAAAGTAATTTTGGTCTCTCCTCTTATATTTGGACTGAAAATAACGCCAAAGCATTGCGTGTTTCTAAAGCCATAGAAGCTGGCATGGTTTTCGTTAATAGTCAAAATGTACGTGATTTAAGACAGCCTTTCGGCGGCACTAAAGATTCAGGAACAGGACGCGAAGGCGGCCATTGGAGCTTTGATGTGTTCTGCAACCCTAAATTTGTGTGTATGAGCTTAGGCGAGCATCGCATTCCTAAATGGGGTGTATAAGTTGCTGATATAAGTTATATAACTTATATCAGCTGCTGTAATTTATGTAGATGCAGTAGCTGCTGTTAATTAAATAACAGCCGCTATGTTCAACGAAATATAGATAGCTAATAAATAGTTAACTGGAGAGACACCATGGGCACTCTTGCCTTAGCTGCAAAAATAACGCATGTACCTTCAATGTATTTATCAGAAATGGAAGGGCCGCACAAAGGGTGTCGTGCAGCCGCTATTGCTGGGCATAAAGAAATACGCCGTCGCTGTATTGAACTGGGTGTTGATACACTGGTTGTATTCGATACACACTGGTTAGTTAATTCAGGTTTTCATATTAATAATGCCGCTAGCTTTGCTGGCGTTTACACCAGCAATGAATTGCCACACTTTATTAAAAATATGCCTTATGAATATAAAGGCAATGTTGAACTGGGCGATATTATCGCTAATGCCGCCACAGATGCCGGTGTATTTACCCGGGCGCACAGCGATACTACTTTAGCGCTTGAATATGGCACGTTAGTGCCAATGCGCTATATGAACCATGATAACCAATTTAAAGTGGTCTCTATTGCCGCTTTTTTAACGGTGCACGATTTACAAGACAGCGCAAAATTTGGCGCAGCGCTGCGTGCAGCCATTGAGCAACAATATGATGGAACAGTGGCAATATTAGCTTCAGGTTCTTTGTCACATCGCTTTGCTCAAAACGGTGTATCAGAACAATATTTACATAAAGTTTGGTCACCCTTTTTAAGGCAAACGGATGATAGTGTTGTAGAAATGTGGGAAAACGGCGAATGGGATACGTTCACCCAAATGCTTGATGAATATGCTGTAAAGTGCCATGGCGAAGGTAATATGCACGATACTGCCATGTTATTAGGCGCTTTAGGCTGGGATAAATACCAAGGTAAAGTAGAGGTAGTAACGCCCTATTTTGGAAGCTCTGGTACTGGCCAAATCAACGCTATTTTTCCTGTTCTATAAATCGTTAATGACAAAGGTTTTTTATGCCCCATTTTACCGTTGAATATACAGATAATATTAAAGATGAAGTAGATATTAGAGCGATGCTCGTCAAAGCCAATCAAATTTTAATTGCGCAAAAAGGAGTGTTTCCTATTGGAGGTATTCGTTCACGTGCTATTGAATTAAAAGACTATGTAATGAGCGATGACGAAGAAGATTATGCTTTTGTGCACGCCTCTCTCAAAGTTGGCTCTGGGCGTTCTCAGGAACAGATTGATACTGCTTGTAATGCACTATTTGAAATGATGAAAGCACATTTAGCAACACAGTTTGAGCAGCGGTATATCGCGTTATCAATGGAGTTTTCGCAGTTTAGTGAAGCCGGTACTTATAAACATAATAATGTACATGCACGCTTTAAAAAGTAGCTTTGTAATAAATACATGTGAGATAAATATGATTGATTTAAACACTGCAAAAAAAATAGCGCAAGAGCTACACCAAGCTGAAATAAGTGGCGAGCAAGTCTCTCAAATATCGCTGCGCTACCCTGATATAACCATTGAAGAAGCTTACTCCATTCAAAAGCAATGGGTAGATATTAAACTCAGTGAAGGGCAAGTGATTAAAGGCCATAAAATCGGCCTTACTTCGCGTGCTATGCAAATGTCATCACAAATTACCGAGCCGGATTACGGCACCTTACTGGATGAAATGTTTTATGAAGATGGTAAGGATATCGCCATTAGCCGCTTCATCGATCCTAAAGTAGAAGTGGAGCTGGCCTTTATTTTAGGCAAAGAGCTTAAAGGCGAAAATGTAACTATTTTTGACGTGCTAGCTGCCACTGATTACGTCACCCCCGCAGTAGAAATAATCGATGCAAGAGTACAACGAGTAGACCCAAGCAGCGGCCGTATGCGCAAAGTAATGGATACTATTTCGGATAACGCAGCAAATGCTGGCATTATTTTAGGCGGCCGACCGGTGAAAGTAGATGCGATAGATTTGCGTTGGGTTAGTGCATTACTTTATAAAAATGCAGTGATCGAAGAAACAGGCGTAGCGGCCGGTGTACTAAATCATCCTGCCAATGGTGTTGCATGGCTTGCCAAAAAATTTGCGCCACACAACATCGCATTACAACCTGGACAAGTTATATTAGCAGGCTCGTTTACTCGCCCTGTGGCAGTCAGCGCTGGCGATACGATACAAGTTGATTACGGCCCGCTAGGCAACATTAGCTGTCGATTTGTATGATCTCTATTGAAAAATCCTTTTTTGAAAGATCATTTATTAAAAATACTTAAGTAGCATCGCCAGCAAGTGCTGGCCACCTTCCTTGAAACAGTGAGAAACGTAATGAGCGCACCGAAGAATCAATTTAAGAAAGCATTGAGTAATGGGCAAACGCTATGGGGGTTTTGGCTAGGTCTCGCTTCACCTTATAGTGCTGAGATTTCAGCTGGTGCAGGATTCGATTGGTTACTGATTGATGGTGAGCATGCACCAAATTCATTACAAAGCACACTCAGCCAATTACAAGCTGTTGCAGCCTACCCAGTCGCCAGTGTGGTACGTCCCGTTGAAGGCACTACTGCTGGGATCAAACAGCTATTAGACATAGGTGCGCAAAACTTGCTGATTCCAATGGTTGAATCTGCACTACAAGCTAGAGAATTTGTTAGTGCTTGTCGCTATCCTCCACAAGGCGTACGTGGCGTGGGGACTGTTTTAGCAAGAGCTGCACAGTGGGGCCGCCATCAAGATTACTTAGCCACAGCGAACGATGAAGTGTGTTTGTTATTGCAAGTTGAATCTAAAGCAGGCTTAGACGCGCTTGATGAGATTGTGAATACTGAGGGTGTCGACGGTGTTTTTATCGGCCCAGCTGATTTAGCGGCCTCTTTAGGCTACTTAGGCGAACCTACTCATCCAGAAGTAAAAAGTAAAATTGAACAGGCACTGGCTACGATTAAAGGAGCCGGTAAAGCAGCAGGCATATTAGTGACTGATAAAGCGCTTGCTGAGCACTATAAACATTGTGGCGCTCAGTTTATTGCGATCGGAGTTGATACACTAATATTAGCTAACGGAGCATCGGCCTTGGCAGCTTCTGTTAAAAGTGACGTAAAAGGACCTGCAAAATCAAACGGTGCTTATTAGTAGTTTAGCCACAATCAAGTATCACTAACTACATAGCTAGGTACATAGTCAACTAATAGGCACTTGTGCAGGGATTGAATAAGTCCCCACCACATGTGCTACTGCACGATCATCACCTTCGCTATACAAGTTCACTTCCCCTACTGCTAAAGATTTACCGACTTTTAGTAATTTACACTGCGCAATAATATCGCGATCGGCACTGGGTTTTCTTAAAAAGTTAATCGTTAAAGCAACAGTCACTGTCATTTTAACTAAACCAATTTCGCCAAGAATAGCTACATAGAGTGCTACATCTGCAACGGTCATCATCACAGGACCCGATACTGTTCCCCCAGGCCTTAACTCGGCTTCACCGATAGGATGGCGTACTGTTGCAGCAAAATCTCCGACCTCCTCAACCTTACACTTTGTTTGTGGAAATTCAGCATCCAAAAACGCGATAATTTTATTTTTATTGGCCATCTGTTTACCCCTTAAATTCAAGTATTTACGGTTACTCATACAATTTAAATTGATTGCAATTACTCAATTAAAAACTAACACATAAGAATTAACACATTCAAACCGCTTCTCTCATTCAAAGCTATCGTGAAAACAACTAATAATGCTACAAAAAAAAGCTCTGTTAGCACTCAATTACACACCCAATAGCTATAATATTAAATGAGTTAATTAATAGTGCACTACGCTATTAGTAATCTATAGCTGTGATATTTTGTGTTAGTATCTGAAGATGGGCATGCTTAATTTGTATGTTATATTGGTGCTTTCCATTTAAAGTTACAGCCAAGCACTCTCTCAACTTACTATTTTTTTTAAAGGGAGACTGAACAACGCAATGGTATTTAATAGTCATAACCGTGGTAGGTACAATTAATGGATAGCTGCTTTTTTCAAATGCTATTAAAACCAATTAAAATCTTTAGCATAATTATTTGTTTAATGGCTTCATTCAACTGCTGGGGAACACATGAAAATCATCCCATCAATGTACTAATGGTCCACTCATATAGCGAAGATCTTCGATGGACACAACAACAGCACCGCACCTTTAAGCAGGAAATCCAGCAATCACTCCCATCTAGACAGTTTAATTTTTTTGTTCAATATCTTAATACCAAAAAAGTATCACCAACTGACACCTATAAATCGTCATTTAGACACTATATTCACACAAAACTCTCCGAATTAAAAATAGACCTAATTTATACAAGTGACGACAACGCTACCAACTTTATGCTTGAACCCACTACAGGCAAGCTATTGTATCCCGATGTGCCACTTATCTTTTCAGGCGTGAATAACTTCAATTTGTTTAGCGTACAGCAACCTGTCAACGCCACAGGTATTTTTGAGAAGCATAGTACTCAAGAAAACATTGAGCTATTAATTGCTCTTGATCCTAAATTAAAAAAAGTTTTGATTGTAGGCGACAGCAGCCCATCTGCCCAGGCTATTCAATCTGGAATAGAAAAGCTTAAACTACATTTTTCAATGCTTGATATAGTGCTGTTAAATGACTCATCTTTGAGAGTGCTGTTGAATGAAGCAAGTGCACATCCTAACGCTCCCATTATATTTTCATCCATTGGCGCACTGCGCAATGATTTAGGAGAACATGTATCTGTTAACGCTGCAGTAGCAAAGTTTGCTCCCTCAGATCGCATTTTAATAGCCGCAACACCGAACTTCTTTGGCTTAGACAGCCATCCTGTCTTAGGTGGCTACATCACCACACCACAAGCGCAAGCAATTGCTGCTGCGAAACTCGCCGTGCAAATTTTAACGGGCATTCAAGCTGGGGAAATTCCACCCATTATTCAGCCGCCACTTGAATTAATAATTGACCATAAGCGACTTGAACAACTTGGGCTATTAATTCCAGCTTCACTTCGTGGCAATTTACGCTTTGTAAACTCACCTACTTCTTTTTGGATAGAAAATCCGACTGCTATTTTTTGGGTGACAGGTGTTCTTTCTTTCATTATTGTCATTGCTTCATTATTGTTTATTCTTTTTACTCGCAACCAAAACCGAATTATTAAAGAACAAGCTACCGATACACTCACGGGCTTACCTAACCGAACCCGTTTAATAAAAGATATTAAAGCCGCTAAATCCCCAACACTTGCTGTACTAGATATAGAAGGGTTTAATTCACTTAACAACTTTTATGGACTAGAAACGGGCGACGCAATCTTGTGCAATGTAGCCCAACGACTATCATCGATGGCTCCGTTGCCAATCTCTGTTTATCGTATGGATGGCGATGTTTTCGCATTGCTGGCTATAAGGGCAGAATACGGTGAAACTCTGCAATCAACAGCTTACAATATAGTTGATTCTTTTTCACACCAAGATTACCAACATCAAGATACAAATATCAGGATTAATTTAACAGCGGGTATTTCGGGCTATAAATCAGCTAACCCTTTAACTGATGCCAGCAGTGCTCTATATCAGGCAAAAAACGAACATTCCCAAATCGTGACTTACCAACAAGAGCACGATATTGTGACAAAACACCAAAAAAATAATGTGATGTGGGTACAAAAACTTCGCGAAGCACTTAGTGAAGATCGTGTGCAACCATACTTTCAAGTCATCGTCGATAATATAACGGGGGAGAGGTCAAAAGCAGAGGCATTAGTTCGCTTAATTGAGCCTGATGGCAAAGTTATTTCACCGTTTTTCTTTTTAGAGGCGGCCAAAATATCACGTCAGTATTATCAAATTACTCATCTTATGATTGAGAAAAGTCTGCAAGAAATAGCCAATAGCGATATGACAGTGTCTATTAACTTCACCATTGAAGACACTCAACGAACTGAAACGGTTCTATTTCTTAAACAACAGCTAGAAAAATACGATTGCGCTGATCGCTTTATTATTGAATTGACCGAAAGTGAAGGCATTGAAAACTATGATGATGCCATTGAATTCATCCGTGACATTCACAGCCTTGGAGCTAAAGTCGCAATTGATGATTTTGGCACGGGTTATTCCAATTTCATGCATCTTATGTCTTTAAATTCGGATTTCCTTAAAATCGACGGCTCTATTGTAAAGCGTTTATTAGACGATCCCAACGCAGAGATTATTGTTAAAGCTCTGGTCAATTTTGCTAAAGACCTCGGCATGAAAACCGTTGCTGAGTTTATAGACTCTCAAGCTCTACAAGATAAGGTTACAGAACTGGGTGTCGATTATTCTCAAGGCTATCATCTTGGCAAGCCTGTAGCTCATTTATAACCTATAATGGCAGACAGTTTACCCAGAGGAACAAGCCCCTTCTCTTAGCTATTTAAACCTTAAGTGTCGAAGTGCGCAAATCAATTATTTAAGTGAGAGCAATGGTAACGCTACTGATCGATCCCGATACGCTTTATTCTCAATGCTTGGCATTCACAGCCTAAAACAATAGTAGGCCCTGTATCGATTTGGCGACAGAAGACATACTTTAAAGAGAGAGTTTAATCAGTTACTTTACCGCTATTTCTTTAAATCGCACTATTCAAACTGCTATCCTAACAATGGATTTTACTACATATTAAAACAGTATAAGATTAATCATCAGTTATTGGTTTGAAAAACAGCTCAATTATGAATAGCAACTACGACATCAATAGTATAACTATCGATTTATCTTCTTAGCTTAAAATAAAATGAATACCCAAACCATAAAAAACACCACTCCAATAAAAAAGTGATACTTTAATTGATGAAAGCTACTGGTTATATAGCCTTAGTCAACCTTGTCTATAAATATCATATAGCTTAATACATGCTACTTTTTAAATAAACCACAATAAATATTAATATAAAATTAATATATTGATTTAGAATGACCGCCTATATCACGAATAATGTTTGTTAAATATCCATTTGCATATATAGTATGTAATATGAAATCATTAACTTTCAAACAGCTGCAATTACGCATACTGGCATTGCTCCTCCTCTTGTTTTTGGGTGGGTTGATGGGCTATCGATATTTCATCGAATTACCTAAACTTGAACGTAGTACTCTACTACTTGCTGAAAGAGAGCTCGACACTTTAACATTCAGTATAAAAAACATACTTAAATCCGTTTCAAAAACGAACAACGATTATGCAATATGGACATCAACTCATGATTTCATGCTAGATCAAAATCAAACTTATATCGACGAAGTTTTAGCCGACAGCGTCTTTAATAATTTGGAAATAGATGGTGCTTTTTATATCAATGAAAAGTTAATGCTTATTGCTGGGAAGGGCTTCAATTACAAAACAGGAGAAGCATTGAGTTTTTCTTTTTATGACTTTAAAAAATTTCCGCAGAACTTAACTATATTACCTACACCTACCAATGATTTCAGCTCACCTCATACTATAGGTTTTTTGAGTACGCACTATGGCCCCGCAATATATAGTGTCAATCAAATCCGAAAATCTGATACTGGTGGTGAGCATCGTGGCTTTCTTGTTTTAATCAAACTGATTGAAAATAATTTTATAAAAAATTTGAGTAGATACACCCTCACCAATATCTCGTTCAACCCTATCACCCAAGATAGCAACTTAAATAATCTCAGCCTTTGGCATGCAAAACCTACCATAACGGCAGTTAAGCCTTTTACCGAAATAATGATAGAAGATATGAATAATAGCCCTGTCGCTATCCTTAGAATAGAACACAGTGTAGGCGAGATACCTAATCTAATTAATAAACAAAGCCTAGTATTTATTACATCGATCTGCTTTTTGTTTTATTTAATTTATCGATTCATTTCAATAAGCATCATCGTTCCGTTAAAAAAATTAGCCGGCGATATCAAATTGATGAATAGAGAAGAAAAGTATAGTCAATTAGACGAAAACTATACTCTAGAAGAACTTGCTATTGTATCAAAAAATATGAACGAGCTAATGTTGACAGTACAAGAACAAAACCAATTATTAGCTAAGCAAGTTAGCATCGATCAATTAACCCAAGTAATGAATCGATACGGTTTAAAAGCGGCATTAAATAAGTATGAAGATCAATGTATCCGACTCAATGTTGGTTTTACTGTTGTAATGTGTGATATTGACCATTTCAAAAGTTATAACGATTATTTTGGTCATATAAAAGGAGATGAAACTCTATTTGAAGTTGCGCAATCACTAAAATTGCATTGTAAACGACTCACTGATGTATGTGCTCGTGTTGGTGGAGAGGAGTTTATCTTGTTGTTTAGCAACATGTCCGATACTGATTTACTTATAAAAATGCAAGATATTATAAGCTCAATGAAAGACCTGAATATCCCTCATCCGAAATCTCCAACGGCTACATACGTTACAGTGAGTTTTGGTGCCACAATTGTTCAACCGTCTGATGCTGTCAATTTTTCTTTACCTATCAATAAAATAACTGAATCAGCTGACAAAGCACTTTATCAGGCTAAAATGGGTGGTCGTAATCGTTTTGTTATAAATCATTTTTCATCGCATCAATAGAATACTTTTTTAGTAGATAAATTGAGTAATGAGAAATAAGTTAATCTATTCAAGTCAGCTTCAATACTAGCGCATTTATCTAAGAAATTTAGTTGATTCTAGCAAAGGCTTGCCCTGCTCAATCAGCAAATTTTTATTACTTTCCTTGGGCGCAACTTTGACCACAGATTTGCTCATACCTACCCTTATACTGATAAAAAACAAGAGTCTCCTATCAATCTTTTTATTATAGAACTAAACTCTCAAAGCTGCAAAATGAGCACAAACCTGAGAACTTCATTCTGCTGAAAACATTAATTATGTGTTGAAGCTAACCAATACTTATAAAGGAATACATAGTGGGAAATCCTGCAAAAAGATTGAAGCGTTCGAAAGATAAAGCAAAAAAAGAGCGTTCAAGAAAAACGAATATAAAATTGAATGCTGCTTCAGACGTAGCTGAAATCTCAGATGATTTGATTAATTCTTTCGAAGGGCTTCCACCACCGTGTCGTGACTTCTTGGCGGTAAAGTTTATAAAAGAAATCGCTAACAGCCAAGCACCAGCAAAAAAGGGCGATAATAGCGAGATGATAGTGGCTATATTCTACGCTATGTATGTACATTGGTACTCAACTGGGAGCAAAGAAATTCAACATCAAAACATGAGTTTTTTAGCTGAATCATTTGTTAAACACCCAGTGTTTCTAACTCAGCTAAATACTCTACAAGCGCGCTAAAGCAGCGCTATTTTGGAGAGCTCTGTGATGCCAAAATATCGTCTCAATAATAATTTATATTGAATACTCCTATTCGCTAAAGGCACTGTATATCATCCATATTCCTAATTGGCATCACCCGTCGCTAGCATCCATTATCCACATCAAGTGGGATGCTATTTAGCGAATAAAAAGAAGCACCAACCTACATGGAAGGCTTAGCTCTGCAGAATTTAACACGACTATGTGCTCTACTCCATCGCTGCTAGCTACTAGGAACTCAAACAAGGATTGATAGCTTTACTAATCCTAGTAAGCAGTGTCAGTTATAGCCAGCCTAATGCCTTTAAGTCGAGCGCTTTAACGGAGGTCAATACACCATTGTTATCTGCATAAACATATTCGCCGGCTTTAAAAGTAATACCGCCAAAACTAATATCGATATTCACATCTCCTAGCCCACGCTTCTCTGTTTTTAAAGGGTGAGATCCTAAAGCCTGTACCCCTAAATTGATATCAGCCATGGCGTTTACATCTCTAACGCAGCCATTGATAATAATCCCCTGCCAGCCGTTTTTAGATGCTTTATGCGCTAGCATATCTCCTAACATCGCATGGCGCATTGAAGCTCCGCCATCGACAACTAATACTTTACCCGTGCCATCTTGTGCCACTAGCTCACGTACTTTTGAATTATCTTCAAAGGCTTTTAATGTAACTATCTCACCATAGAAGGTTTCTCTAGCGCCAAAATTGACAAGCATAGGCTCAAGAATGCTGATTTTGTCAGCGTGTTGATCACAAATTTCTGGTAGTAAATCTTGCATACTAGATTCCCTTTAAACAATTTTCTTTGGCAAACTAAATTTAATTAGGCATAAAGATAATGATAACCAACAAAAGTAACAATCAATAACGCTACATATTATCAATAACTTGACAGAATAAACTGCACTAACAGAACAACTTCAACAATAAAGACTTATGTCTAATCGTAAAAATTGACCTTTGGATGCTATTTAAAACAGAATATTTTTCGATAAAAAGGTAGCCGAGCGAGGAATTACTTAAACAAAATGTACAAAGGACTATCTAGGCATACATAATTTATACTTGTAGTGAAATACATATAAGCGACTAGTAAAAGGCGTTTATGTTGATCCCGAGTAACTGCAATTAGTTACTCGCATAAACAATTTCTACTATTTGATCTTAGTTCATATCTGGCAAATGATGATTGGCAAAGATTTCGTCAATTTGCATACGGTTATCGCAACTCATCACCTGCTTGACAATATCAGGCGTCAAATGTGGTGCAAACAAGTTTATAAATTCAAACATATAACCACGTAAAAAAGTGCCTTTTCTGAATCCTAACTGCGTTGTGCTAGATTCAAATAAGTGACTGGCATCAATCGCCACTAAATCAGTATCAACCACAGGGTCAAACGCCATGCTGGCGATAATCCCTACTCCTAAATTTAGCCTAACGTAAGCTTTGATAACATCGGAATCTACTGCTGTGAATACAACTTTAGGATCTAAACCTTGCTGTTTAAAAGCGTCATCCAGTTTCGAGCGCCCAGTAAAACCAAATACATAGGTAACAATGGGATGTTTAGCAATATCCTGCAAGGTTAGCTCTGAAACTTGAGCCAGTGGATGGTCTTTAGGCACCACTACCGATCGATTCCAACGATAACAAGGCATCATAATTAAATCGCTAAAATGACTGAGCGCTTCAGTAGCAATCGCAAAATCAACTTTACCACTGGCAGCCATCTCTGAAATTTGCATCGGCGTTCCCTGCTGCATATGTAGAGAGACATCAGGGTAGCGTTTTATAAATTGAGTAATTGCTAGTGGCAAAGCATATCTAGCTTGAGTATGCGTAGTGCCTATAGATAAGCTGCCTTTTCGCTCGTCACAAAATTCTTGAGATACCTTTTTGATGCTATCTACTTTTTGCAGTATCTCGCCTGCTATTTCCAAAATAGCTTCGCCTGCCGGAGTGATGCGAGTTAAATGTTTACCACTGCGGGCAAATACATCAACCCCTAACTCATCTTCAAGCAATCTAATTTGCTTACTAATCCCCGGTTGTGATGTGTATAAACTTAGCGCGGTTGCAGATACATTTAAATCGTGTTTTGCCACTTCTAAAATATATCTTAGTTGCTGAAGCTTCATTATTCTTTTCCCTAAATATATCCGATAGATGAGCTGTTAGATCTCAAATAGGTTTTGTAAAGAATCACTTAGCTCTAAAATAAGCAACCCAGTGTTTATTAAAACATTAGAACACTCATTAATGATTCTTCTTTGACAAACTTAACATGACTACAGTTTAGATCTTATGCGGCGAATCTCTTCATCTTGAGAAATACTGCGCTTTTCTAAATTGGCAACTTTCAATTGTGCTCGTTGTAGTTCTTCTTGAGCGGTACGTAACTCATTGCGTAATAAATTCTCCCGACGTCCCCATTCAGTAGCTGTATTAAGCGCTTTCTGGTTAAGCCTCTTGATCTCACCATCTTGTTCTTTACGCTTTTGCTCCAACCTTTTGCTTTTGTTGTTCTCTGCAAGTAATGCAGAGGTACTACCCGCTAAATCCCTAGATTGAGTCAAGCTAGTTTGCTTGATAACCTTAATCTCTTCTTCTTGAGAACGTATTTGCGTGTACTGAGTGTCAATACGCACTTCATGGCGAGCAATTTCTGATTGTAAATCATGATTTTTCTTGGTTAAGCTGGTTTCTTTATTACCCGCATCATCCCTGAGCTTCTCTGAAGCCGTGCGATAGTACCTGGCATCTGCTTCAGATTTACTAATTTGATCCAGAGCGTGACGCTGATCTTCTTTGATACGCTGTTCGAAGGTACGTTTGGCATCTTCATGTGCTTTGCGCAAATGTACTAAATCATTTTCTAGCTTCGCTTTTAAATGTTCTTCTTTTTTACGGCCCGTCGCTTCTGAGTTCATCGCTGTTTTCACAACACTCAGCTCTGCTTCTATAGAACGGTTGTGAACTTCAAAATCTTCCACTTTTATTTTCAGTTTGCGTACTTCAACTTCTAACTGAGAGCGGCGATTATGACTTTCCTTTAGAGTATCGTCGGATAGTTTTTTAACTTCTTCATTGGCATGACTTAAAGTGCGCGAATCGGCACGCAAGCGCGTTTCAGCTTCCTCTATCGCCTGCTGCCATATTCTCCCAAAAGCTGCCCCTAATGACTCGGGCAGACCTGGCACAGAGATTGTATTATCCTTAAAGCTGAGTTTGTCAGGCACAGATTGCCACCACTGAAGCAGCTCTTTCTCTACAATATTTTGATCCAGCCCTGTCGCTGCCATTATATTATCTGTAGTTGGCTGCTCTCCACGCATTAATAAACTTTCAGCGCTGGTAAAAACGAGCTCTTTTTCCATGGAATTACGACCCTTGCTCATATTGATTATGCTCGATAGCTAAACGCTCTACCGCTGCCGTTAAATTTTTCTCAAGAGGTGCTTTAAAATGCAGCTTCTCACCATCTGCTAACGTGACTGTTAATGCAGCGGCATGTAAAAATAATCTTTTTATACCTTTTGGGCGCATTTGGCTATTAATGGATTCAACGCCATATTTTTCATCACCTATTATCGGGTGACCCGCAAACTGTGCGTGTACTCTTATCTGATGAGTACGACCGGTTACCGGCTTCGCTTCTACTAGTGTAGCAACATTGGCAAAACGCCTGATAACTTTAAACAAAGTAATAGAAGCTTTACCATCTTCTTGCACTTTCACAATGCGCTCACCAGAACTGAGTTCATTTTTGCGCAGTGGAGCTTCAATTTTCTGAACAGTTGAATCCCAACGACCGATAACTAATGCGTGATAGACTTTTGAAATACCTTGCCCTTGGCGAAGCGCTTCATGCAAATGTCTTAGCATGCTGCGTTTTTTTGCCACCATAATACAACCGGAAGTATCTCTATCAAGGCGATGTACTAATTCCAAGAATGTCAGTGTTGGGCGCATCTGACGCAATGCTTCAATTAAGCCTAGTTGAATGCCACTACCACCGTGTACCGCCAAACCTGAAGGCTTATTAATAACTAATAATGCGTCTGATTCATATATAATAGCCGCTTCCAGTTTGTCCAGTAATTCTCTAGAAACCTTAACAGGCTCTCCTTCTTGCGCCGTTCTTACCGGTGGCACACGAACGATATCATCACACTTTAATTTGGTATCGGGTTTTACTCGACCTTTGTTAACTCTGACCTCTCCCTTACGCACGATACGATAAATCATCGATTTAGGTACGCCTTTTAAAGCGGTACGTAAGAAATTATCAATTCTTTGACCTTCTTGGTCTTCAGTAATCGTTAATAAGCGTACTTTGCTATTCACCTGATTATCAACAGCGACTTTTGCCTCTGCTGGAGGTGTAATTGGCACGGTTACACTTGGCTTGTGTTGCTTTTTAGTGGCGGGACCGGCGTGCATACGCTCGGCTCTCTGCTTCGACAATCTCTTTTTGCTTGACATATTTTTAAAAAACTACAGTCCTTAATTGATGCTACTATCGTAAACTGGTATTCTACCGCTGCTTGGCAGGTAATGCTTTAGCTAAATGCGATAAATACATCTTATAGAGCGTTTTTTCTATTTTTTAATACATATATTTCATTTTTTGCTACAGTCAATTATATTCACTCGCTGGCATTATTACCAAGCAGATTGTTTGAATCAATTTAAGTAGATGACAACATCATTTTACTTGCATTGTTAGAAGCATCACTCTTTGTTAGTACCGTTATTTATTGATCGTGTTGATACTCTGTTTATTCACAGAGAACACAGAATAACGCAGCATCGGCTTTGCTTATATAAAGATCAAAGATATAAATTAAAAAAGGCGTTGGCAAAGAAGGTTGACAGTAAAGCATCAAAAATGGCTTAAAGCAGCGCGATTTATTATTATCGATGCGCACATGAACCGATTTTGATACTGCATTGTCAAACAACATTAACGACCACCTTTTAAACAAGCTTTGTTGAGCAATCTCAACAAAGTAAAAAATAAATTATCATGCATTATTTTACGACCCTGAACGAATCATAAGACGCTATATTGGCGCTAAAATTCATAGTAAAAGAGTCATAAAATAATGCTTTAAATTTGAGCATAGAACAAAGTACCACAAGTTTTTCTATTACAGTAGAGATGCGCTTTAGCCCGGAACCTGGCATGAGAAATTCACGCCAGAAACAGCGAATTTCAACAACAATATAGGCAATTGATTCCCCTACTGTAAATGTAATTATTTTTCAGCAACTTACACTAGTATAAGTTGAGAGTTCATCACTTTTGCGACCAGAAAGTTACGACTTACTGTGCAATGTAAGTGAAACCTCCTTTACAGTGCGGTTATAAGCTGATGATTTAAAATACAATTTATGAATAGCAACTTGGATATACCTTGTTTTATGCTCCCATGAGCCTTAATAAATGATGGCGATGAATAAATTCTTACGGCAGATAAAGTAAAGCCAATGCTGCACTTAACCTGCTCGATAAAATTTGTGATTTTACACTTTATTGAGTGCTCCACTATTTGAGAGTACAAAATGAAAAGAATGCTAATTAACGCAACTCAACCAGAAGAGTTACGTGTTGCCCTTGTAGATGGACAAAAATTATACGATCTGGATATTGAATCTAGCAACCGTGAACAGAAAAAATCGAATATCTATAAAGGTAAAATAACCAGAGTAGAGCCAAGCCTAGAAGCGGCTTTTGTTGATTACGGCGCAGATCGCCATGGTTTTTTACCTTTAAAAGAAATCTCACGTGAATATTTTATCAAATCTCCTGCTCGTGGCGGTCGCCCAAGCATTAAGGATGTTATAAAAGAAGGTACTGAAGTTGTTGTACAAGTAGACAAAGAAGAACGTGGTAATAAAGGTGCTGCCTTAACCACGTTTATCTCTCTTGCTGGCCGTTATTTAGTTCTAATGCCAAACAACCCTAGAGCCGGTGGTATTTCAAGACGCATTGAAGGCGAAGACCGCACTAACCTAAAAGCAGCGTTAGATGGTGTCACTATCCCTGATCGTATGGGCATTATTGTTCGTACTGCAGGTGTAGGTCGCTCTTCTCAAGACTTACAATGGGACCTAGATTACCTAAGTACTCTTTGGGACGCCATTCAGCAAAGCAGCAAAAAGCCTGCTCCATTTCTTATTTACCAAGAAAGTAACGTCATTATTCGCGCTATACGTGACTATTTACGTGCTGATATTGGTGAAGTACTTATCGATACTGATCGCGCTTTTTCAGAAGCACTTAATTTTGTTCAGCAGGTAATGCCAACTTATGAAAATAAGCTAAAGCGCTATCAAGAAGATGTTCCTTTATTCAATCGCTTTCAAATAGAAGCACAGATTGAAACAGCATTTGAGCGCGAAGTTAAACTGCCTTCTGGCGGATCTATTGTTATTGATCCAACTGAAGCACTTGTTTCTATTGATATAAACTCTGCTAAAGCTACTCGCGGTGGAGATATTGAAGAGACGGCTTTCAACACCAACTTAGAAGCTGCTGAAGAAATCTCTCGCCAATTACGCCTTAGAGACATTGGCGGATTAGTTGTGATTGACTTCATCGACATGACTCCTATTAAGCATCAAAGAGCGGTTGAAGACCGTTTGAAAGATTCTTTAAAATTAGATCGTGCTAGAGTACAAATGGGTCGTATTTCTCGCTTTGGCTTACTAGAGATGTCACGTCAGAGACTGCGCCCTTCACTAACAGAATCTAGAGGCATCGTATGCCCACGTTGTAGCGGCCAAGGATCTATTCGCGATACTGAATCAATTGCACTATCGATTATGCGTTTAATTGAAGAAGAGTCAGCTAAGGATCGCACATCACAGATCAGAGCTATTTTGCCGGTACAAGTTGCAACATATCTACTTAATGAAAAGCGTCGCATTGTACATGATATCGAAGTTCGCCAAAAAGTGCGCGTCGTTATCGTCCCTAATCCAAACATGGAAACTCCACACTACGAAGTGGTTCGCCTGCGCGATGATAACTCTGTAGCAACGACTAACGATACTAGCTATAGCCTGCAGCCTGAGCCTGAACCTATTGAACATTTCACTCAAAGTGAATCAGAGCAAATGGTTAATCGTGAAACAGCTGCTGTGCAAACAGTTACACCTAAAACTCCAGCGCCTGCTGCTGCTCCAACTACTGCACCGGTAGCTGAAGAGACCGCTACTGCGACACCTGCCCCTGCCGCCAAAAAAGCGCCAAGCAAAGCCAAAAAAGGCTTGATGTTTAAACTGCTTACTTTATTAGGTCTTGGTAGCTTATTTGAAGAAGAGCCAAACCCAAAGCGCAGCAAGCCTGAAAACAGCCGTGCACCGAACGCCAACCGTAAGCGCCGTGAAGGCACGACTAGCGCTAAGCCTAAGCATTCTAAAAATCCACGTCGCAGCCGCCCAGATAGCGATGAGGATAAAAGACGCAATGGCAGGCAAGATGACATCATTACTGTTAGCTCTGAAGAAACTTCAATTATCCCTGAAGTAGCTAGTACTGAAGAAAACAAACCTAGTCGTCGTCGCAATCGTAAAAGCAGCGACACCCGCAAAGCCAAAGTTGAAAAAGCTGTCACCACTGAAACTGATGACACTCAATACACAACTGCTCCAGCGGGCCGTGGTAAGCGCCGTCGTAATTCAACTCGCAAAGCGAACCGTAACTTAGTTGAAAATTCAGATGCCCTTGCAGCTAAAGCCGATTCAGCAAGCAAGCCAGAGCAAGCAGCGAAAGCTAAAATGCAGCCTGATAACAAAGCTACTGCTGAAATCAGCCCAGTTGCTGAAGAAAATAGTGAGCAGTTCGCCAAAGCTTCTGCAGAACTAGCAGCAGCAATAGCGAATAGCAACCTTGCTCAAGATACGCCGGTGAATGCAGCTCCTGCTGTAGCAGAATCGACTGATGACAGCGTGCAAACTGAAGCGCCTGTTGAGTTGAATGTGACTGAAGCGAACGTAGCTGAAACTGCTGAATCTAATACTGTTGAAACCGAAGCCCCACAAATGGAAGCTGAAGTTGAAGTTGAAGCTGAAGTGGAAGTGGAAGTGGAAGTGGAAATAAAAGCAGACATAGAAGCCGCACCTGAAGCAGAAGCAGTCGAAGCAGCACAACCAGCTGAAGAAGACAGCTCTGCACCACAAGCAATACAAGAAGAGATTATCTCTACTGAAACTGCAACTGAACAGCCAGAAGCTACTCAGCCTGAAGAACTTGTAATTGAACAGACTAACCTTACTGAAGTTAATACTGTTGAAGTAGATGCTGCTGAAGCTGAAGAAAGCGCTGAAAAAATAGAGCCTGAACCAGTTATCACTGAAACTGCTGTAGTAGAAGCTGAAGCTATTGAAGCCACTCCTGTTGTGGAATCTCAACCAGAGCTCAACTTTGAGCCTGCTCCTGAAGCAGAGTCTGTTACAGTTGCTATCGAAGAAAAGCTTCAAGAACCTGCTCGCCGTACTCGTACTAGAGCAGCAAATGACCCTAGAGAAATCAAGCGTCGTCAACAACAAGCTGACAAGTAACTTTTAGAAGCTACGAGCTAGCCTACCTACTGCCAAAGTAGATAGGCTAGCCTTTAATGAAAACTGCCTTTGATTTTTCACTATTCTCTTGCTCCATTGCCACTCTCTTACCACCCTCTTACTACCCTTCAATAATATTGCATTGCTGCGTTAAATATTTTGCTTTTGTTTATTTAGTTAATATACCGCTGCTCCATATTCATCAATCTCATGTAATTGATAAATTCGCATCGATATCCTTTTTAAATAAACCGATACCAAATAGATGTGCCACCTATTTTTTTACGTTAAAATAGCGCATACCCTTTCATACTCAATTTAACTAAATAGTATATATGCAATTAAATAACATACGTTTTGTACTCATCAACACTTTTCATCCCGGCAATATTGGCGCCGCAGCCAGAGCCCTTAAAAACATGGGCCTATCAAACTTATATCTAGTTGACCCTGTCGACTATCCTAGCTCTGAAGCCACTGCACGCGCTGCAGGTGCGCAAGATGTATTAGATAATGCCGTTGTTGTGAGTACACTTGATGAAGCCATTAGTGACTGCCAATTAGTAATAGGAACTAGCGCTAGAAACAGAACCTTTGACCTCCCCTTATTGGATGTTAAAGAAAGCGCCGATAAGATTGTCGAGGAATCAAATAATGGAAATATCGCCATTTTATTTGGTCGCGAAAGCAAAGGGCTATTAAACGAAGAGTTAAGCCTATGTAACTTCCATTTATTTATCCCAACTAACCCACAATACCCAGTACTTAATATTTCACAAGCGATTCAAATTGTTTGCTATGAAATTTGGCTTAACTCTCAGCAATCCGAGCCAGCCGTTGCAACTGAATACCCATTGCATAAAGATATGAATTACTTCTACCAGCACTTAGAACAAGTACTACGTAAAGCGCATTTTTTAATACCGCAGCACGAAGGCAGAGCCATGCAAAAACTGCAACGATTTTTTAATCGCGCCCGCCCAGAAAAAGAAGAGCTAGGTATGCTACGTGGTGTTCTTGGATCTATTGAAAAACGCATCGACGATTTAGACAAATAATTATCCATTGAAAAGAAGATATTAATATTATGAAGCAACTCCCGTTAGGCGACATTTCTCTGGAACATTTTTTAGAGCATTACTGGCAAAAGAAACCGCTGGTGATTCGCAACGCAATAAAAAACTTTACTCCAATTATCGATAATGATGAATTGGCCGGCCTCGCCTGTGAAGAAGAAGTTGAATCTCGCTTAATCATTCAAAGCAATGAAAGCACACAGTGGTCTATGAAGCACGGCCCACTGGCAGAAGATGATTTTGCAGCACTCCCTAAAAGCCACTGGAGCTTACTCGTACAAGCTGTTGATCACTGGCACCCGGCTGCTCATGACTTTTTGAAAATGTTTGACTTCATCCCTCAGTGGCGTATAGATGATTTAATGATTTCTTACGCAAGCCTAGGTGGCGGAGTAGGACCTCATTACGATAACTACGATGTATTCTTAATGCAAGCCACTGGAACCAGAGAGTGGCAGTATGGCGGGCTATTTGATGAAAACTCTTCGCGCTTAGATAACTCTGAACTGATGCTATTGGCAAACTGGAAAGCGGAAAACACCGTTACCTTAAACCCAGGAGACATGCTTTATTTACCGCCGAAAGTAGGCCATAACGGCATTGCCACATCGGATGATTGCACTACTTATTCAGTGGGCTTTAGAGCCCCTTCTCACAGTGAAATTTTACTGAATTTCAGCGATTTTGTAGCACATGATTTAAGCGCAGAATTAAGATATAAAGATCAAGGATTAACAGTACAAACCCATACCGCCCAGATCACACCTAAATCAATTAGCCATGTTAAAGATATTCTTCAACAATACATCGACCAGCCAGGTTTAATTGAACAGTGGTTTGGCTGCTACATGACTGAACACAAATACAATGAACAGCAACAAGAACTGTATCTAGACAATAGCGTTGAGGAAATTACTGAAGCAATGCAACAAGGCACTAGCCTTTGCAAAATCCCAGGCACTCGATTAGCGATACAATTTAAAGACAGCCTGCAAAGCAGTGGTATGTTATTTTTCATCAATGGTATGTGCTGCCAAATCACACAAGACCAGCAGGATTTTGTGATACAGCTTACCGAGCAAGATGATATTGCACTAGAAGATGTATTGTCATCCAAAGAGCGTCTGAAGCTGATGGCAAATTTAATTAAAATTGGCGCCTATGAAATCAATTAGATAAAATCATTGCTGTGCAGCTTAATTTTTGTTGACCCATAACTCATTGATTTTACGTTAACGACGACTATCGTCTAATTGAAAAATAACTTTTTAGCCTTAACAGGAAACTACAAATCAATGGGCTAGAGGCCTTATATTTTTTACCGAACAACTATGAGATCAAATATTTAACATGCAAAAAATATTAGTTAGCAGCTGCTTGCTTGGCCACAAGGTTCGCTTTGATGGCAAGCACTGCTTTAGCGATCACCCGCTAATGCTGAAATGGAAAAAATTAGGTTTACTAGTGCCTTTCTGCCCAGAAGTTGCCGCTGGCATGCCTACGCCAAGACCTGCTGTTGAAATAGTTAACCAACAAGCTCTTAAAATAATTGATGAAAATAACCAAGATTATACAGAACAGTTTTTGCACGGCGCGCAGCTTGCAGTAAACAAAGCTGTTTCGTTGAATATTAAAGTAGCAATATTGAAATCAAAAAGCCCTTCTTGTGGTAAAGACATGATTTATGATGGGAACTTTAAGCAACAACTCATCTCAGGCCAAGGTGTTACTGCAAAACTCATGCAAGAGAACAACATTACCCTCTTTACTGAACAGCAATTAACAGAACTTGATGACTTGTTAAAGACCATGGAATAAAGCACTTTGTACTGCTTCTACCAATAATCGAAATAGGCTTACACTGCTATTTGCAGTGTAGATCGTTTTGATTCAGCATTATCTTGCTCTGCACAACGAATAACACTGCGAATCATTTGCACCATTGCATAAGCCGCTGTCACTGTGCCACTATTTTGATGATAACCATCAATAGCTGCTTTACTTAAAGCGTGCTCGAAAGATACTGTGCCGTATCTATTATCTACCCCATATGCATTAGCAGCTAAATGCATAGAACAACTAACAGTTAAATTATCAATCCAATTTACAGGCAAATTATACGCCTGGCAGGTTTGCTGTAGTAAACGCATTTCAAATAAGGCATTAAAGATAATAACTTTGCGGTTTTTTACTATTGATTGTATTTTTGCTACAACTTCAAACCAATAAGGCCGCCCTTGTAATGCACTAAGATTAAGGCCGTGTAACCGCTCAGCATCTTTATCTATAGCAACGTTTGGCATTAACTGCGTATGAAATAGCACACTTTGGTCAGTGTCTAAAATAGCTATTTCAATGATTTGAGCGAACTGATCCACTCCGGTTGTTTTAGTCGTTAAGTATACCGGCTTATCGCTTAGCCAGTGAACGGCTACGCTCCCCGCTGGCTTTAAGCTAAAATTAGCATCGCTATTAAAAACGCAATTCGCGCTGTTACTGTATTTTGATTTCATAGATCTCACCTTCAAACAAATAAATAATCGAAAGCTCTAGCTATGATGACAGAGTACCATAGCCGCTTATATATTGTCGTAGTTAGGAAGCAGAGCTTCAACACCTATCCTATTAGTGATAAATGCACTCGTTAATTCTATAAACACATCAAAGACTCTTCATACTCTTGAAGCAAATCCTTGAAAACAGAACAAGAGAGAGTATACCTATAGATACTGTTTATTTATACATGTACTGTTAATATAATCAGTATTATATATAACTAATGGTTAATATATTTTCAATACTATTTTATTATTACCTTTCTATTTATGCTCAATCACACCATCGCCCAAGCCTTTTCTACCATCCTAGCTGAGGAATTCATCTATAAAAAAACCGCAACTTTGATGTCATACTCTGGTATACGATAGATAACTGAGTTAGCTTTCCTATATCCCATGTAAAAAAAATCCCCGCCAAAAGCGAGGATTTTTTCATTCATTAATCGTTACGTTGTTTGATCACCGTGGAACAATCTAACTACATGGCGAGCTTCTGCAAAAAACAACCAACGCTCAGCTAATAGACCCGCTATCGTTGCAATAGACGCGAGTACTAGCAATACACTACCACCTAAGCAAACTAATAACATCGGCAGTATAAAAGCTACGAACAAAGTTGCGAAGCGAATTTTTAATAACTTATTAGCCGCTACAGTGTAGCCAAATTCGTTATTAAGAAAACCGTTTGAGCTGTGCCCTTGATCTAACAAACGCACACTTGCCTGTGTAAAACCTGTGGCAGTTTTAATACTGCTTCCAGATGGTTTACCTATCCAGAAGAAGTAAATAACCTTCACTGTGATACCAATGCTTAACAATACTAATACCGAATTTTGTAACAAGTTTGATTGAACATCACCTAGCAGCGCTTGTAGCGCTAAAAGTAATACTGATCCTGACATCAAACCTAACGCTAAGTAGTTAACAGGGGTTAGCGCACTGTTCCACTGGCGAATTGTTTTCAAGCTCGCATAAATCATACTTGTGCAAAACAAAGTAATCATCGCTAAAACGATAGTGATCCATCCTGCTGCCGCGAAAACAGTGGATATTTCAGCACCGTTTAAATACACACCTAACAAATAGATAAGCAAGAAAGGATAAAAAGCCACCGCAAAAACAGCTTCACGTGATAACCAACTAGTTTTAAAACGGCTAAAAGCACGCCAAGCATTCTTTGGATTTGCCAAGTGCAATGTTGATGACAACAAACCACCTGAAATCATTACAAATGACAATGCACCAGCACTGAGCAGTAGCGTTTTATCTTGCAATACTGTTACTCCGCTTAAGTGCCCTAATATCATTAGGAAAACTAAGCCGTAACCAGCACCAGAGACTACTGTAAAAACAAGCACCGAAAAAGCAGGATGCATATTATTCTCCAATTTTTATAAATATACACTTAGGGCATAAAGCTCAGCTTTTTACCCTAATCACATTACATTATTTTAAATGATGACTAACGGCTAATAATTTTGTTAACCCAACCTTTCACGGTTTGGCTAATACTGGCCGTTTCATGCATGACAACTACTGGCTTATTACGCGGCGGCAAATACGTATTCACCGGGTTGTAACCAAGCTCTGGTAATAACTGCTTACCTGCTCTGTCACGCACTAACTTACTGACTTCTGAATTAGGATCATCAAAATCACCAAAGGTACGTGAGCGTGTCGGACAAGTTAGTACACAAGCAGGCTGACGCTCAGCTTCTGGCAACCTTTGATCATAAATACGATCGACGCACAAAGTGCACTTTTTCATCGTACCTTCTTGTGGATCTAACTCACGTGCACCATATGGGCAAGCCCATGCACATAAATTACAGCCCATACACTTATCTTGATCAACCAGTACTATGCCATCTTCAGTACGCTTATAAGAAGCGCCTGTAGGACAAACGGTAACACAAGCTGCATCTTCACAATGCATACATGACATTGGCATATGCACCGTTTTAGAGTTCGGGGTATCGCCCACTTCATAGGTGCGAATACGGTTAAGCCAAGCTCCATTAGGATCCTTTCCGTAAGGATCCTTATCGGATAAAGGGCCTATCGTTCCCGATGTATTCCACTGCTTACAAGCAGTTGCACAACCGTGACAACCCACACAAGAATCTAGATCAACAACTAAACCTAATTTCATTTACTTGTCTCCGCGAAATAACGTGTCAGCCCAGCTGCGCACTATATTGACATTTTTATGTGTTGAATAGCTCAACATATCTGGTGATTTCTTAGCATTAGGCTGCGCCTTAAGAGGTGCAAACTGTGGCCAAGCGCCTGTTTCACCTTCTTTAGCCGGTGTGATTTTTACCCGTAAATCATACCAAGCAGCTTGCCCTGTGACTGGATCAGAGTTGGTGATTTTATCCATCTTATCACCCTTCGCTGGGAGCAATTCTGAAATCAAGTGGTTCATTAAGAACGCATCACTCGCTTCATTTGCATCATCAGCAAGCCCCCAAGCACCACCGCGTTTAGCAATAGCGTTCCAAGTCCAAACCGTATGCTCGTTAGTGCCTTCCATCAGCTTAACTTGTACACGAATTTTGCCGTTATGTGACTCAACCCATGCCCATGATAAATCCTCAATACCTAGTTTTTCACCCGCTAAGCGGTTCATAAACAGGTAGTTTTGGTTCATGATCTGGCGTAACCACGCGTTTTGGCTATCCCAGCTGTGATACATAAACATAGGACGCTGGTTTACCGCATGAAACGGGTATTCATCTCTATCAATACGTTGCTCTTCAAGCGGCATGTAATAGATTGGCAATGGATCAAAGTACTTAACTAAACGTTCTTTATGGTGCTCTTCAGTTGGCATTGGACCATCATATAGCCCTTGTCCTGCTAAACGGAACGTCTGTAATTTCTCTGAATAAATCTCAATGAGAATTTGATCAGTACTACCCACCCAACCCGCTTCTTTAGCCAGCTCTAGATAGTCTTTATTGGCGTGGCGCATATAGCGCTGATTCTCAGCTAGCTCATACTCAAAGAAACCTTCGTTTTCTTCGTAAGCTTCCCATTGACGTGGGTTTGGCTCGCCGCGTAATGACTTAGTACCGTCTTTACCACGATAACCCGCTAAGAAACCAATACCCGGCTCTTTTTCAAAGTTGATGATAAAGTCTTTGTAGTCATCGTATTTGCGTTCTCCGTCACCTTTCATAAATGCAGGAAACTCTAAACGACCGGCCATTTCAACCATAACTTCCTGCCATGACATAACATCACGATCAGGCTTAATTACTGGTATACGCACAGAATCACAAGCAGCATGCGGCTCTGAGATCGGTCTATCAAGCATCGAAATAGTATCGTAACGCTCTAGATAGGTAGTATCTGGAAGTACTAAATCCGAGTAGGCAACCATTTCAGAGTTAAAGGCATCAGAACAAACGATGAACGGAATCTTATATTCGCCATCGTCTTCTTTAGCACATAACATCTCTAAAGTTTGCGCCGTGTTCATGCTGGAGTTCCAAGCCATATTGGCCATGAACAACATCAGTGTATCAATTTTGTACGGATCACCTTTCACCGCATTACTGATCACCATGTGCATCATGCCGTGGCAAGAAATGGGTGCATCCCAGCTGTAAGCCTTATCAATACGCAACGGCTTGCCATCATCATCAATAACAAGATCTTCAGGGCAAGTAGGAAAACCTAAAGGTGGCGATTTTAATGGCGTGTTAGGGATATTAGTTTTAGCAGGCTTAATCCCTGGCGGCACGTGCTTAGGAAACGGTGGCTTAGCTAAGTGCCCACCTGGGCAATCGATAGTTCCTAGTAGAATCTGTAGCAAATGAATGGCACGACACGTCTGGAAACCATTTGAGTGCGCAGATATGCCACGCATAGCATGCATAGAAACAGGACGGCCAATAAACTTATCTTGCTTGCGCCCTGCCCAATCAGTCCATTCTACATCTAAGGTAATGGTTTCTTTAAAGGCAACATGCGCCATTTCAAGTGCGATACGCTCAATGTCTGCTGCGCTTACGCCACATTCTTTAGCCGCAACTTCTGGGGAGTACTCATCATCTAAGTATTTCTCAATCAAAATACTCATCGCTGTGCGCAATGGTGTGCCATCAGGTGCTGTAAGCTCACCAAATAATGCCGGCGTTACATCTGCACGGTTAGCATCGACATAGGCTTCTTTTTGTAAATCCCAAACTTGTGGATGCTCAGAATCACCACGATAGAAAAGACCATCACCTTTAACGCCCGGCGTATTTACCACTAACTGCGGTGCATTGGTGTAACGGATTAAGAACTCATCATCCACCAGTTTATTTTTCAATAAAACGTGGATCATCGATAGTGCAAAAATGCCGTCTGTGCCTGGGCGAATAGAAATCCACTCATCAGCAATCGCTTGGTAACCAGTACGTACCGGATTAACTGAAACAAATTTAGCACCACGTTCTTTCAAGCGTTTCAAGCCAAGCTTTAGCGGATTAGAGTTATGATCTTCAGCAACACCCCACATCATGAAGTATTTAGTGTTTTCCCAATCAGGATCACCAAATTCCCAAAACGCATGGCCCATTGTATATAAGCCACCGGCCGCCATATTTACAGAACAAAAACCACCGTGTGCCGCCCAGTTTATAGTGCCGAACTGGCTAGCCCACATACCTGTTAAGGCTTGCATCTGATCACGGCCGGTAAAATAAGCGAGTTTTTTAGGGTCAGTTTCACGAATACGCTTTAAACGTTTTTCCAAAATCCCTAGGGCTCTTTCCCATGAAATTTCTTCAAATTCGCCTGCTCCGCGTTCTGTGCCTGGCTTTCTAAGTAAAGGCGAACTCAGTTTGGCAGGAGAATACTGCTTCATAATCCCAGAATTACCCTTCGCACAAAGGACACCTTTGTTGATAGGATGATTCGGATTACCTTGAATATAGCGCACTTTGTTATCTTCAACAGTGACTTTAATGCCACAACGGCAAGCACACATGTAACAGGTGGTGAATTTTGTTTCTTGTTTGTCTCTATCTTCAAACTCAGGTAAATCCGAAGCGATTGCAATACGGTCTTCTTGGCTCGTCATGTCTACCATCCAAGTTGGGCCCATGAATTACACGATCAATAAACCTAAGGTGTTAATATCACTTAACAAACACACAAAAATTTACAGGTATATAGTCACAGAGTTTTAATTGTTATATTAGTTATAAGGTTAGATCTTATTCGAATATTCAAATAATTAACAACTTTACATTTGTTTATAGTGATTTTTGAGGTATATCCTAGAAACTATGCGCCTTTAGAGCAAAGGCCAATCTTTAGTTAAAAATGGATCCAGCCTCATGAAATTCAGTCAACTGGGCCCAATAGCGAGCACTTAACTTTACTAATCCAGCGCTACCTGTAAAAAAATGTGATATTTTTCTTCTTGTGCCAACCAACGAGTATTTACAATTGAGCGCTAACTGTATGGAAATTAATCTCAGTTTAAGTCTGTTCTATATACACTGGACATGACTTTGAGTGCACATAAAAGTTAGCATTATTACTGGCTGCATAAAAAACTAAAGACTGGTTCTGCAATTGCGCGTAATAATGTATAAAATATCAATAAAATAATTCAATGCTCACTAAGTTACGCCCTAATATCATACTGATATTTTAAGCGCCGCAAGCTTATGCGCATTACCACAATGGATTCATAGTATGTCTGACATTAAAATCGATCAACCTGACCTCATGGTATCCGTCAGGGATGTTTTTTCCATCAACTCCATGCTAAAAGTCCCGGCTTTTAGCTTGCGTGACGAACATGTACCAGAAATAGATCCGGATTATGTATTTAACCCTGAAGTAACACTTGCGATATTGGCAGGCTTTAGCAACAATCGCCGCGTGATGGTGCAAGGCTTACACGGTACTGGTAAATCAACACATATTGAGCAAATAGCAGCACGCCTTAACTGGCCTTGTGTGCGTATTAATTTAGATGGCCATATTAGCCGTTTAGACTTAGTTGGCAAAGACACTATTGTTGTGCGCGATAACCAGCAAATAACTGAGTTTCAAGAAGGTATTTTACCTTGGGCATTAAGACGCCCTACCGCGCTAATTTTTGATGAGTTTGATGCGGGTCGCCCTGAAGTCATGTTTGTTATCCAACGTATATTAGAGCGCGACGGTAAATTTACACTACTTGATCAAAACGAAGTAATCACGCCGCATAACCAGTTCCGCTTATTTGCCACCGCGAATACCATAGGCCTTGGTAATAGCACTGGGCTTTATCACGGCACCCAAATGGTCAACCAAGCACAGATGGACCGCTGGGATATTGTCACGAATTTAAGCTACTTACCTTGTGAAGATGAAGTAAAAATCATCCAAGGAAAAGTTAAGTCTCAAGACAAGCCAATCAATGTAGAAACAATCAGATCTATGATCGCTGTTGCTGACATGACACGTAAAAGTTTTGCCGCCGGTGACATCTCAACTTTAATGTCGCCTAGAACGGTTATTTCATGGGCTGAAAATATTGGCATTTTTGATAACGCGGCAGTTGCCTTCAAACTTTCTTTCCTCAATAAATGCGATGAAGCAGAAAGGCCGATTATTGCAGAATTCTTCCAACGTTGTTTTGATCTTGAACTTTCAGAATCATGGGCAGATACTGCCAATCAGGTAATGGCTGATGGCCGACACTAACACTGCAACTCTTAAAGTTGAAAAGCTACAGCAGCATTTAGAAAAGCTCTGCGGCGCAACGATAAGGGCAACCTCAGGACAACCAAGCTTTCGTTTTCGCGGCCAACGCCCTGAATTGCATGGTAAATCCGCTATGATTCGCGCGCCGCATTTGCGCCCTGATTTTGAAGAAGATAATTTTAAATCTTTTCGTGGTGCCGCTGATGCAATCGCTTTGCGCATATTACATAGCGACAGTAGCTTACATCAGCAACTAATGCCTGAAAGCAACATTGGCCAGCTGATTTTTGAGTTACTCGAGCAGCTGCGCTGTGAATCTTTGGTGAGCGAACTACACCCTGGCGCCCGTAAAAACTTAGAGCATCGTTTTCGCCAGTGGTGCAAACAGTTTTGTGCATCAGATACGGTAGATAACCAGCTAGGCTTGATGATTTTCACCATCGCTCAAGTTGTATGGTGTCGCCTTACTAGCTTACCCATGAACCATGAAAGCGAAGACTTGATCGAACCGATGCGCATGATGATTGCTAGGCATATTGGTGGCGCTTTGATGGGCATGCGTAAAAACACTACTGATCAGCGTGTATTTGCCAGCCATGCACATGTCATTGTTGATGTGTTAAATAGCTTATTGCCTGAAGAAGATAATGAAAAACCTGTTAAAGATAAAAAAGCGAACCTTAACACCAGCAACTTCAGCTTATATTTAGAACCAAGCGCTGAAGACGACAACAGCGATATCACTCAAGCGGGAAAGTCCCCACAAATTCGCGGTATACGTGAAATTCTCGAACAGCTAAATCAATACCAGATCTTCACCACCAAACACGACCAAGTTGTAATGGCTGAAAAGCTAGCGCTACCCGCACAACTCGATAAATTTTGTAAAGTTCAAGACCAACTACTCAAGAATAATGCCGTCAATATACCCAAGTTAGCGCGCGATCTTGCAAAGATAATTCCGGGTAAACAATTTAGCGGCTGGAACTTTTCTCAAGATGAAGGCTATATTGACGGCAGCATGCTAACAACATTGATCACATCTCCGCAGTATTTAAATATTTTCCGCACCCAACAACAACTCCCTAATGGCAACTGTGTCGTGAGCTTTCTGATGGATAATTCAGGATCGATGAAAGAGCACATCCAGCCAATCTCGAACTTAATCTCCATCTTATGTAAAGCACTAGAGATGGTCGGCGCGAACACTGAAATTCTAGGCTTCACCACTAAGTCATGGCAAGGCGGCAAAAGCCATAAGCAATGGATGCGCAGTGGCAAACCTGAAAATCCAGGTCGTTTGTGTGAAACACGTCATATCATTTACAAAGATGCTGATACCAAGCTGCAGCGCGCTAGGCGTGGAATTGGCGCGATGCTTAAACTCGATCTTTTCAAAGAAGGCATCGATGGGGAGGCACTTTTATGGGCCGCTAAACGTCTAAAGCAACGCAGCGAGCAGCGAAAAATTTTGATTGTGCTTTCAGACGGCTGCCCAATGGAAAGCGCCAGCAACCAAGCTAACACTAGCAGCTATTTGGACAACCACTTAAGACAAGCCGCCAGCATGATCGAAAACACTGGGGAAATTGAGCTATATGCTTTAGGTTTTGGTTTAGATCTTAGCCCCTATTATCGACACAGTTTAGCACTTGAGATTCCCGAGAAAATTGAAAATTCGATTTTTAAAGAGATCTTGCAAATGCTGATGCGCAGAGGTGTATAAACTGGTTATTTTTTGGTACTAGCTCATTATCGTAACTGGCTCTAAAGCTAAGAAAACAGCAACCCTATACTCTAGTAGCTGCATGATACTAAATAGTATATTTGCAGCTGCCTGCATATTTTAAAAATAATTTGTATCTCTCAAGCAAGGACACAAATTTTTTTGCCGTGGATTTCACTTTAGTGTATTTAAACTTAATGGCAAGTAAAATATATTCGCTATTTTTTGAGCTGCGTGTTTCAATGAAATATGCAATAAATGAGACGATTAATTATGAGCCAATATCCAACTTTAGAATCAATGGGCGTTACCAGCGTAGAAGACGTAATTAAATACACGATCCGCCATGAAAGCGATACTGATGTATTGAAAATTTATTACAAAAGAGCCAAAGGCTCTTTTTTATCTCGTAGTAAAAAATTCTCTTTTATCCGCGGTGTGCGCAGCATTCCTATTGAAAGCAGAAATTCAAAAGCTTTTGAAAACCTCAGTAACATCAGCCCACAATTAACACAAGCGATTCAAGAACTTGATTTGCTTCAAGCAGATTTGCTAGAAGAAGAAAAATTAGATCCTAAAGCGCAAATTGATGTTCACATGAACCATCTAGAAAAAGTGATTAATGATAAATTAAGCGAAATGCAGGAACTCGTTAAGAAGCTGTAACAAGTTTTGGTTCATATCTACAACCCTAGTTTATAAACTATAATAAATCGATGCAGTAATTATTAAAAAGAGAGTATAAAGTGATTTTCGCTACTCACTTTACTCACTTTTTATCTGAAAATTTAGCACATCATGCGATAGCCAAGATGTTACTTAAAATACCAACTTTCTGAATAGAATAGAAGCTGATCCCTATTAAGTAACGCACAAATGCTAGCTCCTATTCTTGGTCGCTCACCTTTAGGCAATACTGGTTAGCGATGCATTTCTTATTAATTCGCCAATGTTATTAAATATTACACTGTATTTGACCAGCTATTTCCAACCCAATATAGACGCCTAATGAGTTCTTTCAATATCAATTTCGCATTTTAGCTGTTTGAATTTCCACCAAAAGAGCACTTAACCCGAACAATAGTGAAAACCCGTTTAAAAACCGTTTATCTCGTGTTATATTTTCTTAGCTAACAAACTGCTGTTATATTATGTAAGTTACTGTTTCTTTTGTATTAATCATACTTGACAACATCAGGAAATGATTGGTTCTACTATCAAACAGATATTGGTCCTAAAAATAACAGCTAGTAAAGTTAACTATAGAGGTACATTGATTTGGGTCAATATATGATCTTGTTGCTGCTAAACGTAATAACTTATACTTTTACCAGCGAATTCATAAGGTCATGATCAATAATAATGTAAGTAATAAACCCCTTGAAGAGTGCTTAATCATACTCTAAAAGGGAAATTTAAATATCTGGAGTAACTGATGATAACTAACAATAAAATCACAAAAGTACTTTCGTTTACCGCTGGTCTAGTTTTATCTACATCTGCTTTCGCATCTAACTGGAACGTTGCAGTTGGTGATGGCGGTGGTAGCGCCCAAGAAGCATTGGGATTAAAGTTCGGCGAATTACTTAAAGAAAAAACTGGAGGAAAGCACAGTACTAAGTTATTCCTTAACGGCCAATTAGGATCTGAGCAGGATACTGTTAACGACCTAGCTTTAGGCGCTTTAGATTTCTCTATCCTAGCTTCAAACAACTTAGCGCCTTTCTCTCCGACAATGGGTATCCTTTCTCTACCTTACATTTTCGAAAACCTAGAGCAAGCTGATAAAGTTGTTACTGGCGAAATTGGTGCTGAACTAGTTAAAAACACCGTTCGCGATGCTGGATCACGCGTTCTAGCTTGGACTTACTCAGGTTTTAGAGTACTAAGTAACTCTAAGCGTCCAATCAAGAAGCTAGCTGATCTTGATGGTATTGTAGTACGTGTTCCTAAAAACGAAATCATGATCGATACTTATAAGTCTTGGGGCAACAACCCAACACCTATGGCTTGGTCTGAAACGTTCACTGCACTTCAACAAGGTGTTGTAGATGGGCAAGATACGCCATACACAACTATTTATGCAATGAAGTTTGGTGAAGTACAGAAGTACATTTCTGACCTACATTACCTATTTTTGTTAGAGCCACTAGTTGTTTCAGAAGCGTTATTCCAAGCTCAAGACAAAGCGACTCAAGATGCAATGCTTGCTGCAGGCATAGAAGCTTCTAAGTACAGCCTTCAATGGTTAAAAGATCAAGAAGCTGTTATTAAGAAAGAGTTAGTTAGCAAGTACAACATGGAAATCCATACTATCGAAGATGAAGCAGAATGGGCTAGCAAAGCACAAAAAGCTGTTTGGCCTAAATTCTACGAAAGCGTTGGTGGTAAAGACAAAGTTAACGCATTACTTCGCTCATTGGGCCGTGCTGAAATCTAAAACTTAATCCTTTTGTAAATAATTTTTACAAAGAGAATAACTTTTATTAGATTCATCACTGAACTAACACACTTCTCAAGTGTGTTAGTTGTTAAGCGGAGTACACGTTATGGGAAAAAAACTCCTATTTATTTTAGACAATATAGAAAGCTATATTTGTCGCACCTTATTAGCTATTTTTGTCTGCTTATTATTTTTACAAATTCTATCTAGACAATTCTTCAGTTATTCATTCTCCTGGAACGAAGAGCTTTCAGTTTACTTATTTGTATGGTTTGTATTCTTTGGTGCCAGTTATGCTGCCAAACTAGCTGCTCACAACCGAGTTACTTTCCAGTTCAAAATAATGCCCGGCTTTATGCGCCCGATCCTTGAGTTCATTTCAGATTTAGTTTGGATTGCTTTTAATCTTTACTTTGTTTATCTGTGTATTGACTTCATTTTCAATAAAATGCTGCCTTTTAACAAATCTCAAACCCTTGGCATTCATATGAAATACTTTT
>JBALXS010000223.1:0-5271 GCA_036960485.1 Oceanospirillaceae bacterium
GGTTGATGGTGAACATTGCCCGATAGGTGATGAAGCGCTTAAACGCATTCTAATCGCATCAAAAGGCTATGATACATCGATCATTTATCGCGTACGGGAAAACAATCCTGGGCTAATAAAAATCGCTTTAGATCTAGGCGTAGATGGCTTAATGATCCCAATGGTTAATACTCAGCAAGAAGCGCAAGCGGCAGTCAGTGCCAGTCGTTATCCTCCACAAGGAAAACGTGGAATTGGACCATGGCGTGCCTCTAACTATTACGAAGATTATGTTGACTATGTGGCTCAAGCGAACAAGAAAATAAGCATTATCTTACAAATAGAAGATGTTGATGCGCTATCTCAGTTAGATCAAATATTAGAGGTGCCAGGTTTTGATGCTGTATTCATTGGGCCTGCAGATTTAACAGCATCACTTGGCTTGTTTCCAAACACTGAACACTCACAGGTTGAGCAAACCATCAACGAGATAGTCCAAGCGTGTAAAAAAGCGAGTATGCCAATCGGTATCGATGCATCAGATTTGACCTATATTCAGAGAATGTCCGCTAAAGGGCTACAATTCTTCACCTATGGTATGGATATATCTTATCTGATTGAGGGTGCAAGAAATGCCTCAACTTCAGCAAAAGAGCTGTTATCAACAGCGGATACAAAATAGACATGAATATTAACAAACGTTTCCCTTGTATTGATGATCTGGAAGCTGAAGCTGCACGTCGTATACCTGGCTTTGCTCATGAGTATCTAATCGGTGGCTTAGGCAGAGAAATCTGTGTGCAAAGAAACCTGGATGATCTTGCCCAAATGCAGCTTATGCCGAGCTTTCATGGTGAGATAAGTGGGCCGAGTATTGAATGTGAGTTTTTAGGGAAGAAATATTCAGCACCTTTTGGTGTAGCGCCGCTCGGTTTGGCTGGATTGTTATGGCCAGGCTCTGAAACGATCTTGGCAAAAGCCGCCAAATCACACAACATCCCCTATGTATTAAGTACTTATGCGACGATTAGTATGCAAGCTTCACGTGCGCTGAGTGATGATATGGGTTGGTTTCAGTTTTACCCGCCTAACGATCAAGATTTAGAGCAAGATATTATTCAACGTGCTATTAAGGCCGGATACGACACCTTAATGGTGACTGTTGATACTCCTACTGCCACCAAAAGAGAGCGTGATCTTCGTAACGGTATTAGTGTGCCATTGAGTTTCGATCATCGTACTTTGGGGCAAATTGTATCTCACCCTAGATGGCTATTAGCCATGCTCAAGCAGGGCATGCCAGAATTCGAAGTATTAAAACCTTACTTTCCCGTTTCTAATGATGTAACTGCTGCGGGGATGTTCATCACAGACAAAATGCAAGGGCGCATAACGGTAGCTAGGTTACAACGCATTCGCAGGCTTTGGCCCGGGAAAATAATGGTTAAGGGCATTTTATGTGAGCAAGATGCGAAAGCATATTTAAAAGCCGGAGCAGATGGCTTGGTTATATCAAACCATGGCGGACGACAGTTTGATGCTGCACCTTCAGCGGGCGCTGTACTACCGCGCATACGCAAAGAGGTGGGTAAAGCCGTACCGATTATTGCTGATGGTGGGATTCGCTCGGGGTTAGATATTGCCAAAATGCTCTCTTTAGGGGCTGATTTTGTACTTCTAGGACGACCGTTCATTTATGCTTGTGCTGCACTTGGTGATAAAGGTGGCGAACATATTATGAATATCTTAAAAGATGAGTTACGTAGTGCGGTTTCGCAGATGGGCTGCTCTGATTTAGAGGGAGTGCAGAAGGAGTAAAGAAGCTTTAATTCAATTTCAAAGAGTAGTAAGCTGGGAAGCTCTTGATATACCAGATGTTTTTATAGGTTGGTGAAGGGGATTATCAAGAGCTTCATTGTGACAAATTATTCACAGCTTAGCGCAAATATAAAATACTTTGCATGATTAAAGATTAATTTGTAACGCTCTCAGGACTTGGATGAATCACTTAACAGATAGACGCGCCTTAATTTTAATTCTATTAGCAACATTTGGTTTGGCGTTCAAAGGTATTTTTGTAAGGTTTTCATACGAAGTAGGTATGACGATTGCCGCGGTGCTGATGTGGCGCATCATACTTGCTACCCCACTTTATTGGGGAATTGTTTTAATGAGCAAGAAAGAAAAATGGAGGTTTAATAAAAAAGTAATATTACAAGCTTTACTGTGCGGGAATTTTTTTGCCATCGCTACCATTAGTGACTTTCAGGCTCTCGCACTTATGGATGTAGGCGTATCAAGAGCCATTTTGTTTACTTTCCCATTGTTCGTACAAATTCTCGCATTAATTCATTCAAGACGTGTGCCTAATCAACGTGAAATTTTAGCTTTCATCGTGTGCTATTCAGGCTTGTTACTAATGCTAGATCTTATTGATGTGCAAGCAGCTGCAATTCCTTGGGAAGGCGCTCTGTATAGCCTTGTGGCTGCCATAAGCTATGGCGCGTTTCTTTTCTACGGTAAGCAATTAACAGAGCAATTAGGAGCGGCGCTGTTTACTTCTTTAGCGAATATGATGTCATTATTTTGGGTAATCATCTATTTACTCGTATTTTCTCAAGCCAATGATTTCCACTTTTCATTGCAAGGTATAGGTTGGATCAGCTTAATGGTCGTTTTTTCAACGGTGTTACCTTTTATTCTATTATTTGAAGGGATGAAAAAACTAGGTGCAGAACAATCGAGCATGATTGCACTGCTTGGGCCTATTATTAGTTTGAGTGCCGCAGCTGCCTGGCTAAACGAAGCTATCAGCTTGACTCAGTTATTTGGTTTCGCTTTAGTATTACTTGGTGTCGCACATCTGCAAGGGTTGTTATCCCTAAAAAAGATACGCCGATCAGCTCCTAAATAAAAAACATGCATGAGCTATCTATACAGTTAATCACCAAAAAGCTGTGATGCTGGTGGTTACCATAAACTCCCAGCATTTATTTGGATATCCTCCATCGTTAATCCTCGTGCTGCATCTGAACAACAGTATGCAACAATACTGGCTATTTCTTCAGGCTGAATAATGCGGTTTTGCGGGTTAGATGCGCTAATACTTGAATGGACATTTTCAATGCTATCGCCAGATCGCAGTGCCATACGCTGTGTGCTTTTATGTAGCATGTCGGTTTCACACCAGCTAGGGCTCACGGACATACAAGTCACTCCATGCGGCGCGCCTTCTTGTGCAACAGCGCGGGTCAATCCGACTAAGCCCGCTTTAGATGCACAATAGGCTGGGTGCGTCATCACGCCAACACGGGCAGCGGTTGAAGCAATATTTATGATTCGTCCCCATTTTCTTGATTTCATCCCCGGTAAACAGGCACGCATCATTCTAAAAGGGCCTGATAAATTAATATCAAGTACTGACTGCCAATCTTGATCTGAATGACCCTCGATTGGTTGGTGTACGGTAATGCCAGCAGCATTGATTAATATGTCTGGCTCACCCTGAAACTGTCGAGATTTCTCGATAAAGCTGTCGATAGATTGCTGATCAGAAACATCCAATTGACCTACGAAACAAGGGCCTGATATTTTTTGTGATACGCTGTGCGCCACCTCTTTATCATCACCTCGGCGGGCGCCAACAGCGACACTCATTCCTTGTTTAGAAAGCTCAACAGCAATCGCCAAACCAATACCTTGGGTGCCTCCCGTAATTATGGCATTACGCATTGTCATTTTCTGATACCTGATTGGATAATAGTTTAAAGCGACTAGAGAAAATATCGCGATCCATATAACAATGGCGCATATGTCGATCACCGGTACTGACATCAAAGGCAGTACGGCCATGTAATATACGATAGTTATCCCAGATAAAACCGTCACCAGGCATCAGTTTGATTTTTAAGGTCATCTGACCAGAGAAGATAAGTTGAGCGAACGCTTGGCGTGCACGGTAGTAATCATTCAATGTCTCTATATCGGAATAGGGTACTTGCTCAGTGCGGTTAGAGTAGCGAATTCTTTTAATATCACCTGCTTCATCCAGCTCTATCAAAGGGCCGTAATCTTCCAAAATGGCGGTGCTGTCACGATGCCTAAAGCCAGGTTTAAAGCGCGTAAGAATATCAAAAGAGGTAGGGTCTATTTCTTTTAACTTTAAAGCCGCAGCAAACCCATCAACCATCGTTGATTCACCGCCATCGGCATCATTAAGTAAGCAATGCATGAAAATATACCCAGGTCCTGGCAAACGATAAGGATTATCTACATGAGGTGAAAGTGAGCAAGCTGTCATCGTCAAGTCATATGGATTAGGGATATTGCGCACATCAGTGACAGTGCCCCAATTAGTTTCACGAATAGGGCCGACTCTTTTTGTAAAGCTTTCAATGGCGTCAACCTCAAGAGGTATCCCGTGAATAGCAGCAAAGCCCGATTCTGAAACGGTGTTTAGTGCAGCATATAACACTGCGTCATCTTCACATATTTCGTTATATTGGTAATGCTCAAACCCTACCAATTCACTATCCCAGTAATGGCGTTGTGTGCCAGTTTCATGAGGTCTAGGGTTTACTAATCGATGATGTAATTCAGTGTGGGGGTAATAACAAATGTGCTCATCACTGAAGGTGATCTGTAAGTTAGCGTTGTCATCAAGAGCTACTTTATTTATCGCTAAATCTAAAGGCAAGAAGGCCGCTTGAGTGATGCGCAATTTGGTCTTTTCATCAATATTGCCGATCTCCTGGCTATTCTCACGTAACCAGATCGGATGAAAAACTGCTTGGCTATCATCAGACCAAACGAGTTTAAGTCCTGTTGTTGTGTTTTCAAAGCTAATCAAATCGGGTGGTGAATCTAAACGTTTTAGTGGCCGCATAGTTAAAAGCTCTCTTTCGCAATGAGTGGGTATCGTCAATAAAGTAAATTTAAAGTAGCAAAATAAAGCTGCTCTACCTATACCTAAAACGTCAAATTAAGCGCTTATAGTGTATGTATTAATAGAGCGCTTAAACCAAACGCTCTTCTAAAGAAATAATCTGATTCTACTGGCGATCGATCAAGAAAATGCTGGGTCAAATCTCGTTTCTTGCGTTCAAGGGGATAAATAAGAATTAAGCCATTAGGGTTTTATAGTTGTTCCTATTATTAGATAAATAGATATGAAAAAGAATTATCACACTCCAATCAAGCTACGAAGCCGCATAATCCCTTGTATTGCCGCCGAAGCTTTGGGTGAAATTATTGAAGCGTAGCAACAGGCAGATTTTTTGCTCCCTGCAAAAT
>JBALXS010000224.1:0-5223 GCA_036960485.1 Oceanospirillaceae bacterium
TCTTGGGGCAATCGGTTGGCAATCGTTTCAGATAAAATCAACGAAGTGTCTGTTTTACATATAAATGTGAGTGATTCTAACAATACATCTAATTCAGACATTGTTTTTACGGCAATGCGAAAAATATACGCTTTTTCCCCTGTCACATTAAAACACTCTGTTACGGCGGGGCACTGCTTAATGATTTGTCTAAATTCAACCTCTTTGCCTGTCATAATATCGGCATGAACAAAGCCCGAAATAGCGTAGCCTAATGCTTGGGAATCCGTTTTTAAACTGTATCCTTTAATAGTTTGTTGCTCTTCAAGCTTTTCAATGCGCTCTTTCACAGCAGGTGCTGATAAATGCACAGCCTTTGATAGTTCAGAAATTGTGATACGCGCGTTATCATATAAAATACGAATAATATTCTTGTTGATGCTATCCAAAATAATTTCCAAGCGTAAATAAATTTAAGAAAATATTATAAACTTAAATGAATATTAAAACGACGCTAAGCAGTAAAAGTACGAGCAAAAAATAGAACATGAATTAAGTAGGAAATCAATTAAACGGAAGAGAAATTCAACACACAAGAGAGCTCATGATAGTGATGCTCTCTATGATGAACGAAGTATTCTTAAACCCCCGTTCTGATTTTCTCACTGCGGGCGCGTAAAAACTCTAGCGTTAGTAACATTAAGGCGGAGACAACAACCAATAGCACAGCAACCGCTAAAATCGTTGGGTTTATTTGCTCACGCAAGCCTGAAAACATTTGTCGCGGAATGGTTCGCTGCTCAGGACCTGCTAAAAATAGCACTACCACTACTTCATCAAACGAAGTGATAAAGGCAAATAGCGCACCGGAAATTACACCAGGGCGTATCAACGGCATAATAATTTTAAAAAAAGTATAAACAGGCTTAGCACCAAGGCCCATTGATGCACGTACTAAGGAGTAATCAAAGCCTGATAAAGCAGCATTGACAGTAATAATCACAAAGGGTGTACCCAGTGCTGCATGGGCAATAATAACCCCTAAATAGCTACCTGCTAGGTTGAGCTGGCTGTAAAAAAAGAACATGCCCGCTGCTGTGATAATCAATGGCACTATCATCGGTGAAATCAATAGCGCCATGAACGCACTTTGTAATGGCATTTCTGATTTTGTGAGACCAATAGCGGCAAAGGTACCAAATACAGTAGCGATAATGGTGGCCCAAAAACCGATATAGAAACTGTTTTTTATCGCCAGTATCCACTTATCGTCATCCCATATTTGTTGGTACCACTTTAGGGAATACGCATCTAAATCAAAATTTAACATGCCTTCGGTAAAGGTGAAATAAGGCTCTGCGTTAAACGACAAAGGGATGATGACTAAAATGGGAATCATTAGAAATGCTAGCGTAGCCCAAGCTGCGATGCGCAGTGTGTAAATGCCCAGTTTTTGCCAAAATGTAAAGTATGCTGGAAACATGCGACTATCCTAATTTAATGTTACTAACACCTACTAAACGATCGTAGATCCAGTAGATAATGATGATAAGAGTGAGCAATAAAGAACCCAATGCTGCAGCAAGCTCCCAATTGTTTGAAGATTGCATATGAAAGGCGATGATATTACTGATCATTTGCCCATCGGTACCGCCCACGAGTGCAGGCGTAATGTAGTAGCCGATGGAGATAATGAATACCAGCAAAGCGCCAGCGCTAATACCTGGCACAGTCATCGGCATATAAATGCGAATAAAGGCAGGTATAGGCTTGCCGCCTAGGGAAAGGGCTGCTCTAAAGTAACTTGGGTCAATGCCTTTCATCACACTGTAAAGCGGTAAAATCATGAAAGGTAATAGAATGTGGGTCATCGCTATAATGGTGGAGAACTGAGTATAAAGAAGCTCTAAGGGCTCGGTTATAATATGCAAGCTCTGCAATGTAGAGTTAACCACACCGTTTGTTTGCAGTAATGCAATCCAAGAAGTTGTCCGCACTAACAACGATGTCCAAAAAGGCAGCAGTACAAATACGATTAATGTATTGGCGGTTTTAGTCGGCGCTGTTGCTAAGTAATAAGACAGCGGAAAGCCGATGATAATGGTTAGCAAGGTGATATAGAGCGCTATCTTTAAACTCTTCCAATACAGCTTTAAATAGATTTGCGTCTCACGTTGTACAATTTCACCAGCGCTGTTGCGCTTTAAATCTAAAGCCGTTAAATAGTAGCGATCGGTATAAATAGCGCCTGATTTTTTAATTGCCAACCAAAGTGCTGGATTACTCCATTTTCCTTTTTTGAGCTTTAAAAGCTCTTCATTACCTGCAAGCGAGAGGCGTTCATCAGTTAGTTTTTTGATTTTACGTGAACTAGATTTAATTAAGCTAGAGCTGCCAGGCATCGAGCGATTAATTTCTTCAGCTAATTTTCCAGCACGGCGCTCTTTGGCCAGTGATTTCATCTCTAACGTAAAAGTAATTAAGGTGGCCGCATTAGGAATTACATTACTCTGCTCGTCCCAAGTGTCTAATTGCTCAAGTGTATTGGGGATAAGCTGTGCAACGGTTGGATGATAAAAACTGCGATAAAGCATGGTGCCGATTGGAGCAATAAAAGAAGCGAGAATAAAAATCACCAGCGGGGCAACAAACATTAGTGCCAGTAACTTACTACGCCAACGGTTTTTGTTGCTCTCTTTTAACTCAGCTGCGCTAAGGTCATTATTATCTAGCATGGTAGTGCTCATGAATTTACCTATGTTTTACTAACCAGCACTTTGAAAATAGACGATCTTATTAAATAAAATACTTTTTATGCACAAGCATCCAAGTTCAATCAACTTTCAGTCTTAAACGGTTATCGGGTTTCGTATATAATATTAATGGTGCATCTTAAAAGCAGTTACAGCGCATTGATCATGGTTCTAGGCACCGTAACTGCTGTAGGTCGTGTTACTTAAGTAACCATTCGTTGAACTTTTCACCAAGCGACTCGCCGTAGTCAGCCCAGAATTCACCTGATGCTTTTACGCCTTCTGATAAATGCGCTGAAGGTAGTTTAGAAAGAACGGCCTTATCAACATAAGCGTATGAAGATTCACGAGTAGGCCCGTAAGCTACATCTTGCATGCCAGCTTCTGGTTTAGAGCTGGTGGCGAAACGGATAAAGTCTTCTGCAAGGGCTTTGTTTTTACTTCCCTTTACGATCGCCCAAACATCTAAGTCATAAACGTGAGAGTCCCATACCATTTCAAAGGGTTTTTTATCCGCCTGAATCGCATCAAAGATACGCCCGTTGGCAGATTGCACCATGACTGCACCGCCATCATTTAATAATTGTGGCGCTTGTGACCAGCTATCAAACCAAACGAGGTCATCTTTAATGGTGGATAGTTTCTTAAAGGCACGTTGCTGGCCTTCATCAGTACTTAAAAGCTCATACAAATCTTTTGGCGCTACGCCATCTGCTAGTAGTGCCCATTCCATGTTAACTTGAGGGCGCTTGCGCAGTGCACGCTTACCTGGGAATGTTTTTGTATCAAACAAATCTTCTATCTTAGAAGGCTTGCCGCCTTTAATTGTTTCGCTGTTATAGGCGAAAAGGATGGTCCAAACAATGTTGCCAACCCCACATTCATTTGCCAGTGCCGCTTTACTAAAGTCATCAGCAGCAGCTACACCGTCATCGCCAGCAGGGAGAGTATCTTGTGGGAATATTTCAAGCAAACCCTCTGAGCAGGCGCGCTCTAAATCGATTACTTCGATATCCACGACATCCCATAAGATGTTGCCACTTTCAACTTGCGCCTTTATTTCGGCGATGCCACCAGAGTAGTTTTCGAAAAGTATTTTGTTACCTGTTTTTGCAACAAATGGATCAATCATGTGCTTTTGTTGTGCAGCACCATAAGCTCCGCCAAATGATACTACTGTCATTTGATCAGCCATAGCAGCAGTGCTGGCTAGTGCTGTGCTGACGGCTATCGCAGCCGCTAAACGCTTTAATTTTTTCATGTTTCTTCCTCTGTTTTTTTTGTTTGTAGATGACTGAAATAAATTAATGGATGAACGTGTTACTTGAAAAACTATTACTGATCATTAACGATTAGATATCGGGCTTATCTAAAGCCAATCCTTTATTAACCGCCCAAGTCAGTTGCACAGTATCTCCTTCATTAAAAAAGGGTGCATCTTGATCGTTAAGAGCTTTTATCATTAAATCTTCACCGCTTGATAAGTGGAAAAAATAACGAATTGAATCGCCCACATAAAGGCGTGCGACAAAGCTAGCATCGATACTATTTTCAAGAGAGCGACTGGTATTGGCGATAAATAGATTTTCTGGACGTATAGTAAGTACACACTGCTCACTAATACTGGTTATATCACTGGCGACTGCTTTTACTGAAGTGCCGCAATCTAATTGAATATCAGCTATACCTGCCTCGATATTAACAATAGTGCCCTTAATACGGTTATTCTCACCGATGAAATCAGCGACGAAAGAATTACTCGGTTGCTCGTAAAGCTCAATAGGGGTAGCGCACTGTTGTACAATGCCATCTTCAAAAACAGCTATGCGATCAGACATAGTCAGTGCTTCTGTTTGATCATGGGTAACATACACCGCAGTAAAGCCTAAATCCGCGTGTAAACGCTTAATTTCGAACTGCATCTGCTCACGTAAATTTTTATCTAATGCACCTAAAGGCTCATCCATCAAGACGATACTTGGCTCAAAAATAAGTGAACGTGCTAGTGCTACACGTTGTTTTTGCCCGCCAGATAATTGCCCAGGATAGCGTTTGCCGAAATGATTTAGTTCTACTAGCGCGAGCGAATCAGCTACTTTTTTATCAATATCATGGCTCGCCATTTTTCGAACTTGTAGAGGGTAAGCCAAGTTCTCGGCTATTGTCATATGGGGAAAGAGTGCGTAATGCTGAAAAACCATGCCAATATTACGATGATAAGGCGCGATATTATTAACCGATTGGCCATTGATAATAATCTCGCCACTAGTGACACCTTCAAACCCTGCAAGCATCATCAAACAGGTTGTTTTACCTGAACCAGATGGGCCGAGCAGCGTAACGAATTCTCCTTTTTTTATATCAAGGTTGAAATCCTTAACGACTAGTACTTTTTGGTCATAGCTCTTTTTTACATTTTTAAACTGTACGTAATGGGTATCTGGCTTCATGTAAGTTAACCGTACTTTAATTATTGTTATAAATAGGTTGT
>JBALXS010000021.1:0-56952 GCA_036960485.1 Oceanospirillaceae bacterium
CTACACCAATGAGTCCTGGAATAAGAACCTCAGACAAATCAAACACTATAGTTTCAATCACTGTATTTCCTTTTTATGACTAACATCTAGTGCTGGGTGGGAGCCTCATCAATAAAACTCTTCTTGGCACAAAGCAGATATTTTATGAAGTTAGTATGCGATTAGCCGCTTTGTAAACCACGTAAAATCGACAGTGGCTAAAACTTGACTTGGAGCTATCGTGATTTGTTTGTACTACACTTTGTCCAAAGGTACATACGGCTTACTTGGAAACTCAACGGTTATAGGATCCTCAACATTCACTACGCCACCTTCAACTACAGTTGCCATAATTCCAGCTTTTCTTATTAACTTTCCAGCTGCACTTTTATCTAAAACAGCTTTCGTTAACCCTTTTTGATAATTATCGAGCTGGGGGCAAGGGTTTCTTAAACCTGTCACCTTCAGCACAACATTTATTCCTAATTTTAGGATTGTGTTTTTTGGTAGGGAAAGTAAATCAAGACCTTCAGTCATAACATTTTCACCTATAGTTCCTGCTAAAACTTCAAAACCTTTATTTCTTAGTTCAAGAATTAGTTCCGAATGTATTAAATGCACTTGGCGAAGATTAGGCTGTGTCGGGTCAACTTTCACACGAGACCTGTGCTTAACTGTTTTTCCGCAATGGGCATCGCCTTCAACGCCTAATTCTTTAAGAAAGTTTAATGACTCATGTACTTTTTTAGAAAACTGATGCTCTTTATCCTTGCTTAGCGATACAACCTTCACGGTTATCTCCTCAGTAGTGTAGCTTGATTCCATAACCCTATCTGATCCGATTTAGCGTTATTAAGTCAAAAAATGACACAAAGCGGACATTTAACGTCCGAGGTTGCGATAAATCTGTAGAGAGTTACAAATGGAAATTTGCTCCGCGACCTGCCATTGTTAAGGGTCGTTTGTAATCTCCAAATCTTCTAGCTTTTTTAAAGCAAATATCCCTCTTTCGGATACTGCCTTGGATTTGTCTAATGCAAACTTTTCGGCGAGTTCCTTAGCAATAAGGCCTAGGCTTTCTAACTCCCGAATCAAAATTTCCGCAGAAATACGTCGAACAATTGGAGAGCGATCTTCCGCAGAGTTTTTTAATAACCCGAGTAATGGTGTGTAAACGTTTAGTTTTCGCTCAGCAACGATTGGTTTTAGTCGACCTTCGCAATAGCGTATATCAGCCCATTCCCACTTTCGCCCTTCAGTCCAAAAAATTCGACCTTCAAATAAACTACGGTAAGCTTTAGCTCGGACCGCAGGCTGAATAGCAAGACTAGAAATATCCTCAACTTTTCCATCTAGAATTGGCGTGCGACCAAGTTGAGAAAAGAGAGATGGCATAGGCCCAAAAGTCGACGTGATTAGCTTAGTCCTTAGAAGCTCGGCTATTTCTTCTTCGCAAATAATTTGCAAAAGAACCTTTTTCTCTGCTTTCTCAATCCGACCCCATGAATCCCAATTGGAAAGGGATATACACAGAGCTTCAACTACATATTCAGGATTAGTCGCTTTTGCAATCTCTGGAAGTTTTTCCCTTGCAGCCTCACGTACCTGAGGTACCCAGTCATTAAGCCTGCGAATAGCTAGAGAAAAAAAGAAAAGATTTGGTGCCGCTCCAGACAATACTCGTAGAGCTTTCTCTCGCTTGTAGCCATCCCAGCTAATTAGATCTAACCAAGTCAGCATTTCCTTAGGCTTCGACCATAACTTCCACTTTGGCGGGGTTGATTCTCTTAATGCTAAAGAAAATTCAGATCGAATCAAACGCTCCCAAAAATCTAAATTAGTTAGGGATAATTTAGATGTTTCCTCAATTAGCGCGGACATATCACCTACGACTTTACCTCCTGAGTTTATCGAGTTAGCAAATTCCTTAACTGCCGAGATGATTTTAGCTTCCGTGATCTGCGACTGGTCCATCGATTACTCGCTCTTAGTATTTTAAGGTATATATTTAAACAGAAAACTTCCGCTTTTGGCCGTTTCCTGCCTCGCATTCTTCAATGTAAAAAACCCATCTATTGTGAGATGGGTTTCTTGATTTCACTACTTATGAGATTTGACATCGTGGTTAATTATTTTCCTCTAAACAACCCGCAAACCCTCTTAGATTTAATAAGCGTTGCAAAAGCAGCCATTGATAATGGCATCACCTCGCTGACAAACTTTCTGATTCTCGGTATTAACGTCTAGTAGCTCAAGCTGCTTACATAAACTTTAAGCTCTCTTGTATGCTTCAAACAGCCACCAACTAACAGTGCGACTCCAGTGGGATCTATTATCTGCAGGTTTACTATGATCCTTACCAGTTAGATAATCGACAGAGCCGATAATGGTAACAAGAAAATGTTAATTTTGGACTATTGTTACCCACCGTGCGTATTTTAAAAATTAATTACAAAATAAATAAAAAAACTATTTACAATCACCTTAAGGATCACTAGTATACGCGGCCTCAACTGCTGTAACTTGCTGAACTTAGTAAGTGTTACACAGTAGAGAATTGGCTTTAGAACTTTGATAATAAGGTTCAAGAAATTAGGTGGGGTTCCCGAGTGGCCAAAGGGATCAGACTGTAAATCTGACGCGAAAGCTTCGGTGGTTCGAATCCACCCCCCACCACCATTTCTTTATTGCCACTGTTTTAAGATGACAAGTTAACATTAAGATAATTATCTGCTAGTTAACACCCTTCTAGGAAGTCTCACATGCGTTTAGCCGAAATCGAATCCATTTTATTAAATGTCGGAATCTTTGGCCTAGCTTGTTTCGTTTTTTTCATTATCTACGATCTTGCTAAGAAATCTAATGCTGGAAAATTCGGCACTATCATCTTGTTTGCTGTACTTGGTCTGGGCTTAGGCGCTTTTTTAGTAAAGACAATTGTCGTGGCGCTCATGGAAAAGTAATTACTATGCTGTTCTTTTCGATAACAGCTTTATGGTAATTCTTTGCAACACCAACTAACTCATTTTAACTTCTTTCTAGCTGTTTTTACTTAAAACTTGTTCTGTAACATGCGTTAAACTTTGCTCTTTTATATTCCAATCGTACGCTTTGCCAAAACCAACCACATACCTGCCTTGCTCTGGCCTTAGTTCCAGCATCTTGAAATCAGCTAAACCACGCAGTAAATTAATAGTTTTCCCGTGCGCCAGTTCCATTTTTGTAAATAACTGGTCAATTAACTCTTTGTCAGTCACTAAGTGCACACTCACTTGAATTACTGCTCGCTGTCTTGCGTACAAATTTTTAGCACTTTCTTCGCTCTCTATGAACATAACACTGGCGACACGCTGTTTCGCCATGTTCTGTGTATGTTGCGCAAGCTCGCTTACAAAAATATAAAAACTGCCTTGCTCTTCTACATAAGGCGCAAAACTCGCTAGTGGTTGGGCTTGCTCGTTCACTGTTGAAAGCAACAAACAATTAAAACTTTGCTGCAACTGCTGGCAGCTTTCTAATAAATCTCGGGTATTCACTGCTATTCCTTAATTAATATTTGAAGAATAATTATTCGAGCCAGCTAAAACACTAACTCGTTCGTCACTTACTTTCAACAAAACCGTATTTTAAAAGTAAACTAAACTATTATTTTTATTGAAAGTATCGGCTAGTTTAATGAAATACTAAGCTAGCTGTAATACTATGCTAACTAATTATTTTTTTATTGATATCAAACAATATAGGCACTGCCATGCAACATAAAACAATTAACATTGGATCTATTCCCGTCGCGAACGATCAACCGATGATTTTATTTGGCGGCATGAATGTATTAGAGTCTCGTGATCTTGCACTAACCATAGCTGAAACTTACACTCAAGTGACTTCAAAACTCAACATACCTTACGTGTTTAAAGCATCATTTGATAAAGCAAACCGCTCTTCTCTAACCTCTTATAGAGGCCCTGGTTTAGATGAGGGATTAAAAATATTAGAAGAAATTAAAACTACTTTCGGCGTGCCTATTATCACGGATGTTCACGAACCATACCAAGCCGCAGCAGCAGCAGAAGTTTGTGATGTTATCCAATTGCCCGCCTTTTTATCTAGACAAACCGATTTAGTTGCAGCTATGGCTAAGACTAATGCTGTTATCAATATTAAGAAAGCACAATTTCTCGCCGCTCATGAAATGAAACATATTCTCAATAAGTTTGAGCAAGCAGGCAATAGTAAATTGATACTTTGCGAGCGCGGCACCAGTTTTGGTTACAATAACCTAATCGTCGACATGTTAGGTTTTAGCACGATGAAAGAATTCGGCTATCCGATTGTTTTCGACGCCACACACGCCCTTCAACTCCCCGGTGGACGTAATGATAGCGCTGATGGTCGCAGAGCGATGGTTGCTCAATTAACCCGAGCAGGTTTAGCGCAAGGTATCGCAGGTCTATTTTTGGAAGCTCATCCTAATCCGAGTCAAGCTAAATGCGACGGTCCCTGTGCATTACCCTTAAATAAACTCGAGCCATACTTAGCACAGATGAAAGCGGTTGATGAGTTAATTAAAAGCTTTCCACCTTTGGATACTTCGGGCTAAGAATATGTTTAGCAATATGCTCTGTATACCACACTAATCATAAGCAATACCGTGATTTATTCACACCAAAGTTTAAAAGGCCTATAGCAGCTAATAAACTATTAGCTGTTAGCTCTCAGTTATAACCGCTAAATCAGCAAAATGTGAAACTTATGCCCCAATCAAGAGAAGAAATCTATATCGATTTAGCCCACGGGCAATTAGTGGGTCCTGATCACCATAAATTTCAGTTACGTGATTCAGCAATTGATTGCCCGCTCGGTCAATTGTGGGCCGCAGATGATCTGAGCACTAAAAACCCCATTCCCGTCAGCTTGATAATGCTAGATCCTTTTTTCTTACATAATAAAAGCTTTCTCGCTAATTTCAAAAAACAAATCATTCGCTCTAAAGCTATAAATCATGCACACGTCGCCGATATATATGGATATTTCATTCACAAGGGTGGCTTACTTTTTTTTGCTTTTGAAGCGGTTGATGGACTCAACCTAGAACAGCTTATTAATAACGCTAGTAATGGCTTAACACTTAAACAAATTCAGGGGCTTTTAAGCCAACTCACCAGTGCTATTAACAGCTGCACTCACCAATGGCATACAGCACTTGGTGGGATAGAAAGCCAGTTCGTTTTTGTTAACAAAAAGGGGGGAGTGAAATTATTACCCATCTCTATGCGTGAGTTCTTTCACGAAGCACAAGGAATGCCTAATACCGTTTATGCATATAAAGCATTTTGCTCACCGCAAGCGCTGTCAAATAATGCACTGCAAGCTGACGCTGATAGCTACAGTGTTGCTGCTGCCGCTTATAGTTTATTGGGCAATGATCACTTTTCAATTACTGATACAGAACAACAGCGCAAAGAACTCGATTTTAAACGCCCTAATAACATTTCAGATATTCAATGGGATTGTTTGCAAAAAGCATTGAGCGCTGAAAGCGAGCAGCGTTTCGCACAAGCATCTGAATTTATAAAACAGTTTTTTGTTACTGAACCAGATAAACTTGGTACAGGCAGTACTGAAGTAATCGATGATAGTAATGCAAAAGCCGCTACAACTGGCTCTGTCATTGCTTTCAAATTAGGCAAGAAAACGATTAATGTGAAGCTCCCGCGGTTTACCTTGCCAGTATTGATTTTTCTTATCGGTACGACTCTAGGCTTCATACTGGGCATATTTTCAGCAAGTAATAAAATTGACAAAGCACAACAGGCACGCGACCAATGGCGCAAACAAGCAATAGAGCAAAAGCAGCAGCTGCTTTCTAAAAACGTACAGCTAGAAAATGCACAACTAAAGGAGCAAGAGTTAGCGCTCAAAAACAATGCTCTTTCACAACAAATAAACGATCCTGGCAACGGCGAGGCAATACCTTTAAGTGTCTTTCGTGATCCACTGCCTAAGGGCCAATATGGCCCCGATATGATTATTATTGCCCCTGGCAGCTTTATGATGGGCGATGCTAGCGGTGATGGTAACGACAACGAAAAACCTCTGCACAAAGTCACTTTTGACTATAAATTTGCCATTGCTAGATATGAAGTAACTTTTGCACAATACGATCTATTTGCTACCCAAACCGGCAGAAGGCTTCCCGATGACGAAGGCTGGGGCCGTGCACAACAACCTGTTATCAATGTATCTTGGCGTGATGCTAGAGCATACACTCGCTGGTTAGCTAAAGAGACACAACTCCCCTATCGTCTTCCTAGCGAAGCTGAGTGGGAATATACTGCGCGTGCAGGTTCTACCACCAATTATTGGTGGGGCAATAAGAGCGTACCCGGCTTCGTTCATTGCACCAATTGTGGAGATGCTTTAGGTGGTAAACAACCCTTGAAGGTTGGTTCTATGAAGGCAAACCCATGGGGTTTATATGACCTCAATGGCAATGTAGATGAATGGGTTATCGATTGCTACAGCGAAGATTACAAAACAGCCAAAACAACAGGCGAAGCTAATCAGGTCGCTGGGTGCAAAAACCGCTCCATGCGAGGAGGCTCTTGGTTTGATAACGCGCGAATCACTCGCTCATCAAGCAGATACCGACACCCATCTGATAGCAAACGTAACACTTGGGGCTTTAGGGTTGCTTTAGCAATAAGTCAGTAGAATTATTCATACCCTTAAATTATATGTACGGTGCAATAAGTAAAACACGACCAATAAAGCGCAACAAAAGATCAATTCTGTATAAACTATTTAGACGTGCACCCCATTTTGCAACTAATATAACAATGATGCTCCACCAGCTCTTACAATTTAGAACTATATAAAAAGCGCTACTTATACCAATCATTTTTAAGAAGGCTTCCCATGAATAAAACATTACCAATTCTTTGCGCTTTACTTGCTTCAAATTCGCTCGCTGCAAAAACCATCACCTTAACTCAAGCAGATCAAACTAATTTAGCTATTACGCTGTACACCGATAACCTAGCACTAGTACAAGATAGTAGAATACTGGGCTCCATTACAAAGCAAGATACCGTAGTTGTTAAAGGTATTAGCCAGCAAATGCATCCGCAAAGCTTACAAATTCAAAATGCTGGAAAAATTACTGAACAAACACTCAACCGAGAAATAGTCACTTATCAAGGATTGATTAAAAGCCATATCGGAAAACACATTGTGCTGGTAAAAGAGCAAAAGTCTGGGGATGAGATTAGGCAGAAAGTTAAATTACTGAATGTCAGCGGTAATACCGCGATCGTTGAACTTAACGAATCTATTGAGTCAATCCCTTTACAGAGCAATACATGGCGTTTGGTTTTCCCAAGCAAGCCTGCTGATATGCTACTTAAACCGAGCTTAACTTTTAAATCCCAAGGAAAAAATACAACCAATAACATCCAGTTAAACTATTTAAGTAACGGCCTAGAATGGCGTATGGACTATGTCTTAGAGCTAAACCAAGCAAGAACTGAAATGCAACTAAAGGCATTAGCTTCGCTTTTTAACAATACTAATACCTATTTTAACAAAGCGAGTATCAAGTTACTTGCCGGGAATATTTCACGACCCAATACTGAAAAGAACCGTTCATTATCTGCACCTGTTGCGATGGCGATGATGGCTAAAGCGGGTGCCGACACTAATAATAACGCCCAAAACATGGGCGACTTAAAATTATACAAACTACCACAACAAGCAAATCTAAAACCACAACAGCAAACTCAAATCCCATTGCTTCAAGCTAATAAAGTACCTGTTACTGCAGGGTATCGATACCACTTTTACGTCAACCCTTATTTAGATAGTAACAAGATTGATACCCATCCTCAGACATTCTTATCGTTTACTAACAATAAAAAGAGCCAATTAGGGATACCCTTACCTACTGGACAAGCTCGTGTGTTTAACCCTGATGCAAATGGTGATTTACAATTCATTGGCGCTAGCCAATTACGCCAAAGTACTGAAAATGAGCTGATAGAAATAGCAACAGGGCAAGCTTTTGATGTTTCTATAAAACAGCAGCAAACAAATTATGAAAAAACCTTTAACGGCGCTTTAGTTGGCATCCAATTCATTATTACCAATAGTTCAAAGCAAGCTAAAACACTAGATCTTTCAGGTAGCTTCAGCCACAGTTGGGAAATCATTAGCAGCACTTTCCCCACCAGCGAAAAGCGTTCAGCAAATGCGCAATGGAAAATAGAGATGCGGGCCAATAGCAGTATTGTGTTTAATCTCAACACTCGCTTAAAGACTAAAAAATAATAGTTACGTATTGTTAAATTAAAGTCGCAGTCATAGCTGACTAATAATAGCTTGAAAGCTCTGCATAAAGTATCGAGCAATAACAGGCATTACACTCTAAACGTAGCTAACGTGAACTGGCTTGAAAGTTTTCATCACAGCGGTGAAACGGTAGAGCTATCATGCTCTATAAGTTGATTATGCAGAAGCTATCACTTCTTTAGATAGTATATAAAAAGCTCTGATTAGTGCTTTAATTTAATAAGTTTATACTTTTTAGTTTATAACGCTTTTAATTGAAATGGGCAGCACAGGCTGTTGCTCAGTTTTACTTACTATTTCTTTTACAAGCTGTTTCCCGCTAGATGACTGTGCTATCACTGTAGAGAGCGAAACAAGCTCTATTTGCTGATTTTCTAATAACGGCAACTGTTGCTTTAAAAACTTTAAGGTTATGGCATGTGGATGTGCTATTACTAATACTGTTCCGTAGCGCTTAGCAATCGTTTTGGCTTTGGAGAATTGCTTTTGAATAGCTGGTAGCGATAACTCATGATCTAAAAAAACATCCCGCTTTAGGCTATTTAAACCAGCTTTTTGGGCTTGTTTCCAAGCGACACTTTTCCCCGTTGTTTTACTATCAACAAAAAATAAACCACGTTGTTTTACAACTTCCATTGTCCATTGCATTGGTAAATTTAAAGCCGTTAATCTACTACCCATATGGTTATTCACGCCAATTAAATTCGGCAATGCATCAATACTTTTATTTAAAGTTTGCTTGAAATCCGTTTCCGACATGTCGGCAGTTAACCCTCCAACACCGAGAGGATTGTTATTAATACTTTGCATCGGCGCATGCAACAACACATCCTTATTTCTTTTTTTGGCCTGTATAGCAAAACGTTTACTAAAATGGGCGTAAGGTAGGAAAGCGAAACTAACTGCGCCTGGTAAATCAAGCGCCGCTTGGTTAGATGCTTGAGAATTACCCATGTCATCAATTAACAAAATTAGCTGTGCCGGCTTTTTTACTGGCTCATCCACTTGTTCAGTTAAACTCAAACCAAGCTCATTCCCTGAAACGATCGGTGCTGCAATAATCAAGGTACTTATAATCGCCAATACATGTTTTTTTACAAATTTAATGACACTATTCCAATTTAAATTATAAATTTCGAAGTATGTTGAACATCTTCATTAATACCATAGCAAAGCGTCTATTAAGGTGCTATTCGAGCTTCGCAAAAGTCACCTACCTTTCAGCATAACTTGTTTCTAGACAGCTACTTTTTATTAAACTGTCTAACAATCATTAAACCTTTAATCAAACTTAGTGCTTCATGTAATTGAAAGTCAGTATTGATTAGATCTGACTTTAAAAGTGTTTTAGTCGTTTCTTCGCCGTTACTTAAATGCCCTGCTAAATCTTTTTCTTTGATAGCTCTTGAACTCTCTTTTTCTTGGACATCTGCTTGCTCAACAAAAATATCAGGCACAATACCTTGTGCTTGTATTGAACGGCCACTGGGGGTGAAATATTTAGCAGTAGTTAATTTGATAGCACGATCACCTGTTAGCTGTAACACCGTTTGCACTGAGCCTTTACCAAAACTATTAGTTCCCATGATAATCGCGCGGCTTTTATCTTGTAACGCACCTGCAACAATTTCAGAAGCAGAAGCAGATCCACCATTGATTAAAACAACAATAGGAATATCCCCCACTGTCATCTCTTGAGTTGCATTAAATGACATCTGCGAGCTTGCCAAACGCCCCTTTGTGGAAACTATCACCCCTTCGCTAACAAAGGCATCTGACACATCAACCGCACCGCGCAACACGCCACCTGGATTATTACGTAGATCTAAAACAACCCCCGTTAAAACTTTTTCCTGGTTCATTGCACGCAATTTTTTATTTAAATCTCTAGCGGTAAAACGCTGAAACTGGCTGATACGTACATAGGCAATACCTTCCTCTAAAAAGCGTGACCTCACACTTGTTACATTAATTAATGCGCGCTTTAAACTGATATCAAAGGCTGATTTTTCACTATCACGTACTATGGTTAATACAATGTCTGAATCTACCTCTCCGCGCATTAAAGCTATCGCTTTTTGAACTCCGATCGATTGAATTATCTCGCCGTCAATTTTGATAATTAAATCGCCAGGCTTTATTCCAGCACGCTCAGCGGGGGTGTCATCAATGGGTGTGATCACTCGAATAACGCCATCTTCTTGGCTTATCTCGATACCTACACCACCAAATTGCCCTGATGTTTGGATCTGCAGTTCTGAATACTCATTGGGTGCTAAATACGATGAATGTGGATCAAGGCCAGATAACATACCTGCAATAGCATCTTCAATTAACTTACTATCTGCAACAGGCTCTACATACGCTTTTTTAATACGATCAAAAACTTCCCCGAATCGGCGCAGCTCAGCTAATGGAAGGTTTTTTTTAATGAGTTCGTTTTTCTCTGTTGCTGCATTTTTTTCTGCAGCAAACAGTACTGGAGATGTCAGTGATATCACAGAACCTACCAATACAGTCAACAATACTTTATACATATTTAAATCCCTATTTATGCTTGTTGTGACACACCTTTAAGCCGTTAATATTTACAGTACCTTACACAAAACGTCACTTAAAACACTATTTTTAACCCTAGCTAGTTTCCTTTACTTAACTATATATGGGGTTCGAAATTTATATTGGCTACGCTTTTCTATAGCTCGCTAGCGGCGCGTTAACCAATTTTTTGGATTAGTTGCTTGCCCATTACGTCGAATTGCGAAATATAGTCCTGAACGTCGATTACCACCACTACTACCTGCTAATGCAATGATTTCGCCCGCAAACACCGATTGACCTACCTTTTTATTCAACTGGTCATTATGGCCATATAACGTTAAGTAACCAGCACCGTGATCGACGATAAGCACCATGCCATAACTACGTAGCCAATCAGCAAAAACCACTTTGCCAGTATGCACTGCTTTAACAGCACTGCCCTGCGATGCCCGTATTAAAATCCCATCATAAGCTAAGTTATTTTCTTTAGAACCAAAAGAGCGCACTACTTTACCTTTAGCAGGCCATCTTAACTTACCTCTCAACTTTTTAAAGGGGCGATTATCTACCTTTTTGACAGCGGCATTAGAGGCTTTTTGTTTAGCGACCTTAACCGCTTTTTTTACAGCCCTTTCTATACGAACTATGACCTTTTGTAAGCGCTTTCTATCCGCGGTTACTTTTTTAATTCTTGTATTTTTTTTACTTATCCGCGTATCGTATACCAACAGGTTTTTTTTTCGCTGTATGCGGGTGTTTTTTTGCGCTAGCTGCTGCTTTTGCAGCCGTTTTTTATCTTTAAGAAGCTGCTTCTCAGTTTTGTCAATATTGCTATCATTTACTTTATGTGATGCTAGCAATTTTCGAAAATCAATCACTTGTTGATTTTGATAGGCTTGGATCTTTTCAAAGTACAGCAGCATTCTAGACACTTGTTCAGGGTCTTGCTGGTTGATCAACAGTTTTAAGGGCGTTTGTTGACCCATTTGGTAACGCTGTCTTAGTAACAAATTTAGTTTGTTTTGCTGTGCATCTAACTGTTGTTGTAAGCTTTCTTTGTTTGCTAAATACCCTTGCAGCTTTTTCTTTCTTTTAGCTAAGGCTTTATTTATTAGGCTGATTTCTTGACCTATTTTAGCAATGCTCTGATCATTTTTTTGTAGTGCTCGATCTTCAGCGGAGCGCTTTGAACGCTCCTTCTTTAACTCTTGTTGCAACCTCTTTAAGGTTTTTTGTAACTGCTGTGCTTGTTGCTGGCTTTTTTTAACCGATTGAGCCGCACTCACCGTCGTTGAGCTCATGGTAATCGCGACTACCAGCACCAACAAAAGAAAATACATACTACAATGCAGTTTAGCCTTCATTGATAAGGGACTCTCCAGTCATCTCGCTAGGCTTTGGTAAACCCATTAACGCCAGTAAGGTAGGCGCTAAATCACATAGCGCACCATCGTTTAAGCTAAGTTGCGAATTTTGTGGCCCATCGTAAACCAAGCCAACAGGAAAGATAGTATGTGAAGTATGAGCTTGCCCCGTGCGTTCATTAACCATCATTTCAACATTGCCGTGATCAGCAGTTACTAATGTTTGACCACCCACTTGATTCATGGCTTGCAATACTTTACCTAACGCTAAATCAACTGCTTCAACCGCTTGCACTGCAGCTGAGAAAACGCCTGTGTGTCCAACCATGTCAGGATTAGCAAAATTACAAATAATAAGGTCAAATGACTGACCTTTAATAGCATCACAAAGTTTTTCGGTAAGCTCAGGGGCACTCATTTGTGGCTGCAAATCATAAGTGGCAACATCAGGCGATGGCACTAAAATGCGTTGTTCACCCGGATATTCTGCTTCCTGACCACCATTAAAAAAGAATGTAACATGCGCGTATTTTTCGGTTTCAGCAATACGTAACTGAGTTTTGCCTAAACTAGCAACATATTCGCCTATGTCATTACTGATGCTATTTGGAAGGTAAGCACAACTCGCATTAATATCCGCTGCGTATTGAGTGAGCATTACATATTCAGCAAGCTGTACATAGTGGTTACGCTCAAATTTATTGAAATCGGTTTCAGTAAATGCTCGCGTAATTTCCCTTGATCTATCTGGTCTAAAGTTAAAACAAATAACACTATCGCCATCTTTAACTCGCCCATCAAGCCCATCAATGCAAGTAGCACTGACGAATTCATCATTTTCATCACGCAGGTAAGCTTCTTGCAGTGCGCTTTGTGCACTGTTACTGAGGTATTTTGCCTTACCATCCACCATCGCATTGTAAGCTTGTTCAACTCTATCCCAGCGATTATCCCTATCCATGGCAAAGTATCTGCCGACTACAGATGCAACACCACCTTCTACTAGTTTCGGTTGTAGCTGTTCAAAAAGTTGCTGAGCTTGAATGATCGAGGACTCAGCGAATCTTGGCGGCATGTCGCGCCCATCTAATATTGCGTGCAAATACACTTTTTTCGCACCGCGCTCAACAGCCATTCTAATCGCTGCAAAACAGTGGTCTTGATGAGAATGAACACCACCTGGCGATAGCAAACCTGTAAAATGAACCGCACCACCATTTGCAATCGCTTTGTCTATAGCACTTACTAGCACTGGGTTCTGCTGAAAGCTACCATCTTCTATAGCTTTAGTAATGCGTGTTAAGTTTTGATAAACGACGCGACCTGCGCCTATATTCATATGGCCAACTTCAGAATTACCCATTTGACCATCTGGTAAACCTACCGCTTCACCAGATGTTTTAACAAGACTGTTAGGATTGTTTGCCATCAATTTATCCCACACCGGGGTATTAGCCACTGTAATGGCCGAGGACTCCGTCTCTTCAATACCGAATCCGTCTAATATTATGAGGGCTGTAGGTGTTTTTGAACCAGTCATTGCTATCATTTCCTGTTTGCTATGTTTACTTAGGGTAATTTATAGCGCTAAGCGTTAGCGTCCCTAATAATCAGAGGGTTATCCTACCAAAAAAGTTTCTCACTAACAGTAAACTCATTACATAATCGCGATTTTATAGGCTCCACAGCAGCTTATTGATGCGATTTATACGTTTACAAATATTTTATAAGTTGTTAATTACACATAATTGTTGATTATATTCTGCAGGGCCTTATCAGCACTATATTGCCCATGTATACTTGGGCGCTGTAATTTTTGTCAATTAAGGTAGAAAATGGAACAAATAATCGAATTTATCACTAATAACTACTTATTAGTTGTGGCTTTCTTACTTGCCTTAGGCATGCTGGTATTCAGTGAGAGCAAAAAGGGTGGCGCTTCTGTCAGCACTACTGAAGCGGTACAACTCATCAATAAACAAGATGCTGTTTTACTGGATATTCGCGGCAAGAAAGAATGGGAAACTGGTACTATTACCAATTCTATTCATATGCCACTGGTTGATATCGACAAACGTATCGGCGAGCTAGAAAAGTATAAGAATAAAGATATCATTGTTATTTGCAACATGGGCCAAACAGCTGGCACTGCATGCAAGAAATTGATGGCTGCTGGTTTCGAAAAAGTTGTGCGCTTAAAAGGTGGTATCGTTGAGTGGAAAGCTCAAAATTTACCTCTAGTGAAATAAATATGCCTAATATTGAAATTTACACCACCAAATACTGTCCTTTTTGTGTACGTGCTAAAATGCTATTAACGCAAAAAGGCGTGACTTTTATCGAACATGCTGTAGATCGAGATCCTGATCTGCGTAAAACTATGATGCAGCTCAGTGATGGTGCTCATACGGTTCCACAGATTTTTATTGACGATAAACATATAGGTGGCTGTGATGAGCTCTACGCCTTAGAACGCCAAAGCCAATTAGACAAAATACTCTCTCTATAATTATTAAGGATTTACTATGTCAGAAGAACAAACACCACAGTTTAGTATCCAGCGTATTTATCTTAAAGATTTATCTTTAGAAGCACCTAATAGCCCACAATCATTCACTCAAGAATGGAAGCCTGAAATTAATCTTGAGATGAATACTCAGTCACAATCTCTTGGTGAAGATGTATACGAAGTGGTACTGACATTAACAGTAACTGCTAAAAACGAAACGGAAACGGCTTTTTTAATTGAAGCACAGCAAGCAGGTATTTTCGTTGTATCAGGCATGGAAGAAGCGGAGACACATCACGCTTTAGGTGCTTTTTGCCCAAACATTCTTTTTCCATATGCAAGAGAGACTATTGATAGCTTAGTTGTTAAAGCTAGTTTCCCTGCACTTATGTTAGCACCTGTTAACTTCGATGCATTGTTCGCTCAGCAGATGGAACAAATGCAAAAAGATGCTGGCGCTAGCTTAGAAGACACACAGCACTAAACATATTATTTTGTTGTAAACGGTTAAATTAGTTAATCCACCAAGTTGTGAATTTATTAGTTTAACCGCTTTTTAAAACCCTCCTTATCACCTTAATTCACACCTCTTGCTCTCTCTTATTCACTACTGTTTCTATTTAACACTACGATTTCTTTTGATTCTGTCTTCATTTTAATCCAACGTACCAAATCAACCCACATAGCTAAAATCTGCCCTTTTTTAGGCATTATCCCCGCGTGCTCAAGCTCTATTGTCATTACTGGAATACCTTTAATATTATAACCGTAATTACCTAATGAACCTGGGTATGTACCTAATTGGTGCAATTGCAAAGACCCTAATCGTTTTGGAGGATTCACATTTCCATCAAAATCTAAAATTCCGTGAGGCGCATGTACAGAGACAATAACAGTAGGCTTGATCTCCTCGATCAGCTGATGAATTGCTTTAGATTCAGGCTCACTCAATGGTTTTTCTCCAGGAAAATAACGCTGCCTATGTTTGGTTTTATCACGCCAGTGGTCAATTGCTTTAATACTGCTGGCAGCGGTTAAGAAATTCCTATTTAAATCGATTTTATTAGCATTGACTCGCGTGGATTTTCTTTTAAGTAAACCATCAGGATTTACTAGCGGAACAAAGTGCCAATCATAAGCTCCGCTATGATATTTATTTAACGTTTTTAGCCACTTAAATGTAACACTAACACTTGAGTATTCGTCGCCGTGAATCCCGCCAATGAACAGTATTTTAGGCGCATACTTTACATCTTTATCGGCTTTAAAGTACTTTTCTAATAAGGGCAAACCATTCACCGAGTAAAAGCGCGGCTTATTAAAATTTAGCTGACGGCATTCTTTAGTTGAAATACTCGATAACTTAGCGCCAATTTTTTTACATAAATCAGCGCTACTCACTTGTTTAGCAGCATATACACTGCTAACAACTGATAAAGAAAGCATGCTAATGAAGATACTTAAGCAACTAGATAGGTAGGTAGAATTAATTTTCATCGATTGCAAACTATAACCAGATAACTCTAAAAAACTGCTGCTCTTTGAATAATATGAGCAGCAAAGAAAACAAACCCATTCCATATAAATTAGCTACTAATACTCTATGGCGCACAGCTCAATATGGGTTTACATTAATAAGCTAGCGCTTTTCACTCATCTCCTTGACCATAGCCAAGCTGCCGCCAGGCTTCATAAACAGTTACAGCACAGGCATTTGAGAGATTCAAACTACGGCTATTTGCCATCATTGGTAGCTTTAACCATTGCTCTACAGGAATGGCTTCTCGCACATCCACAGGGAGCCCTCTGGTTTCCGGCCCAAACAACAGAATATCGCCTGCGCTAAACTGCGCATCACTATGTGTCATTTTTGCTTTAGTCGTCATAGCCCAAATTTTTGCATCGGGCAGAGTTTCTAGGCAAGCAGCTAAGTTCGCATGGATTTTCATATTTGCAAATTCTGCATAGTCTAAACCGGCACGGCGCATGCGTTTATCTTCTAGCTCAAACCCTAATGGCTCAATTAAATGCAATTGAAAACCGGTATTGGCACACAGCCTTATTATATTCCCAGTATTAGGTGGAATTTCTGGCTCAAAAAGTACAACGTTTAGCATTGGTGACTCCAAAATTTGGCATGGCTACTTTAAAATTTGGCTTATATTATACTAGATTCCCAGCTCTTTTAATTTTCTAGTTAATGTATTTCGCCCCCAGCCTAATAATTTAGCCGCTTCTTGCTTGCGTCCTTTAGTATGATCTAATGCAGCATTGATCATGACTGTTTCGAAATGAGGTAATGCTGTCTGCAGCACATTTTCTTGTCCTAAACGCAGTTGCTGCTGTACCCAAAACGAGAGTTGCTCTTCCCATGTAGCCGCTTTTCCTAGGCCTTGAGCTCTATGACCAGTTTGCTCTACTTTTAACTCCACCGGCATATCTTGGATTAATACTTCCCGCCCAGCACACATAACGGTTAACCAACGGCAGGTATTCTCTAGCTGCCGTACATTTCCAGGCCAAGGCAAAGATTGAAAAAACAATTCAGCAGCTTCCGATAATATTTTACTTTCCACTTCCAGCTCTTTAGCCGCTTTTAACAGAAAGTGATTGGCTAGTTTAATTATATCTTCTCTTCTGGCTGACAAATTCGGCAAATGAATTCTAATCACATTGAGCCGATGAAATAGATCTTCTCTAAATTTACCTTTAGCCACTAGCTCCTCTAAGTTCTGATGAGTGGCGGTGATAATCCTAACATCAACTTTAACGCTGGTATGCCCACCAACTCGGTAAAATTCTCCGTCAGCTAGCACTCTTAAGAGCCGCGTTTGCGCTTCGGCTGGCATATCGCCTATTTCATCTAGAAATAAAGAGCCACCGTCAGCTTGCTCAAAACGCCCCCTTCTTGCGCTATTAGCACCTGTGAACGCGCCCTTTTCATGGCCAAATAATTCTGATTCTATTAAGTCTTTAGGAATAGCTGCCATATTCAATGCAATGAAATCGCTATTTTTTCTAGGGCTATGATAATGCAGAGCATGCGCAACTAGCTCTTTACCAGTGCCTGACTCACCGTTAATCAATACTGTGATATTTGATTTAGCGAGACGCCCTATTGCACGAAACACTTCTTGCATGGCTGGTGATTCACCGATAATTTCAGTGCTTTGCCTAACTTCAACATCTGCTTGCTGAGCACTTAGCTCAGATGAGAATGCAAGTGCGCGGTCAACAATTGCTACAGCGTCATCAATATCAAAAGGCTTAGGCAGATATTCAAAAGCTCCACCTTGATAGGAAGCAACAGCGCTATCTAAGTCAGAACGCGCTGTCATTATCACGGTTGGTATTTTAGGGAAGCGCTGTGTTAAGTATTCCAATAGCTGCAAACCATCGGTTCCAGGCATGCGTATATCGCTAATAATCACATCCGGCTGCTGACTCTTTAGCTGCGCAATTAACAGGTCTGCGCTTTCAAAGGAGCGTGTTTTAATATTGTTTGAGGTTAATGATTTTTCTAAAACCCAACGAATAGAAGTATCATCATCGACAATCCACACTAACGATTCTTTCATTACATACCCCTCATATTTGATTCAAGTACTTACAAGACGAAAGTACTAATATTTACCTGCAAACAACGACCTATTGTAAGCGAAGTACTGGCAGGCTTTAGCGATGAATAACAACCCAACTGACATTCATTAAATATTCAGCGGCAACCACAAAGAGAACACTGTTTGCCGACACTCACTTCTACATTCAATTAAACCGCCATGCTGATTAACGATAGATTGCGCTATCGACAAACCTAGACCGCTGCCATCGGCTCTGCCGCTTATCATGGGGAAGAACATGCTTTTTTTCAGCTCTTGATCTATACCAATGCCATTATCAGTCACTTCAATCAAGCACACTAATTTATGCTTAGCAGCACCTAAAGTGACTTGGCGCTTAGTGCGCGTGCGAATGGTAATTTTAGGCTGATCAACTGGGTTTTCATGTAACGATTGCACTGCATTTAGCAATACATTTAATACCGCTTGGATTAATTGGCTTCTATCTGCGTGTAATTCAGGAATACTCGGATCGTAATCTCGCACTAATTCAATGTCACCCTTTAGCGCTGCAGCGGCTAAAAGATGCACGCGCTCGAGCACGCTATGTACATTTATAGCCGCTAACTCAGGCAACGTTCTTGGCCCTAGCAGCTTATCAACTAAATCACGTAGCCTATCCGCTTCATCAATGATCACTTGTGTATATTCTTGTAATCCCTTATTAGCTAGTTGCCGTTCTAAAAGCTGCGCCGCACCACGTATGCCGCTTAGAGGGTTTTTAACTTCATGCGCCATACCTCTAACCAAATTGCGGGTTGTGGCATGGCGCTCAATTAACTCTTCTTCTTTTTCAATTCTCAGCAGTCGATCTCGCCCTTGTATCTCCAGCAATAAACAGCTTTTGCCTGACAATTCAATCGGGGACACACTATAGTCAATTATCAATTCTTGCCCTTTTATAGTGATAATTGAAGCTTCTCGAATCGTATACGGGTGATTTTCTAAAAGTGCGTTATTCAATAATGCCTGCTCTTTTACATTGAGCATTAACCACTTTAGCATCGGCTTTTTCGCTAATCTGCTGGCACTAACACCAATGAGTACTTCAGCAGAGCTATTCATAAAAATGGCATGCAAACGAGCATCTAACACAACAATGCTAGTGGTTAAGTTACTAAAAATGCTTGTATAATCTTCAAGTTTTAACATATCAACCAATTTTTAATTGTGCATGAGAAGCAGCAAGAAGCACCAGGGCTATAGGTAGCAATACAAAATAACGATGCACAGATATAAACATTTAGTCAGCAACTAGCAAAACATTGCCTGGCTATTCTCTGTTATAAATTTAGAACAAGTACAGTAGCCGAAATGTCTTATTCATAAAAATATACAGTATATGCAAACAACCCAGCACTTGCACCATTTTAGTGCAACTAGCCAAAACGCTCCATATTTTACAAAAAAAAGCCCCTTTAATACTAAAGAGGCTAAATATGCTGAGCTTAACTCAATCGTTAAATAATTAGCGATTGATATAAAACTCTACAATGAAATATAGCTTAAACAGTTTCTATAACAATCCAGACAAAAAATCTGAATCACTATAATTAAACTGAATAATACATATCAAATTCAAGTGGGTGAGTTGTCATGTTGATGCGTGCAACTTCTTCACGCTTAAGCACAACATAAGCATCCAGCATCTCACTAGAGAAAACGCCACCTTTTAGCAGGAATTCACGATCTTTTTCCAGTTCATCTAACGCTTCTTCAAGAGAGCTTGCTACGACAGGAATCAACGCCGCTTCTTCAGCAGGAAGGTCATATAGATCCTTATCTGCAGATTCGCCTGGATGAATCTTATTTTGGATGCCGTCAAGGCCTGCCATCATAAGTGCTGCGAAACATAAGTACGGGTTAGCTGCCGGATCAGGGAAACGTGCTTCAATACGACGCGCTTTAGGGCTTGTAACATAAGGAATACGAATTGATGCAGAACGGTTACGTGCTGAGTAAGCCAACATAACAGGTGCTTCAAAGCCTGCAACTAAACGCTTGTAAGAGTTAGTAGATGGGTTACAAATCGCATTCAGTGCTTTAGCGTGCTTAATGATGCCGCCAATGTAATGTAGTGCTGTTTCACTCATACCAGCATATGCATCACCTGCGAAGATATTCACGCCATCCTTAGATAGTGATTGGTGTACGTGCATACCAGAACCGTTATCACCTACAACTGGCTTAGGCATGAAGGTAGACGTCTTACCAAAAGCATGCGCTACGTTGTGCACACAATACTTAAGCACTTGTACTTCATCAGCTTTTGCTACTAATGTATTAGCGCCAACACCGATTTCACACTGCCCTGCTGTGCCTACTTCATGATGATGAACTTCGATGTATAAACCCATCGCTTCCATCGCATTACACATTTGACCACGAATATCATGTAGCGAATCAACCGGAGGGACAGGGAAATAACCACCTTTTACTCTTGGGCGGTGACCCATGTTGCCATTTTCTAGCTTACGGTTTGAAGACCATGCAGCTTCTTCAGAAGTAATTGAATAGCTACAGCCACTCATATCAGCTTGGAAGTGAACTTCATCAAAAACGAAAAATTCAGGCTCAGGCCCGAACAAAGCAGAGTCTGCAATACCCGTTGATTTCAAGTATTCTTCAGCACGACGACCAACAGAGCGTGGATCGCGGTCATAACCTTGGCCGGTTGCTGGCTCAACAATATCGCAACGTACAATAATAGTAGATTCTTCAGTAAAAGGATCAATAACAGAACCAGAATCATCTGGCATCAAGATCATGTCTGAATCATTAATGCCCTTCCAACCTTCAATTGAAGATCCATCAAACATCTTACCTTCTTCAAAAAACTCATCGCCCATATCCGATACTGGTACTGTAATATGGTGCTCTTTACCTTTAAAATCAGTAAAACGCATATCAACCCATTTTACTTTATGCTCTTCAATCAAACTCATCGTTTTAGACATTGCTTGTCTCCATAGTTGTAAGTTGCAAAGAGGGCTATTCCACTCATTGCTCACCAAAATAGGCATTAATTTTATCTTGCATTCTCTAAAGCAATTGCTATGCCAACAAATAGCAAACACTTTAATATTTCTTTAGCATGCTGCCATAGGTAAATTCTTCATTGGCAGAATAAGTGCCTGTAGCGAAGGCTATCTTTACCTTACTAATTTATCTCAACTCCTATTGCTAAAGGCTTTAAAGCCAACTATCTTTTTCCTCTAGTAAATATAATATTGTGTTCAGTTTACATTTTAAAGGAAGTGAAACGACGCTATTAGATAGCCCAATATTAAAAACCATGCCCTAAAGCGAACCATTTCAGGTTATTTATCAAGCTGCGACAGGCTCTACACACCACTAAAAGCACCAAAGCAATGCAGCAACTCATTACATGCACCATATTAGTGCGAATATTGATTTTTACCAGCAATGCAGCACAAAATCTACTGCAAATATCAGAGCGACCCCTCTTACCTTGGTTCCTTGATCTCAAAGCCGCGCCATTTTAATGCTGTTACATTTTTGTAACTGATTAACAATACTCATCGCTCAATATTAAATAGCGCTTCGCTACTATTTAACCCAAAAGTGAGAAACTTATTATTGGGTTTATTTACATATAGCCGATTTTTTTACACATTAAACTGCTTGAACATGTATAATGCCTCACATTTTTCGCAAGTAGAGATTAAACACTCTGTCATGCGACCTTTACAGTGGTAATCTTGCCACACACATTCTTGAGATATTTTTGTTGATTATTTCGAGGATCAAATCAGAAACTATGGGCTAAATACAAGCAATGGCTAAAGATCTTAATAAGTTACGCAATGTCGCAATCATTGCGCACGTCGACCACGGCAAAACTACATTGGTAGATAAGTTGCTAGAGCAATCCGGTACTTTGGACCGTCGCAGCTCTGGCGAAGAAAGAATCATGGATTCCAACGATCAAGAGCGTGAGCGCGGAATAACTATCCTTGCTAAAAACACTGCGATTGAATGGAACGGCTACCACATCAACATCGTTGATACTCCAGGTCACGCCGACTTTGGTGGTGAAGTAGAACGTGTTCTATCTATGGTAGATTGCGTTTTGTTGTTAGTTGATGCTGTTGACGGTCCTATGCCTCAAACACGCTTTGTAACTAAAAAAGCATTCGAGCAAGGCTTAAACCCTATCGTTGTGGTAAACAAGGTTGACCGTCCTGGCGCAAACCCAGACAATGCGGTTGATTTAGTGTTTGATCTGTTTGACAGCTTAGGCGCAACTGATAAGCAGCTAGAATTCCCTATCGTTTTCGCTTCTGCACTTAACGGTGTAGCAGGTCTTGAACATGAAAACCTAGCTGATGACATGACGCCACTTTTTGAAGCGATCATTGAGCACGTTGAATCACCTAAAGTTGACTCTGACGGTCCTTTCCAAATGCAAATCTCTGCCCTTGATTACAACAGCTATGTTGGTGTAATTGGTGTGGGTAGAATTCAGCGCGGTTCAGTAAAAATCAACCAGAAAGTAACTATTATTGGCGCTGACGGCAAAGAACGTACTGGTAAGATTCAAAAAATACAAGGCCACATGGGCTTAGAAAGAATTGATCTAGATATTGCTCACGCTGGCGACATCATCTGCATCTCAGGTATTGAAGAGCTATACATTTCAGATACTTTATGTGCTCCAGAACTAGTTGAAGCACTAGTACCTCTAAGCATAGATGAGCCAACCGTTTCGATGACCTTTATGGTTAACGATTCTCCGTTTGCTGGCCAAGATGGTAAGTTCGTTACTAGCCGTAACATCAAAGAGCGTCTAGAGCGCGAATTGATTCATAACGTTGCATTACGTGTAGCAGAAGGCGATTCTCCTGAAAAATTCATCGTTTCTGGTCGTGGTGAATTACATCTTTCAGTATTAATCGAATCTATGCGTCGTGAAGGCTTCGAAATGGGCGTATCTCGCCCAGAAGTTATCCAACGTATCGTCGATGGCGAAGTTCAAGAGCCATACGAAGAAGTGTTAATTGACGTTGAAGCTGAACACCAAGGTTCTATCATCGAAGAGCTAAGCACTCGTAGAGGCGATATGACTAACATGGAAGTAGACGCTGAACGCATTCGTTTAACTTTCGTCATGCCTTCACGTGGACTAATTGGCTTTCGTAGCAAGTTCCTTACTATGACTTCAGGTACCGGTATCATGACTTCGGTTTTTGATCATTACGGCCCTGTTAAGCAAGGTGAAGTTATATACCGTAAAAACGGCGTACTCGTTTCTATGGTTACTGGTAAAGCACTAGGCTTCTCTTTATGGAACCTTCAGGACCGTGGTCGTTTATTCGCTACACCAAACATTGAAGTTTACGAGGGAATGCTACTAGGTATTCACTCACGTACTAACGATTTAGCGGTTAACCCTATTAAAGGTAAGCAGCTAACTAACGTACGTGCTTCAGGTACTGATGAGAACATCCAGCTAACACCTGCTATCAAGTTCACCTTAGAGCAAGCACTAGACTTTATTGAAGATGATGAGTTAGTAGAAGTAACACCTAACCATATCCGTCTTCGTAAGAAAATGCTGACAGAGAACGAACGTAAGCGTTATTCTCGCTCTGGCAAGAAATAGACTGTTATAAAGATTTAAAATAAAGCATTACTGCTTTATGTTATTTTCAAGGCGATGCTAGTTTTCTAGCATCGCCTTTTTTTTCGCTTAAAATAAACTTTTATCACTACTCTAGATTTACTACCACTAACAGCACCCATCACTACCCTTAACTACTTTATTAATAACTTCTCTATAAACCACTCACCCACGGAACACTAATTCTGCTCTAATAAAAACAAAGATAGCGCCCTACTTTACCAACAACCACTTAATTAAAAAGAGCATCTTAATAAGAACAGAGAGAACAGAAAAAAGAAAAATAAAAGAAACAACCATAAACCACGAAGATAACAACTAAGAGCAACATGAGCCAGCCACTCTTAGTATCGATAAACACGCAACGCGCGGCAAAGAGACCACTCAGGATCTCACATAACCCATACACGTAACCGGCCCAGAAACAACACTAACCAGAACATCCCAATAACAAACCTAGCCTACCAATAACTCTCAAACTACTACTAACGAAAAGTCATCAGCATCTTCGCAAGCCGGGAATTTTTCCCGAAACTGCTGCAAAACTTGCAAATCTAAAGACAGAGTTTGCACACTTACCCTATCTTGCTGGTCAGACAGAACATCACCTTTAAAATCTGCAATCAAAGAATCGCCGCTATACTCAATATCATTCCCATCCAGACCGACACGATTAACAGCCGCTACGTAACATAAATTTTCAATAGCACGTGCCTGTGACAACACTTGCCACGGCTTGCGCCGCACTTGCGGCCAATTAGCAACATACAGCGCTAAATCATAATCGTTATTATTTCTAGAGAAGACAGGAAACCTTAAGTCATAACAAATTTGAGGCAGGATTCGCCACCCAAGATATTCAATGACTAGCCTAGCTCTTCCTGCACTGTAAACTAGGTGCTCCCCGGACATTCGAAAGCAATGGCGCTTGTCATACAGGTCAAATACACCATTTGGACGCATAAAAACAAACCGATTAAAGTAAACACCTTGTTCTTCTATGGCGATACTGCCACAAATAGCAGCGTTTAATATTTTTGCCTGCTCACGCATCCACGACATGGTAGAGCCTTGCATCGACTGTGCTATATTTTGCGGGCTCATTGAAAAACCACTATTAAACATTTCAGGCAAGATCACTAAATCTGTTTGCCCTTGCAAGCTTGCTAGCTGCCGCTCAAACATTTGCAAATTTGCCTGCTCATCCTCCCAATGTAAAATATTTTGCACGGTCGTTATGCGCAATTGATTCATAATACCTCCCTCAACCCTTCAATTAATTAATCACCAGCGCTACAGCATACGAATCTACAACTTAACTAATTTTTCACAAGCAGCGATTAAAACATCATCACTCTTAGCAAAACAAAACCTCACTAATTTCATTGGTTTTGGCTTTTCACAAAAAACTGACAACGGAATAGCCGCTACACCTACCTCTTTAGCAAGGTATTCACAAAAAGCCATGTCATCTAAATCACTTATCTGGCTGTAATCCAACACCTGAAAATAAGTACCTGCAGCAGACTCACCGGTAAATCGACTATTTACCATTAACTGATTAAATAAATCTCTTTTACGCTGATAGAAAGCCGGCAACTCTAAATAATGCTGTGGCTGCTGCTGCATAATATCAACAAGTGCATATTGTAAAGGCGATGCAGTACAGAAATTTAGAAATTGATGCACTTTGCGAAACTCGCCAGTCAGGTGCGCCGGAGCGACGCAATAGCCAATCTTCCAACCTGTCACATGATAAGTCTTACCAAAAGATGAAATAACAAAACTACGCTGAAACAGCTCATCGTATTTAACAAAACTTAGATGCTTAGCGCCGTCATATATAATATGCTCGTAAACATCATCACCAATTAATAAAATATCAGTACCCGCTACCAACTCACTGAGCGCAGTTAAATCCGCCTCTGTTAAAACACTGCCTGTCGGGTTATGTGGAGAATTAAAAATAATCAATCGCGTTTTACTAGTTATTGCAGCAGCTATCACATCCCAATCTAATTCAAATCTGGGAGCTTCTAACTGAATATGAACAGCCTTACCACCATTTAATACAATAGCTGGATCATAACAATCAAAAGCTGGATCTAAAACGATCACCTCATCGCCTGCATGCACAACCGCTGCAATAGCCGCATAAATCGCCTCTGTCGCCCCTGAGGTTACTGTAACTTCAGTTTCAGGACACACAACACGCCCGTAAATATTAGCTACTTTAGCCGCTATTTGCTCTCTAAGCTCAATAATACCCGCCATAGGTGCATACTGATTTTGCCCATTAGTTACATGCTTATTAACAGCATCTAGCAATAACTTGGGCCCATTAAAGTCAGGAAACCCTTGAGCTAAATTAATCGCTTTGTATTCAGCCGCCATCTGCGACATTACGGTAAATATTGTAGTGCCTACATCAGGCAATTTTGACGCTGGGTAATTCATAACAACTCCTAATTATTAGAAAGCAGAGTGTAAACTATTTATTTACACATGTTCCATATCTTTAGCTGTACAAAAGATTACAATAGCCGTTTTTAAATTACGGCCTAAAGGACTCAATCATGACTCGCTTTCGCCCCTGTATCGATCTACACCAAGGTAAAGTTAAACAAATTGTTGGCGGCAGCCTTAATGACCAAGGCGCCCAAACTAACTTTATCAGCGAATACGATGCTAGCTATTTTGCAAAGCTCTACCAGCAGCATCAACTGACCGGCGGACACGTCATCGCACTAGGCCCTAATAACGAAGAACAAGCCAAGCAAGCCCTCGCCAGCTGGCACAAAGGCTTACAATTTGGCGGTGGCGTTAATCTAGAAAATGCACAGCAGTGGCTAGACGCTGGAGCCAGCCATGTAATAGTCACTTCCTATTTGTTTGAAAACGAATTATTTAGCTGGAGTAAGCTACAAGCGTTAGTCGATAAAATTGGCGCACAATCTTTGGTACTAGACCTTAGCTGTCGCAAAGTTGATAACGGCTGGAAGATTGCAACTAACCGCTGGCAGAGCATTACTCAAACGGCGATCGATCAACCAACCCTACAGGAACTTTCCAAATATTGTGCCGAATTTTTAATTCACAGCGCAGACGTTGAAGGACTACAAGGAGGCATAGATCACGAGTTAGTCAGCGTATTAGCTGAATATTCAGACATACCTGTCACTTATGCAGGCGGCGCAAGATCACTTGAAGATTTAAAATATGTGCAAGAACTTTCTGCTGGCACAGTAGATTTAACTATTGGCAGTGCCTTAGATATTTTTGGAGGAAGTGGTATCACATTAGATGAGTGCATTACTTGGAATCAGTAATACTCTGTTGCTGTTTTTATAAATAAGGTGTAAAAAAATAGCAGTAACCAAATCACTATTTGATAGTAAATTTGGCACTGCTTCATACTAGCATTCTGCTTTGAAACTGCTTAAATGTAACCTTTAAGCAGTTTCAAAAAATGAGTGAGTTCGCCTGTAAGCCGGGTTCTGTCGTGTACAGTCATTCATCTGGATAATATGTCGCCATATACCTCAAGCGATCTACCCGGATCCACCACGGGCCGTGGCACGCGGATCCCTATTTGATCTTGCTCCGAGTGGGGTTTACCTTGCCACAACATGTTGCCATGTGTGCGGTGCGCTCTTACCGCACCCTTTCACCCTTACCGTTACTACTACCCGAAGGTAATAATACTTAGGCGGTCTTCTCTCTGCTGCACTTGCCGTCGGCTCACGCCGCCCAGACGTTATCTGGCACTCTGCCCTTTGGAGCCCGGACTTTCCTCCCTTGCATAAATGCAACAGCGACTGTCCAGCGAACTCGGCGCGGACTTTAACAAAGTTTTATAGGATTAGCTACTGTGATATAGCTAAATATTAAATTACTTTTTCCTAAGTAATGCTTCTTGGTAAAGCGCGTTCTTTTTCTCGCCTGTTATTTTCGCAGTTAAAGCACAAGCTTGCTTGACTGGTAGCTCTTCTAACATCAAATCAAGGATACGCAATGTTTCATCAGAAATCCCCTCTTCTACTTTAGGCTCAGCACCTGAGACCAGTACTACAAACTCGCCCTTTTGCTGGTTGTGATCGGCATTTATCCATTCTATTAGCTCACTGAGCTTAGCCCCGTGAATGGTCTCAAATGTTTTGGTTAATTCTCTTGCAATGACCACGTATCTATCAGGCCCTAAAACATCTTGCATATCGGCTAAGGAATCAAGAATGCGGTGCGTAGATTCATAAAAAATCACTGTGCGCGTATCATTCGCTAAACTCTGTATCTGCTGTTTTCGCCCAACTCGCTTAGCGGGTAAAAAACCTTCGAAAACAAAATTATTAGAAGGTAAGCCCGCTGCACTCAGCGCTGTTATCAATGCAGAACAACCAGGAATAGGCACCACTTTAAAGCCTGCTTCACGTACCGCTCTTACCAGAATAAAACCGGGATCAGAAATTAATGGTGTTCCCGCATCGGAAATAAGTGCAACATCTTCACCCGCTGATAGTTTATTGATAATAGTGGCAACTCTTTGCCTTTCATTATGATCATGAACTGATATCATAGGCGTTTTAATGTTAAACTGCGCCAATAAACGGCCGCTGTGACGAGTATCCTCGGCAGCAATTATTGCGACTGATTGCAACACTTCTAAAGCACGGTGGGTGATATCTCCGAGATTACCGATGGGTGTGGCAACCACGTATAACGTAGTTTCTAACATAATTTCAATCCTACTAGGGTTTAAGTATCTATGACGACTTTTCAACGCTTAGCGATGATAACGCTATTTGCTATTTTAGCAACCGCTTGTAGCACTCCAACCACATTAACTCCTGGAGCTTCATCTACAATCTCCAATAAGAATATTAATCGACAAATTAATGAACTATTAATAGCTGCACAAACAGCAAAACCATTAGAAGCTGCAGAACTGAAACTTCAAGCTGCTAATTTAATGCAGGCAAAAAGCAGATATCAAGAAGCACGCGATTTACTTGATCAAATCACTATGCAACCGTTACCTGACTCTTTCAAATTCAAGCTTTTGATAGCCAAAGCAAAGATTGCCCTAAGTTTAAATGATGGCGCTCTAGCGACACTACATCTATTAAAACTGCCAGTTAATGGCGATTTTAGTAACTCCCAATTAAATGAAAAGTACCTGCTTTTAGCAAAGGCATATGGCTTAACTAATCTTTTAGACCAAGAAGCTGAAGCACTTATCAATGCTAGTGATTACGCCATTAGTAATGAAGCGCATCTCTCTTTAAATGAAAGAATATGGAGCGTTCTAAATACACTGGATGTTAGCCAGCTGAAGAAGCTCAATAACCAGCAAGATAACAGCTACACAGTACGTGGCTGGTTAGCTTTGATGATCATGTTTCAAGAAACACCAAACAGTGAAAAAGTTGTCGCTAGCAACTGGCTGAAAAGATGGGTTATACATAGCGCTGCTAAATTCCAACCGCAGCAACTGGCCTCTTTTTTGCTAAAAGAACCTATCAACAATAATGCATACCAATCTTCCCATGTTGCTATAGCACTTCCATCCAGTGGTAAATATGCAAAAGGCGCTAAAGCTATTTTACAAGGTATTAAATTAGCCGCTGCTAGCAACCCGAACAGCCTAAAAATTAGCTACATAGATACTATGATTTATAACAGTGCAACGGATATTATCGCTCGGGCTCAAGCATTACAAGCTGACAACATCATCGGCCCTATTCAAAGAGATTTAGTTTCGCAATTCGCGACGTATAATACGCTTCCAATGCCTGTACTCGCCCTCAACAACAGTGCCGTCAGCAATAGCAATTTATATCAGTATTCCCTTGGTAATGATGACGAAGTGAGAGATGCAGCGCAGCGTGCATTTGGTGATGGTCGCCGCAACATGCTCCTTTTAGTGCCTGATAATGAGCAGGGATCACTGGCAAGTAATACCTTTATCAATCACTTTAATTCACTTGGCGGGCAAGTTCTGTCTACCACGCACTACAATACTGATGAGGGAACTGTCACTCAATCTATCGCCGAAATGCTAAAACTTAATCAAGGCACTATTAGAGGTTTACAGAAAAAACTCAAAACAGCGCATTTGCGCAACGCTATCCGCCGTATGACACGTAAAGATGCCGATGGAATATTTTTATTGGCCAGCGCGTCTGATGCCTACCAAATTGGCCCAAGTATTTTGTATTTTTACGCAGACAATATCCCTTTATACGCTACTTCTAAAATTTATCGCGGCAAAAACAATGCCGTAAAAGATATAGATTTAAACGGCATGATGTTCGGAGACCTTCCCTGGGTGCTATCTGGTAGCACTAGCAAGCAACAGCTGGCCTCTACCGTTGGAAAAACTGAAACCCGCTTTGGCCGTTTATATGCTTTTGGCATAGATGCTTTAAATTTATCACCAAAACTATTCGAATTGTCGGCGAACCCTAAATCGAGCTACTCAGGAGAAACTGGAGATTTATCTGTCTCTTCAGAAAATGTTGTAGAAAGAACATTAACCTGGGCTAAATTCCAAAACGGAATTCCTAATTTATTGGACAAACAAGAGTTTTAACTTTTAAGAGATACCCGCCTAACCTGTTGCACGATAGTTAGGCGAGGTTAAACAAACCAGCACCTGAATTCATTTACTCTTAAAGCTAATGTATACAATGCTCAATTTAGCTATAGATTTAAAAACAGCGGCTAGATACTGATAATATTATTTTTGAATGCTACTATCAAAACATGATTATTATTCACTCTAATTAGCTTGAATTCAGGAAGCGCAATGACAAATGAACGAGCAAGGTAAACAGGCCGAAAAATTGGCTTTAAGCTGGCTAAAAAATAACAAGCTCAGCTTAATAGAGAGCAATTACAGTTGCCGATTTGGTGAAATAGACCTAATCATGCTCGATGATTTACATCTGGTATTTATTGAAGTTAGATTACGTACTAATAGCCGTTTTGGCAGCGCTGCCAACTCAGTGAATGTAAAAAAACAACAAAAAATTATCACTACTGCACGACACTTCTTAATGACTAATCAAAAATTCTGCCAACACATTTGTCGGTTTGATGTAATAGCATTTGAAAGTAGCTCTGCACAGAGCTGTCCAGTATGGTATAAAGACGCCTTCAGACTTTAGGATACATTCGATGGAACTCGAAGATCGCATTATAAATCACTTCCATAGTGCCATGGATATAAACGCTCATACGATTGAACAATACACACCATTAATAGCCCATGCCAGCGAAGTGCTCATTCATTGCCTAGCTTCAGAAAACAAAATTTTATGTGTCGGCAATGGCGGCTCAGCCGCTTTAGCACAACACTTTTGTACTTTACTGCTAAGCCGATTTCGCACAGAGAGGCCGGGGCTTCCTGCCATGTGTCTTACTGCAGATGGAAGTGTTTTAACTGCTATCATCGAAGATATTAACTTTAGTGATGTATATTCAAAACAAATTAGCGCATTCGGCCAGCCAGGTGATGTGTTATTAATGGCCACCACACACGGTAAAGCCAGCAGCTTAGTTCAAGCAATTCAAGCAGCACACGATCGTGAAATGTCCGTTATCTTATTAAACGGTAGTGATGGTGGTGATGTTACCGCACTGTTACGCCCTGACGAAGTCGAAATATGCATCCCCTCAAACGATGGCATTTTTGTTCATAACACCCATCTTTTAGTTTTACACTGCCTTTGTGATCTTATCGATTATCAATTATTTGGAGCCCAATAATGCGCAACTTTAAAGTAGCCTCTATCATTGCCCTTGTCACTATTCTTAGTGGCTGTGCCTCTTTAGTAGGACAGACAACCGATAAACCTATCACCGCTAGCCCTGGGCTTAGAACAGCAGGTACTGTGATTGATGATGAAGTGATTGAAAATAAAATTTTAATTAATTTTACTAAGGGCTCACTCGCTGTTAAGCAATCACATATTAATGTCATCAGCTTTAATGAAAATGTGTTACTAGTCGGCCAAGTACCTACCGAAGAAGCTAGAATAGAAGCAGGTGAAATTGCGCAATCGACACGTAAAGTAAAAAGCGTACACAATGAATTGATGGTAGCAGGGCCTACTTCACTATTAATTCGTAGCAATGACACTTATTTAACCAGCCGTGCAAAAATAAGCCTACTAACATCACAAAATGCCAATGGCATACGCATTAAAGTCATTACCGAAAATGGTACTGTATTTCTAATGGGCTTACTAAGACGCTCTGAAGCGCAATCAGCCGTGGATGAAATAGTGACTATTTCTGGGGTACGAAAAATAGTAAAAGTTTTTGAATACATAGACTAAGTTACTCTGAAACCTTTGCAAATATAATGCAAAGGTTTCATATAACGACGTTAGTAATGGCGCGTTTTTTATTGTTTAGATAACAACCTTTCGCTGCAAGACAAATTGCTGCAACTGCGGAAAGAAAGCTAAAAACAGCTGCTCTAGCTCTTTATCGTGATTTGCAATATCCTCTATACAGCCACTGAATTTATTTTTAAATCTAATACGAGTTGCTATACGATCAAGAGCAAACCCAACCCCTTCAAGACTGCGGTAACTGTTAAACCAATCTTGTTCAATCACTCGCTTAATAACCGCAGCCATTGCTCTGGGCATGAACGGATAGCCCGCTTCCAACATTTGATATGTTTGGATTTTAAATTGATCAAATGAAACGACCGAGAATACCGCCCAATTTTTAATCAAATAATGATCAAACAACACATCAACGGCAATACCAGCAAAACGCCGCTTAGGTAGTGAAAAATAATTTTTTGCACTTAACACTAGCGAATTTGAATCTGTAAACTTATCAACGGCGCGATGATTAATTAAACCTTCTTTCACTATTAAAGAAAGAACGCTCTCGTTTACTCCTTTACTAAAATCTCCCAATAAATTTCCGACTAGCGCTTCGGGGTTTGCATTGGATAAAAAGCAGTGAGCTAGAAAATTCATCGCATAACCTCTTATTAAAAACATGGGTGTCTGGTTTAGTTTTTATTGTTCTATAATTCATTGGTTTTACGCTAATGGCAGGCATAATTTGGTTGAGAAACATCGACTCAATCATGATAAAACTACCATAATCAATAAGGTAGTTTAATTGCATATTTTAGTCTGCCAGCAATATGCTAAAAAGTATTATAGATCTTCAACATTAACCACCTCACCACAGCGCTCTGGGGTGTAACCTGCCAACTGGGTCACTTGAGATATAAATTGGGGAGACTTTATTTCTGCTAAAAAGCGCTGCATCGCCTCTTGCTGTAGAGTCTTGTTGTTACATACAAATAAATAGTACTCTGTCGTTAGCGGTATAAAATGTAAGGAGAATTTCTTAGCCGCTGCCTCTACTCCAAAGCCAACATCTGCCATACCGGCGGCTACATAAGCTGCAATTGCTGAATGCGTATACTCGACGTCATCAAAGCCATTAATCGATTCCCCAGGCAAATCTTCACGCTCCAGCAGCTCATCGAATAAATGACGTGTTCCCGAAGCTGATTCCCGATTAATAAAGCGCAAATCTCTATCTACTAAATCGTGTAAATTACAAATATTGTGTTTGTTTTCGGTACTGACCATTAGCCCCATACGCCGCGTAATAAAACGCACTATTTTATGTGCACGAGGGCGTAAGTGGCGCAAATATTTAGTTAAATACTTAGCATCTCTTAACTCTACTGGCAAATGAAAACCAGCCACATCGCACTGCCCTCGATTCAAGGCAATTAAGGCTTCTTCTACTTCTTTATACTGTAAGTTTAATTGATAATTTTCAGCAAAATTAGGCAATAGTTCAACGGCATAACCAAAGCTTGCATACACATTCAATAACGGTTTAACCCCTTTAAGACTACGCTGAATCTCTAAGTTTATTTCAGAGGCGAAGCTTTTTAACTGCGGCTCTAGCCTGGCAATCAGGCGCTGCTGTGCCCAGAGTAGTTTTTCTCCTAACGGGGAGAGCGTTGCACCTCGTCCTTTTTGTAAGTGCACTAGTTCACAGCCAAAAAAGCCCGCCCAGTGGTGTAAAATATTCCAACTATGGCGATAGGATATGCCAACTTGTTTTGCAGCCAAAGTTAGCTTCCCTTGCTCATGAATAGCACTAATCAATAAAAACAACTGTGGATCTAAACGACTACCACTCTCATCTTTAAAAATCCAAGCGGGCTCGACACTAATACGCTTCATACTTCTCTCGTTGGGGGAATGTAAAGACAAGAAACTACACTTTTTACAACGTATGAACAAGTTACTCTTACCACAAAATCAGCAAAGTAGCGCTAGCTCAAATCTCCATCAGGATTTAATATCAATATCTTTCAAGGTTAGAACCGCCTAAAGAACGATCTACCCTGCTGTTCAAGTTTTTTTATATTAGTCTCGGTGTTCCTTAAAAATACCAAAGGCCTCATACACTCTATTATGCAAAGCATTTCAAATGTCATTTTTATGACTCTGCACTGTAACTGCTAGCTCTTATCACCTTGACTTAAAAGCGATAAGCTAATTTTCAAGCGATGTATTTACATAGACATTTTAATCAGACCCGCTATACTTGATCGACTCATCGGCTATTTAAAATAGCGACTAAACTTGGAATCTACTGTATGAAAAAACGACTTTTATGTAGTCTGTTATCGCTACTGCCCTTCGCCCTTTTTGCTACTGAAAAAAGTGAACCTAAAGCTAAGACTATTCCAGTCATGGTTGTTCAAATCAGTAGCGATTCAGTTTCTGTTAGCCAAGATTTTCCTGGTAGAGTCAGCGCTTTTCGCACCGCAGAAGTAAGAGCGAGAGTCACTGGTATCGTTGAGAAACGCGTATTTGACGAAGGCTCTAAAGTGGTTGCTGGCCAAGTGTTATTTCAAATAGAAAACCGCAGCTTACTCGCAACGGTACGTGCTGGTAAAGCAGATGTAGCGAATGCGAATGCCGCCTATAATTTATCTAGACTGACACTAGCACGCTATAAAAAACTTTTAGACATCGGTGCTGTAAGCCGCCAAGAATATGACGCTAATCGCGCTCAAAATCAACAATCTAAAGCACAAGTACAACAAGCTAAAGCTAATTTAGAAATTGCGCAAATTAATTTGGATTACTCCACTGTTACCGCACCTATTGATGGGCGCATTGATAGAGCACTAGTCACTGAGGGGGCGTTAGTCACTAAAGATTCGACACAGCTCGCCACCATAGAGCAAATTGGTAAAGTATATATTGATTTTTCAAAACCCAGCGCTAGTGGCCCGCAAACATCAAACGAAAATAGCGATACCGCTATAGAGATACTGTTTAGTGATGGCACAATCTATCCACACAAAGCTCAGCTTGAGTTTTCTTCGATGAGTGTCGATCAAGCAACTGGCGCCATCTCTTTACGCGCGGTAGTAGATAATCCGAACTTTTCATTGCTGCCAGGTATGTTTGTTAGAGTTAAGGTGCCTACTGCTGGATCTAATCAGCTAAAGATACCGCAAAAAGCGGTTATTATCGGTGCCAAGGGTGCTGTGGTATTCTTAGTTAAAGATAAAAAACTAGCATCTACACCGATTAAGCTAGGTGCCATGAATGGAGCTAGCTGGTTTGTTAAATCAGGATTAAAAGCCGGTGATAGAGTGGTTGTTAGTGATACCACTATTTTAAGCACTATCCCCGGTGCTAGCTTTATAGGAATGACCGCTGCTGAAATGCAAGCTGCAGGTATGGCAAAAAAATCGCAGTAATATAATTTTTATCATACAGGCTTGATAACAAACCTTTATGCCACAAGATTTTCGTTTGATAGATGCTACTTAAAAGCTTTTTATATTAACAATTAAAAGCTTAAGCACTGTATCAATGAATTATCGTTTATTAAATTTATTAGTTAAGTTTATCATTTAATTTTTCAAGAGGCTGACATGCCACAGTTTTTTATAGATCGACCAAAATTTGCCTGGGTAATCGCTATCTTGATTTTGATAACCGGTTACTTAGCATTACAACAATTACCCATTTCGGCTTACCCAAGCATCGCTCCTCCTCAAGTAACTATTAACGCGGTGTATCCAGGCGCCTCTGCAAAAACCATTGAGGATACAGTAACCACCGTCATTGAAAGCGAAATGAACGGCATTGAAGGACTCAAGTATATATCTTCAGAGTCTAGCCGTGCAGGGACAGCGACTATTACGCTTACTTTTGAAACAGGAACTGACACTAACATTGCCGGTGTTGATATCCAAAATCGCCTCAAGCGCGTTGAATCAAACCTGCCGGCAGCCGTGACACAACAAGGCGTAAAAATAGACAAAACACGTCCTGATTTTTTGATGATTTTAGCGCTTTACTCACCTAACGGTACTTATGATGCGACGGCTTTAGCCGATTATATTGACGCCAATATTCTTGGAGAAATTCGCAGAGTCCAAGGGGTTGGTTCCGCTGATTTATTCGGTTCAAAGTATGCGATGCGTGTTTGGCTCGATCCGAAGAAAATGGCTTCTTTTAGCATTACGTATACCGAAGTTGTCAGCGCATTACGCACTCAAAATGCACAGCTTGCTACCGGAGAGCTCGGCGCACTTCCCTCCCCTGCTATACAACAACTTAACGCCACAGTCATCGTTCCCTCGCGTATTTCAACCGCTGCTGAATTTGGCGATGTAATCTTACGCTCATCCTCTCAGGGCGCCGTTGTGCACTTGCGCGATGTTGCTCGTGTAGAACGTGGCGCTCAAAGCTATGCCACTCAAGTAGTACTCAATGGTCAAGCGGCTGCCGCTTTCTCTACTAAATTATCAAGTACTGGTAATGCTTTACTTACCGCTCAAGCAATCAAAAATAAGATGGACGAACTCAAACAGTTTTTCCCTGAAGATATGCAATGGATGTCTCCATATGATACTTCGCTATTTGTCGATGTTTCTATCGAAGAAGTAAAAGAGACACTACTGATTGCTATTGCACTTGTTACGCTCGTGATGTTTGTTTTTTTACAAAATTGGCGCACCACTATTATTCCACTAATCGTAGTGCCTATATCACTCATAGGCACTGCTATTGGTTTATATTTGTTAAATTTTTCACTCAATATGCTGACTCTTTTTGGCATGGTACTTGCCATCGGTATCGTGGTAGATGATGCTATATTAGTCGTAGAGAATATTGAACGCTTGATGGAAGAAGAAGGATTGTCACCTTATCAAGCCACTAAAAAATCTATGCGCCAAATTAGTGGTGCGGTGATAGGCACCACTGCCGTGTTAGTGGCTGTATATGTACCTATGGCTTTTATCAGCGGCTCTGTTGGGCAAATTTATCAGCAGTTCTCGATGACTATTATTGTCTCTGTGGTTATTTCTTCTTTCTTAGCACTATCACTCACCCCGGCTATTGCACAAGGGTTACTTAGAGCTAAAAAAGCTAATAAAGATACCACCCCAGGTCCAATTGCTCGTGTTTTAAGCTTGCCAGGGCGAGTGTTTAATCACCTTTTTGCCAAGCTTACTGGCTTGTATATGCGGTTAGTTAAAGCAATGTTAACTACCGTTGGCTTAATTATTTCAATGTTGTTATTTATCGCGATTGGCGTGTATGACTATCAACAATTTAACAGTTTACCTAAAGGCTTTGTCCCCTCTGAAGATCAAGGCTTTATTGTTACAGGCTCACTACTTCCCTCAGGTGCCACCCAATCGAGAACCAGAGCATTGTCTGAAAAAACCGATGCATGGCTTAGGGCACAACCTGAAGTAAAAGATATCATCACCGTATTAGGCTTTGGTTTCTTAGGTTCTGGACAAAATACCTCGATTACTTTTGCCAATCTACATCCTTGGGCACAGCGTACCGCGAAAGGCCAAAGAGATGCAGACACTTTAGTCGCTCAGACCTCTAAAGCATTTCAACGCTTTATTGGCGATGGAATCGTATTTGCCTTTAATATGCCACCAATTCCCGGTTTAGGTAATGACAATGGTTTTGATTTTAGATTACAAGATCGTAGCGGCAGTAGTGATTTAAAGCTATTGACCCAAGCAACTTATCAATTGATGGGGATGGCTGCAAAAGCCCCTGATAAAGTGACTGGCTTAAGGCCAAATACTCTTCCGCCCGCTCCACAGTTAAAAATAGATATAGATAGAGTAAAAGCGCGTTCGTTAGAAATCGATTTAGAAGACCTCAACTCTACTTTACAAGTGGCTATGGGTTCAGCTTATGTCAACGATTACATCGAAAGTGGCAAAATACATCAAGTGTGGGTACAAGCAGATCAAGAGACTCGCTCTAGTGAAGAAGGCATAATGAGTTTACAAATTCGTAACACTCTAGGTGGCTTAGTCGATTTAAAAGAAATTGCGACCGCCACTTGGGTACAAGGCCCTGCCAAACTTACTCGCTATAATGGCGTACCTTCTATGCCGATAAGTGGTAGCCCAGCACCTGGCGCCAGCAGTGGTGATGCCTTGGCTGCAATGGAAGCTTTTGCTGCTCAACTGCCAAAAGGCATAAGCTATGAGTGGTCAGGACAGTCTTTGGAAGAGAAAATTTCTGGAGGCCAAACACTATTTGTTTTCAGCTTGTCCATTCTGATCGTTTTCTTGGTGTTAGTGGCACTCTATGAAAGCTGGGCAGTGCCTATCTCTGTGATGATGGTAGTCCCCTTAGGTGTACTAGGCTGCGTTCTAGCAGTCGCTATGCAAGGTATGAACAACGATGTTTACTTTACCGTAGGCTTAATCACTATCATTGGCTTATCAACTAAAAACGCGATTGTAATTGTTGAGTTTGCCAGAGATTTACAGCACGAAGGCAAAAGCGCCTACGACGCAGTTGTTGAAGCGTGCAAACTGCGCTTTAGACCTATTTTGATGACATCATTCGCCTTTGTACTAGGGGTTGTGCCCTTAGTTCTCGCCACCGGTGCTGGTTCTGCAAGTCGAAGAGCTATCGGTACTGGCGTGCTTGGTGGCATGTTATCGGCCACGGTACTCGCCGTTTTATTTGTACCGGTATTTTATATATTGGTAAGAAAGTTCTTTCCTGCAAAACCCACTAGAGCAGAATTAGAAAATCAGACAGTAAGCGAATCAAGCTCTACATCGGAGAAAGTTTAAATGCCATTATTTCGATCATCATTGCTGCTAGTTAGCATAATTGCTGTTTCGGGTTGTGCTAATTACCTACCTAATTTTGAGCGCCCTGCAGCACCGGTGAGTGAAATCATCAACAAGGCAGCGCAAGGTAAGATTCAGCAAGTCTCACTAACAGCGTGGCAGGAGTTTTTCCCCGACGAAAAAACTAAAGTTCTGATTGCACTAGCCCTCCAAAACAATCGTGATTTGCATATAGCGGCGGCTAATGTGGCTGAAGCCCAAGGCTTATTTCAAATTCAACGCCAAGCATTAATACCTGATATTAATGCTCAAGGTGGTGCAACTTACAGTGGTAACTCAAGGAATTTAACCGGTAATAATAATACCAGTCAAAACTTCAGCACCAATGTGGGCTGGACATCGTATGAAATTGATTTTTGGGGACGAGTTAAAAGCTTAAAAGAAGCAGCACTTGCAACTTACTTCGCTACACTAGAAGCGCAACGTTCCAGCAAGTTAACTGTTATTGCAAGCACCGCTTCTGCTTACAGCAACTGGTTAATTGCCACCCAAAAATTACAGCTAGCAGATCAAACATTAGAAGGGCGTAGAGAATCATTTGAATTAATAAAGTTGCGCGAATCAATTGGTGTAGCCTCAGCACTTGATCTTGCTCAAGCAGAAGTCGCACAATTAACAGTAGAAGCGCAACGAGCACAATTTGTTCGAGCGCTCATTCAAGCCAAAGCCAATCTTGAACTGTTAGTCGGCAAACCTGTAGCAGCTATTTTACAACAGCCTGCTTTAAGCGAAAGCGCAGATTTTGATTTTACCATTCCTCACAAATTAAGCTCACAATTAATACTCGCAAGACCCGACGTAATGTTAGCCGAAGAAAAGCTACGCGCTGCCAATGCCAATATTGGTGCGGCACGTGCAGCTTTCTTACCGCGCATTTCTTTAGTCGGCAGTGCAGGTTTTGCCAGTAGCGGTTTAAGTAAGTTGTTTTCCTCTGATGCTACTAACTGGTCCTTTGCTCCCGCTATCTCAATACCCTTATTTGGCAATAGTAATAAAGCCAATTTAGAAGTCGCTAAGGCACGTAACGAACGCAGTATTGCCGAGTACGAACAAGTAATCCAAATTGCTTTTTCAGAGATCTATATTGAACTTGAAAGCCGAAAATCAAGGCAGTTAGAAATCAGCACTAATCAACGCTTAGTCACTGCAGAGCAAAAACGCTTATATTTAGCGCAAGAGCGTTATAACGCTGGTCTTGCAAGTTACATCGAAGTATTAGATTCACAGCAAAATCTATTTAGCTCACAACAGTCTTTACTTGATGCAGAGCATGGAGACACTCTATCTATTATTCAGTTATATCGCGCATTAGGTGGTGGGGATGGTTTAAAAAGTAGTTTTCGACAGCGTGCTGCATTAAGCGAAAAATCAACGTCTAAAGATGATTCTAGCCTTAAGCTATCAAAGGAAAAGGTTCAAGCTATAGATGTTCAAGATGTTCAAGATGTTCAAGAGGTTCGAGAGGTTCAAGAGGTTCAAGAGGTTCAAGAGGTTCAAGAGGTTCAAGAGGTTCAATAGAGTGTATTGATAGCAAGCGCGCAAACAATCTGAAAAGTATTAGAAATGAGTTAGAAACTATAAAGAACAAACCCTTAAGTTTGTTCTTTATTATAAGTAGCCAGGCTTGTTACGCTTTACGCGCCTTTAGGTGTAGCGATACGCTGATCAATGTCATAGGTTGATCCACTACTGAGAATATGTAATTTTATCCCTATAAGAGTCACTGCTTGCTTGCGTGATGCTTCAGCCATAGAACTATGCGTTATCTCAGATGGATCAATCACCGTTATTCCACCCGACCCTACTACTTCTAATACGTTATCAGGTCCAATAAAAGCGGCGGTATCTTCATCTATTCCAAGACCTGAAACAAATGGATTGTAAGAAACCGCAGAGAGGAGTCGACCTAAACGATTTCGCTGACTAAAGTGCTGATCGAGTATCAGTTTATTAATCAGCCCCATGCCTGGTGCAAAAGTGACGCCATCTTCATTAGGTAATGAACCTGTCGCTCCACCAGCAATCATATGTGCGGGCATAATAGCTGCACCTGCTGATGTACCTGCAATATGCACTCCTGCTGCATTGGCACGGCGAATCGTTTGTGCGATAGGTGTACCACCTAAAATAGTCGATAAGCGCAACTGATTACCACCGGTAATAAAGATGCCAGTGGCTTGCTCTAATAATGCAATATGTGCTGCATCATTTGCCGCTTCGCGACTATCTATATTTAATGACACTGCATTTTTAACGCCAAGTTTTGTAAAAACCTGCTCGTAGTTCTCGCCAGTTTCGGCCAGTTTCGAAGCAGTAGGGATAATCACAATAAACGCATTTTCTGCTCCACATAATTTTACAAATTTTTGCAAAATAACTGGATTTTTTTCACGCTCTTCAGCGCCACCAATGGGAATAACATAACCGCGTTGCTCACCGTTGGCAACTTTAGCTGGACACATACTAACCTCTAATTTTGTTCTTTAAATTTATGGAGGATTACAGAAACCACCCATAACAACGTTTATTAACCTTGCTAATAAACACACACATTTAATATATTAAAACACTTGCGTGTAATAATTTTTATCTGACGCAAAAATCCATACAGAACTACTTTACAGAACAAATCTAATTAAAAGTCACACTTGAGAGTAGAAAATTAAAATTTTTAATTTAGCAAAAATGCCATAAATAATCGCTATCAAACTATCACTATAAAACTGCGCATCACTATATAACCTATACAGCCTACAAGATAGCTAAAGCTTAGTTATGCAATCAATAGGTCAGCCATACACAGCTGATTAATTAAACTTCTCGTAATTTAAGTTTTATCCTTGATCTTTACTGCGCATACTGGATTATAGGGTTATTAAAAATTAACAGCTGATAAAAAACACTATAAAAAACCATCTTCAACATGCTTAATTTTTAACCTAAGGATTATTAGTCTTAATGCCATTTGATAATGGTTTAAGTCGACAAGGAGCAGCAGTTTTGCAGAATATTTTTCATTATAGCGCCCGTAAAAGTGCAGCTATTAATACCCATAACTGTATCTGTAAATACTCTCTATTAGTTTTCGACTAGCAATACATTATTCTTTTCTAGCGCGTCAATTTTATTTAAAAGGCCCTAGATATAGCGACATTCTAATAATAAAATATACTAATAATAAAAAGGTGATCTATGAAAATCATTTCCTCCAATGTCTATGTAGGACCTAACCAATACGCACATTTCCCCGTTATTCGCCATATTATCGATATTGGTATTTTAGAAGACTACCCCTCCGTTAAGCTTGGTAGTGATTTCACTCAAAATTTAACCAAACTACTTCCCGGTTTATCTGAGCACGGTTGCTCTTATCGCACCCAAGGAGGCTTTCTACGCCGCCTCACTGAAGACCAAGGCACATGGATGGGCCATATTTGGGAGCATGTTGTGCTTGAACTACAATCAATGGCCGGCGCAGATGTTACTTTTGGCCGAACCCGCAGTACGGATACCAGCGGCCAATACACGATGGTGTTTGAATACAAACAACGCGATGTAGGATTAGAAGCTGCCAAGCTTGCGCGACAATTACTAATATCACTCATTGCACCCCAACTAGCATCCCAGTTGAACACGCCTATCGAAGATGATTTCAGCTTTGAAGAATCACTGCTCAGCTTTATTCGCTTCGCCCAGCGTAAAGAATTAGGCCCAAGCACTGCCTCTATCGTTAATGCAGCGCAGGAGCGCGGTATCCCTTGGCAACGTTTGAATAACTATAGCCTGATTCAGTTTGGTCAAGGTAAATATCAAGAGCGCATTCAAGCCACTATTACCAGCCATACTAATCATATCGCCGTAGAGCTGTCTTGTGATAAGGAAGATACCCACCAATTACTAAATAATTTGGGTTTACCCGTTCCTCAACAACGCATGGTGCATTCAGAGAAAGAAGCGATACGCGCCGCTCATCGGATTGGCTTTCCAGTGGTGATTAAACCCTTGAACGCCAACCATGGTCGCGGTGTCTCTATTAATTTATTAGATGATGAACAAGTTAAAGCTGCTTTTGAGCATGCACAAGAACACAGCACCAGCCGCGCTATCTTAGTAGAATCTTTCCTAGAGGGATTAGATCACCGGATGTTAGTAGTCAATAACGAGCTAGTCGCCGTTGCGAAGCGCGTACCTGGGCATGTAAAAGGTGACGGCACCAACAGCGTTACTCAATTAATCGATATTGTAAACAGTGATCCTAGACGTGGCGTCGGCCACGCTAAAGTATTGACCCGCCTAGAGCTAGATCATCAAGCTAAAAGATTACTCAGTGAAGCAAATTACACTGCTGATACCGTGCTTGAAAAGGATGAAATATTTTACTTGCGCTCTACCGCCAATTTATCCACTGGCGGCACGGCAATTGATATGACTGATTCAGTACACCCCGATAACATAGTTATGGCGGAACGAGCCATCAGAGCAATTGGTTTAGATGTCGGTGGCGTTGATTTTTTAACCAGCGATATTACCCAATCTTACAAAGAAGTGGGCGGTGGCATTGTCGAAGTTAACGCAGCACCTGGCTTTAGAATGCACGTTGCCCCAAGTGAAGGTAAACCACGCGACGTTGCCGGCAAAGTGATGGACATGCTGTTTCCAGAAGGCACGCCGAGTCGCATTCCTATCGCAGCGATTACTGGCACAAATGGGAAGACAACCACCTCACGTATGTTATCGCACATCCTAAAGGCTGCCGGTCATATTGTTGGTATGACATCCACAGACGGAGTCTACATTGATGGTCATCTCTCGGTTAAAGGAGATATGACGGGGCCTGTTTCTTCACAAATTGTATTGCGCGACCCTTGTGTTGATATCGCGGTATTAGAAACCGCTCGCGGTGGTATTGTACGCGCCGGTTTAGGCTATCAAGAAACCGATGTTTCCGCCGTTTTAAATGTCGCGGAAGATCACTTAGGTATGCGCGGTGTCGACAGAATAGAGCAACTTGCAGAGATCAAGCGTATTGTTGTAGAAGTAGCTAAAGATACCGCAGTACTCAATGCTGATGATAACTTATGCCTACAGATGGCAGATCACACGCAAGCTAAGCATCTATGTTATGTCACCATGAATTCTGCTCACGGCCTAGTGCGCGAGCATATACGCTCAGGTGGACGAGCAGTAGTACTAGAGGCTGGTATCAATGGCGAAATGATTACTATTTACGATAAAGGTGCGCACATACCATTACTCTGGACCCATTTAATTCCCGCAACCCTTGAGGGCAAAGCCACGCACAACGTGCAAAATGCCATGTTTGCCGCGGCACTTGCTTTTAGCTTACATAAATCGCTGGAAGATATCCGCCATGGCTTACGTACTTTTGCCACTACCTTCTTCCAAGCGCCTGGCCGCATGAATGTTTATGATGAGTATAACTTCCGAGTTATTTTGGATTATGCACACAATGCAGATGGCATTCAAAAGATGAGTGAGCTCGCCTCTAAACTTGAAACTCAAGGACGTCGCATAGCGGTTATTGCCGGCCCTGGGGATCGTCGAGATAAAGATCTAGTCAATATCGCAAACGCTGCTGCTGGGCATTTTGATTACTATATTTGTAAAGCAGATGATAATCGCCGTGGCCGTGCTGATAGTGAAGTGCCTGATATCATTGCAGCCGCACTGCTTGCGCAAGGTATCGATCAGAGCAACATAATTGTCATAAGTGATGAACAAAAGGCGATTAGTCATGGTTTAGAACGTGCTGAAAAAGGTGATTTATTAATGATCTTTGGCGATGCTATTACTCGCTGCTGGAAACAAATCATTCACTTCAACGACACCTCTGAAAAACCTAAAGCATCTGCTGTTAGCGCTGCACAAGATACTGTTTCAGAAATCGATACCTTTGTATTAGAGGAAGGCATGATGATTGCTGAAGATGAGCGTGGAGTACGCATCGTAAACATTCAATCTGAAGAGAGTGATTAATCGCTGGGAGATTCTCATAAATGCAACCAATACAATTAATTTTAGATGACTGTCGGCGCTTAACTGGCAAGAACTTATTATGGGATGCACCTGGCGCTATTATCGACGCATATGTGAGTGGCGTTGATAAAGATGAAGTTATCAAATGCTGGCAAGCCAACGCAACGAGCCTATTACAGGCCGTTGGCTGGCAAGAGCAACAATGTTGCTCCCGCATTTTTGATAGCGGTGTTAATTTAGCTATTAGTGCCCCTCTAGACGGTTTATACGCTGCCACTACGCTGAACGAAGGCGCGTGGAAAATGCTGGAGCAACACTTTGAAATTGCAAATGATGCAAGCGAAGCGCCACTGGTGTTTGAGCAGTTAGTAGCAACGATCAAGCAAGAAATTGACAGTGAGCGCAATCCGCGCTTACTAGCGCTGATCGCACAAGCTGATTCACAACAAGTACCTTGGCTAGTCGATGATGATGAATTTTCACTAGGCTTTGGTGCTAGCAGTAAAATATGGCCGATCAGTGAGTTACCTGCCCCTAGTAAAGTCGATTGGGCTAACTACACAAGAGTGCCTTGTGTATATGTTACTGGCACCAATGGTAAATCGACCACGGTTCGCTTGTTCTCACATGTTTTAACCACCAGCGGCCTTTGTTGCGGTGTCACTTCAACTGATTTTATCAGAGTTGGTAAAAAGATAGTGGATCACGGTGATTACTCAGGTCCAAGCGGTGCGCGGATGTTATTACGCGAAAAGAGCTTACAAGCGGCTGTATTGGAAGTTGCTCGTGGTGGATTACTACGCCGTGGCTTACCAATTGAACAAGTCGATGCGGCTATTATCACCAATGTAGCAGAAGATCACTTAGGCCAATACGGCATCAATGATTTGGCAGGCTTAGTGCAAACTAAGTTTATGGTCGCTAAAGGCTTAAGCGATAACGCACCTTTAGTTCTTAATGCTGATGATTTAGGCATAGTGGCTTATGTACAAGCAAACCGGCAGCAATTAACCCAAAACATTCACTGGTTTTCACTAGAAAAAAATAACCCTATTGTTCAACAATGTTTACAGCAAGCCATTCCTGTTAGTTATACTGAAGAAGGCGAATTCATTTATCACGATGGTCACCAAGCACAAGCGTTATTGAAAGTTGCCAATGTACCAATGACCTTTGGCGGCGCAGCCGTTCATAATGTCCATAACGCATTGGGATGTATTGCCTTAAGCAAATCGTTAGCGATTAGTAATCAACACATCGTACAAGCGCTTGAAAGTTTTAAGAGTGACAACGAGGACAACCCTGGGCGCGGTAATGTTTTTCACATTAAGGAGGCCACCGTCATCGTCGATTTCGCGCATAACGTGCACAGTATGCAAGCGATGCAAAAAATGCTTAATAGCATGCCGGCTAAGCGTAAAACACTGATGTTAGGTCATGCTGGTGATAGAAGTGATGCCGAAATAGCAGCTTTAACCGAATGCATTTTAGCGATAGCACCTGATCAACTGATGATAGTGGAAAACCCTGACTATTTACGTGGGCGGGCACTCGGTGATATTCCCGCTATTATTGCACAGTGTGCACTAGCCAAAAATATGCGTGAAGATCAGATATTCTATGCAGACAATCCCTTAAACGGCGTTGAAAAAATACTAGAAAACATGCAGGCAGATGATTTAGTGTTTCTCATGGTATTGAGCCAAAGAGACGCAATTGTCCCTTTGCTGCAAGCTCAAATAAACTAGTCGCTCTTTCTAAATAAGTTGAATTAGATAAGTTTAGCCAACGAATCTAATTCAACTAATAGCCTCTTAACTAGCGCTAGTATTTTCAGGCAATGCAAACCAACGTAGCTCTTCAGCCGCAGCACTTAGCTTTAACGGCTCCGAAATATTGTTAGCTTGTGCTGCCATCAATATTTGCTCCGCTTGCACTAAATAAGCCGTTAGATCATTACTGTTTACAGTTTGGGCTGTTTCCCTAGATAACACTGATGCATCCAACAAATCATCCAGTGTTAAAGTACTAACAGTACGTCCACCGACATATTCCCAAGTACCTAGTTGTTGATTAAACTGGTAACTCGCCAATAAGCGCCAGCCGTGTTCAGCAACCAAAGTTAACGCGCCTAGAATATACTCGAATGTTTGCTCATCGATAAAATAGTTAAAGTTTAAGCGTGTCCAACCAGGTCTTAACACCATATAACCTTCGTGCAATTGCCCTTCTATTGCTTCGCTATCAGCAATTGATAAATCCAACAGTTCATGCCCATAAGGCCCAGCACAAGAGCAACCACCGCGTGCTTGAATACCGAAAATATCATTGAGTAACGCCACCACAAAACCGTAATGTAGTACTGAATTGTTATGTTTAATATTAAATGACAATATCGATAAGCGCTGCGCGGTGGTACTGCCTAATATTTCAAAATTATCTAACTTAGATAACTGCTGCATAGCACGTTGAATATAACCATGTTCCAGCGATTCTATTTTTTCAGTGCCTATTTGCTGCTGTAAGTTAAACACTAACCCTGCACGAATAGACTCCACAATACTAGGCGTTCCACCTTCTTCTCGACGCTCTATATTATCGATAAAAGTATGCGTTTGCGGCGTTACAAACATTACAGTGCCACCGCCGGGTACTGCAGGAACAGAGTTATGTAAATAATCACCATTGACGACTAAAAGCCCTGGTGTGCCTGGCCCGCCAATAAACTTATGTGTTGAGATAAAAACGGCATCCAGCTCATCACCTTGCATATCGATGCCAACGTAAGGTGCAGCTGCGGCATAATCCCAGCAAGACATAGCATTGTATTTATGCAGTAAAGTAGATACTTTCTTCACTTCTGTTTTGAGCCCAGTAACATTTGACGCTGCAGAAAAACTGCCAATTAACCGTGCTCTATCTTGATATTTTTGTAACTGCTTTTCTAAATACTCGGTATCTATCATACCCTCTGCATTTAAAGGAATCGTCACCAAAGTAGCGATGCTTTCACGCCAAGGTAGCTCGTTTGAATGATGCTCGTATGGCCCGATGAAAACCACCGGTTTAGCTGCTTCTTCAATTTGCGATTCAAACTTATACTGTGCATTAAGCTCTGCTGGGATACGCATATTCAACATATCAATCAGCTTATTAATCGCAGCAGTTGCGCCTGATCCCGCAAAGATCACTTTATGCTTTTCGCCGGTGTTTAATGCGCTGTGAATAGCGGCTCTTGCTTGTTCACGATACTGGGTACTTTGCTTACCAGTATAAGAAGTTTCAGAATGGGTATTGGCATAAAAAGGCAACACATGTTGACTGATCGCTTCCTCAATAAAGGTTAACGAGCGCCCTGATGCCGTGTAATCTGCATAAATCATTGGTTTACTGCCAAATACAGTATTGAACAACATACCATCGCCGATGACACTTGCGCGGATTTTTTCTATGGTTACAGTCATGCTGCTCTCCTAAATTATCTTATTTATATGCACTTATTATAACGTTGTAATACAGAAACATTATCTTTAATTACCAATCCAAAAAAACAATTTTAGGAACAACGTTCTCTATTTTGATACAATAAGGAAACATTAGTGCTTTTTATTAAATTTTATAAACGAGATTACGAACCATGGATAAAATAGATATCGCCATACTAGATTCAATGCAACACGACGACACACTATCCGTCGCTCAAGTAGCTGAAAAAGTAAATGTTTCTAAAACTGCTTGCTGGCGCAGGATACAAAAACTGATGTCAAACAATGTAATCAATTCTCGGGTCGCGCTATTAACGCCGGCTGCGGTCAATTTACCTCTAGCCGTGTTTATTTCTGTGCGCACTAACAAACATAACGATGAGTGGGTACAACAATTTAAGGATATTTTAGAGCAATTGCCGCAAATTTTAGAAGTGTATCGCATGAGTGGAGATTTAGATTATTTACTCAAAGCGGTAGTGACTGATATGCCAGATTTTGACAAGTTATATCGCCAGCTCATAAAAGCAGATATATTTGATGTTAGCTCAAGTTTCGTAATGGAAGAACTTAAAAATCAAACTCAACTACCACTAGATCATATTTTGTAATGACATATAAAAAAGCTTTTATTAACAGATAAAAGCCTTCGTAAAGTTAGATTAAAAGCTCGACTTGTAGCTTATTCCAACTTCTTTAACGCATAAATATCGTAACGACTCGATTTACCTTCTAGCGCATAACTCGGTTTAAGCGTTGAATTAGCTATCTCTATTATAGGTGCTTTACGCGGTCTTTTTACTACCACTCTTGCCGTTGCTGTTGCTAAAGCAGTACTTAACAGCGCTCCTGAATCGGTATCGCTGCCCACTATATCACGGAAAATCAGCATTTCTTTTTTCACGCTGGCACTCTTATCGCTGTGTGGGTACATAGGGTCAACGTACACTACTTGCGGGCGATCAGTGCAGTTTTGCATATACTCAATACTGTCACTGTGAATTAGTTGCATGCGCTGCACAATATCCATGATCTCAAAGTTGATTTCAGCACGCTTTAAGCCATCTGCTAATAACTGATGGATGATCGGTGAGCGCTCTAACATCGTGACTTCACACCCCAGCGTAGCTAGCACAAAAGCATCTTTGCCAAGCCCTGCTGTTACGTCTAAGATACTGGGCCGTACACCACTTTTAATCCCTACCGCTTTAGCGATCATCTGCCCTGCCCCACCGCCAAATTTTCTGCGATGAGCCACGCCACCGGTCACGAAATCAACCCACACTGGCCCTGGTGCTTTTTTACCGCACAATTGTAGTTGTAAGCCATGATAAGAGAGATATAAAAGTGCGTCAAAAGCACATTTCTTAGGATCGCTAATCACTTTGCCATAAGCTAAATTAAGTGTTTGGGCCAATTGCTGCGCCTGTGTTTGTAAGCCGCCTTGTGCTGCGGCAACAACTACTTCAATGGTGCTTTGTTCTTTGTTCTCTTTATCCACTTGCGTACTCTCTTGCTTGATATCTTGCTTAGCCAATGCTAATTACCACCCAAAAAATAAACACCTAATAAACCAACGCCTAAAATAAGGCGATAGATAACAAAAGGTAACATGCCTACTTTTTCTAGCCAGATTAAGAAAAAGTGAATACAAGTAATAGCCGTTAAAGCAGATATAACAATACCGCTAAATACCATCCCCCAGGGAACACTCATCTCTGAGCCAACCAATTCTAAGCCCTTATAAGAGCCTGCGGCAAATATAATAGGAATTGATAGCAAAAAAGAAAAACGCGCAGCCGCTTCTCGACTAAACCCCAGCATTAGTGCCGCTGTCATCGTAATACCTGAGCGAGACGTACCTGGTATTAAAGCGATAGCTTGGGATATCCCGATAATTAAACTATCTTTTAGCGTCAGCTCTGCTAGCTTTTTTTGCTCATTTTCACGGCTATCGGCAAACCACAAAAGAGCGCCAAAAATAAGCGTGGCTCCAGCAATAATCAATACTGAACGACCGTACTGATCGATAACATCATTGAGTAGGAAACCCACAGTTAATGCCGGAACTGTCGCCCAAATAATAAACCAAGCGATACGCCCATCAATGGATTTTTTCCCCATCAAACTCTGCACGAATGCCACTAGCATTGCCGTCACATCTTTACGAAAATACAGCAACACTGCCGCTAAGGTACCTACATGCACACCTACATCAAACGCTAATCCTTGATCAGGCCAACCGAACAGTTGTGATGGGAGTATTAAGTGCGCCGAGCTTGATACCGGTAAAAATTCTGTTAGGCCTTGTATAACAGCCAAAACAAAGACATGAATCCATTCCATTTATTGTTGATCCTTTTTCTTCCATGTGACTTGATTACGTAAATATACTGGCTGCGCTTCCTCTGCGCTCACCGTATTACCCAGTGCATATTGCTGACTAGCGATAGCCAATATGTCGAGTGAGTGCGGATGTTCATCTTCAGTAACGCTGGTTAAAGCTGATAGTAGCTGTGCCGGCATTTTCTCGCGGTAATTAAAGCCACTGCCAACACCGATATAAGTTTGTTCAAAATCAAATATTAAATCGCTAGGTGCACACACAGCTTCTGCAACTACAAGTGTGGCGACCCCCGCTTCTATTTTATAAACACCCCAGTAGACTTCATCCATGCGCGCATCAAATGCCGTGACTATTTGGCTATTAGCATCTGCTGTGTTCCGATAATATCCCTGAGCCAATGCTGCAAGCGATGATACCGGTACTACAGGTAAATCAGCGGCATAAGCTAATCCTTGTGCCACACCGGTTGCAATACGAATACCGGCGAAGGAGCCTGGGCCACGGCCAAAAGCAATCGCATCTAAGTCCTGCACTTTCAATTGAGCTTGCGCTAAGATTTGCTGCACCATCGGCAGTAATTCATGGGTGTGTCTTCTAGGGATTACTCTAAAAATTTCGCTGCGCTCACCTGCTACTTCTAGTGCCACTGAACAAGCATCTGTAGAAGTATCTAAAGCCAGTATTTTCGTCATTCTCTATTTACCTTCTTCTGTTTTTAACAAATCACTACCCCAAGCTTTAAGCAAGTCTTGCTCTAAACCTAGTTGTGACAATATACGAGCAACCACGAAATCGACTAAATCAGCAATGCTTTGTGGTTGATGATAGAACCCAGGGCTTGCCGGTAAAATAACCGCGCCCATTCGGGTTAGCTTCAACATGTGCTCTAAGTGTATTTCTGAATACGGCGCTTCACGCGGCACTAAAATCAGCTTTTTACGCTCTTTTAGTACTACATCTGCCGCGCGCTCAATCAAGTTATTACTCGCACCTGTTGCAATCGCTGATAAACAGCCGGTACTGCATGGGCACACAACCATAGTGTTGGGCGAGCCAGAACCTGATGCGACAGGCGCCATCCACTGCTCTTTTGCAAATACTTTTATTTGATCAGGTTTGGCGTTATACAAATCACTTAAATATTGTTGTTGGGCATTGGTGGCCCCAGGCAGCTGTAAATCGGTTTCAGTGGCCGCAACCACTTGTGCAGCTTTAGAGATCATCACCAGAACTTGAATATCTTGTTTCACCAATATTTGCAACAAACGCAGTGCATATTGCACTCCAGATGCGCCAGTGATTGCAAGGGTGACACTTTGCTTAAACGCACTCATGATTTTTATCCTCAAGCGGCTGTTCGCTAGTGACCAATCGCGCTAAGAGTTGCTGATGAATACCATCAAAACCACCATTACTCATAATCACCACATGGGTGGCTACCTCAGAATATGGCGATGATTGGGTGTTGGCTATCACTGTGTCAATAATTGCTTCTATACTGGTGTGCACTACGCTATTTTCACAATCTGAAAAAATAGTTTCTAGCTGCCAATCTAAAGCAGGAGGCTGATACCAAATCACTTGATCCGCTTGTGCAACACAATTCACTAGCTGCTGAGTATGACAGCCCAAGCGCATAGTATTTGATCTTGGCTCGATGATCGCAATGATGCGCTCTTGGCCAACGTTTTTGCGCAAGCCATCTAAAGTATTTTCAATTGCCGTAGGATGGTGAGCAAAATCATCGTAAACTTTAACGCCGTTCACATCCCCTAGCAATTCCATGCGCCGTTTTACGCCTTTAAACACCTGTAAAGCAGCGATCGCATGTTCGGGATCAACACCTACATGGCGAGCTGCAATAAGTGCCATGATGGCATTGTAAGCATTGTGTTTGCCTGTAAAGCCCCAGCGTATTTCACCTACTTTCTTACCTTCTAAAAAGACAGAAAAATGAGATCCATCTGCTACTATTAACTCAAAGTGCCAATGATCTTTTGTTTGTAAATTTTCGTTATTTGTAAAATCGTCTTTATTTGTAAGATCACCCGCAGAATGTAAGTGTGCGGTATTAGTGCCGGCTGCAACGGTATCGCTCCAACACCCTTGTGCTAAAACTTGTGCGACAGAGGTTTGATCACTGTTATAAATCACTTGCCCACTACTAGGCACTACTCTTAATAGGTGATGAAATTGGCGCTGAATGGCCGCTAGATCAGCAAAGATATCCGCGTGATCAAACTCTATATTATTAATCACTAGTGTTCTTGGCATATAGTGAACGAACTTAGAGCGCTTATCAAAGAATGCGGTGTCGTATTCATCTGCTTCTATCACAAAAAACGGGCTTTCTCCCAATCTTGCAGAAACGGCAAAATCATTAGGCACGCCGCCTATTAAATAACCTGGACTTAATTTTGCATATTCTAGAATCCAGGTCAGCATTGAAGCGGTGGTCGTTTTACCATGCGTACCTGCTACAGCTAATACCCACCTATCTTGTAACACATTTTCCTTTAACCACTGGGCACCTGATATGTATGGAATACCTTTATCTAATACATATTCTACCGCTTCGTTGCCACGGCTTAGAGCATTTCCCACAACCACTAAATCTGGCGCTGGCTTTAAATGTTCAGCTTTATAGCCCTGCATTAATGCTATGCCTTGTTCTTGTAATTGCGTGCTCATCGGTGGATAAACATTTAAATCAGAACCTGTTACTTTATGCCCTAACGAACGCGCTAAAATAGCCATAGAACCCATAAAAGTTCCGCAAATACCAAGAATGTGAATATGCACTGCTTATTTCCTTCTAAATATGATGTTAACCGGCACTTTTAATAATTTGTTAAAGCACTGTTTTTGGATACTGTTTTAGATACTTTCTAGATAGTACATTTGAATATTTTGTTGTTAATTGCTAATCGTTAATGCCTTAAAGCTATTACTTGTCTTGGTTTTGCTACGCTAATTTTAGCGCCTAGCTCCTCAACTCAGCCTTTCGTCTAATTTACCGCTATCCGCGAAAAGCGCTATGATACAACAAAATTAGATGGCAATTATCGATGATCGAATCTAAATGCCAAAAAAATAATATTTCTGCGAATTATTTCATTGCTAACTGTGATTTTTGTAGCTGTTTAACGTAAAATGCCGCACTGAATTATTTAAACTCAAAGGTAAACTTACCATGCAACTGCTCAGCCAGTTTTTGCGCCGCGAACAACTAGACGAAGAACTAACCGATCTGATAGCCACTTTGATGGTTGCCTGTAAAGAAATCACTCTGAAACTGCGTCAAGGCGCTATTTCAGGTGTATTAGGCACAACTACAGATACTAACGTACAAGGTGAAACGCAAAAAAAACTTGATGTCATTTCCAATGAGATATTAAAAAAATATTTACAAGGACATATGACTGTTGCAGGTTTAGCCTCTGAAGAAGAAAGCGAGCCGGTACTAGCTAATCCTAATGGTAAGTACCTGGTGGTTTTTGATCCTCTAGACGGATCATCCAACATCGATATCAATGTCACTGTTGGTACTATCTTCTCAATTCTAGAAGCTCACCCAGCTGAAGGCTACCACGACGAAGCACCCTACCTACAAAATGGTAGAAAGCAGCTGGCCGCTGGTTATGTTTTATATGGCCCATCTGCGTTGTTAGTATTAACAACCGGTAATGGGGTAAATATGTTTACACTCTCTGAAACCGGTGATTTTTTACTAACCCGCGAGAAAGTGATGATTCCTGAGGAAACTCAAGAGTTTGCTATTAACATGTCAAACTATCGCCATTGGGAACCTGCCATGCGCACCTATATTGATGACCTTATAGCAGGCATGGATGGAGTGCGCAGTAAAAATTTCAACATGCGCTGGGTCGCTGCGATGGTCGCGGAAATACACCGTATTCTAACGCGCGGCGGTATCTTTATTTATCCTTGGGATACTAGAGTTCCGCAAAAACCTGGCAAGTTACGTTTGATGTACGAGGGAAACCCGATGAGTATGTTAATCGAACAAGCTGGCGGCTTAGCCACCAATTGCTACAGCGATATAATGGATGTAGAGCCTAAAGACATTCACGAGCGCGTATCGGTAGCACTGGGCTCTAAGAAAGAAGTAGAAGTGCTGATGGAATATCACCAGCGTGTTGATAGCATTATCAAATAAGCATTCAAAATAAAATAAACGCTTTGTGACAGTAATAACACGAAGCGCTTATTTACCAATGTTTATAGAACAATGTTTGTTTCAAAAATTTCACTTAGCTTTGATTCGTTTCAAGCTTTAAAAATTACAGAATAGGACTAAACACATGAGTTTTGCAAAAATTTCTGCAGGTAAAGATCTGCCAAATGACATCAATGTAATCATTGAGATTCCTGCTGAGAGCTCTCCGGTTAAATATGAAATTGAAAAAGACCAAGATGCAATCTTCGTCGACCGTTTCATGGCGGCGCCTATGTTCTACCCAGCAAACTATGGTTACATCAATAACACTCTTGCTGATGACGGCGATGCATTAGACGTATTAGTTATTACGCCTTACCCTGTAATCCCAGGTTCTGTTATTCGCGCTCGTCCTGTTGGCATTTTAAACATGACAGATGAAGCTGGCGAAGACGCTAAGCTAATTGCAGTGCCGCATGAAAAGCTGAGCAAAGCTTACGGCCATATCCAAGACATCGAAGATATCCCAGCACTTGATTTAGCGCGCATCAAACACTTCTTTGAAAACTACAAAGGCCTTGAAGAAGGTAAGTGGGTTAAAGTTGAAGAATGGGGCAATGCAGCACAAGCTAAAGCGGCAATCCAAGCTTCTGTTATCGCTTACGAAAACAGCCTATAAAGTTTTCTTTATAGCTGCTACCCCTAAAAAAGCTCTTATTAATTAAGAGCTTTTTTGTTTATCAACATTACAGCTGTGACCAAGCAATAAAATGCCACACTGGATGAGTGCTGTTTGTGCTGGCAAGTGTTTGTAAATGGCACCCAGCAGGCATTTAAAAAGTCTGCAACTCTTGGCCAATCATGCTCTGCCCACACATAGCCATATATGTTATCTTCGACTGAAAGCGTAGACGTTATTTACAATTGTTGAATGATGAAATTCAAAGCTTAATCGCCCAATATTTCTAAAACCTAAGTGTTTATAGAATTCATTTGATGCGTTTTCAACCCATGTGTAAAGCCAAAACCTATTACCGAACCTTTGTTCAATATTGGAAATAAGTTGCCGCCCTAAACCTTTCCCAGTAAATTTTTCATGTATGTATAGCTTTTCAATTTCAAATCCATTTGCTTCGCTTTCAAAGCGAGATTGTAAATTAATAAGGATAAAGCCTTGCAGAACGCCTTCTGCTGCACTCACTAATAAATGATAGTCTGGATTTTCTAGTAAATCCTTAAAATATAGCTCTGTAAATGTTGAAACTACGTATTGTGAGTATTCTGTTCGAATCCCTTCTATCGCATAGGTTTTCAGCCAAACCTGTAAACTCAAAACGGCTAAATTAATGCAGTCTTTTTCTTGTGCATCGCGTATCACGGCAGCTCCTTCATTTTTTATATATAATAATCAATAATATTTAGAGCTGTTGCCTGGGATTAACATTTACTAAATTCACGCAAAAGCGAGCTGCTTAAAACCGTTTCCTACCTTTAAGCTTTCAATATAATGAAGTCAGGAATGACACAAAGCGGCCGTTCACAGAAAAGGAAAATACCTCATTAATAGCCAGCTGTGGTTTTAACTTTTGGATGGTTTGTTAAGTGTTAATCAACCTCGGAAGCTCTTTCATTGAATTAAAACTAACTACTGTCGGATATTCACACAATTCATTAAATCTATTATAAAATAGCGTTTTCATTCCTGCTCTAAATCCAGCCTCTACGCCCA
>JBALXS010000022.1:0-56676 GCA_036960485.1 Oceanospirillaceae bacterium
AGGGTGATGCCAACGTATTAATGCCTCAGCTCCAATAGGTTGACCTAGATGATTAACTTGTACTTGATAAAACAATTCGAATTGCTCCTCTTTTATTGCAATACGAAGATCATTTTCTAATTCCGCAAGCGCTAAAAGCTTTAACTGCATGCTTAGTTCAAAGAAACGTACCGTGTTACCTCCAGCTTCCTTTGCCTGATACATGGCAACATCCGCTTGTTTCATTAGCTCTGATGCATCATAAGTGTCATCACTAAAAACTGTTACTCCAATACTAATACTACTATCGTACTCCAATTCTTTTAGTTGATAAGGCTGACTCAATTTGAGTAAAATCTGATTAGAAATGATTTTTGCTTGCGCAATTCCCGATGGCAGTTTACCTAAAATAACAACAAACTCATCGCCGCCTAATCTCCCAATTGTTCCGAGTGCTCCTACACAGTATTCAAGCCTTTTTGCTATTTCTTTCAAGAGGATGTCACCAAAGTCATGGCCATGCATATCATTCAATGTTTTAAAGTTATCGATATCTAAAAATAATAACGCTCCTTTATCTTTTTTAAGCGCCTTTGTTTCAATTGCTAGGTTTAGCTGTTTTAACAATAGCCTACGGTTCGGTAATTGGGTCAATGGATCGTAGAATGCAAGGCGGTTAATTTCAGTTTCATTTGCTTTACGTTCACTGATATCAGTTAAAGTACCAACATAATGAGTGATGTTACCATCCTTATCATTGACAGCAGTGATCGTTAAATTTGCAGCATAAGCATCATTATTTTTCTTTGTGTTCCATATTTCATTGATCCAATAACCTGAGTTATTTATTTCACTCCACATTTTTTTATAAAAAGCTGGGGGATGCATACCAGACTTAAATAGGCTTGTTTTTTTACCTATCAGATCTTCAGCTTGATACCCAGTTATCTCGGTATAAGCTTGATTGACTTTAACAATTACGCTATTAGCATCAGTAATTACCACACCTTCCTGTGATTGAAAAGCTGTGGCGGCGATGCGTAGCTGTTGTTGGTTGTAGTCTTGATCTATTGCAATATTTACTAGTTTAGCCGCTTGTTCTATTAATTGAAGATCGCTATCACTCGGTGTAAATGGCATTTCATGAAAAATGGCAAAGATACCAATTATTTGCTTTGATGAGATTGTATAAATTGGCTGAGACCAACAAGACTTCAAGCCCGCCTTCGCTGCAAGTTCTTGATATTCAATCCACAGTGGATCAGTGTCTATATTGGTGGTAATTACTCGGTTTCCGGTAAATGCAGTAGTACCGTATGCACCCACTGCATCAGCAATTTTTATACCATTAATAGCTTCGCAATAAAACATAGGCAGGTTTGGAGCAACATAACTGACAAATTGCGTGCCCTCTTTATTTAACAGTAATATATTGCATATAGATTGAGGACTGTATATTTCAACTTCACTGATTACTTTTTCCAATACTTCATTCAAAGATGAATTACTGATTAAGAGTTCCATCACTTCATTTCTAAAAGTTTCAATTTTTTGGATTTTGGTACGTTCATCAATTTCTTTCATTAACAAAAAAGTATTGCTAGATAAGCTCCTGAAAATGGATAATATGACATCAGTCATAAGCGGTGTTGAATTATGTACCTGCTTATTAGCTTGTTCTTGAGCTGCTTCGCAAAGTAATCCAGATCTCATTAATAGTACGACTGTAGCAAGGTACCTATCACTTCCAATAATATGAGAGACTAGCCAGCGAGTAAGAAATGGCAACAAAGATTCAACAACTTCAATGGCTGGAGACGTAGATAATTGTTTTTTTAACTGCTCCAATTCATCTATTAGCTTTTGATGCGTTTTCTTATGATTTACATTCAAAGGATCATTAGGCAAATATTCATCCCAGATTTTTTCTTCAGTCTTAAAATGATAAATCGTATAGTCAGCGAGTTTGTGGAATACATCATAAATTTCGAGAATGTTAAAATTAAAAGCAATTTGTTTTGCAAGTAAATTAAGCAGCCGAACTAATTCTTTATGCTGGTCATCAATTTCTGAGATACCTGTATTGAAACTATCGTTCCAAGGAAAAATATCTAATGTTTGCTGAGTAGTCATTGAATCACATTACCTTTATATATATCTAAACTAAGTTTATTTGTTCATTATTTTACCGATTTTTCAACCTTGCATTTTCGCTATATACCTCATCAAACGCTTTAAAATTTAACCATCATATTGTTGGTTTTAATGCTCAGTTTTTTTAAATTCAATTTCAAAGTGTAGATTACTTGCAATTTACTCTGAGCTTGCATGATATTTTTTCCATAAATTCAGCGGTGTAAAAGCAAGATTGGTATTATTATTTTCTCTTTGATTTATTGTTTTATATCAACTACATTATCTCTAATCTAATTAACTGAATTTAATAACTCTAGAACGTTTATATAACCTGAGACGAGGCAGAGCGCTTTACTGTTTATTAATGATCTTTATTATAACTGTATTTTTCAAAAACTAAGGCTTTTATAACTTTCCTTTGATTTGCGACATATATATCTTAAAATATTATGGCACTTCATTGTATATAAGTTTTCAGTTTGACGGTGCTAATGCGTTTAAGTAAATATATCGCGTTCGTTGTAAGGCATCAGAAGCGACAATAAAAGCACCTTACCAATCTATATTAACTGCCCGATTGCTAGCTATAAATTCCTATCAAACGCCCATAAAAAAGCCGCATCATTCAGCGGCTTTTAAGTTCAATTCAAAACAAACACATGGTGGAAGACACATAATGCTTTGTTATACTTTCTTCAATCAATCTTCACCTTGCCATCAAACAGTGCCGCGAATCTGCTAGTTTGAATTAACTCGATATTATTCTTTTGAGCATAATCGCGGGCGGCAACTGAAACCTCACCCAGTGTCACGTACAGATATCCCATTGCTTCTGCTTTTTCACCTGCGGCTACTAATAATTTTAAAGGTTCCATTCCTGTATTAGCGGCTTTAAATCGCTTGCAACACAACAATAATTTCCGGCTACCGCGAATTAACTCCAAATCAGCTCCGCTACCTTTAAACGCACTAGATTCGTAGCTACTTTTTATATAGTTAGCCGCTATTTTTTGAGCGATAACCCCAACGGGCATATTTTTAGCTTGTTCAGTGATTTGCAAAATTCGTTTAGCTGAAGGTTGCTGAAACTGCTTATAAAAAGCATACCCACCTATACCCAAAAATGGCAGCGCACCGGTAATACTAAGAATCACATATTCAGCTTGCGTCAAAAGCAAACTAACTGCAAGAATGAACAAACCGATTAGTGCGCTATACCACCACGAAGAGCGCAATAATAGAGCGAATAACGACCCTTTAGCCATCTTAATTGCCATCGATAGATTACCTTTGAAAATACCGCCGCCCGTTTCACGTAACTGACGATAGAGAGTTGAAATATACAACGGTACATTAACATTTTTCTTGCTAAGCACAGCGCTGATCTAATGCGATAAAGTTTGCCTGCTAAAACGCTAAAATGACAATAGAGTTTGCCCGAAAAGAAATATAATTCTTATATGTAACATCAAACAGTATCTTTCCATTAATAATCTAGACGATACAGCAAAGAACTGATTTTTTTAGGGAGTTTAAATCAATCTTCAACTTGCTGACAATTCAAACATGCAGTGCTAACCCGTGATCGGTTTGTGTAGTACTGACATTAAAAACCACAGTTAAAAGCAAGCAGATTTAAGCATCGCAGTGCACAAAATAATAATATTCAATCGTCAATGAGTTGGTTCACTGGTGTCCGGTTTAATTTTTGTTGCTCTCTGACTCATTGATTTTACGTTAGCAGCAGCTGCCATTTTGCTGGTAAACACCAAATTTCCTGATAAGAAAAACAAATCAATGAGTTAGAGGGCTTACTTTTTTAACCGAACAGTAATGAGTGGGTTTAATAAATTGAATGCTAATGGCCATAGTCTTGCTACTATTTTAGCGCGAATTCAATTTAACCTATTTCATATCGATAAAAGATATCTTAACTTAATCGCGCCAATCTGTGTGGAACAATAAAACGGTGTAGCGGTTTGATAAAAAACATGTAGCTTTTACCCAAATTATTATGCACCTCAACCACACAAGAAATAGTTATTGCCCCGACACCGCCATTCACTTGGTTATTTTTGTGCAGTGAAATATGTACATCCAGATGTTTATCAACGATGGTTAGCATCACTTCTGTCTCAGATATAAAACTGAGTGTAAAAACACCCATTCTATCGCCTACACAATATTCGCCAATCGGCTTTTCGTGATCAATTGCACCTAGCGCGCCTAGATTTTTTAGTCCGACTAACGACACCATTTTGTTACGGGTGCTCATCAATATATTGATCCACTGGGGAGTATCAATAATATGCGCTATCCACAATTGCAGTGCTGAGCGCTCTTTATAATCAATGGTAATTTGGTAGGCGTCGACATAGCTAGCTAATGCCTGTTTATTTAAAATCTCACTGTTTAAAGGTATCTCGACTGACGTGACCTTCGTCCTTTTCATCTAATTCCGATACCTCTATGTTTATCAACTTTATGTCGAGGGCCTTTTAAAAAGACCTATTAACAAGCCCCCTTAGAATGCTGCTGCACAATGAGCGAGCAGTACATTAAACCTTAATAAGCAACACCTATGCGTTGATTAAGATGCGCCTCAGACTCGAGTTCATCGATTAAAGCCATAGCATAATCCGCCACAGAGATTCTGCTATTTCCTTCTAAATCTACCAGCAGTTGATCCTTTGTAATACGATACACCCCAAGCTTATCACCTGGAAATATCTCTGCTGCAGGGGAAATAAATAGCCAATTAAGTTTACTATCGCTGGCTTGAAAGACCTTAAGCGCCTCCCCCATACCCATCGCTTCAGCTTTGTATTCCTGCGGAAAGTTTGCAGTTGAAACCAACGCGACACCAGCACAAACTTCTAAGCTACCAGCACCTCCAACCCACAATAACTTTTTGACGGGTGTTTCGGGTAACTGTTTTAAATAACGCTGTGCAGCTTTAGCATAGATGCTTTGGTCTCCATCATGGCGGCCCGATATCGATGAGATCACAACATCACACCCTGCTACGGCTTCTGCCAATATGTTAGATTCATCACTAACATCAAATTTTTTCGTCGTAACTTGACTATTAGTTATTTTGCTTGGGTCACGTACTAGTGCTGTTACTTCATGGCCTCTACTAAGTGCTTCTTGAGTAATCTGCGATCCTATCCATCCCGCTGCGCCAACAATTGCTATTTTCATCTACTCGTCCTCTCAATTTTATTAACTGGTTTTATTGCTTAGCTTTTTAATAGCTTGCTATAGAGGTTCATATTGTAATAGCTATACAAAACGATATAGACTAGTATTTATGATTTACATTGTATCAACTGAAGAGACAATAATGGATAAACTCAGCGCCATCAAAAGCTTTGTTGAAGTAGCAAGTTGCCAGAGCTTTACTAAAGCAGCAGAACAATTGCAACTCAGTCGTCTACAAGTTTCACGACACGTTAAAGAATTGGAAGCTTGGTTGCAGCAACGGGTATTACACCGCACGACGCGGCGAGTAAGTTTGACGCCTGCAGGGCAGGAAGCGTTGCTTTATTGCCAGCGCATTTTAAACGAGGTTTGTGCCTTACAATACAACGCCCAAGAGCACAGAGAACAACTCTCTGGCAGCATCCGAGTAGCAGCACCTATTGGTTTTGCCGGTAAGCTGATGCTACAGGCTATTGAGAAATTTACTCAACAAAACCCGCGCATCACTATTGATATTGTCGCCTCTGATAATTTCAATGAATTAGTAGAAGACAGGGTCGATATTGCCCTGCGGTTCACCCACCAGCCTGACGAGACTCTTATCGCAAGAAAACTGTTCCAACTAGAATCCATACTGTGTGCAGCCCCTAGCTATTTACAAAAGCACGGAACACCGAAACATCCTCTAGAGCTTAAAAACCACAATTGCTTCGTCCATTTAGACCAACATCAATGGGTGTTTGTCGATAAAAAACAAAACCTTGAAGTTGCAGTTTCAGGGAGTATAAAAGCGAATTCACTGGACATATTAGTCAGCGCTGCTCTTCACGGAAACGGCATTGTCAGAGCCCCCTGTGATTTAACCAACTCCTATTTAAAGTCTGGCGAGTTAGTTCCCATTTTGCAAAACTACAGTCAGTGGCGATTCTCCCTTTGGGCGGTGTATTTATCCCGCAGTTATCAATCGCCACTGGTACGCCGTTTTATTGATTTTTTAGCCGATGAGCTTGCTGAAGATATTTATAGCGCTTTATAGTAATGGGTGCTTCTTTGAAAAACCCCTACATAGCTCATGATAACTGCGTTCAATAGACCCAACGGCACCATGCTCCAGCTATTTCGACAATTCATATTAAAACAATTTGGACCAGTTCAATCATACGCCCTGCCTAATAGATTAGTTGACCACTGTCGCTCTTTACTGCTACTGCATTATAAAATATTATTTAATCACATTAAGTTAACAGTACAATTCACTACTTAAACTCAAGATCAACAAAGGTGAAAAGGCATAAGATGAAAAAAGTTTTTATTTTTATTACGGCTTTAATTTTAGCATTGCTGTTAATCGCTCAAATTGATGACAAGCAGACAGCCGAAGTAAAAACTCTTTTAGATAGGATAGGACCAACAGACTCCAGCCCATCTTATATATACCTACTAGGCTTAAGTGCCAATGAAAACGATAACCCTGAAAAAGTAGGCAGCGCCTTACTGGAAGAATATCGAAAAGAGGAAGTTGATGAATCTTATATCTTTAAAGACTATCGACTAAAGCGCAAAATATCTTTACCTGAAGGAGATCTATTTTGCACTTGGTGGGCAAAAGGCTGTTTAGATAAATTATTTAATACTGAAATTGGCTCTTTTAATCAAGAACATGCTGTTTTGCTGTCGAGATTAGACGAGTTTTACACGTTTAAAGAATATAAAACGTTAACAATACCCATCATAACGGAGCGCTTTCCTCCTTTTCAGTACATTAGTAAAGCGGTGCGCGTTAAAGTATTGCATGCGATAAAGGCATACAAAGCAGGTTTTTCTGAAGAAGCTATTTTGGATCTCGAGTACCAGTTACTGCAATTAAGACATGCGCTAGCATTGCAAGATACTTTGGTAGGTAAAATGGTGTTTTTATCAAAGCTCTCAGAAGTGGTCGATGTACTAGGTATCATAGCCTATGAATCTAAAATAGCGCTTAAAAAGACCGAACCATTAAGCATCAAAGAAAAAAGCCTTGAGGCTGCATCAGCAAGAGAATTTGCACTAAGCTATCATAGCCTCAAAAACTTGCGAGACCTTTCTAGTTTTACAACAGTGGTAGATCATATTCCGACTTGGTTATCGCGGATATTGTATAAACCAAACATGTCAATAAACGCTATGGAGCCTTTTCATACTAGATGGGGCCGATTATCCCTGCTTTCTCCTACTGATTTCGCTAAAGAGATTGAATTAGAGCCTACTTTGGAATTATCAACTTCTAGTATTAGAAACTATGTGGGTAATATACTAAACAGTATAGCCCTTCCAAATTATGATCTATATGTGTCTAGGTTTATGGATTTTGACGCTAAATTAGCGCTTTTAAATTCGCTTAGTGAAGGTGTCGACTCGGCATTAAATCCTTACTACAAAAATGAAGGCCCTGAAATTTCCATTAACAAAGTTTGCTTTAGAGGGCCGTTAGAGGATGTTAAGTTTCAACGATGCTTGAGGTTAAAAAAAATTTAAGCCTACATTTACACCGCCAGCCTCCCCTTTTAAGCTAATTAATGGACAGACATTGAATACTACTCATTCATTGATAACGCTCTAATCACTAACAGCACTAGAATTAATTTATGTGCACTTATACAATGCGATCAAACGTTGCATAGAGGTGGGAATAATTATGTCTGAGAAAGTAATTAAATTCGAAATTGAAAAGAAAAACAAAAACAGCATTCGTTATAAAGAAGTGCCTGAAGACGGTATGCCCGCTGTTTTGGGATCTATCTACGTACAAAATTGGTTTGCGGGCGAAAATAAAAACATTGAAATAACCATTAAAACAAAAGATGACAACGAATGAATGAAACTAAAGATCATAGCTATCCCATTGCTCAATTAGGTCACCCAGTATTAAGAAAAAGAGCGACTGAAGTCGACGATATACTCGGTAGTGAATGCCAGCAATTAATTAGCCAAATGATGCAAGCTGTATCACTAGCCGGCGGAGTAGGTATTGCTGCACCACAAATTCACCACAGTGTACGCATCTTCATTATGTGTTCAAAACCCAATGCTCGTTATCCTGACGCGCCTTTAATGTCACCCACAGCGATCATTAATCCTGAAATTTTGCATTACTCTAATGAGAAAATCAAAGGTTGGGAGGGTTGTTTAAGTGTACCTAGCATGCGCGGTTTAGAACCGAGACATAGAGAAATTACAGTACGTTATTTTGACCGACAAAGTAATGAGCAGCAACAGCAATTAACGGGGTTTATTGCGCGCATTTTCCAACATGAACTAGATCATTTGAACGGGTTAACATTTATTGATCAATTAGAATCGACCATAGATTTGATCAGCGAAGTTGAATGGTACCAACAATTCGCTTAGAACATGTTTTGATTATATGGATCTGTAAGTATTTACGAATTAAAATTTATAGCTTAAAAATAGCTAATTAAGGTGAGGTGCATTACCGCCTAGTAAAGCTCTAAATGGTCACTCTATAAATCCCAGAATTTCTTGTCTGTATTTAGTAATCAATGCTAAGTTGATACTATATTTCAATCTAATTGTTTTGAACAATTCATGTCAATCTCACCGAACCAAATCTAGACTAGACTATCTAGTCCAGTTTTCAGTATTTCAAATACCAATGAGTGATACAAATATGAAAGAACCGACAAAAACAGCTTTTATTCTGACTGTAATGCTTAGCTCTTTTTTACCTATACAAAACGCCTTTGCCGAGAAAGCGATTCTCGCGGGGGGTTGTTTTTGGTGTATGGAATCCGACTTTGAAAAACTTAAAGGTGTGAGTGAAGTTGTTTCAGGTTTCACCGGCGGTGAAATAGCAAACCCTACTTATCGTGGTAATCATCAAGGGCATTACGAAGCGGTTGAAATTACTTATGATCCAGCTGTGGTTAGTTACCAAGATATTCTTGATCACTATTGGGTCAACGTCGACCCTTTTGATGCCAGAGGCCAATTTTGTGATAAAGGCAGTAGCTATTTAAGTGCGGTTTTTGTCGCCAATGCACAAGAAAAGGCGTTGGCAGAAAAATCTAAACAAAAAGTGGTTGCGATGTTCCCAGAACAAACGGTGGTCACGCCTATTCTTGAGGCTTCTATCTTTTATCCTATTAAAGGTAATGAGAGTGGACACCAAAATTACTACAAAAATAACCCTATTCGTTACAAAGCTTATCGCTGGAACTGTGGACGTGATGCACGCCTTAAAGCTATATGGGGTGATATGGCGACGGTACACTAATTGTCAAATAAATTTAATATCATACACTTAGAGAGTACTGATAACAGGTCAACTACTCTCGAATACAAGCTCGTTTGTCGATTTACTTCCCAATGAAAGTTTAAGACTATTCTTAAAGCCTCTCGGCATAGAGAGCGCAGTTATAAATCGTTAATCACCTTGCCTGCTAGCCTAAGCCATCAGTGAAGATCGCTCTTGCAGTAAAACAGTACACAATTTTGTTATTCAACAGGCAACTAAAAAAACTATTTAAGTAACGCTTACACATAGAAATCGATTTTATATGTTTAAAAACTATTCAAAATAAAGAGTTGCAGCTTAACTAAGTGCCATTCTACTCTCACCTCATTGATACTTATGTTATAGAAGTATCACCCCAAATAGCGGTTTATATCTACCACGTCGATCTGATCAGGTGTGAGGAAGCGCTCGGCATACTTAATATAAATCTCTTCGCTCAAAAAAAGATCGAAGAGTAAGGGATCTATGTGCTGATCACGTTTAAAGGAATACAATATATGAATAGCTTCAGATAACGTCTTGGCTTTTTTGTATGGGCGATCAGCTGCCGTTAAGGCTTCAAAAATATCCGCAATAGCTAACACTCTAGCTGGGATTGAAAGTTCATCCTGAGTGAGCTTTCTCGGATAACCTGTGCCAATCAGTGTCTCGTGGTGAGCACCGGCTATTTCGCTAACCCGCTGTAAATTAGGCGGGAACGGTATTTGATCGAGAATGACAATCGTCTGGATGATATGATCGTTAATAACAAACCGTTCTTCTGCCGTTAAAGTGCCTCTACTCACCTGCAAATTATGCAGTTCGCCATGATTACCCAGGTATTCCGGAATTTCCATTTTAAAGCCGTAACTCGGATCCTGGGATTTACTATAGGCCCTTTCAACCAAATGTTCTGGACGATCACTCAACAGTTGCTCAGTAACCGGCAGCGTGACCTGGCTACCCTCTGGATAACGTTTGAACTCAATATGGGAAAGTCCCAAGCGATCGTCAAAGTTACGCTGCCAAGTATGTTGGCCAATTTTTTGTATTCGTGCAACCTTATCAAGGCTTTGAAATTCTCCACCAGTATTGCACTGCGCTATAAAGGCAAAGTCTTCTAGTAATTGTTGCTTGCGTTGTTCTAGTTGTAAATCAGCCTGGCCCCTATCCACTCCCTGCTCGTATATAGCCTCTAAGCGAGTTATTTGTGCATCGCGTAGCAGCACCTCGAAACGAGTGCGAACTTCGTGAATGCGATTGTAAATCATTTCTAGTTTCGTTGCCTTATCAACAACGTTTTCTGGAGTCGTAATCTTACCGCAATCGTGCATCCAAGCAGCCATCCTAAACTCGCGCCACTCATCTTCACTGGTGAATGAAAACTGAGATAAATACCCCTGCTGACTCTCACACGCCACTTCGCAAAGCATTTCTGCCAAAAGAGGCACTCGTTCACAGTGACCACCTGTGTAAGCGCTTTTCTCGTCAATGGCACCCGCTAAAATTTTCACCATTGCATCCATCATGTTTTGTTGTGACTTTACCAGTTGCTGATTTTCCAGAGCCACAGTTGCCTGCCTTATCAGTGCATCAATTAAGCGTATCGTGTTGCGGTTACATCGTGACAGCGAAGTACCTACCACTGTCTTGGCGTTCCCCAATACGGTTAAACCTTTTATAGACTGATCCGTAGCTAACATAGGAATGACAATGAGGGAATGAAGTGGCGCAGCCAATGCATTATGCAAATTGGCGCTAAGCTCAGGCAATAGCTCTGATATCTCAGAGCCAATTAACTGATGCGTCTCACCTTTTGTCAGCGCTTGGGATAACCATTGTTGGTATAGTCCTGAACTATCGTTGGCCTTTAACGCGATTGGAAGAGACCAGTTTGCTGCAATCCCCCTTTTCGCTACTACTTCTAGCTCCCGATCTTGATTAATCAAAAATATTATTGAGCACTGATGGGGGGCTATCTTATAAAGGTAGTCTTGAATCATTTCAAGGAGTTGGTCTTGTTCTCGCTGCCTGGCAAAGGTTATCCCACTTTCCATCAGTTGAGCGAGTTTAGTTTGGGTTCCACGAAGACTAATTAGGATGGCATTGACAAAAAACACACCACAGACCATCAAAGTACCAATGAGTACAGAGACCGAAGAAAAAAGCACACCCGTAAAAATAAATAGCAACAACCCGCTACCTGCTATCAAAGCAATAAAAGCCAACATGGATAGAATTAACCAAAAAGGGTGATACCTGAAAGATTTTTCCAGAAACGACTGAAACTTAGGCGCGGCAGTAATTAAAGCTCCTCCAAGAACAGTGACTAGTATCAATTCAAGCAGCGACAGCCAATCCGTTCTTTTGAGCAAATTGTTCTCATAGAGCCCCTCTACAACTTGCGCTTGAATTTCAACACCTGGCACATGCTCACCGAGAGATGTAAAACGCATATCCGACAATCCTGCTCCTGTAAGACCAATCATCACTAATTTGTGCTCAAGCATCTTTGGGTCGAAGTTACCGTTTAGCACATCAACAGCAGACAAATAGCGTTCACGGGTATCTTCGATACTTGCGTAGTACGGCCAAACATCACTATTGCCTTGTGTCAGCACATTGAGATCCGCCACTTGTATACTCTGAATACCCAGCTCTGTTGCCTGAATTTTTAAAGCGCCGGAACCTGTCGCCACACGCAACATTTCTATTGGCATGGATGCTATTAGTTGGCTATTAACAGCAGATAGCAAAGGAAAACGCCTAATAGCACTAGCTTGAGCAGGTATACTGAGCAGAGCTTGTCCTGAGGCCGATTGAGTTAGGATAGTTAAATTTGCTAAAACTTGCGGGTAGTTCATAATAAAAGGTAAAGGATCACTACCAAGTATTACTGTCGGTGTAGCTAAAAGTTGATTGCTGGAGGTATACGCTTCTACACTAAATCCCACAGCAGCAACGACTGAAGGGCTATTGCTTAATGCCATAGCAAGTTGGAAGTCATTTGTAGGTAGAGCTAACAACTGCTCGCGAATCTGCAGGTACTCTTCTGGTAATAAATCAGCCAGGTTTTCAATCGACTGCCGATCAGGCTCAGGCATATAAAAATCTAACCCGATCGCAACGGGGGTATGTGCATTGATTTTATCAACAAGATCAGCCAGTACACTTCTGGGCCAAGGCCACTGTCCCACTTGGCGAATGCTTCTCTCGTCAATCGCTATCACTGTCAGTGGCTGACTCTGAGGAATACGCGGGTGTATTCTTTGATAGCTATCGAAAAGCGCTTGTCGCGCCGATACAACTGGCGCCCTTATTGTTTTGGCCATATCAATCACTACTTGAGCAAAGTATAGCTCCGGAGCTTTCGGTAATGTTGCCAAAACTTCAATGAATATAATGAGCATAAGTACAATTGATGCAATTTTACGTCCTTGCGTAACCGTCAGAAAACGGCCAAGCAAGGTAGCGTGACTTCTGTTTTGCGTCATCATACTAGTGAATCTTGCCTAATAGGCAATTGATAGATCATTACCTAACTCTTATATCTACCCGGCGATTTGCAGCTTCACTAACATTATCAGCAGTAGCAACGACTTGCTCCCGTTCACCTCGTCCAGTTGCTTCCATAACCCCTGGTGCTAGGCCGTAGTTTATCAATATATCAACAACTGTCTGCGCGCGCTGTTGCGAAAGCAGATCATTCTTCAGCAAGCCACCTACAGTATCAGTATGACCGACTAATCTTATTTCTGGCGCATCTCGACGCTCAACTTCCGCTAGCAATTGGGTAACCACAGCGGCCGCTTCAGGTGTTAACTCAGTAGCTGAACCTGAAACGAACTTAACTGTGAAAGACGCTACCGGCAGGGGTAGCGCGTTTAAAAGCTGACCGAATTCGCTTTTAACTTTGCCAGCTGAGACGGATTTCTCTGAAAACCCACCTTCTGCGATCGATACGGTTTTATAGGCTTGATCCAAACGATGCGTTGTTCCCTTAGAAGTTACCAACACAGCTCCCGCTTTTCCATTATCACCTGGCAACAGAATAATCCTATCGGCTGGTTTACACGCTGCAACCACATGCTTCGCTGCACTGGCGATAACACAAACGCCATTTGAATCTTGGATGGGTGATCCAGAACTGTTCTGCCAATACGATTCAGCGTTAGCTAACCCAGGCGATAGCGCAAAGAAAGTAATACATGCCGCTAAACCAAATTTTCTCATTTCCACCATCACTCTCCATACGCCTCGATAATAAATTCAGTGCCCCGAACACCTACCGTCATAGTTCGGGTATTAAAAACAACTTTTTCAGGACTCGCCTTGGCAAGTTGTCCTGAGATAACAGCAAGGCTGCCTTTGTCGAGACTCGCACTCAACTCGCCCTTATGTGTGGTTGTATTAAATGAGAAAGCATCGATAACAACGCGAGAGTTAGGCCCTGACGTAAGTCGTGTATTATCGTAGAGGGTCATACCTGCGAAGCTCGATGCAGCTGTGATGATTAAATCCCCTATAAATACAGAATCACCAGTTTTTACATTGTGCAATATATTATTGCGAGACGCCGTTACGGATCCACTTATAACCTTGAATGTGCCAGCTTTTTTCCCTTCTGATGGAAGTACTTCCGCTAATGCAATATTTACATTTGAGGCCATCAGCGTCAAAAGTGTAAGACCCAACAATTTAACCTTCAACATCAACGACTCCTATTCTTTAACGACTATAATTTTAAGTTACCTAATTTTAAAAAATTTATCGGCAAGAAACAATAAATGTTTAATATTGAAGGTAAAATAATGATATTACATCAAAATTTTGGTGTTTATGCACCCTAGATGCAACATTAACAGCCAATATACATACCCAGTTAAGCATGCAAATCTACAGTGTTGTGCTTGCTGCACTCTAGCTCATTGATTTTACGTCAACTGGAAGTACTAAATCGCTGAAAAATATCTATTTAACCATGGTTGAATACCACAAATTAGTAGATTATAGAGCTTACATTTTTAACCGGACAGCGGTGAATTAAGTTAAATCACACATAGGCAAAAAAAATACCTGCCCCTACACACGTACACATTTATACCCAAATAACTTCTGATTCCACCGCCCCCTGCTTTGTTAACTGTATGTAACGGAAACCAATTTTTGAAGGATCTAATTTATGTGCCGCCCAAAAATCATCTTTTCGATGCTTTGCACAATCTTGATCATGAGTGGCGAAAGCGAAGCTTGAAGGTGTTACATATTGAGCATAATTCAAACTTAAGTCCTCTTTATCATTATGAGTATGCCCAGCTACTATCACCTTAACATTGTTATGTTTCATCAATATTTTCTGCAAAATAGCGGCATCTTCCAGCTGACATCCTGCTACAGGACAAACGGTAAAAGATGGATGATGCTGAGCAATAAAAACTGGCTTAGCGCAGTGATCAGTTAAATATTTATCAATTTTTGTTAATTGCTGATTGCCTATCTTTCCAAATGAACAACCTTCAACTTGAGAATGTAAGAACAAAAAACCCCAACCTGCCATTTCCATACTGAAACAGTGATTTAAGTTACTATCATTTAAATGCTCTGTCATCAATATGGGATCATCATGATTGCCTGGCAGAAAAAAAACAGGCACAGTCAAAGACTTAAATATTTTAGCCAACCGCTTATAAGTGCTGGCTTTGCCGTCTTCAGTAAGATCGCCACTAACGACTATTAAATCAACAGTGAGAGATTTAATTTTATTTAATACTTTTGTTAAGCTTAAGGCTGTATCTACTTCATAGTGTAAGCTATTTTCATCAGCCAATAGATGGATATCTGTGATTTGAACAACCTGTAGAGGTACCATATTACTTTCCTAGGATAGTTCTATATTAAAAATTAAAAAACGAGAATAACTTAGATTAATTAATTTTGCATTACTCATTAGCCGTGAAATTGGATGGTAATTAGGAGAAATAATTCACTGCAACAAAGCGCGCAACAACAATATAAAAGTTAATAGGGTCGCTGCTTTTATTTGTAAGGATTCGGGCATTCCCTTCGCTCGTCTCAAATGTATCTTTCACTCAAAGACTAAGGTCGCTGTATATGATCGCTAGCCTGTTCTTTCTTTTTACCTCTCCAAGCTTTACTAACTAAATACAGTGATGCCGTTACTCGATTGATAGATCTTACTAAATCAGGCCAGTTTGTTTGCACCAAATCGTTTTTCAACGAGCTCAACGTGGTCGCCATATGTGTAAGCTGCACTACCGCTTGCTGTGCGGGATCTATGCCTGATTTACTTTGCTGAATTTCCCCATAGCTGGCGCAAATGTACTCCCAGCGCTGTTTCTCTTCATCACTAGTAACTCCCCTTAACATAGCAAGCTTGAGTAAATTTTCTTCTGCACCTGAGGTTAGCGTTTGTGCCTCGCCTATATAGTGATCGCCGACCAGTTGCAACAGTTCACTCTCGTTCATAACGGCAGATACTTTCTCTGCCATTTTATTCATATTACGATAGCTGCCCTGCAACTTAAACGGCGGCTCTGTTCTGTAATCCTCTGCTGTTGCTGCGGACTTAATATATTGCAAGTTAACTTTTAGAATGATTTTCTGAATTTCTAGTAGATGTTTTAACACTTGCACGATTTCATTAAGCTCAGCACCACTGTACTGGTGTAACAAATCATTAGAGTTAGAATCTTCACCTTTTGCCATCGCCACCAATATATAGAGATCATTCATCTCTCGCAGTGCTAAAGGAGCCAACACTGCATTGGATGTTAATGCATTCTCTATATAACTAAGTGCAAATACATCTTCCCTGCCCCCTAGAATATCACCTAGGTTATAAATATCTGCACGGTTAGCCAACATATCAGGGATCTTAAACACATCGCCCGATTCTGTATAAGGGTTACCTGCCATCACAACACAGAACTTTTTACCGCGCATGTCATACGTTTTACTTTCGCCTTCCCAAACCCCTTCTATTCTTCTTGTTCCGTCGCAAAGTGAGATGAATTTTTGCAAAAATTCAGGGTGTGTATGCTGAATATCGTCAAGGTACAGCATTACATTATTACCCATCTCCAAACCCAGATTTAGCTTTTCTAACTCTTGCTTAGCGGTGGCGTTTGAGGCATTTTCAGGATCAATAGAGGTAACATCATGACCTAGCGAAGGGCAGTTTATCTTCATAAACACCAACCCTAAGCGATCAGCGACATATTCCATTAACGTCGTTTTACCGTAACCTGGTGGAGAAATCAGTAATAGTAAACCCATCAAATCGGTGCGTTTATCTGCTCCCATGGAACCCATTTGCTTGGCTAAATTATCACCGATAATATGTAAATAAACTTCGTCTATTAGTTTGTTACGAACAAATGAAGTGAGCGGTTTTGCTGTAAAGCTTTCAAGCTGTAACTGTGCCTGTGTATCCTGCACTACTGCATGACGCTTTTTTTGATAGGTTACAAAACGCGGCACATGGTAGTTAGCAAAGTGTCCGACGCGCTGATTAAATTCATCAAGTGCTAATTCAAGTACTCCTTGCTCAATATTGTGATGCTCTGACAACAAGTTATCTAAACTCACATTAAGCACTACTTGTGAATCGATGCGCTTGATATTTTTTTGAGTAAGAATCAGCGCCGCTGCTTCAAATAGATAATGATTCAGCGCGTCATCATCGTAATGCTGTTTCATGACGGCTTTTAGCCAAGCACAGGTTAATCCCCACTGTTCTTTCAAACCTTGACCACTCAAATTAGCCGCTTGATCGGTTAAGTTTTGTAAAATTTGCCGGTAATCTTGCTTATGCCCAACTTTAACTAACGTTTTTTCAAATAATTCGTTCAACTGCTTCGCACTATGACTAAGCACAAAACAATCACTCATGCCCAATTCACGGCACAAATAATCAGCAGCTTGCTGCCTAATAGCACTGTTAAAGTGCAGGTCATGTAGTTGGCAAAAAGCTATTATAGCTCGCTCAAATTCACTGCATAACTGATGATAACCATCTTTACTATTCAGCGTTGTCGCTAGTATGTATGCACTTTTAGCTTGGCTTACCCAAATAACAATTTGTTTTTCATTAGCGCCACTGTATCCCCAAAATAAGACAGCCAACGCTCTTACTTCTGGCGCAAAACGCAGTAAACCTGCGTTTTGATGCACCGGGATCAGCGCCGTGAGAATAGCAGCACAATCTGTATCGTGAATACCTCGCTCGTAGCCTTCATGATAACGTTGCGATATATAACTGCGAATTGTCTTTAACAACTCTTTAGGCTGTTGGATTTGTTCATACAACGCTTTTTCAGATAAGCCATTCACCGCAAATTGGGCATCTTGTAAAATTATAAAAGCCAAATACTCACTGCGAGATACTTCTTTATTTTCAGATACTAGCTCTTGCAACCAGTACTCTTTGAGTTCTTCCAAAGGTTGTGATGTAACTTTTTGGTAATAATCGGTGCCAATCAAATGATTATACAAACCATCTTCTCGCGCCAACAACGTCAAACCTAGTGGTTGATTGTTAACACTAAACTTGTGCTTACCTAGCTTTATTATGCTGCCGTTTTCTTCAAAAATATCATTTTTATCACGCAAGCTTCTAATCGCTTGCTCTTTAGCTGCAATCAACTGACTTTCTAGGTCGTCTGCTTTAACTTGATCATCTATTTCACGTAACTGATTAATCAGCTCACCTGTTTTAAGTACCATAGGATCAGCGGCAAAATAACTATTTAGCTGATCTATTTCTATAAAAGTTTGCGTTCTTCTTACAATACCTTTTAATATGCGCTGCGCGGCATTTAAAATGCTTTGTGCCCTTCGTTGCTGCACTTCTATCAAACTTTGCTTACGGCTTTCAAATGCGCTGTGTAACTCTTCACGCTTGACTAAAATATCATCTAGATACTCATCGTACTCACTAAATTTTGACTCTAGTTCTTCTAATTGAACAAACAACCTAGATTGCTGTTCATCCGCTTTATCTGGGGTATCAGCCATCTGCAGTGCATTATTAACACTTTGAGAAAACAACCTGAACTGTGCGGCAAACTCAGCTTTTGCCTCGCCAGAACCTAATTGCACCCGACGCTGGCGACCCTTAGCTTTAACCTGATTTAACTTTGCGTAAAGTTCTGATATATCATCAAGTATTTGAGTGCGTACCGTGGCATCTTCTACTTTCAAGCCGTTTAAAACTTCGATCAATAAATCGAGACCTTTAGACAAGCCATCTAACTGTTCATTTATTGGCTCTACTGCCACCACCACCTCAACGGAGCTTATTTGCAATTCAAGCGCTGTTATCTGTTCAGTATAGGGGGTCAGCGCCTCTTCACTCGCTAAAAAAGTGACCGTGGCGTTACTCACTTGCTCGAACGCTTTATCAATTTCACCATCTAGGGTGTTTATGCGTTCTACATTGATATAACGCTGGGCTTTGAGTGATATAAGGTGGCCTCGTTGAGTGCGCATTTTGGTCAAACATTCAACGAATTCTTGCGGTGTCCGCCAGCTATCAACACTGATCCCATCAAGGATTTTTTGCTGTAAGCTTTGCGCTGTGTTTAATGCTTTGTCTGCTTGTTGTCGAATTTGCTCTACTTTCTCAAACTCATCAATTACCAATTCAGACGTGCTTGATATTGTTTTAAGCAGCTCAGCGAGTCCGTTAATATCCTCACTGTCAATCCAATGATAGCTATCAAATATTTGCTTACTTGATTTAATCAAATCTTCATAGAGGTTTTTACTAGGCTCTGGGTGATTAATACTGCGACAGATCCCATTTAATTCTGAAATGCCTCGCACCAGTTCTTTATTGCCAATGCGGGCATAAAAGCTATCAGAAAGTTGCTGTTTTGCTGCAAATTCTTCACTGGCATAAGGCGTTTCCCATACTTGCATTGGATGGATACGCGTGGCCTCTTCTTCTGCACTAAAGATAACAGCCGTGCCGTCTTCGAAAACGCTATAACCGTGCGCATAAATTGGGTTTTGCAGATCTTTGCGAATCAAATTATAGGAGTATAATCCCGCCAAACCAGATTCTGGTTCATAAAAAACATACAACACATCTTCGCCATTAGGGGAGCGGATACTACGCTTAAATTTCAACCCTGATATTTGATCTGGAAACGCTTTGCTCTCACCATTTTTTAAAAAATAGCCGCCGGGGAAAATAATGCCATGATCTTCTGGTAATGAAACACACGCACTACCGATAGCATCAATGCGCTGCACTTTAAAAGTGTGGCTGTTATATACCAAATATCGGGTTTGCGTTTCACGGTAAGGCGTTATTTTCAAAAGAATTAAGCTGCCAATTTGTGCAAAACTAATATCGGCATCGGCTAAAGACTGTGTTTGATCTTCAACCGGTTCTTGATAAATGCCTAAGCCATCTTGGGTGTTATTCTCAATTTTAATGGTTAACTGTCCACCGATTGTCTCTACAAATACGGTATCTAGTACATTGATATGTGGGTGTGAGCCACCTTCATGCATTTCTCTATCTGTGCGCGTCCATTCAAAATCATGGGTAGGTGCGTATGTAATCGCGCGCTCACCGCGATTATCAATGTAATCCACCCCACCGCTTGGATGAACACGCCATTGAAAAACTCGCACATCTTCTAGTTTAGCGCCTATTTGAAACACGGCAAACAGTAGATCACCTTGGTTTTTCAACTGGATTAACCGCGCTTGTTTGTAGTAAATATAGAGCTCTGAAAAATCTTTTGTAAAAGCTGGAGTATTCAAAAAACTATTTTCGAATGCCACTTGCTCTAACTGATGCAAACCTTGATTATCTGACAAAGCATAAACAGTGAGTACATCTTCAACCTTAGTTTCTTTTTTAAGCCCTATAAATACGTTGTAGCCAAATAACAGCTGATCTCCCACAGGAACAATATCACGTGCAATACAGTTATTTTCAGTACGCACTCGCACCCGGCTGAGTACATCAAGCTTCGCTTGACCAAATTCCGCAATTCGCTGTGCATTGACACTTTCAACAAACTCAGCTAGCTGCTTCGACTGCTGTGTTAGACGGTCTCGGATAACCTCATAAGCACCGCCTTCAACCACTGTCTGTGTAATATTTTGTTGATCTAATTCGATCTCACGAGAGTTTTTGAGTTGGGTCATGCTACCTCCAAAATTTATGAGAGCTGTTTACCGTTAGTTCACGCATGGCAAAAAAGGCAAAGTTTACTATTTTTTACACCTTTTTAGCGTGCCCAGACAACATCGATAATCTAGATGAATACTCAGCACGTTAGCATCTCTATTTTGGAGTTTTTTCAATTCCCTTCAAACCTTGACTAACTAGCTCTAGCAATTGTGAGCTATCGCCACCCTCACGCATCATTTTGGCAAGAAAAGCACTGATCGCTGTATCTTTAATATTACTACTGGCACCACCAAAACCAGCAATCAACTCTTTTGCATCTTCGACAAAGCTTGCATCGCCATTCATATGATCTTTAAATGCAGTGGTTAATGTCTCACTCTTATTAATAGTGCCATCTATCGCCTTTCCCACAGAAATAGATTTGATAAAGGAATCTAAATAGCTAGCATCTCCACCTACTATATCGATATTCGCCTGCTTCAACGCCTCTGCTAACACCGTTGCCTGCTGTTTTGCGATTTCTACATTAGTTTTAATATTTTCCATATTTTGCTCATGACTTCTATCGAGCTTCATTCTAAACTCTTCATGGCTACGCTGTTCTTGTGACATGGTCGACATCGCTTCAAATTTCAATGTCATTCCTTGCGCTTCAGCTTCTGCAAGTTTCGCTGCAACTTCAGCTTCTGCTACTCCCGATTTTTCAATCGCATCTGCCATGGCTTCTTTCACACGCACTTGCGCCATGCCGTCTTGTTCAGTTGCTAATGCTTTTGCCGTCATCACTTTTGCTTGAGCCAAACCGTCTGCGGCATGCATTGCTTCATCACCTTCGGCTTGCTTTCTTTTTGCCTGCGCTGATTTTTCTGCCACTTCTAGATCAGCTTGCGCTAAAGTCGCTTTTTCTTTAGCAAAGAATGTCGACGCTTTTTCAGCAGCCTCTGCTGATTTAATGTCCTTAACCAACGCCTCTTCAGCATCCGCTTCGGCTCTAATGATTTGCGCTTTTCTATTGCGTTCGGCTTCAGACACTATGCGCAATTCCTTTATTTCTTCCTCTTTCTCTGCCACGGTTTTATCAACTTCAACACGGCTGCGGATAACATCTGCTATTTCGCGTTTTTCATGTTCTATCAGTTTTTGGTTGGCAATTCTCTGCAATGACGCTTCTTTTTCGCGATCAATCACCTCTAGCTCTCTCGCACGAATAACTCGCTCTTCTTCGATACCCACGGCACGTAACCGGTTGTTTTCAGCAACGTCAATTTCTCGCTGTTTATTTTGCTCTTGCACTTCAATTTCTTGTTCTGCCAATACGCGCGCTTGCTCTGATTTAAGAAACTCTTCATGCTGTATCTTTGCTGTTTCCGCCTCTTCTCGAGCCTTAACAGTATTAACTTCTCTCTTTTGACGCGCTATAGCATCGGCTTCTTGGCGTTCAAGTTCAAGAATGGCTTCACGCGTTTCAACATCTTTGCGCTTTATTTGTAACTGCTCATCACGTTCGAAGTTATTGGTTTGTATATGCTGCTCAGATGTCAACATAGTGATTTTTCGAATGCCTTGGGAATCCAAAATATTTTGAGGATCTAATTTTGCTAGTGGCGTTTGTTCTAAATAATCAATCGCGACATCTTCTAGGACATATCCGTTTAAATCCGTCCCTATACTCCCAATAATTAAGTCTCTAAAATTATCTCGTTTAGCGTATAAATCGACAAAATCTAATGACTTGCCCACAGTCTTTAATGCTTCTGAAAACTTAGAACTAAATAGCTCTTCTAGTGTTTCAGGATAGGATGCCCGTTCACAACCGATAGCTTGAGCGACCTTCAACACATCATCCCTGTTCTTATTCACTTTAACAAAGAATCCTACTTTAATATCAGCTCGGATATTATCTTTACAGATAAGCCCATCAACACCCGCTCTATCTATTTCTATTGCTTTTAGTGAAATATCCATTTCTTCCATTTTGTGAAAGACAGGAATAATCAGCGAGCCGGTGAATGTAACTGTAGGTTCAGAGCGCATGGTATTAATGATCATCACTTTACCTTGCTCGACTTTGCGATACAGCCTAGCCGTAGCCATCACCGTGAAGATAATAAAAACAACGATACCAATAGCTATATACAACAACGACATTAAAGGAAAGTTAATACCCATTCGTAAATTACTCCAAGTGTAAATTAATTATAAGGTTTAAGAAGGTTGGCGAAGTTCTTCTTCAGTAATCACTGTGTAACAATCTTCACCTTTAAAATATTCTAATAAAACAATACGGCTACCTTTTGTAATCGTATTAGGCATTGCTGCACGAATAACGATAACCAAACCGTCATCGCTTGTTGCTTGACCAAAGCTGTGTGTTACTGTTTGTGTTGTGACGGTGCAAATTAGCCCTATCAACTCATCTTTGGCTTCACCTTGATGTACTACAAACATACGTCGTAGAGGTTTAATACAGACTGCTGCGACAGGCACAGCAAGAAGAAAAGAGAAAAACGCAATCAATCCACCAGCCACTGTAGCTGTTAAAATATCATCCATTAAAGGCAGAAAGTATTTTTTGGCGGTATACGCAAAAGCTAACCCATAAAAATCAATTAAAGTCATAACGACTAATAAGGGTATCCCATCAAGGCCTAGTCTCTCAAAAAGATGACTACCCTCAACTTCAGCATCCGATTCTGATTTCAAATCAAAATCCAGCATTTCAATATCAAACAAGCCGATTAAGGAAACTAGCCACAATAAAACCAACACTAAACCTGGAAAAGCAAACAAAACAAGGGGGAAGCTAAAAAGCTCTGTTAGTAATGCGTCCATGGTTTTTCCTGTAAAAAAAGAGCGCAATCATCGCACAGTACCAAGACATTGAACAACGCCAAAGATAAATATAAGATAAATGCTTATATATTTAAAATTCTTAACAATCAACAGGGTATGCTTATTTTTACTATAAATCTACTTTATTATCTACGCGGATGAACATCTGCCGCCCGTCACTGTTTAAGCCACTAAAGTAACTTTGTATTCGGCCAATACAGCATCTGGCGTTTTTAACGCCTAATAATGTTCTTGATCATGCGTTTAATCTTCTAGCTAGTTTTTGTCCTGAAACGGGATTCTAACGAGGCTCACCCAATGGTTTTGGATGAAAACTAGTTAGCTAATTCATTAGCAAAGGGCAATACCTCTTTAATGCTACTCATTTATTGTTTTTGCTGGCCTTATTAATTCTAAAAGTAATTTCTAAACCGTTTCTCGGTACAATTCATCTACAACTCAAAAAAACAGTGACACAGTAACTAGATAAAACGATCATATAACCACTTGAAGCTTCTACATAACGTGCCGAGCGAAAGTTAAGCAAGGCAAGCCTCGACTCTTAGCCGAGTTGATAGTAATAAATGAGCATATTGAGCCGGATTTTAACGCGCAGTAACTGAGCACAGTCGTTATGCTGAGGTCTCATCTTGGATAACAGAGGATAATCATAATATGAAACCAACGGTGCTTCTTATCGAAGATGAAGCGGCGATTGCCGATAATATACTCTACATATTGCACAGTGAGAATTTTGATACTCAGTGGTTCAACGTCGGCTCAGCCGGGCTCGATTTCCTACAGCACAATCGCGTTGATATTGTGATACTTGATGTGGGGCTCCCGGATATCAATGGCTTCGAGCTATGCAAGAAAATACGCCAGCACTGTGATGTCCCGCTAATTTTTTTAACTGCTCGTGACAGCGAGATAGACCGTGTGGTCGGTTTGGAAATTGGCGCCGATGATTATGTCGTTAAACCTTTTAGCCCGCGCGAACTGGTGGCAAGAGTCAAAGTTATCTTACGTCGCCAACAAATGAATAACATGCCTGCTCAAGATGCGGCTCTCACTGGAACTCAAGCAGCACAGCCCTTACTAGATAGCCTTTTTAGTGTCGATACCGATAAACACAAAATTAGCTACTGTCACCAAACACTGCAACTCACCGCTTACCAATTTGGCGTACTGTCACTGTTATTAAGCCAACCTGAACGCGTTTTTAGCAGAGAGCAGTTGATGGACGCAGTATGGCCGGCACATAAAGAAAGCTTTGACCGCGCAGTAGATACGACAATCAAGCAACTGCGGGCAAAACTCAAAGCTGTGGAACAAAGCGAGCAGCCTTTAGTCACCCATCGTGGTATTGGTTACAGCATATTCAATCAAAAGTGCCTATAGCCATAAAAGCGCCAGTGGCAATAAAGGGATTTCAAACATGAACCTATCTACTCGCATCTTCCTAGCTTACTTTGCTATTCTAGGTATCGCTATCTACATGATACTCAATGTATTTATGTCGGAGATAAAACCCGGTGTGCGCCAATCAACGGAAGATACTTTAGTAGATATGTCAAATCTATTAGCTGAAATTGTCACCGCTGATTTACAGCAGCAACATCTGCAAAGCGGTGATTTTAAATTGCAGATTGAACGCTTTTTAGCCCGCAGCTATCGCGCTAAAATTTACGCGGTTGAAAAGTTTGATAGCTCGCTGCGCATTTACATCACAGATGCTCAAGGGATTGTTCAGTTTGACTCTGCAAATTTAGCTTTAGGCGCTGATTATTCGCAGTGGAATGATGTCTACCTCACATTGCGCGGCAAGTATGGCGCAAGATCAACCCCAATTACCGTTGATGATCCAACCACCACAGTAATGCACGTCGCTGCGCCTATTGTCCATCAAGGGGATATTATAGGAGTGGTAACCGTCGCTAAAACAAATTTATCGCTACAGCCTTTCATCAATATGGCACGACAAAAAATTGAAACGCGCGGTGTGATACTCATTTTGCTCTCTATTATCGCCGCCCTCATTCTTTCTTACTGGCTAACCGCCTCAATTCGAAAACTCACCAAATACGCTGATCAAGTGGCTGCAGGTGAAGCGGTATCTCCCCCACCACTAGGTGAGCGCGAGTTAGCAAAACTAGCACAATCTATGGACAACATGCGCCAGCAATTAGAAGGCAAAGAGTACGTCGAAAAATATGTTTATGCCTTAACTCACGAGCTAAAAAGCCCTGTCTCGGCCATTAAAGGAGCGGCAGAAATCATCGACGATCAAATGCCCAGTGCTGATCGCAATCACTTTATGGCTAATATCCGCACAGAAATTGAGCGAATCGATGAAATGATCAATAAAATGCTGCAACTCACCAAGTTGGAAAAATGCGAATTATTGACGCAGCTAGCCCCCGTTGACCCTGTGGAATTAATCGAAAAAGTACTCGCCAGTAAAGCACTGCAACTAGCGAGCAAATCAATCCAGATTGAAAAGGATTTTGCAACAGTGGAAAAAATCGAAGCTGACAACTTTTTACTCACTCAGGCACTTGATAATTTAGTACAAAACGCGGTGGATTTTAGCGATTCAGGCAGCGTGATTAAAATTACGATTGCGCAAAGCGACACCTTAGATATCACCGTCAAAGATTGGGGTGCAGGTATACCCAGCTATGCATTAAATAAGGTTTTCGAGCGTTTTTATTCACTACCACGCCCTGCAAGTACCGCAAAAAGTAGTGGTTTAGGCCTTTGCTTTGTTCAGCAAATCTGCTTATTGCACCGCGGCGAAGTAGAACTAAATAATCACCATGAAGGAGGAGTTAGTGCCTGTTTAAGGTTTAATCGCAAGTAGCTGTTGATCTCAAATAGCCTTCGATCCTAAATAGCTTTCAAGCACTGTAACCGCTCTTTTGCTATTACACACAAATAACACAAACCGCACATATTAGTTCGACATAGCCCATTTACACTGCAGCAATACCCATAAAGAAACGGAGATTGTTATGCAAAAAAAATTGAGCTTAAAAATAATAGTTATCTTTGTCATCGGCGCCCTGTTGATGATTCCACTCCTGATGATTAGTGAAAAAATTTACGAACGCCAAAGCTACCTTCAAAACGCCAAACACAGTGTGGCGCAGAGCTGGACCGGTGCACAGCGCCTAATAACGCCTATTTTAGTAATACCTTATGTCACACAAAAAAGCACTCAGTCCTACAACGGTAAAAGCGAGAGCTACGAAGTCACCACTGAACAACATAATAAAATGAGACTAATATTGGCACAAAACCTAACTATTGATGCCAGCTTAGATACCAGTGTGCGCTATAAAGGTATCTACCAAGTACCTGTTTATAATGCACAAATATCTGTAACTGGGAAGTTTGATCAACAAGCTATCCAAGAAAACTTACAGAGCATCGAAAACAGCACTGATTTTAAGCATTTCTCAGCGCCTTATGTTTCATCAATGGTATCAGATGCTCGTGGCATCGGTAATGTCCCAGTATTGCGCTGGAACAAACAAAATATCCCTTTTGCTCCCGGCAGCCGGTTAAAAGCTAATAGCAATGGCCTACATGCCATTTTACCAATGTCAGCACTTCGCCAAGGAGATCAAAATGAAAAAGGACTCAGCGCATTTTCCTATAAAATGAACCTGCGTGGGATGGAGCAAATTAGCTTTATTCCCGTCTCTGCTCAAAGCGAAATCTCCGTCAATTCCAACTGGGCGCACCCAGAATTCATCGGTAATTTTTTACCGATTGATCGCCAAGTCAGCGGTGAAGGATATCAAGCTAATTGGCAAGTCTCTTCTTTTGCCAGCAATATTGGAGATAAACTCAACCAATGCGCCCGTGGCAATTGCAAGGAGTTGTTCAAAACCAGCTTTGGCGTGAAACAAATTGAGCCAGTTAGCATTTATGTACAAGCAGAACGTTCAGTAAAGTATGGAGTGCTCTTTATCGGCCTTAGTTTTATTGCTTTCTTTATCTTCGAAGTCACAAAAAAGCTACCTATTCATGCCATACAATACACCTTGGTCGGCTTCTCTATCGCTATCTTTTACCTACTATTGATTTCACTGTCTGAACACATCGCTTTCGCCGCTGCGTATGCAATTGCCTCATTTTGTTGTATTAGCCTACTCTTTTATTACTTGCGCTATGTGCTGCAAGGTGCGAAAGATGCGTTCTTCTTTGCCGTGTTACTCAGTGTGTTATATGCCGTTCTCTATGTAATTATCAGTGCAGAAGATTTTGCATTACTGATGGGCGCCTTCTTAACTTTTATCACTTTAGCCTTAATGATGATCTTTACGCGCAATATTGATTGGTACAACTTAGTCGACACTAAAACTGATAAACACAGCGTTAAGGAAATTGCATCCCAGATCGTTAATAAAACAAATAACTGAGTATTGAGTGTCCCCTATGCAGATAACATAGGGGGACTTTTGTAATCTATAAATTTTACATTGACTGAATACTGCAAATTTAGCGCTCAGGAAAATTAACTTACCTCCGGTAAAGCCGGAGGTTTATCAAGAGATTCCCAGGCGCTGCCATACTCCCGGCTTCACCTGATCACGACTTACGTCATTATTTTCTTGATTTCGAATGTACTCTTTTATAATGTTTTCATCTAAGCCTACTTTAGAGACATAGTATCATCGAGCCCAAAAGCTTCACCTTCAAATAGCCAACGACATTAGAAATAGCATATTTTGGATATATGCTAAAACACATATGAACATGATCTAGCATGAAGTTACCTTCTTCAATTGTTACTCCTTTTTGCCACACCAACTGCGTATGGAACTGAACTATCAAGCATCAAATCAACACCTAGTTCAATGCCCAGTGGCAATGAAGAACAACTATTAGTGTGTACAGCTAAATGAGGCAAAGCATTTGAAAATGTTTTAGCTGAAGTCCCCTTTTTTAAAGAGAAAAATTTAAGAAATATAGGTAGTAACTGTTCAACACAAAAAGTACTTGGCAGTGTTTATCGTGTTTTTATACATTCATAAGTTAGTGGAGCTGCTAAGACTGCTTGTTACGGAAACCCATAAAAAAATCCCTCTTGATTTTTATTTCCTACGATTAAATCTAAAAGTATATTAATCAAGATAACATCCCAGCTGCTTTCTCTTATAGCACCTTGATATGCACCTAAAAACCACCTTTTTAATAATGAAGCCACTCTATGTACGTCAGGCATTGTTATATGTGCTGTGATGTCGGATCCCAAATGAACAGTTTTGTGATGAGCAAAGCCATTTTCTTTTACGCAGTTATATACAGGAGAACCATTACTATGCAGGACACTGCCAGGTTGCACCACATCAATCATGAACTGCTCAATGTTTTCTTTTGTCACTGCAGTAACATGCCTTAATCGTACCCGCCCAAAGCACTTGGGCTCCAGTAGCTCTACAGCGATCAGAATGGCTGTTTTATGCCTATAGACCTAGTTATTAACGATTTTCTCGGAACAGCCCGCCAACAAAGATTTCGTCAATTTCAACGAGGTCTGATAGTTTTTCTCTTTCTGGATTAACCATTGCTGAACATAGTTTATGTAACAGAGTCCAATATTTTGGTAACTTCCAACACCTAGTAAGCACTGAACACCTAATGCACTCACGCTGTTTTATTGATTTGTAATATACCAAATGGTACCAAACCAATCTTTGGGTGAGATGTTTCGAGGGAATGGGCACAAAAACCATATAAGAGACTATCTAATACCAGCATCCATTGTATTGTTTGTTGAGCATTTTGATTTATTATCTTAATGCTCATAGTTCATTATTAGTTAGATCTTGGTAAGTTGAAATCTCGCGTTATCCAAAGCTTTTTTTAGAACTTCTTCAGCACTGGGGTGATAAATAGGCATTTCAAGAAATTGATCAGCCGTCATTTTGTGCGTAATTGCTAACGCTAATAAATGAGCAAGGTGTTCCGCCTGATGACCCAGTAATTCTGCACCTAGAATCTCACCTGAGCTTGCATCCAGATAAACCTGAATCCGTCCTTGAGTTTTCTTCCAGACTTCATGCCTAGGGCTATTGAATGGAACATCACCAATAACTATCTGTGTGCCTCTTAGCTGGTGATAACTTTGCCCAACAATAGCCATCTGTGGGTCAGTAAAGTAGATCCCTAATGGTGTCTTGCGGGTGACTTTTTCAGCCTGAGGATAATTCAGTGCGTTGATTCCAGCGATTCGGCCTTCGTCATAAGCTTCGTGCCAAAGCGACAGATCATTGGTCGCGTCACCCGCTATGTATATTGGCAGATTGCCGCATTGCATGGTCCTAGGATCAAAAACAGGAATCCCATTAGTTTCCAGCTGAATATCTGTCTTATGAATATCCACCTGGTCAATGTTAGAGACTCGCCCTGCGGCCACTAAAATGGCGTCAAAACGTTTAGTGATCACGCAGCCATCTTGTTGTTCATAAGCGATAAATACAGCGTTATCCTCCTCCCAGGCTTCGACGATTCTTCCCTGTGGAAGTATGTTCAGCTCTTGGCTCAGACACTTTAATGTTTCAGCCTGTAAGTCCGGATGTGTTAAATTTCCGATGGTCCCTGTACGGCCAAAAAAACTGGTTTCAACACCCAGTCGATGAAGGGATTGACCTAGCTCTAACGCAATAACCCCAATACCTATCACTGCAATAGAATTAGGCAGTCTGTCTATTTCAAAAACAGTATCACTCGTCAGTATTTTACCTGCAACAGCTTTTAACTCCTCTGGTATGTAGGGTCTGGTGCCGCATGCGATAACCACCTTTTCCGCTTGAATAATTAGATCGTCATCGACTTGTATTTGGTTGTTTGAAAGGAATTTCGCACAACCTTGCAGCTTAAATTGATCGGGTATTTTTCCGATTTGTTTTAAAACGTTACCGACAAACTTATTAGCGCGATCTGTGCGGATTCGGTTAAAGACCTGTTTATCATCAACCTCAGGCTCCCCGTAGATACCAAACTTTGATGCATGGGTCATTTCGTGAGCATGATCAGCAGCAGTTATCAGCATTTTACTAGGCATGCAGCCGACCCTTGCGCAAGTAGTGCCGTATGGGCCTTGCTCAATCATGACAAAGTTGTCTGACTGATGACGTATTTTGGAGTATGCACCCAGCCCCGCGGTGCCAGAGCCAATTATCGCGTATTCTACTTTCCTAATATTCATATCTTAGCCATTGATTTGTTTGGTTTTTTCAAACTAGTTTGCTAGCTGTTTGACGCAGTGCGAACTTCTGAATTTTTCCCGTTGAAGTGCGTGGAATGCTGCAGAATTCAAAACGTGCGGGGACTTTATAACTGGCCAGCAATTGACGGCACCAATCGGTTAATTGTGGTGCAGTCACCGCTTGGCCCTCAGCCAGCTCAATAAATGCGCAGGGTCGCTCGCCCCATTTTGCATCAGGCATAGCAACCACAGCTGCTATCGCTATTGCCGGGTGTTTGTAGAGGGCATCTTCGATCTCTATGGACGAAATATTTTCTCCTCCGGAAATGATGATGTCCTTAGAGCGATCTTTAAGCTGAATATAGCCATCGGGATGAATCACCCCTAGGTCCCCTGAATGAAACCAGCCCCCTGCAAATGCCTGTTGGGTAGCCTGCGGGCTTTTAAAATAGCCTTTCATGACGACATTACCACGAAACATTACTTCTCCGATGGTTTCACCATCATGGGGTACAGGCTTCATCGATTCTGGATTCAATACACTGAGCGCTTCCAATGGTAAATAACGCACGCCCTGACGGGCTTTAAGCGCAGCCTGATCTGAATCAGGTAAATGATCCCAAGAACGATGCCACTCATTAACAACAGCAGGACCGTAGGTTTCGGTCAAGCCATACAGGTGAACAACGTCAAAACCTGCTGCACTCATCTTCGTGAGGGTTATCTCCGGTGGCGGCGCCGCAGCAGTGAGGAACTGAACCCGTTGTGACACTCGATAATTCGCCTGCTCTGCTAAAATTAATGACATGACAATAGGTGCCCCGCAAAGATGAGTGACCTTATGCTCGGTAAGTGCCTGCCAAATCTGTTCCGCACGGACCTGGCGAAGGCAGACATGTGTGCCGGCGACTACCGATAAGGTCCATGGAAAACACCAGCCATTACAATGGAACATGGGTAGCGTCCACAAATAAACGGCATGCTTAGGCATAGTGGTGGTTAAAGCGTTGCCCTGGGCCAACAGATATGCGCCGCGATGATGTGATACCACCCCCTTCGGGTCACCTGTTGTTCCCGAGGTATAATTAATGGATATAGCATCCCACTCGTCATCGGGCATAAGCCAGGCAAAGCTTTCATCTCCGCTTGTCAACAAGGTTTCATAGTCTAATGCGTTACTTGGGTAACGCTCACCAAGGTATTCAACATCATCATATACAATAAGCAAAGGCTGAACCGAAGCTTGTGCTAACGCCTGCGCCATGGTGGGCATGAACTCGCTATCGACGATTACAATTATGGCTTGGGCATGATCAAGTTGAAAGGCGATGACTGTCGGATCGAGGCGTGTGTTAATTGAGTGCAATACGCCACCGCACATTGGCACTGCGTAATGACATTCCAACATAGCCGGGGTATTTGCCAACATCACTGACACCGTGTCACCCCGACCAATATTGTGCTCCCCAAGAGCTGATGCTAACTGACGTGAACGTGAATAAAACTGCTGGTAATTCACCTCTAACCTTCCATGAATAATAGCGATATTCTCGGGAAATACACTGGCTGCCCGCTCTAAAAAACCCAGTGGCGTAAGCGGTTGAAAGTTAGCTGGATTACGCTCAAGCCCAACGTTATAAGGATTATCACCGTTGACCATTTATTCGTCTCTCCATTGTGGCACACGTTTTTCTATGAAGGCATTGATGCCCTCTTTGGCATCTTCTGCCAGCATATTTTCAACCATTACATTGGCACACAGATCATAGGCATCGGATAGCGATAGTGGTTGCTGCTGATAAAAAGCCTGCTTCCCAATCGCCAGAGTTTTACTCGACTTAGCCGCTATTTTGCCGGCCACTTCCATAGTAATATCTGTTAGCTCTGAGGCATTGGTTGTTCTGTTAATCAAGCCAATCTCCAGGGCTCTTTGAGCTGAAATCATATCTCCGGTTAATAGCATTTCCAGCGCATGTTTATTCGAGACGTTTCGCGACAGTGCTACCATCGGAGTTGAACAGAATAAACCTATATTGACACCGGGTGTACTGAATGCAATGGCTTCATCAGCATATGCAAGATCACAACTGGCAACTAACTGGCAGCCAGCAGCCGTGGCTATTCCCGAAACTTCGGCAATGACCGGCTTGGGATTATTGACAATGGCTTGCATCATTGCACCGCACAGCGACATGATTTTGCTAAAGTACTCACGACCGTGATCATCAGATTTTCGCCCAGCTGTGAGCTCCTTAAGATCATGCCCCGCGCAAAATACCGGCCCATTTGCGGCGAGTACTATGACCCGAACTTTGGGATCTATAGCTGCGTCTTGCATCGCCTTATGTAGCTGAGCTAGCATTGCCTCTGATAAAGCATTGCATCTTGCAGGGTTATTTAGGGTGAGTCGCAAAACACCTTGCGCATTTGTGTCTGCTAAAACTATAGATTGTTCGGTCATATAACGTCCTCTTCTTCGTATGGTTAGATAGCTGCTAGTTTCTTTCTTGGATCAAAGAAAGGTTTTTCTACAACAGTGGCCGTGACATTACCATTAGATGTTTTAACGACAAATTGAGTACCTAATTCGGCAAACTGCACTTCTACCATCGCCAGAGCAATGTTCTTTTCCAAGCGAGGAGAGAAAATTGCTGATGTCACTTTTCCTACTTTCGCGCCTTCTTTTTCTAATATCCAATAATGGGTATTTGAGCCCACCATCGCCGGCCCATCAAAAATTAACCCAACATGCTTACGGCTGAGGCCCTGCTGACGAATCTTCTGTAATGCAGCTTTACCAATAAAATCAAAATCGGCATCCAGATCAATGAGTCTATCAAGCCCTAATTCGTATGGGTTGGTATTTATGTCCATATCTGCATGGTAAGACAGCATCCCACCTTCGATGCGCCGAATTGATGAAGTGTGCCCTGGCTGCAAACCTAAAGGTTGACCTGCTGCCATTATTTTCTCCCACAATGCATCGCCTTTTGAACTGTCTTGTAAGTATAATTCGTAGCCCAGTTCACTTGACCAACCTGTACGAGAGACAATTAATGGAATACCGTCCAAACTGTATTCACGAAGCCAGTAATACTTCAAATCTAAAATACTGTCACCAAACAGAGCTTGCATAACTTCACCTGATTTGGGACCTTGTAGCTGCAACGGTGCAACATCAGGTTCACAGATCTTCACATCTAGGCCGCTATGAACAGCAACACCCTGAGCCCAAAATAAAACGTCACTGTCGGCCAGAGAAATCCAAAAGTGGTTTTCAGCCAAACGCAATAGAATAGGGTCATTCAGGATGCCGCCCTCTGCATTAGTTAGCAGCACATATTTACATTGACCTACTGCACATTTTGAGAGATCGCGTGGAGTGAGTAACTGCACAAATTTTGCAGCATCTGGACCAGTGATTTCCACTTGTCGCTCAACAGCCACATCACAGAGAATAGCGTTATTAACTAAGTTCCAGAAATTTCCCACTAGGTCCCCAAAGCCTCTAGGGATATACATATGGTTATAGACTGAAAAGTCTTTAGCACCCCAGCGCACTGTGGCATCAAAATACGGTGATTTACGAATTTGTGTACCGAAGCCAAACTCTTGTTGTGTGCTCATAAAATAATCCTCATATATACAGCTTGTTAAATTAGCAGGAGCTATTTCCTGTCAGGCTTAATTGCTGATAACAGCATATGAGAAATCAATGATTAATATGGACTAAAGACTGCAGTAGATATGACTGTCGAGTCTGTTTTGGTGCAATAATAAGCTTGTTTGTACTTAACTTAGCTGCACAGGACAATCAGAGATAATTGTATGTTGCAGACAGCAGCTTTTTTATTCAGGCTGAGGGGTTTATGAGTGTTGAAAGGTTAGGTGCAACGGACTTTATTTGTCGAGTAACGATATAAATAAAGTAGCGATCGATACCGATTTCAGCATTTAACAATTGTTCAATTAAGCCTTGAAAATCATGCAGGTTTTTGGCAATGATCTTCATTATGTAATCTGAACCACCTCCCGTGGCATCGCATTCAATAATAGCGTCGACATTCAGGATATAAGATTCAAAACGATCAAAGTCAGCTTTGCTGTGATGCTTCAAGGAAATTGTCACTAACACTTTAGTAAGATCGACAAGACGATCCAGATCAATATCGGTTCGGTATCCTGTTATAAGTCTTGATTTTTTTAGCTTATCTAAACGTACCCAACAAGGCGTGGGCGAGAGGTTAACCAGCTCAGCCAACTTTGATTTACTCACCTTTCCATGCTGTTGTAAGGCAGACAAAATACGTATATCTATCGCATCAAGAGCAATTTTCTTCATTTTATTTTATCTTAATTATGAATGACTTGTTGATATAATCGCATTTAGTGCATATTAAGTACAATGCTTTTCGAAGTTCTTTACAAGCAGATTAGTGGTTTTTACATACATCAATCTGACGGCTAGTTAATACAGTGTAGTGACACAATACATGTATGCTACCCACTTAAATCATCTACTATTACTTTCATTTTTGGACAATGCTGGAGCAAAATGTAGCTCTGGCAACAAAGGCAATATTTCTCGGAGCTTTAACTATATTTAGTGATGAGGGTTTACCAAAAGTATCTGCTAAGAGCCTTCTACTAATACCTGCTCACGCAGTGGCTTTTGATTAGTACGGCCATACCTCTAAGTTTAATGCCCGCTGTAACAGCTCTATTGATATAGCTTGAAACAGTAAAACTCAGCATAGATAATTACCCATAGAAAACATTCAACTTGCGTCGCTTAAGAGTTAATAGCCATAGCTCGTACTCATCAATAAGCTACAAGATCATCGGCTAAAATTCTGGATATTTATCAGGAAGGCGTGAAAACAGTCATCCACAGCAGCCGTGCTATTGCAGAAGAAATATCTGTCCCTTTTGAGATAGAAGGCGATTTAGAGGATAAAATCCACTATTTAGCGTATGCCAACATCATCAAACAAGGCCATGAATTTAGTGGTACCGGGAAACGCTTTTTTGAAGTGATATCGACACAAATAATAACGACCAATATGATTCGTTTAACCATCAAGAGCTGCAGCGCGCTACCCAACTATTACCCAGGTTATGCCTATGCTTTTTTGTTAAAAACAATCAAAAAAACTCCTAGGGTAACTATCTAAGTAAACGAAACATGTCGACTCGGTTAAGAGCCTTCATTGAAGTAGCGAAAAGTCGAAGTTAACAAGGTTTTGTCATAAAGTGGCTATTTTAAGACAATAAAGTTTGTCTGCGTGCCCTCCTGTGTCAGGATAGATATCGTCTTTTAAATTAGTAACACTAATCAGATTTTAACTCACTAATCATTTGAAAGTGATGTTCTTATCTATTCGGTGGTTATAGTCACTTGTGATGTACGACCTCACCTCAGCATCGTATCTAATTGATTAACTATCTCAACCCAATCTGCATCCTCATCTACCGCCTGCTTCAAGAAAGACGCTTGTGAAGCATTCCAGAAATCTGCTTTGTGTAGCATTACACTACCCATCAAGGGACTATGTCTATCTATAAATTTTTTGATTCCTTCGTCTGTGTCATCTAAGCCTAATTGATTAAATAGCGAAACTATAGTGTGGATAGGTGATTCCATAATGTTCTCCCTTTACAAAAATTTAGTTTCTAATCGGAGGATCAAGCTTAAACATAACAGCTTAGTATTACGCTTTTAAATATAGAATGGCAAGATACTATTGAGAAGCTTAAATAAGCATGTTCTAAATAACAGTTAAATAGACAACTTCAAATACAAAAATGCCTGGTAAATAATACGATTAGCGAGCACATACTCTATGGAAGAAATAGATAATTTAGGAGTCAGGATGTTTTCTTAGTACTACATTTCTGTTACATAAAATGTTGATGAAATATAAAAAACAGCAAAAAAAAATCTAATCCATCATTAACCCGGCAACTTTAATCAAATTATTTACTTAAAAATAAATAAGTTAGATAAAATTTATTTTCACACAACTCTAACCGTTTTTGCTTTAAACCCAAAGACAGTGTTATTTTTGACATTATCTACCTCGTGCTCAACTTTGTAAAACAGTCTACAGTTAACACAAAGCAGACTTTTTGAAATCAGATATTAATGCTCTCCTATTGAGGTTTTGGCTGTTTATATTTGCTATGTGAGATACAAAATATCTACGAAGGCAATAAGGAGGAAGGTTGCTAGCAGGAATACTAAGTAACATACCTACTTATTTTCAATGTTTGGTTATTGCTCAAGTATATAAAGATTTCAAAAACGTATTTATTTTTCTATTGCTAAGAAGCTCAATGATCAATGAAATCGTTGCAAGGCCTACTAATCCAAAAAAACCACTTATCATCATTACTTCGGATAAAGTCATCTTGCCACTAGTTTCTCCTTGTATGGCAATACTATCTTATCCAACTTAGGGCTATAAAGTTAGGAAATCGCACAAAGTGTGACATTTCGTTGGAAAATGTTTTGGACCGCTACTATGAGAAATAGTAGGTTATAGTGCTTCAAATAGGCATTAATAAGGCTTATTTGAAGCACCAATCTGTGGATAGCACAGATAAATGAGCGATTCTCAGTTGATACTTTTTAATCCCCGTTTCTTTCAATTAGCGTGCCATTCAATCTCATGTAAATCACAATGTTTCCAATAAGTACCTCGAATAATTTTCAATAACTCGTACACCAATACCGTTGTTAGCTTGGCCAACCTCGCTGCCTTGACGTAATATATGTGGGGAAATACCTTTCAAAAAGTAGCCGTTAGGCATCGCTTTCTTTAGAGCATCAATAGCCCCAATTTACGTGCTATCTTGATAATCACACCCAGAGATAGAGCGTTAAGTATGTTTAAGGAATATTGGGATAATTATTTCTTCTTCATCCCAAATATGTCGAGTCATAATGTTTTCCAGTTTTTTACTCCCACAATATAGTTTAGCTAATTGATCGTGGGTGGCCGATGCCTCATCTAGAACCCTTAGTGCCTGCTGAATATCAGTCAATGCAGCGTCGACCATGTTGTGATCACCATCTAACAGAGAAAACCCGTGATTTAATTCTGGGTGCATTATCCGCATTTGTGGAAAATAATTGAGATCTTCCATTTTATGGTGATGATGCGCAAAGCGGATCAAATTGTTGCTGTAAGGCACTAAGTTCATTTGTTTTGCCAATTGATGCATTTCGCCGTAAGGGGCATCTAATAGCTGTTCAATACCATGCGATAATTGTGCTATACCATCCAACAAGTCACGATGAAGGGTCATGAAGAAATTTGCTTTTCCACCAAAGCGCGGGTTGCTTTGCCATTCGGTGCGTGTACTTTCAAGCAAGCTTTTTTGGATAGACAGTGGAAGTTTAATTCGCTTGCTAACATCATGCTCTGGCAGATTGTAGTTTAATATCATTCTTCATCTCAAATTAGTTTGGCTCAAGCCAAGGACGCAGCATTTTGCTAAGCCAAGGCATAATAAGCCACGTTAATAGCGCGGATAGCACTATCACGAGGATCAGCACATATAGATATTGTGGCATCCAACCAATGAAAGGACCTGTAATCGCCATCAACAGCATAAGCATCGGATAAACAGCAATTATACTCATTGTTATCCGTTTCCAAGCGGGAGGAAGTCTTTGAGGCCCCATTTCGGTATGATCGACCCACATTCCTAATCCGATCGCTTGCACATATTGTGCTGGCCCACCGGTGATAGCCTCAATTTGAGATATCTTTTCACGGATTGGTTTATCTTGTAACGTATTAGACACAGCAATTTCATCTGACCATCTTGACAATATAGTGTATTCAACTTGATGAGGTCGATGGTGGCGTACTATATCAACCGAAAGAAAACCGCCACTTGCGCTAAACATCTTATGTAGTTCTTTAATAAGTGCTTCATAGCGCTCCTTCTCACCCATTGGGACATGATCTGTTACGGCAAGCGTTATAGGGTTACTCATAATAATTTCTCCGATCTGATGGAGGCAATTTCGCTTAGACTTCATATCTGGTTACCTGCACAACAGTGGCTTTCATATACCTATGAGCAGGTAAAACCCATATGATATGCCTAGCTTTTTGCTGGTTGATGAAATTCCAGAACATTGTCATCTGGGTCTCTTATGAAAAAGAATTTAGCGCCATTAATCTCTACTCTTTCAGTAATTGATAAACCCATACTCTCAAGCTGCTTGGACACAAAGTCAGCGTCTGTAACTTCTAAAGCAATATGCGTATAGCCTGGATACTTCATGTCTTTCTTCATCAGAATATTTTCTTTAGGAGCATCTTGAGAGGCATTAAGAATGAAGTTTATGTTGACCCCGCAAGGGTGTTCGATAATCACAGCTGGCTCGGGGCCGACAGGTCCAGCAATATATTTGAAACCTAATAGTTCGTAAAATTTTTGAGAGATTTCTAAATTTTTAACCCTTAATCCAATATGATTGATTCGCGTAATTTCTTTCATTTGAGTACTCCAAAAAAATGAGAATATCGACGGAAAACCCGTCGAGTGTGCTGTGCTAAGAATGCTACTTTCCAGTTTTCTGCGAAGCCGTATAACTTTCGAGAACAAGCCCGTAAGATGTGTCACTAGCCAACGGATATGCGTGTTCTGAACGCTCGCTTGACTAAAGCACAACATGGTCGCATCGCGAGTGGTTGGATCCCATGTACCTGATGCATCAATCACAGCATGCACATCTAGCCATCAACTACCGCCGATAATGCTGAAAATAATAAACAAACATCGGTTACGATCCCCGCCATGATAATTTTTTACACCCTGTTACTTCTCTCGCCACTTTATTGTTGCTAGTTAAATAGTAATGCTTATATTAAGTTTGATAAATAGCGATATTTTGATAATATAATTCCATTTTTGACAACAATTGGTATGTAATATGAATCTAAATATTAATGACATGATGATATTTCTTGCTGTGGTCGAATCTGGCAGCTTCACTATTGCGGCCGAGCTATTAGGCATACCTAAAGCAAATGTGAGTCGAAAAGTATCTCGATTGGAGCAGGTACTTGGTGTGATCTTGCTTGAAAGATCAACCCGATCCCAACATCTGACTGAAGTAGGCCGACGCTATTTAATCCACTGCAAACGCATACATGAAGAATTAGATCTGGCGCAGGTCACCGTTTCTGAAACAACAAGCAGCTATAAAGGAGTATTAAAGATAGGTGTATCTGTAGCAGCAGGACAGCAGATATTAAAGCCTGCTATTGCATCATTTTTACGGCAATATCCACAGATAGATATACAACTCAATTTAACAAATGAACGTGTTGATTTAATTAAAGAAGGTTTTGATATGTTGATTCGGGTTGGTAATTTAGATGATTCGCAATTAATAGCAAAGCGATTGGGAAGTGCCCAAAGAAAGCTTTATGCAAGCCCAGATTATATAATAAATAACAGCTCGCCGAAAAATATCGATGACTTATGCCAGCATAATATTCTCATGATGAGTATGCATAACTACGAAAATAAACTTGAGTTAACGTCGGGAAAAAACAAAAAAATTATTCATATTAGCCCTAGACTACTGGTAAATGATTTCTCTATTGTAAAGCAGGCGCTCATAGACGGAGAAGGCATTGCTGTTCTCCCAGAATATATGTGTCTTGAAGAACTTAGCAGTAATAAATTAATTAATATCCTCCCAGATTGGGGAATGCCGAGTGTTGACCTTTATGCTTTATACCCGCAACACAGAGTTAAAATTCCTAAAGTGAAAGTGTTTTTAGATTTCGTAGTCGATACTTTTACAAAAAAACTATTATTCGCAAAACAGAGCTGACCCTACCCACATGAATGCACAATTCATCTGATGACTAGCTACCAACTGCAAACTTGAATCAGCACTCAAGAAGGTAAGAAGAAGTGGTATATATTGAAAAAGTCCACAAGGTGCTTTGCCGACAGATCAAAGTGAAGTACTCCTTCCTCAGTGATAACTAAAAAGATTGAGTTTTAATCCCTATGGGCCCAATAGTTCTCAAGTGTTTCATTGAACAGTTAAACGCTCAGATAAATAATCTATCAAAAGTCTGATCCTTCTGGATAAATTTCGATTTAGTGGATAAAGGGCTGAGATAGCAACCGGAGGTTGATAATAATCACTAAGCAGTAATTGTAAGCGACCTTCCTCAATATGCTTTTCAAACAAAAAACTAGGGCCAAAACCTATACCCAAGCCAGTAAGCATCGCTTCGACAATTAGCCCTCCGTCATTACTTATCAAACGTCCTTTCACCTTAACAGTAACTGATTCTCCACTTGGACCGCGAAACGGCCAGCCTCGATTTAGTTTAGAATCACCATAAATCAAACAATTATGCTGCATTAGGTCCGCTGGTTGAGAGGGTGCTCCCCACTTGTCTACATATTTAGGAGATGCGACAACCTGAAACGTGCAGTCAGCTAATCGTCGAGATATAAGGCTTGAGTCTTCCAGTTGGCCTACTCTTAGCGCTATATCTATACCCTCTTCTACCAAGTCTTCAATACGTCCACTGGTAACAACCTCAAGCTCTATTTCAGGGTATTGGAGTTGAAACTCTATCAGTAGTTGACCAAAGCCTGAAATGATTAGGCTTTGAGGCATTGTTATACGAATCCTCCCCCTCGGTGCTGCTTGGCTGTCCATGACTTCAGATCGAGCATTCTCAGCTTCTGCCATAATTATTTTACAGTGGTTATAAAATTGTGTTCCCTCATCAGACAAACTTAGTTTACGGGTGGTTCGGTAAAGTAGGCGGGCTCCTAGGTCTAATTCCAAAATTGAGATTTGTTTGCTGACGAATGATTTAGAAAGCCCAAGTTTTTCAGCTGCCGCAGTAAAGCTTCCAGTTTCTACTACCACAGAAAAGGTTTCCATAAGCATTAAAATATTCACATTAGCACCTGGTAGAGAACAATAAGTTGATTCTTAGCTTATATATCATTCTTTTAAAACACAATAAGCTACACACAATTGATTATACAAGGCGTTATTTGCCACCAATCTGACTGAAAAGGCAAAAATGAATACTGAAGATATACAAGAGCAAGGCTACGGTAAGTTAGCTAAATTTCTGCACTGGGCAATGGCTCTGATGATAATAGTACTGATAGCGGTAGGTACTTACATGACAGGTCTAGATAAATCAGACCCTAGCAGAATGCAAATCATGGGCATGCATAAATCTTTTGGGTTAATTTTCATGCAATTAGCTATTCTACGTGTGATTTGGAGTCGTATTAATAACTCACCGAAATTACCCAGCGTATTGGCAAACTGGGAGCAATTACTCTCACATTCGATTACAGGTTCATTGTACTTGTTAATGTTAGCAATACCATTAAGCGGCTATGCCATGACAAATTTATTTGGTTATCCCGTGAGGTTATTTGGACTAGTCGACTTACCTTTGCTGTTGAGTAAGAATCTAGAAATGGCCCTATTAGCTAAACAGGCTCACTTCCTATTGGTATACACATTAATCGCAGCATTAATAGCCCATCTTGCCGGTGCACTAAAACATCGCTTCCTAGATAGCTCTGAAGCAGACGTTCTTCATCGTATGTTACCGATTAAGCCTCGTGTATAAGAAATTATATAAAATATTCATGTTTAAAAGCGATAGGAATTAACTATGTCCTCATTAATACTTCACCACCATCCTTTATCGGTCTGTTCGATGAAAGTACGTCTCGCTCTCGAAGAAAAAGGGCTGGCTTGGTCGGGGCGTGTTATCGACATTGTACAAAAGCAAGAACAGTTAGAACCATGGTATATAAAACTAAATCCAAAAGGGGTTATTCCAACGCTGGAAATACGAAACGGTACAACAAATGTGGTGACTGATTCTGCTGATATTATTAGGTGTGTCGCTTCTTTATCTGATGGTAAGTCGTTGCTACCAAAAAGTGAACGGGATCAGCAGTTAATGGATAGCTTAATTAATCTGGCAGATGACATTGATCTTCAAATACTCAGCTATGCGCGTCATCCATCCATAGAAAAATCTGAAAAAATATTGGATGCCCGCATTGAGAAGTCATTACTAATGGCTGAACGATACCCTGAACTTAGTAGTAACTATAATGTTTGTGCCGAGCGCTCAAAAAAGAGTAAAGCCTTTAGGGTTGATAGCAAACACATCAAAGGTATTGAAAAAAGCGCGTTAGAATCTATCACATTTGCTGAAAAACAATTACTTGGCAACAGCTTTCTTCTAGGGGATAGCTATACCTTGGCTGATGTAATTTGGACTGTGGTGCTCTCTAGACTCGATTTATTGGGCTACAGTGCATGGTTAAGTAACAAAACCTTTCCACAACTAGCAAACTATTACTTAAGGATGCAAGGTCGAAAAAGTTACATACTTGCTCAAGTCCAGAATGAGTGGTGGGATAAATAATAATCTACATTTTTTAACGAGGAATGCAATATGAAAACTACAGTACAGAGACTGACGCTATTATTTGGCTTGTTTCTCTCTTCTTTAGTCATAGCGTCATCGACGTTTCCAACTCAGGAACCTATGGGTGGTAAAGAATTTGGTCACAGTGTTAAGCATATTGGTAACGGAATATACGTCTTTCGCTGGTGGGTATATCGTAACTTCTTTGTGATCACTGATGATGGTGTGATTGTTTCAGACCCCCTTAACCCAAAGGCGGCTAAGCTGATGCAAAATGAGATCCGCAAGATAACCAATAAGCCGGTTAAATATGTCGTTTATAGCCATAACCATCACGATCATGTCTCAGGCGGTAATGTATTTAAAACAGAAGGCGCAAAGTTTATTGCCCATAGAAATATGCTCAAGCAACTTAAAGATCACCCAAGCCCTGTATTACCAACACCTGATATAGTCTTTGATGACGAATACACCTTGAAGTTAGGTAATCGAACATTAGAGCTATCTTATTTCGGACCTAATCATGGAGACAGTCTTATTGTGATGCGTTTCCCTGAAGAAAAAATTCTGTTTGTAGTTGATATTGTAACACCTCGTCGAGTTGCTTTTAGAGGTATGCCAGACTTCTGGCCTGATGAATGGATACGCTCTTTAAAAGAAATAGAAAAAATGGATGTGAATTATGTTATCTCTGCTCATGGTCCAAAAAGTGAACCTGCTATTGATCCAGCCTCGGTCATTAAAGAGCAGCGAGTCTACATCGAAGATTTAATGGCTGCTGTTAAAAAAGCGATGGATGCTGGTGTACACAGCCCTGATGTATTGAGAAAACAGGTAAAATTACCCAAGTATGAAAATTGGCAGTATTACCAGCAATGGTTACCCATGAATATTGAACGCATCTGGGCTTATTATCATATGGGCTGGTAAATAGTTTTAATCAATCTAGATTAGGAAAGTTGAATCAAAGGGTTTCAAGTAAAGCTAAACCAAGCTAGATATATAGGAAATATAAAGCTCCGGCGTTTACAGATGCGTAACACAGCCCCTCATGGAGGGGCCTCTTAAACCTAACAAGAAACTAGCATAAAAATACCGATTATTCTCAGGTAATGAGTTTACCCGTAAGAAAACAAAATCAATATAAATCATATAAAAGCGCCCCTTGCCCTTATTCAGCTAAAATAGATATAACCACGCGCTCACGCTGTGCCAACGATTAACGGAGAGTATATTTCATTACGGTAACCCCTTCTCAATAGCCCAATTTTGAAACTAACCTTTTGATAACATCTTTTCTACACCATTGATGCCAGCTTCTTAAGCTATATCGTAGGCTTTATCTAACTGCTCAGAGAGTATCTATGATGCAAATCCTTCAACTACTTTTATACCAAATTGTTGAGCTAACATGATAACGTCTGCTCTGTTGAGTAGAATTGAGCTTTCATCACCCATGTCGATATATAGTTTAAAGTGCTGCGTCATCTGCTTTTTTATGATCGATGCTAGTGAAGTCCTCGTAATGGTAAGCATGCTCTTTTTCTTTGTTCGTCATAGTTTAATCGCACATTCAATAGTACAGTGTTAAAAATGCGGCTCTATATGCTCACATATACCTATAACCTGCGCTATTTCGTCTATTTCAGCCATGCCTTATTTTCATTCGCTGCGGTCTCCCTCTTTGAAAAGTACCATTGAAATGCAGAAAAGTACCTTCCTATAAAAAAAACTCCTTCTATAATCAGTTAATACATTAACGAAGCGCTTCCTCACTATTTTACATAACTACCATTACTGGAGAGCCAGTGCTTTGTTCAGGTTACAATAAAAAATAATTAAAAAAATATACTTACAATGATTTAGGAGAGTTATGTGATGCAGTACCACCTTAATGGCTTTAAGCCTGGTAACTATCAAATTCCAGATTCAATTCGAGAGCCTGCTGCTATACCGCCTATTGTAGACCTTCCAAAAGAAGTCGATGTATTAATCGTTGGTTGCGGCCCTGCCGGGTTAACGATGGCAAGGCAGCTCTCTGAATTCACTGATATTACAACCTGTATTGTTGATCTTGAAGACGGGCCCTTAGAACTTGGTCGAGCGGATGGAATATCCTGTCGTACCATTGAGATTATGGAAGGGTTCAACAGCAGTGAAATGATAGTGAAAGAAGCTTACAAGCTAAACCAGAACACCTTCTGGGAGCCTGATAGCATCAAGCCTGAGCACATTAAACGTACACACAAAATTGCTGATGCAAGAATTGGTCTCTCTGAATTTGCCCATGGCATTGTTAACCAAGCACGGTTACATGAGTTATTACTTGATGGGATGAAGAATTCAGTAACCCATCTTGTGCCTCATTACAGCCGTCGTTTACTTGAGTTAGAGGTTGATGCTAACCTCACACAAGATTTAAACGCTCATCCTATCACTGCAAAATTTGAGCAAAGCAAAGCTTCTGAATCGCCCAAAGTCGAAACTGTTAAAGCGCGTTACGTGGTAGGTTGTGATGGCGCAAGAAGCTCTGTGCGCAAAGGTTTATCTATCGCTTTAGAAGGTGATTCGGCCAATAAAGCGTGGGGAGTGATGGATCTTTTGTTAGTGACAGACTTTCCCGATATTAGAGTCAAAAGTTTTATCCAATCAAAAGATCACGGTGCAGTGATGACTATCCCGCGAGAAGGCGGTTATTTAGTTAGATTTTATATTGAACTGGACCTTCTGGGAAAAGATCAACGCGCGTCAGACCTTGACCTTAAAGCAGAAGATGTCATAGCAAAAGCACAGCAAATTATGCATCCGTTTACATTAGATGTTAAAGAAGTTGCATGGTGGTCAATCTATGAAGTTGGCCAGCGTGTTGCAGATAGATTTGATGATACACCCATCGATAATCCAGATGGCCTTATTCCGCGCGCATTTGTAGCCGGTGATGCCTGTCATACACACAGCCCTAAAGGGGGTTGGGGTTTAAACACATCGCTGCCAGACACTTTTAATTTGGGCTGGAAAGTGGCGAGTGTATTACAAGGGAAATGTAAGCCACAACTACTACAAACGTATTCGTCTGAACGACGTAAAGTGGCTTTACAGCTGATAGACGCGGATAGAGAATTGTCAAAATTGGTGGCCACTCGCCCCACATCAGACCAAGATGCACCACAAGCTAAAACCGATACTGCTGATATTGAGAAATTCATGGCAAGGCAAAATGGCTTTGTTGCTGGCACGGCTATCGAGTACTACCCTTCTTACATATGCACCGGTGCTGAGAATCAACATTTAGCCACAGGCTTCAAGATCGGCCAACGATTCCACTCGGCCGAGGCTATTCGAATAGCAGATGGGCATCGCCAGCATTTAGGGCATCTAAACAAAGCGGATGGTCGCTGGCGTGTTTTCATTTTTGGTAATAAACAAAACCCTATGCAAGCCTCTTCCGATTGCTCTGCTCTCATACAATTTTTAGCTAGCGCTGATACTTCACCGGTGCGAAAGTACACCCCTGTAAACACTGATATAGACTCTGTACTTGATGTCTATGCAATATTTCAACAACAAGATTTGTCAATTACTGATTTGCCAGACTTTTTATGGCCAGTTAAAGGGAAATATGGCTTGCGAGATTACGAAAAAGTATTTCATGCACAACAAAGTAACGACATATTTGAGCAACGTAATATAGATCGCTCCAAAGGATGTATAGTGATTGTTCGACCTGATCAGCATATTGCCAATATTTTGCCTCTCAATGCACACGATCAATTAACGGCGTTTTTTGATGAATTCATGATTGCCCAAAACTAAAGTCATCAAATAAGTCTGTTTGAACGATTTGGCACACAATCAAGACTCCCCCATCTCTGGATGAGCACTAGCTAGAGTTTGGGGTTTTATTGATCTAACACTTTAGATTCTATAGCTCAAAACACACTTTGAAGCCGCAGCTTGAGGATATTAATATCGCTCGCGACCTTTTGCGACGACCTCCAAGAGGCGGGGTATTAAACCCTTGATGATTTAAGCTGCGGCTAATTCAGCTCTATTAAAGTGGAGTAATTTTTATGAAAACTGCAACCGTAAGATTGCAGTTTTCAAAAAGTCACGATGAACAACTGTAATGCGACAACCCTCCTACTTCAAAAAGCTCAGACGGCTTAAGCCGGTAGTATTTATCCTCTATCTCCTGTGATTGCTCAGCGTATGGCTGCGTCATTACGGCTTGTAACTCTCGCACTAATTGATAGTTACCGCTGGCTGCTTGCTGATAAGCAGGTACCACAAACCACTCACGCCAACTGTATTTTGGGTTGACTAGCTTCATCTGCGTAGCAAGCCTCTCTTTGCAGTAAGGCTGAGTAGTTTTCTCGACGAGCGATCTCCATTTCATCAGCCACTGCGACCAACGCTGATCCATTCCACTAACGTCCGCTCTATAACTAGGCCCTCTATAGAAACTCTTTTTGAGTGGTTCAATGTCCTCAGGTATCCCCGATAGTTCACGAAAGAAAATAGTGTAGTCCACTGCCGTTTCTAACATGAGGGCTTCCAGCTCGTTAAATAGCGCCTCATCATAACTCTCAAGGCCTAGCTTACTCGCCCACATCTCCTCTTTGTGCCGTTGTAAAGTTTGACCAAAGCTAGCTTGAATCTGATCTAGCTGTTGTAGAGCCTCTGTGTGTGAAGCATCTTTAGAAGTAAGCAGCGGCTTTAGCGCGCTACAGAACATCTGAAAATTACGCTCAGCTGCCAAGGGCTGATTGAAAAATGAAAAGTGTAATCCACCACCGGTCCAAGGCTGATATTGCGGGCTGAATAGTTCGCAAAAACCAAAGGGGCCGTAGTCGAGTGTGAAACCTCCCGCAGCGCAGTTATCGCTATTGAAGTTACCTTGGCAATAGCCGACACGAAGCCAATTCACCACCAATGCACTCAATCGGCTGCTAAACTGGCGTGCCAGTAACAGCACCTTATCAGTGGTCTCTAATTGGGTGTCGATAACGTCAGCGTACTCGCGGTCGATTAGGTGCAATACCAGCATTTCAAGCTCTTCCAGCGCTTTAGGGTGCTCTTCTTTGCGAGCACGGCGCCCAAACAGCTCTAGTTGCCCAACCCTGATGAATGAAGGTGCAACACGTGTCGAGATGGCAATGGGTTCACTGATATACTGATCTGGATTCATCGAGCGCGAGCCTTGTGAGTACCACTGTCTATCAACCTTTTGCGTTTTTGAAACATACAAACTCAGCGAGCGAGTGGTAGGCACTCCCAACGCTTGCATATGTTCTTGCGCCAAAAACTCGCGGATACTAGAACGCAACACTGCACGTCCATCTGCACCACGACAATAAGGTGTTCGGCCGGCACCTTTTAATTGCATTTCCCAGCGCTGCCCATTAATAACGGCCTCAAGTACTGAAAGCGCGCGGCCATCACCGTAACCATTGCCAGTACCAAAGGGGCACTGTTGGTAATATTCATTGCCGTAGATAGAAAGCGCATAGCCACTCGCCCAGCCAACGCGGCGCAGTGGCGCAGGTATTTGGGTTAGATCGCCAGAGAACATGCGCACAAAATCAGCTGACTGTGCCAGGCTGTCAGCAAAACCAAGTTCTTGGAAAAAGCTTTTACTATGAGTAACGTACTCTGGATCTTTAATAGGTGTGGGTGTGACTGGAACATAGTGCCCACTAAAAACTTGTCGCGGTGCGTGTTCGGCCCCATTTTTGTGCGCATCTGGATCACTATTGAGTGTATCCATCAGCGAGTAATCAGCCAAGTTTGATAAATCATCAAGCGTAGTTACACTTGGAGAAGAGTCTTGGGGCCTTTTATTTAGAGGTAATGGCTTTATCATTCTGGTGCCTTATGTGCGGGTAAATGTACTAAAACAAACTTTTCAGCAAGGTTAAGTTTGCCCGTTAAGCCAGCAAAAAGATAATAGTGTTTCCCTCTCAGGAAATAAAAGGTTGTGTCGTAATGTTTTCATGATGATTGGATAATCTCTAATTTTATTGGCCAATCGCAGCAATGATCAATCTTAAAGACGCGCATTACCCAACAGAAACCACCCTTTATCGGCGTTTTTCAAGGGAATCATCTTCTACGCTAATTGCACCGTTCCCCTTCTCTTGTGGTATATTTTTTGACCAAAATGAAAAAGGGAAAAATCTAATTCAGCGCGTTCACATAAGTTATAGGGCTTCTCTAAAGCCAAGCATATGACAAAAATGCTGGCAGCCTTTTGGCAACATCCTTTTTATCCGCAACCCACTATCTGTGCTTTACCTAAAAAAGATACACCTGCAGTGTTATTTCGTCTATTTTTGTATTGTCTTATCTGTATTCACTACGTTATGTAAAGATCACCATGTATAATTCGACAGCCCTTGAGCGTGCTATAAAGCGCTGTAATTCACCCACGTTGATGTTCACAGCAACTCGCGTAACTAAGAAAGACAAATAGGATAAGAATATGGAACAGTTTAAGTTAGATGGTCGCGAATTTATTGAATTGAACAACTTGTTGAAAGTACAGTCATGGGTAGAGAGTGGCGGACGAGCTAAAGTACTCATTGGCGAAGGCCAAGTTAAGGTTAATGGCAAGGTAGAGCTTCGCAAGCGCTGTAAAATACAAAAAGGCATGACAGTAGAATTCATGGAGCAGAAAGTCGAAGTCGTTTAGCAAACATACGATTCAATAAACGCAAAAGCATAGAGATGGTGTTTGCGTTTATTGACCTAAAAATCAGCACTGATCTATAGAAAACATATGAGTAAAGATAAACCAAAACCCCGGCGCACCAAAAATGTAATGGATTCTCTTATCCATTACTCTGCAGAGTTTAAAATTCGTTTCAGCGAACGCTTAGCCTATGTCAGTTTATCTTTTAAAAACAACAAAAATCACACCTTGGATGGCAGCGAATAAACACGACCAATGCCATGATCTTCAATATTTGCTGTGCGTGCAATTTTCTCATTTAGGTTCTGCATGAACCATGAAATATCTTCTCAACGTCGGCACCATTTATCGACTATTTCGGCGATCAAAGCATGCCGCTCTTTTGATAGAACCCCTCCATTAACAAAGCGTTGTATTATACCGGGCGCCAGGTATCTGTCTCGCTAACAGCCAATCTCTTCTCAAGCAATAAGCGCATCAACTGGAGCCTTATTTATATACAGAACGAGATGATAATGATTAGGCATGACTGTATGGGCACAGCTATCACTACAGAAAACTGATTTTATGTCTGCCAACCGAGCTAGCATCAATCGCTTACGATGGTCAAAGTCTTGCTGCGCCGTTGCGCGAAACCACGCAGCAAAGCTGTTCTTACTATCCAACAGGTACAGTAATAACAGAGCTATCTTGACAGCAGTTCTCGGTGAACGGGCACGAGTCATATAACCTCCTGCACAGCGCTTTTTTCTCTGAACTAGCTGAATATTAAATCAACCCCCTTCAGCTTACTTTTTGTGCGCAATTTGTATAGAAAACTGCTGACTGGGCTGTTTTGTGGTCTTCTTATTTTGTTTTATGCGCAATTTTCTTTACTGAGCATTGTTGTAACTTTTTAATATACTTAGGGTTCTGCTACACTCCCGCTGCTAACCTTCAAATTAAGATATTGCCTATGCAACGCCCGCCACTTAAACAAGCCAAAAGCATCGACAACGTATTCAATAGCGCTTATTGGCACCTAAGCCAACAAGACTTTACGATTGCAGAAATACGCATCAAATTAGCTCGCAAAACAGCTAATATTGAGTGGATAGAAAAGGTGCTTGCACATCTCATCGACAATAGTTATTTAAAAAGTGACTTAGAATTTGCGATACGTTATTGCGAATCTGCATGTAACAGCGAAATAGGCAAGGCAGCGATACAACGAAAATTGAGTATGCGGGGTATTTTGAGCTCTGATATTGAAACAGCTCTCGAGCAAGTCATTGAACAGGGGGATATTAATTTTTATGCAATGGCGAGCAGTCAACTACTCCATCGCTACGTAACCTTCGATGGAATGAGTAAAGAAAAAATTTACGCTCAAATGACAAACCGAGGGTTTTCTCGCCAAGAAATAGATCAAGCTTTATTGCAACACCCTGCACATGATTCATTGCGAACCATGGTAGAAATCAAAGCTGAAAAAGCAGATTTAACAATTGAAATAATGAAGCTATATCGAAAAGGGAAAGGACAAACTCTTATACTTCGTGAATTAAAGCAACGCCTGATAGATGTCACTAAATTTACAGAAACGCTATACCAACTAAGCCTTGCAGGTGATATCGATTTTTATCAAAGCTGTCGTGATCAATTAGCCAAGAAAAATTACGACTTATCTGATTATAAAGAAAAATCAAAAGCTTATGCTTATTTATCACGCAAAGGCTTCACTAGTGATGAAATAAAAGAAACCATATCGCCACAGCAAGGTTGATGAGATATTAAAACAACCACCTGTTAATCAATAACACTTCAGCTTGATTGAAGAAATAAAATTAACAACAGCTCTATGTTAGAAATCAGTGATAACTCATTATTTAATAACGAGAACCAAAAGCGGCAGGCATCAAGAAGGCTGCTAAACAACAGTGCCATTTATACTTTTACGGTTATTTAATTTCAAGCGGTAAATAATTCTTCACACAAAATAGCCACAATGGCCTAATTTTTCTTGGAGATCAGCGCGCCGCACAATCAATCGTTTTTTGGATGTTAGTTGGTTTTGGCAAGCGCGTAATTAGAACGCACTGATGACGGGTTAAGAGAGCGCCGCTGCGATGGGAATTTCTGTCAACCGTGCCCCAATTATTATCTTGTTACTCGGTATCGGTATCATTGCTCGCCTATTGTTAGCTCCCCAAGAACTACCCATAGGTGTATTGACCGATGCTGTAGCCGGTAGCTATTTTTGCTACTTAATAGCCTGTCGTTAAATCAATACAGCCACTAGCAAAACTAAGGAGAAGAAGAGCCTATTAAGCGAATTAATTTATTGGCAAAAATCTAGATGAAGACTATATTCGCATAGCACTAGAATGCTGTTTATACAAAGTTTCCTAACACCGAGCAATAATGCTCTAAATACTAAGACAGTGACCACTAAACAATGAAAGATATAAAAAAAGTTTTCCGTCAATTTGAAAAAAAACTCATTGAATCCAGTTGGTTTGAGGATGGCTGGGAAATTTACAACCGTGGTCCTTATTTACAGCTTTATAAAACAAACTGGCACAATCAAAACCAAGGTGGCATCCATTTTGAAACTTTCATTGAAGCGCCACAAATAAAACAAAAATCATTTCCTATTTGTCTACATGCAGAAGAAGACTGCCCGTCGCAAGCCGCATTTATTGACGCTTTCCTTGCTTTAGAAAACGAGCGCATAAAAAGCTGGAAAGGGTATCAAACCATTAGCAAAGGCTACCATATCTGCCAGCGGACTTTACCACTTAACTTTAAAAACCTAGATCAACGCCTTTACGAAGAGTTCAATCGCTTGCGCCAACTTGAAGCGAGTATTGACCAAGCCTTACACAATGTAAAAAGCTAATAGTACAAAAAAACCACTTAACTCTAAGGAAAGCTCCCATGAAACGGCAAAAAAGCCCTTGCATTAATACCTGTGATTTTTCTCATTATAAAGGCTGGTGTGGCGGTTGCGGCCGTACCCGAGCAGAAGGCAACATGTGGCACAATATGAAGCCTTATGACAAAAACTTTCTTCAAAATGAGCTGCAAAAAAGGCTAAAGCTAATCGCTAAACAACGCATAGAAGACGAATCAAAAACCCCACAAGCTGCGGGGAATTTACCCTTGGATGATTAAGGCTCCGCCTAAGTTATCTCTATTAAAGCGTTTAGATAATAGCGGCAGTGCCGCAAAGTTAAATTAGTTACAAAATTTAATATGGGATAGACATTTTATTCATCCGAATATGAAGATCATCACCCGTCTTTAAACGAGTAGCTGTTAATCTTTTTTGTTTTTTATTATAATCCCGCTTCTTTTATTTTTTCAACTATCATACAACTAAATTGTTCAAGTATTAATAAAACCTAACCAAAATCTTTCAAACTTACAACGTAGATGACGCATGAATATACCTATATTACCACTTACACTTTCGATAGTTTTGTTGTCTGGGTGCTCTAGTGACCCATTTAAAAAACATGTGGGCCTATGGGAAACAGAAAGTTTAAGATCTAAAAAGGTAATGGAAATAACTAAACTTGGAGATTCTATTATTATGAGAGATAACATTTTAGACTATTACATAGATTCTTATGATAGAAAGAAGAGGACAAATACTACACAAAAAACCCTTAGAAAAAATAGCGATAGATTATCCATGATCTATCAAGGAAGAAACGTAAAATTTGATCTTTCAAATAATGATAAATCTATGCTAGTTGGGCATAATATTTATAGAAGAATAGACCGTGTAAGGCTAGAAACTATAAATAAGGCATTTGAAAATAGATACGCTCGCAGTCAAGAAAAAGAAATTAGATGCAATCAATTAAAAAAAGAGTACAAAAATCAACGGACTTTAACAGTACAGAAATTTAAAGCGACTTACAAAAACAAAACATATGATGAAGTGAATGATCAGCTGCAAATATTGAGAGAGCAAAATGATAGTATGAAGAAAAAATTTAAATCTGAAAATTCAATTAACAGTACTTGTCGTTTTTGGAGAATCTAGTAGATTCCTAAATGTAGGATGCTGGAGTAAATTAGGTTTGCAAATCATTATATAGCAAGCGTCACACTAACATTAATCTTGTTATTATTTTAATAGGCTAATTAAATTTTTATTTATCACACATCTAAGATATTCATAAACAGTCTAAATAAATAACACGCCAATTTTAATATTCTTTCGGCAGTTTTTTATATTTTAGAATAAAACCCTTTGAAGAAGCAGTTGAATATCTATGTAGCGAATTTTTCAATAGAAAAGTAACATACTTTCAATTAATTGACTTTAATATTCACATGACCAAAACTTTAATCTAAAAATGCGTGTAGCGAACATATTAACTCTCTATCTTCTCGATGAATATTCAATAACAGGATGCGGTAGCTTTAGCCATTCAACAGAAAACAGTCCGGCAAAGTCGAGAGCCCTTCTACCCTTTTATTTTGACCTTAAAACCCAGCAATAAATCAGTTGAATTCCTTTGATCTTTAACCTTTGATCTTTAACCTTTGACCTTTAAACGATAAATTGAAACCTGCTACATTGGCGAAACGAAATCAACAGAGTAAATTGATCAGTAAGTTCTCTAAGCTTCTAAATACTATCTAACTCGCCATCGTTTACTTTCACAACGATTAGCGAGTAAGACGTTTTTATTGTAATGATCCTCTTTTTGAAACTACCCTTTCGATAACATCTTCGCTATATCAGCAACAGTATTTTCCGCACTATTGATGCCATTGGTACCTAAGCCAGCTTCTTTCGCGATGAAGTATGCCTTATCTAGCTGCTCTGTGAGTATCTGCGGTGAAAAGCCTTCGACTACTTTGATACCAAATTGCTGAGCTAACATGATGACATCCGCTCTATTGAGTATTACTGAGCCTTCATCGCCCATATCGATGAATACAGTTTCGAAAGCTGGGTCGTCAGCATTTTTATGATCTACACCAACTATGTCTTCGTCATGCCATGTATGCTCTTTTTCTTTGTTCGTCATAATTTTATCCTAGATCTTCCATCAAAAACATCACAAGTAAATGGATATTTAATTTTTTTAAAGCCAAAAACTAAATCTTAAATACACTTTGACGTTCTTATAAATATTAGCTAGAGCCAGTTGTTAGTATCACTCTTAACTAATTGAATTTAAATATTAATGTGCCAGTGTATTAACAACATAGACAAAGCAGACCTGTAACCCCGATGCCTAGACAATCTTTTTCACCTCTTTGAAGTATTATAAACTTAGACCATTGAGAAGTCGCGTATTACGTGACCTCTAGGCTATGCAATTATTATATTCACACGCTTTTATTTTGTTGGCAGAAATAGTGTGTTCAATTTCAAAGCTGTGCTTAGCATCTGGTAATGTTAGCGTATTGATTAAGATAGCTTCATTAGGAATAGTGGCCGATATGCCCTTTAGCTCTCCTAAATAGCAGTGTGCAAGGGCAATTTGATTAGGTTATAGCTCATCTGCGGTTCTTTGAGTATAGAATTGGCAATAGTGTATACAGGTTAGTTTTATATGCATATCAAAACTGTTTTTCTATACATGTTTGTAAGTCGTGTATAGATAATTGCTGTTTTCTATACATATTAAAAACAGTATTTATCCATTATTTTCAGAAATGTATAAGGTAAAAATTTATAAGACAGCCATAAAGCTATTGCCACATGCGTGAGGTCTTTGACTGCGAAGAGCCGATAACCAACTTGCCTTACCTTCTCGCAGTATTACGCCAGTTATCGTATTGCCTTCTCCTACACCCAACCAGATCAGCACTCTTAAAGATGACTTCGCAGCTCAATACTCAGCCTATGCTTCCCCCTCTCAACGCTTAACTCGACACCTTCGATGCAAAGCCCATGACTCGGTGTCTTGGCAGTCTGCTAAACCTTACCAAGCAGAGGACTTGCGCCTCCAATCTTCTACCTATTTAGCTCGGCGCACTGGATGTCCTCAAAATGCATTCATCAACCAATTTATCGAAGAGTCTGGATTGTTGATGAAAGAAGGAAGTTCAATAGATACCACCATTATTGAAGCGTCGACAATTGAGTTGGTCTGTTTTTTAATCACACTTCGCCTGTTTTTTAATCACACTTCGCCTATGTTTTAATAACCCCTGCATATCTGCCTAATAACAATAAGGTTTGCCCGTTAAAACCCTATTAATACAATAGATTTTGCCCGTAAAAAACCATAATCTATATTAGTAATGTAGAGATTTTTCTTCTATTATTTGAATAAAGGCAAAAGGCAAGACTGAAGCCTAGATAAACAGGTAGGGTTAATGCTTTGTTTACGTTAGTATGGTTTACGAACTTAATCATGCTTCGCAAGAATCATCAATGATGCCGAGTTCGCACAGTGAATTATAAAAATATCCTTGTCTAGGGAGACAAATATGTCATTACGTATTAACGATCAAGCGCCAAATTTTACTGCTGAAACCACCCAAGGAAAGATCAATTTCCATGATTGGATAGGTGATAGCTGGGCAGTTTTATTTTCACATCCAAAAAACTTCACGCCAGTTTGTACCACTGAACTTGGTTATATGGCAAGTATACAATCGGATTTTGCCACACGTAATACGAAGATTATCGCAATTAGTATCGATCCTGTCGAAGATCATTTAGCATGGTCTAAG
>JBALXS010000225.1:0-5031 GCA_036960485.1 Oceanospirillaceae bacterium
TTGAGTGGTGCAGAGTCTTCCGGCGGTGTAGAGAGTACAGCTGTAGCACATACTTCAGAATCGGCAACGATCTGAGCATCAGAAGAGCTAGTGCTGAGAAATAAATCTACAGAATATGCATTTAGGTAATCAACAACTGACTCACCACCAGTGAACATTGTACGGGAAATTGGTAAGCCATAAGCTCGTAAGCTATTAAGAAGACGCATACCAGTTTCTGGGCTATTTCTTGACATAACCACCACTTCTACTAGCGGAGCACCATCTGAGCAGTGATCGTTAAGTGTCAGTAACGATTGAATCAATGGGTAGCCTGCTCCTGGCTCAAGCTTTTCATCTTCTCGTTCAAGCATTAATTTTCGATAATCCTTCATCGCAGAATTTTTATCTTTTTTAAACTCACGGTGGAATATTAAATCTTCCTCCGTTAAGTCAAAAAGTGATGTTGAGGAAATCCCAACAACAAGAGTATCTTTTAAGTTATATGCCATATATTCATCTTTATTTAAAGCTAACAGTTTATTATACGGAAAAATCATAATACATAACTATGCAGAATTAACTTATCATTTATAAGTCAGATAGTTATCTATAATATATTGGCTAAAAACATATACGGAAACGATGAGTATCTTACTATGTGGAATCCGTATAGTAAGATAATGTGATCATCTGGTTTTTGCGTACGCAGTAACATAACAGTACATTAAGAAGGGCGCCGTCCCTCTTAATAATATTATAGGGAATCCTCATAGTTTTTACAGTATTTACAAAAAACATCTAAGTACCTATAAAACAATGATATTTCTTATGCCTGTTGAAATAGTCATTTTAACAGGCATAAGAAAGCCCACGTATAGCGGGCTTAATGAGGTATTTTGATACTTGGTGATACATTGTTTTGGTGCCGATGGGCGGAGTCGAACCGCCACTGCTTGCGCAACACGCCCCTCAAGCGTGCGTGTCTACCAATTTCACCACATCGGCATGAAATCGTCGCGAATTATATATGCTTTTTATAAAAAATCACAGGATATTGGGAGATGAATAACAGTCTCATCTTTTGATAAGCAATTAATGGCTTAAGAAGAATAAAAACTTATAAGATACTTTGTCCTAAAGCACTTTGGATCAGTAATACGGTTCGTTCGGCTGATACGTTTTTATGGTCTAAAAATGGATTAAGTTCTACCACATCCATCGCCAGCATCTTTTCAGTCTCGGCGCATAACTCCAGTAATAAATGCGCCTCACGATAATTAACACCCCCTTGAACTGCAGTACCTGTGCCTGGAATTACCGAGGGATCACAACCATCCAGATCAAAACTTAAATGAAACCCCGCAGTATTATCAGTTACTAATCTTAAAGCCTCTCTACTTACATCAGCCATACCACGTTCATCAATATCACGCATGGTAAATACATGAATGCCCGCGTCATGGATGATTTTCTGCTCATTGGCATCAATGTCACGAATACCTAAAAGTACTACATTGTTTGGCTTCACTTTTGAGCCTGGAGCCAGAATATCAATTAAATCTTGATCTCCCTTACCGAGTAAATGTGCCAAAGGCATACCATGAACATTTCCTGAAGGTGAAGATTCAGGCGTGTTCATATCGCCATGCGCATCAAACCACAACAAGCCGATCTCTTGGTTACGCTGTTGATAAAAATGAGAGCTTGCAGATACCGAGCCCATTGCCACTGAATGGTCGCCGCCGATAATCAAGGGGAAATGCCCTTTCTCTAATGCTGCATAAGTAGCATCAGCGAGATTTCTACAAACATCTAGAATTTCTTGCTTATAGCGTGCCGAATTCTGCCCTTCAGCGTTGTATTCTTGTGTTTCCATTTGCGGTACTGATATATCAAAATCTAACGCCAGCTCATGACTCTGCTTTAGTAAAGCTGCGCGTAAACCCGCAACTCTCAAGGCGGATGGCCCTGCATCTGTACCACGACGTGATGCACCCAGATCTAACGGTACTCCAATAATTTGTACTTTGTTTTTATGCTGTGACACTGATTGCTCCAAGAGTTTCTTGTATAAGTTAGTTAACGCGGTAAAAGGTGTATTCCTGCGAGGGTACATCTGACAGATCCACCTGCTAATTCGATGGTAGGAATATGCAAATCAAGAATCTCTGCTGATTTTTCAATTGCGCTGACTTGTTCACTATTTAATGCACTTAATGCTCGAGAAGACAAAGCTAAGATATGCGTGTTACCACTACGTAATTCAATTGCATTACCGGCAAAGTTACCGATTTGTGCATGTGTGAGGTTAATGACTTTTCGTCCTGAATATTCAAAGCGTTGTACTATTTCATCGCGGCGTTGTGGGTCTTTAATCATGTCCAAACAAATCAGCACAAACCCAGTGGCGATACACATCAACACATTGGTGTGATAGATAGATACGCCATTTTTATCTTCAGCTTCAAATACCATTGGTTCATAATTAAAGTGAGTACAAAAACGTTCCAGCGCAATAGGTTCGGTGCGTTTTGACTTAACCGCATAAGCGACTCGATCGATATGGTCTAGTACCATCGCTCCAGTGCCTTCCAAAAATAAGCCATCGGCTTCCAATCCCGAGTAATCGATTACATCTTGAACTCGATATTGGCTTTTCAGCATTTCTATAACATCCGTGCGGCGTTCCTTACGGCGAGCTTTCGAAAACATCGGATAGACCGCCACATGCCCGCCAGAATGCGTTGAAAACCAGTTGTTAGGAAATACCGAATCGGGCGTCTCGATGCCTTCATCTTCAAAGATATGTACATTGATACCGGACTTTTCTAAACGTTCAGCGGCAATGGTCATTTCTTCAAATGCTGATCGAGATAGTTCGTCCTGATCCATGTTACTGCTATCAATCTGAAAAGTATTATCCGCAGCTGTTTCAGGATTCACCCGAAAATGACGCGGGCGAATCATTACTACAGCAGCAGGTGCTTGGGCACTTGAGGTGGTCATCACGATGGTCTAAGCCACTTGAGACATAGCACCTGAACGACGCACCATGCCGTATAGGTCACGCGGGTCATCAGGGTCTGCGATCATGTCGAGGTTTTCATACATGCCTGTCATACCTGGACCATCTAGTTGATCACGGATATAACGCAATGCTGAAAAGTCTTCAGTAGCGAAACCTACACTATCAAACAGAGTGACTTCATCATTAGTTCTACGGCCTGCAAGTTCACCACGAATGACTTGCCATAATTCATTTACTGGATAATCTTCATCCAATTGCTGTAATTCACCTTCGATACGAGTTTGCGGCGGATATTCAACAAATATGCTAGAGCGTAATACTAATTCTTTTTCTAACTCAGTTTTACCCGGACAATCGCCGCCGACAGCATTAATATGAACACCTGCTTCAACCATGTCATCTGTTAGGATTGTGGCATTTAATTTATCGGCAGTGACGGTGGTGATAATGTCTGCACCTTGGGCCGCTTCTTTTGCAGACCCACAAATAACGATTTCAAAACCATGACCTTGCAAATTCGCTCTGCATTTCTCTGTTGCCGCTGGGTCAATATCGTACAACCTCAACTTATCGATTCCTAAGATGGTTTTAAAGCCTAGTGCTTGAAATTCAGATTGAGCGCCATTTCCAATTAGGGCCATACAACGAGAGTTTTTGCGGGCAAGATATTTTGCTGCGACAGCTGAAGTGGCTGCAGTGCGTAGGGCTGTGAGAATTGTCATCTCAGAAAATAGAATAGGGTAGCCTGTATAAACTTTTGATAAAACGCCAAAAGCAGTTACCGTTTGTAGGCCTTCCTTCATATTTTTTGGGTGACCATTCACATACTTAAAACCGTAATGTTCGCCATCGCTGGTTGGCATTAACTCAATTACGCCTTCATCTGAATGAGCTGCTACTCGAGGGGTTTTATCAAATAACTCCCAACGTTTGAAATCTTCTTCGACATAGCTGGCAATGCCTTCTAACATATTTTCCATACCAATTTTTCCCACGATTTTCATCATGTGATCAACACTTACGAAGGGGACTATATTTAGGTCTTTGTTTATTTGTATGCTGCTATCTATCATCTTAATTCTCTCTAGATTCAATTTTTCAGGTATGAGTTATTTCTGTTTGAAATAATTCTAACGTAATTGAATTTCAATCAAAATAGCAATTTTATACAAATAATGTACTATATAATGACACTTTGCATAGTCAGTCTATACGAAATAACATTATCATGAATAATCACTCTTACGATAACCTTGATCGGCAACTTATAGCCTTACTTAGGAATGATGGTCGTGCTTCCTTATCTATGCTTGCAGATAAATTGAAAGTATCTCGTGGTACGGTTCAAAATCGATTGGATAGATTACGAGCTTCTGGAATTTTGCTAGGTTTCACTGTCCGAGTTAGAGAGGAGTCTGGTTTAGATAGTATTAGGGCGATCATGATGGTTGAAGTGGTCGGAAAATCTACCACGCAAGTGATTCGTGCATTGGGAGGATTCCCTGAACTTATTGCTATACATACAACCAACGGCTCATGGGATTTAGTCGCGGAAGTTCAAGCATCAAGCCTTGCTGATTTTGACCGGGTGTTACGAGAAGTAAGAGTGATTGATGGAGTGCTAAATAGTGAAACGAGTATTCTTTTAAGCTCTGTATGAAGTGGTTTACTAGGCAAACAGTTTAATCAAAACTAAGTAAAAGACACCCCCCCACTTTTATGGGTTTTCTAATCAACATTAATTGCGCCAGCAGTTAAATCTGTAATTGCTTGAATGAAGCTGTGCTTTTTCTCTTTAGGTACTTCTACAGTCATACGAACATCTGTCTCATAAATTTCTTCAATAATATCAGAGTCATGAGATTGAACTATCAATTTAAATTCATTGATATACGAGTAGCCAAAATTGATTTTCAGAATAATAAGATTGCGTTTTATGTTTAAAGACAAACCTTCAAGAGCATTTTTTACAGAACCTGAATAGGCTTTTACCAATCCACCTGGGCCAAGCTTAGTGCCAC
>JBALXS010000226.1:0-4992 GCA_036960485.1 Oceanospirillaceae bacterium
GGCAGCGTTGAGCAAAATAGTGTCGAGCAAAAAAGTGCTGAGTTAGGTGCAACCCAGTTACATACAGCACCGAAAGAGAGCGATATAAATACACCACTAGTGGCGCATTCGCTAGATAGCTTTGGCATACCCTATTTTGATTATGGAGTAGAGTTAAGCTCTCCTTGTAGAGGTATTGTGGTATGGGCGATGCTTAAAGAAATTGGCGTGCAAGGCATGCGTGAACGAATAATACGCCATAATGATATGTCTCGATACATTGCAAAAATTGCCGATGGTCATCCTCAACTAGAATTGCTGGACGAGCCAACGCTGTCAATTTGTTGTTTTCGCTATGTGAATGAAAGCATCGTTGATTTAAATCGTTTTAACCAAGCATTACATCGTCGTTTAGTAAGAGAAAATAATTACATGCCAAGTACGACAAAAGTGCGTGGTCAACTAGCGATCAGGCCTTGCTATATTGGCGCTCGCCATGAAAAGCACCAAGCAGATGGCTTAATTAGCGAGGTTTTAAAGCTCGGGTTAGAAATGACAGCAAGTGGCATGACATTTTAAAGCGCACTCCCAAATATGGATAAGCAGATGGTATAGACAATTGAGCGAACCAAGCTGTTAGATACAAGCAGTTAGACGCTATTGGAAGTCAATCATGCATCTATTAGATACTACATCACCCATAGGTAACTTTTAATATAGCGGTGACGCTTTTATAGTTCTAGCAAGGCAAGCTACAGTTAATAGTGTAGTAGATATCCAGAATTAAGTTTGTATCGTGGCTATATTATCGGTAATAAGGCGTTACACAATTATTTTTACACCCTCCTATTATTAGCTGTAGTAAAGTGAAGTTTCATTAAGCACCTTTTCAAATACTTTTAATTAAAACAATCATTATTTAATATCCATGTAGCTATTAACGACTTTCAAGTTATTTCTTATATTTATTGGATGAGCGTATTAAAACTGACAATTCGTATGCTAATACTGAGGGTATAAAAGAACAGATTCCCTCAATAACTTGTGTGACATAAATCAAGCAGTGACAGTGCCTTAAGCATGTTTCTCAAGGTTTAATTTGTCTTTAGTGGAGCCCTATAAATGTTAATCTAAAGGATGTTTAAAGCGCAAGTTCTTTGTGTTGTCTATTTGATTTCGGGAATTAATCCCAATATTGAGCCGTAAGATTGCATAGATATATAGGAAGCAGGCAGAGAGAAGGATAGCTTTTAATGGGCGATTTATAGTTACTTGACAGATAAGTGTATGAAGGTGCTATTGCCTATAGATAAAGCACGATTAGAAAAGTTACACAGTGTGAGATCAAGATAGAGGAGTAATAGAAAAGAATAAAACTTGAAAAGGATAATTCAATGAGGGCGATGTGTTAAACATCGATGCCCTCATTGAATGAAGATTTAAATATCTATAGCTTAATCGCGGTTACGTGGACGGCGACGCTTACTAGGCGCTTTAGATTTAGAAATTTCTTCATCAGTAGGCTTTAAGTTTAGCTTTTGACCGCAAACTGAAGCTTTACGTAGGATATCCATTACGTCTTTTGGCATGCCTGCAGGCAAGTCAATCAAGGTAGTATTATCTTGAATTTCAATTTGGCCAATGTATTTGCTGTCAATATTGGCTTCGTTAGCAATTGCACCAACGATATTACCAGGCTTAACACCATGTTCATGACCGACACTCAAGATATAACGCTGCATATCACCTTGTGGAGCACGTGGGCCTCGCTCAGTGCGCTCGCCTCTTTCAGGACGTTCACCTCTTTCACGACGAGAACCTCTTTCGTTACGTCCGCGTCCTTCGCCACTACCTTCGCCGAATTCTACAGGAGTGCTAGATTCTTTTTCAGAAATCAACAGTGGCGTATCACCTTGCACGATAGAAGCAAGTGCTGCTGCTATATGTAGGGGATCACAATCGTGTTCTTTCTGGTAATCTACTAACAGATCCATGTACAAAGAAAGGTCAGAACTATCTAGAACTTCACTGATCTTAGTCTTAAAGGTATCAACGCGCTTTAGGTTGATGTCTTTAGGAGAAGGCAGTGACATAGGCTCTATTTTTTGTTTCGTCGCGTTCTCAATCATGCGGAGCATGCGTTGTTCACGGGCAGATACAAACAAAATAGCTTCACCTGAACGACCAGCACGTCCAGTACGACCGATACGGTGTACATAAGACTCAGTGTCGTAAGGTATATCGTAGTTCAAAACACAAGAGATGCGTTCAACATCAAGACCACGTGCAACAACATCGGTTGCGATCAAGATATCTAACTTACCTTTTCTTAGTTTATCAACAGTACGCTCACGTTGTTGCTGTGGAATATCACCGTTCAAAGCTTCGCAAGCGTAGCCTCTAGCGGTTAATTTTTCAGCAAGTTCAATCGTAGCTGACTTGGTACGAACAAAGATTAACATCGCATCAAAAGATTGCATTTCTAGGATGCGCGTTAGGGCATCTAGCTTGTGCAAACCAGCTACACGCCAGTACTTTTGATTGATCGTAGTTGCAGTAGATGTCTTACTCGCAATTTTTATTTCATGCGGGTCATTTAAATACTTAGTTGCAACACGGCGAATAACAGAAGGCATGGTCGCTGAGAATAGTGCAATTTGACGTGTGTCAGGAGTGTGTTCAAGGATCCACTCTACATCGTCAATGAAACCCATGCGTAGCATTTCGTCTGCTTCGTCTAAAACTAAAGCATTAAGGCCGTCAAGTTTCAAAGTACCCTTGCGAATGTGATCCATCACACGGCCAGGAGTACCAACAACAACTTGAACACCACGTCTTAGTTGACGTAGTTGTCCTTCATAAGCTGCACCACCGTAAATAGGTAGTACATGGAAATTAGGGATATGACGTGCATAAGTCTGGAAAGCTTCTGCAACTTGGATCGCTAATTCACGAGTAGGTGCTAAAACTAATAATTGCGGTGTCTTTTTCGAGACATCGATGCGTGACATAAGTGGTAATGCGAAAGCAGCTGTTTTACCAGTACCAGTTTGCGCCTGACCTATTATATCCTTGCCTTCGAGTAATAACGGAATACTCGCAGCTTGTATAGGGGATGGTGCTTCATAACCAATTTCTTGTATTGATTTAAGTAATGGGCCAGTTATGCCCATGGCTGAAAAAGATGGCAGCTCATCAGATGACATGATGTATTTGAACCTGCAATATTAGTGGCCGGCGAAATTGCCAGCGAAGATGTGATAAATACGGAGGCATATTATATACGAAAATTACTTAAAGTACATGTTTGTTTGTAGTTAAATGAATACATTAAGTGTAATTGCGCTTATATGCTCGCTAAAATGCGTTATTTTGCAAGATAATGGCATAACAGCTTTAAGGTAGATTTTTAAAATATAGCATTCTGATTTGAGGAAATGTTTTGTGTATTAGATTTAGGGAAGGTTTAAGTAATTAATTTTTCTAAAAAATAAGCAGCTTACTAAAGTTGATCTAAAACCTCCATCAATAAGCTTTCCCGTGGATTAGTGTGAAAGGCTTAATCGAAGTTCCATTTAATTTGCTTTCATCTCCTTGATAAATTCAAATTAGTCATCCTTTGCTTGAATTGTCATTAATGAAATAGGAGTGTGAGGGCGCTTCTTGCTGTTGCGAGTGAGCTTATCGATTTGATTAGCTGTAGATGTGCTATTAGCCGTTCGGCTATAGTTTCTTATGCTTGTAAAGAGGATGGATGATAGCGATTAAGCTGTCACCCATAATATTTCTGCATCGGTGGTACTGGTGGAAACTACTGCATGGCCCATTCCGCAATCATAATATGCACTATCACCTAGACCTAGATGGATGGGTTCATAAAATTCGGTGTAAAAAGTAATGCTGCCACTAAGTACGTAAAGAAGCTCTTCGCCCTGGTGGCGAACCCAGCCATCAAATTCTTCAAAAGAACGAGCGCGAATCGTTGTATGATAAGGCAACATTTTTTTGTTAAGTAGTTGTGCACCCAATATTTGGTGTTCGTAAGTGGGTGTTAAGCGTGGCTTGCCTTCTCCAGCGCGGGTGATATCTCTGCGTCCGCTCCTACCAGATTGAGTGCTGGTTTTTGCAAATAATTGTGGTATATCAATGCCAAGCCCTTTTACTAGTTTAGAAACAGCGCTGAAGGTAGGGGATATTTGCTCATTTTCAATTTTGGAGAGAGTAGAGCGAGCCAAGCCTGTTAACTTGCTTGCTTCTTCAAGTGTTAAGTTCTGCTGTAGTCTTATTTCTTTAACTCTTTTGCCTAGCTCTTGCGGTTCAATATTTGCTTCAGCAGGACTTTTTTTTCTAACAACGTCTAGCTGTGGTTGAGCTTGATCGAGTAAATTCTCGTCGGGCATTAAATACTCCAAATCTTGGCAGGTATAAAGCTAATGTTCGCTACGCTAATTAATTGGTGATTGCAGGGTAGCGGTATATGAAGATAGGGAAGTTAAACACAGCTTCAATGTATGCATATATAAATATATGCTTTGAGTCTGTGATAGTTTTATCTCGATATTCTGTTGATTTAGCTTGGTGCATGTAAAGAATACATTATAAAGCTTAATTTATAATACATGCTAGGGCTTTGTAGTGTTAACGGTGAATGAGGCTAGAAAATGTGTTTAATGATGCAAGTACATGGAGTTAAATGTATTTTAAGTGATGCTCACAGTTACCCGCCATTAATGATTTTTTGAAAATCTAGCGTCTGTGATTTTTAGTAGTGGAATTTACATGATTATTAGTTGGATAGCAGGTGTGTTAATTTAATAATGAAATAATAGATAAGTGGTCGGGGCAGCAGGATTCGAACCTACGACCCTCTGGTCCCAAACCAGATGCGCTACCAAACTGCGCTATGCCCCGAGTATATCTTTTTATATATTACTATTTTTTAATGTGACGTTTTATAGATAAGTGGTCGGGGCAGCAGGATTCGAACCTACGACCCTCTGGTCCCAAACCAGA
>JBALXS010000023.1:0-56329 GCA_036960485.1 Oceanospirillaceae bacterium
CTATCTAGCGGTGAAGTAATTGAAAGTAAAACTATCATCATCGCAACAGGTGCAAAATGGCGTGAGCTAGGCGTCCCTGGCGAGAAAGAAAATGTAGGATCAGGCGTTGCTTATTGCCCGCACTGTGATGGCCCTTTCTTTAAAGGTAAAGAGGTAGCGGTAGTCGGTGGTGGTAATTCGGGTATTGAAGCAGCCCTTGATTTAGCATCGATGGTTAAGCACGTAACCGTGTTTGAGTTTCTAGCAGACCTTAAAGCCGATAAAGTACTAGTTGAGAAAGCGTTAGCGAATGACAAAATTACTATCATCAAAAATGCGGCCACTAAAGAAGTGATTGCTGAAAATGGCAAAGTAGTTGCACTTGCCTATGAAGACAGAATCAGCGGCGAGCTAAAGCAACAGCCATTATCGGGTATTTTTGTACAAATAGGCTTGTTACCTAACAGTGAATTTCTAAGTAGCGTAGTTGAACGTACTGTACATGGCGAAATCGTTATTGATGAAAAATGCCAGACAACTCAGCCAGGTATTTTTGCAGCAGGCGATGTATCAACCGTGCCTTTCAAGCAAATAGTGATCGCGATGGGTGAAGGTGCCAAAGCTTCACTTTCGGCTTTCGATTACTTAATTAAAGAATATTAAACTTAGCTTCAAACAAGCTATAAAACTCAACTAGAAAGCGAGCACTTGCTCGCTTGCTTTTTCGTATATTACTCGCATACTTAGCTACATACTGAGCACTGCCAAAACATCAGCAACAACCCCATCACTCACTTTCGAACAATCACTTATTAAACCGGCATTTTAGAACAATCATTAAGTTATTGATTGATAATTACCCTTGAGCAGAAAAATCTGATATGAAGGAGCTGGGAGTCGCTGACTTTACTCAACAAAACCCCATGGAATTGATTGTAGTGATAACGATTAAAACGCTATCTAATTACACGAATCGTGTCATTAAGCCCGAAGCGTGCCCTGAATTACTAGCGATGCTTTAACGGCTAATATTCAGTTTTTCTGAAAAAAACACTATTGTCGGCAGCAACTAGCCAAAGCTGCATCGAAAAACATAAATAAAGGATAGCAAGATGAGCTTTATTAGCACGCAAAGCAAACTGAAATACAACCGCTTCTCTTATAGTGACCAAGGGTTCGTTGTTCATATGCTCACATCAAGCGAGCATACTTTTTTTACGAATGCTTACATTATAGAAACCAAGAATGCACTGGTTGTGGTCGACACTATGATGATTAATTCTGATGCGGCCTTGTTGCGCCAACACGCAAACGATATAGGTAAGCCAATTATTTGCGTTATTATTACCCACGGTCATCCAGATCATTATAACGGCACCGGTGTTGTTATTGATGGTTTGGGGGAAATTCCCATTATTAGCACAATAGGAGTCAGAGATTGCATCAAAAATACCGTTGATGCAAAAGAGCTTAAATGGAAACCTTACTTTGGTAAAGAATGGCCCGAGTATAAATTACTGCCTGATCAACTCGTTGATGATGGCGATGTGCTTAATTTAGATGGCCTTGAGTATCGATTTAGAGATCTTGGCGCGGCAGAGTCTAGCAGTGATCTGTATTTCACTTTAGGAAAAAATAGCTCGGCAGTTTTCGTAGGTGATGTCGTCTTTAACAATATGCATGGGTTTATGAATGATGGTAATAGCCAACAGTGGTTACAGGTATTAAAGCAATTACTCACCGAGATATCCGATGTCACATTGCTATTTACCGGCCATGGCTTAGCAGGCAACACCGCTGAGCTGATTCAGGCACAAATTGACTACATTATTCACTACAGAGCCAATCTATTAAGCATGGTTAACGATAACCATTTGTTAAGTGACGAGCAAAAGCAATCATTTGAGCAAGTGATGATAGCCAGTTATCCTGATTACCAATTAAGCGCTTTTATCAAAGCAGGTAGCGAGGCTGTTTTTCAAGAGCTCATTTTAGAAAAGTGCTAAAACCAATGAAAAACAAGCACTCATCTATCCTGGTATTTAATATAACGGGACTCTGCATAACGTAGCAAGCGATAATTAGACAAGGCAATCGGAGCGCAGCATGCCTCTATTTACAGGTATAACAGCTTTAGTTACCCCTTAGAATTCTTAACAAAATTGGCACAATAGCAGAACCAATGTGCCGCGCTTCTTGCGTATTGAGCCGGTTTTAACCCCGCATTATTAAGCGCAGTTATCATGCACTTGGCTTAAGGTATGCTGGACTCTCACAGTAGTACACCTCAAACATTGTCGAACTCAACTGTAAACGGCAAAGCTCTCTGAGCTCTCGCATTATTTAGCTTCGTTCTTTTAAAGCATTGTTTTTATAATGCTGTGGATTACGTCGTACTTTTCCGGCACTCACAGCAAAGCTCTTAAGAAAAACCCTTGAAAAAGCAGATTCCGAGTGATATCCCACCTCTGCTGCCACATTGGCAACACTGCGTCCTTCTATTAATGCATTCCAAGCTAACTGCATGCGCCACCAAGTAAGATATTGCATCACACTCCATCCGCTAACTTGTTTAAACTGTGTGCTAAAGGAAGTGCGTGATTGGCTGGCTGTTTGCGCAAGTGACGCCAGCGTCCATGGCTGTTGAGGATCTTTGTGCACCGCTTCAATTGCTTTACTCAAACGCGGATGATGATACAGTGCTAGAAAACTGCCATTACCTTGGTTTTGATCCTGCTTTTGCTGAGTAAAGTGATACTGTAAAGCATAAACAAACAGCAGTTCTGAAACATTATTTAAGATGACACTAGATGCCGCACTGGGATGGTAATTTTCATACATTATCAGCTCTAGTAACGCTTTTAACCACACCACACTATCGGCGATTTCTATGATAAATACAGCGGGTAATTCATTTAAAACCTGCTGGGCAGCGGGGTGTGTAAATTTCACTTCACCACACAACATTCCAGTACCTTGCCTATCTTTAGCTAATGCAAATTCTAAATGCTGCTGCTCCCCTTGCACTTCATCAATAACAGACATCGTATGCGCTAATTCGCGAGGAAATATAATTAAATCACCGCAATTTAAAACACAATCTAAATGCCCAGGCACCTGCAGTTTACAACGTCCTTCAGTCACTATGTGAAAGCATGTAGCCCCTATACCGTGCTCGCTAATCAGCCACTGACCACATACTTTTGCATTATGATAAATATCAACCTGCATACCTAAAGTTGTCAAAACATCAGAAAATGCTCGCATCACGCTCTCCTTTTTCTTTATTCGATTATATTTAAAAATCTAACATATTCATTGTTAATAGTATCGGCCCTACTATTTCTTGAACGATTAAGCATTAAGTATGTACTTTAAAGCATTCATTGCACAAATTATTTAACTTAAGATAGCTTCACTCATTAATTAACCAATTGAACACTATCTTAAGGAACACAACATGAGCAATTTTACTTTCCACACCACTGAAAACACCACCGGTGAACGCCAAGAAATATTAGCAGGCATAGAGAAGGGTTACGGATTTGTGCCTAATTTATTTGGCTATATGGCTGAAGCACCTATCGCGGTTAAAGCCTATCTTCAGCTCAATGAATTATTAGCGCAAAGCAGCTTACCTGCCGCTCAACTGCAAGTTGCATTACTAACTAGCAGTGTTGTTAACAACTGCGATTTTTGTACAACGGCGCATCGTGCTATTGGCAAAAAATCAGGCGCTAATCAACAAAGTTTGGATGCATTAAATAGCGGTGGTGAAATTGAAGATGCTAGTGATAAAGCAGTTGCCAAAATCACCAAGTTATTAGTTGAGAATCGCGGCTGGGTAGAAGAAGCTGATATTAATGAATTTATAGCAGCCGGCTTTACTCAACAAAACTACATGGAATTGATTGTAGTAGTGACGATTAAAACGCTGTCTAATTATACAAACCATGTCACCAAGCCTGCAGCGAACCCTGAATTATTAGCGATGCTTTAACGGCTAGATAGATATAATTTACACATCCGGTATTTGTTAGCTTCAACAAATACCACTATCTTTTTACCTGCACCCTTGCTCTGCTTTGGGCTCTCTTTGCTCTTTTCCTGTCGTTTATTACTAGTTTTTTCAATACGGGCTAGGCAAAGTAGCACCTGGGTTATTTGAAAACTAACGCGCAGCCCCCATTAACTGTTAACACTTGTTTGAATTAACTTATAGGAACTGTTTATGTTAAAAGTACATCATTTAAATCAGTCTCGCTCAAAGCGCGTTATTTGGTTACTAGAAGAGTTAGGCCATACATATGAAATTGTAAATCATCAGCGTGACCCTGCTACTCACCTTGCACCAAGCAGCTTAAAGGCAATTCACCCGTTAGCTAAAGCACCTATCATTGTCGATGGCGATATCACTTTATGTGAATCGGGCGCAATAATGGAATATATATTAAACACTTATAGTAACGATCAGCAATTGCGCCCCGCGGCTGACAGTGCGCAATACTACGCTTACCTTGAATGGCTTCACTTTGCTGAAGGATCGCTTGGCCTACCTGTGATCACTAAATTATTCATGAATATGGAATCAAGGGAAAACGCTCAACCAATGGATGGCTACATCGCCAAAGAGCTTGAGTTAGATTTCAATTATATTGAGTCAACACTAGCCCAACGCCCTTACTTTGCAGGCGAGCAATTTAGTGCCGCGGATATAATGATGACAATCACGCTTGAAATCGCCAACAATATAAACCTGCTTGAAGGAAAAACCCACACTCAAGCATATTTGCATTCTGTGCAAAGCCGCCCTGCTTATATAAGCGCTTTAGAAAAAGGTTAGTTTTGTCCCTCTCGTGCAGACTTAAGTGGTGCGCTTGTATGAATGACATGCACACTAATTTCTGCCTTGATGTGTATAATTTTAGCCGCTATTTTTCAAACCACTAAAAACATAATACGGGCAGCACAATGGCCGTAAAGGATGTTCGCAATAATATTGCAGCTCAATGGGCGGATTCATAAAACCACCTCTTGCTCAGTGCTGCTTAACTTGACTTGACTTGACTTGACTGTGCATTAAAAGCAGCGCATTTTATTGGACTTCTTTAGCAATAGCATTTTCTTGCTACTGGCATTTTTAATGCATTTCGCAATATATCACCTTAAAAATGCTGGCTTTAAAATTATAAAAAGTATAATTTAGTTTTATTTTAAATCTAAATGATTTATATTCTCATTATCAATTAATGAATATGAATTTACTCTTATGACTTACAAAAAAATCTTCTCTACCGCTACGACTACTCTAACAATACTAATTTACTTGTTTACAAGCTTTGCTAGTGCTTCAAATACTCAGTCAGTAATAGCTAAGCCATTGAAAGTTGTCACCACTTTTACAATATTTGCCGACATTGCCCAGCAAATTGCAGGTAATAAAGCTAACGTTGTATCCATCACCAAAGCAGGCGCAGAAATTCATAACTACCAACCTACTCCTAAAGATATTGTCAAAGCAAAAGGTGCCGATTTGATTTTATGGCACGGCATGAATCTAGAGCTTTGGTTCGAAAAATTTTACCATAATATAAATGACACTCCCAAAGCAGTGCTAACTAAAGGGATTATCCCTATGAGTATTAATGGAGGCGAGTATCAGGGCAAACCTAATCCCCACGCTTGGATGTCTGCTAAAAATGCGCTGATCTATATTGATAATATTCGCGCTGCACTTACAAAAATAGATCCTATTAATGCGGATTTTTATCGAATCAATGCCGATCTGTACGGGCAAAAAATCACCCGCTTAACTGCCCCTTTCAAAGCACAGCTTAACTCCCTGCCTGCCAATAAGCGTTTCCTAGTCAGCAGTGAAGGAGCCTTTAGTTATCTCGCTAGAGATTTAGGATTGGAAGAAGTGTTTATTTGGCCTATTAATGCCGATGCACAAGGCTCCCCACTGCAAATGCGTAATGTGATTGATCAAGTAAAACAGCATAAAATTAACGCCATATTTAGTGAAAGCACAGTCTCTGATAAACCTGCTAAACAAATCGCTAGAGAAACAGCAGCAAATTACGCAGGCGTGCTTTATGTTGATTCTTTGAGTAACGAAAATGGTCCTGTGCCAAGTTATATCCACCTATTAACCGTCACTATGCAAACTATTGTGCAAGGTTTAACCGCGCAACCTTAAGCCTACATTGGTGTTAAAAGTTCAGTACATAATTGTAAAAGGGAGTTCTTCAATGGGTAGATCAACACATTCAGCAGCTGAAGATAGCCAACAGCATGCCGCTATATGCATTGATAACGTCAGTGTTATTTACAACAATGGACACACCGCTATTCAAGGAGTTAGCTTTGATATATCTAAAGGCTCAATCACCGCATTAGTAGGTATCAATGGTAGTGGTAAATCGACTCTTTTCAACGCGATTATGGGTTTTATTCCCTGCCATCAAGGGCAAGTAAGTATTATTGGGTTACCCGTTAGCAAAGCATTAAAGCAAAACCAAATTGCTTATGTTCCACAAAATGAAGATATTGATTGGAATTTCCCGGTGCTCGTTGAAGATGTAGTGATGATGGGCCGCTTTGGACACATGAACATGCTTCGCATCCCTAAAGCGGTTGATCATCAATGGGTAGATAGAGCCCTGGCTAGAGTCAGTATGCAAGATTTCAAGAAGCGCCAAATAGGTGAGCTTTCTGGAGGTCAGCGCAAACGTGTGTTTTTAGCACGGGCTCTCGCCCAAGAAAGTAGCATTATTTTGTTAGATGAGCCTTTTACTGGGGTAGATGTCACCACTGAAGAGCAAATAATTCACTTATTAAAGGAATTGGCTACTCAGGGAAAAACGATTCTAGTATCTACTCATAATTTAGGTAGTGTGCCAGCGTTCTGCGACCATGCTGTCTTGATCAATAAAGTATTACTCGCTTGCGGAAAAACGAAAGATGTTTTTACCGCTCAAAACTTACAAAAAGCTTTTGGCGGTGTACTACGCCGTTTTGTACTGAGTGCTGAAAGCTTACATCTAGATCAAGATAGGCGCGAAGTTACAGTTATCACAGATGATGAACGACCTATAGTTCTTTACGGCGAAAAGGGCTTAGAGCAAATAGCCAATGCCGATGAGTGATTAGTTTACATCCAGATACAGATGATTTTTTGCACCTCACGGGATCAAAATACACACCATTAGGAATTGTTATTTAAAGTAGCTAAACGCCTATATAGCATAAACCATGCTGTTAAACTAAGCTGCGCCAAAGCCATTGGAGAAAAATGAGCTATTTATTAGAACCTTTTAATTATCAATATATGATAAACGCACTATTGTTGAGCACCTTAATTTGTGCGGTTTGCGCCTTTTTGTCAGCATTCCTAATTTTACGCGGTTGGTCACTAATTGCCGATGCGCTCTCTCATGCCACTGTACCCGGTGTGGCGCTCGCTTATATGTTAGGGCTGCCGTTTTCTGTCGGGGCTTTCGTATCAGGTGGGCTGGCAGCTATCGCAATCCTGTTTATAAAAGAGCGTAGCATTTTAAAAGAAGATGTGGCCATTGGTTTAATTTTCACTAGCTTTTTTGCTGCCGGATTATTTTTACTATCTATAAACCCTAGCTCTATTGATTTACAACAAGTGTTAATGGGCAATTTATTAGCTATTGCACCATGGGATAGCCTGCAAATGCTTATTATCAGCATCATCACATTAACTTTTTTAAGCCTGTACTGGAAAGATATACTACTGGTTTTCTTTGATGAGCAACAAGCTTGGGTTACTGGGATTAATCCGCGCATAATCAAAGTGCTATTTTTTGCAGCGCTAAGCGCAACTACACTTGCTGCAATGCAAACAGTGGGTGCTTTATTAGTAATTGCAGTGGTAGTGACGCCAGGGGCTACAGCTTATTTACTCAGTGTTAAATTCAAACATATTATTTACATCAGCATCAGCATTGGCATGGGCAGCGCACTGCTTGGTACTTATATCAGCTATTTTATCAATGGCACCACAGGTGCTTTAATTGTGAGTTTACAAACATTGTGTTTTATTGCTGCATTCTTTCTCTCGCCTAGCCAAGGCTTTCTTTTTCGTCGAAAACGCCATCAATCAAATATAAAAAACACTCAAGTAAAATCATTAAACACACCAGCTGTCATCACTGAAACATTAGCACCAGGGGAGCACTATGTTTGATATTTATACCCTTTTTGATCCGTTTCTAGATAGTGCAATACTACACAGTTTACTGCTACCTTTTGAATTTGAATTCATGCAGCTAGCGTTTCTCGCGGTAACGATTATCAGCTTTCCGATGGCTATCTTATCTTGTTACATTGTACTTAAAGGCTGGTCTTTAATGGGAGATGCGATTGCGCATGCAGTATTACCTGGTATTGTTCTCGCTTATTTTTTGGCTATCCCGCTATCGATTGGCGCTTTCTTTGCAGGGCTCTGCTGTGCGATTTCAACCCGCTTCGTTAAACAGCATAGTAAATTACGTGAAGATACCATTATGGGTATCGTTTTTTCCGGTATGTTTGCGCTAGGGATTATTATGTTCCACAAAACTGCAACAGATTTACATTTAACCCATCTATTATTTGGTGATGTGTTAGGTATAACAATGGCCAATTTAATAGAAACAACGCTCATTACCTTAGTAATTCTTAGCGTATTTTGTATAAAAGGCAGAGATTTACTGTTACTTATCTTCGATCAGAAACAGGCTCAAGCGACCGGTATTAGCATACGTTTTTGGCATTACGCCATTCAAGTAATGTTAGCATTGGGCATCGTTGCTGCGTTACAAGCAGTGGGCATGATCTTGTCAATTGCCTTACTTATTACTCCAGGCGCTTGTGCTGTATTGGTGACAAAACGCTTTAGCAGTATGATAAAAACTGCCGTCACTGTGGCGCTAGGCTCTTCGTTAATAGGCACTTATAGTAGCTTTTATTTTGACAGTTCCCCTGCCGCAACTATTGTCTTATTTATGTCGGCAACTTTTGTATTATGTTTCCTTTATAAGCAAGGTTACTACCGCTATTTAAAGACAATTAAACATGAATAATAAAACAAACTCATTAACAACAGTCGAAGCGTTTAATCAAATGTAATAAATATTGCTCAACGTTCAAGCTCTATAGATAAGAGTTTTGATTCACCCCTAACTTCTAACGCGCTTCATATCTATCCTTTTCATTGTTCAGATAACACCGTCACCAGCCAATTTGAAGCATTTTTTGGATCGGGCTCCAAGCGCAATAACATGCAATTAGTGATTGATATTTTAGGAGTGATATTGATAACTTCTTCTAAAGCACCGTACACTCCACCATGTGAAATTATTAACGGCACCCTTGCATTACCTAGTGCTTTGTTTAAACCTACCGCCACCCTAGAGCGGAAATCTGCTCTTGTTTCAGCGCCGGGAATCACCAATTCTCCGGCTTTCCATTTCACATACCATTCGCCTCTAGGATCGCCTTCACGCTCGCCAATAGTGACTTCTTTTATCTCATCCATGATTTCAACTAACAAGCCCGCGCTTACATTAACTAACTTAGCAGTATCATGTGCGCGACTTAAATGGCTGGCGTAAATCATGCCTAAATCTAGCTGTGCTATTTGCTTATGCAGTGCAGTGGCTTGCGCCCTTCCGTTCTCGTTCAAAGGAATGTCGGTTTGCCCTTGAAATCGCCCAGCGATATTCCAATCTGTTTGACCGTGGCGAAGAAAGTAGAAAGGTTTTCTGTGTAGCATTTTATTTCCCTTGTTTTACAAATAACTCAGCGATACATGGATAAAAAGGTTAATAGATAGTGCGCTACAAAATAAAATATCCGTTTGTTCTTAACTACAACAATCTCTTAATATCATAACAAGAGATATCTATTTGTGAAGGGCGCTGTGCAATCAAATCGCTGACGATATTAGCGGTCATTGGTGCGCAAGTTAGCCCTAGATGTTGATGGCCAAACGCGTAAATCACACGCTCATCATTTGGCGCTGCGCCAATTACAGGTACGCTATCACTGAAGGTGGGTCTAAAGCCCATCCATGAAGTAGCATTTTCGGTATTGACGCCTGGTAGCATTAGTTTGGCGCTGCGCTCTAGCACTTTAACGCGTCGCTCTTGTAGCGGATGATCCAAGCCTGCTAATTCTACCAGCCCTGCAAATCGGTGCCCCATGCTCATTGGGCTGACGAAGAATTTCAAATCGCCATCCATAACTGGCCGGTTAACTTGTACTTGCGGATCTGGGCAGGTGATATGGTAGCCACGCTCAGTTTCTATTGGGATATTAACGCCCGTACTTTTTAATATTCTGCCAGAAAATGCCCCCGCAGCTACCACTAATTTATCGCTACTAATCGTTTGCCCAGCTGTCACTACTTCGCACTTTTCACCAAGGTTTATATCATTCACTGCCTCTTGCACGAAGGTGCCGCCTTGCTGCAAAAAACTTTCATAAATGGCCAGCACTAAAGCGTGCGGATCATTGACAAAAGCGTGATCGGTTAAGTGATGGGCAAACATATATTCTTTAGATAGATTAGGCTCTAATGCCTGTAATTGGGCGGCATCTAAATTATTGATCGCAAAACCTAAACGGCGCCTTGCATTCATATCGCCTTCGCCTTTTTCAAAACCAGCGCGGCTGCGATAAACTTGCAAATAGTCTGTTTCAACAATTAGATCATCACAACCTAACTGCGCGGCAAGCGCTTTATACATTTGCACTGATTGATCAGTCAATTGATGAATATCTTCTCCGCGCTTGACTAAATCAGCGCGAAACCCCGCTTTAATATAATTAAAAAGCCATGGGATTATTTTAGGTAAGTAGCTCCAGTTAACACACAATGGGCCATCAGGTTTTAGCAGCCAACTAGGGGCTTGCATCAAAGTGCTGGGGCTAGATAGCGGAACGAAAGATGAACGGGCTAAAATGCCGGCATTTCCAAATGAGCAACCATTACCAGGTGCTTCTTTATCAATCAAAGTCACTTGGTGCCCTTCACGTTGTAACTTTAATGCGCACAGCACACCGATAATACCAGCACCTATGACACTGATAGTTAACTGATCTTTTTTAGCAGTGCTATTTAAATGCACCTTCTCATCACTCATAAACGCTCGCCTTGTGCACTGCTTTCGCTATTCAATGTTTTCAATTGTAACCAGAGGTTTCAGCTCTATGGCTTCTTCATCTTATTTTTGTGAATGCTAACATTGAATTTCAACAACTGCTAAGTATTTATCAACACCTTTTCCTTTTTAATGAACAGTGTCAACCTACCAATGCGATGCCTTGAGAAGCAATGTTTACATACACACTGCTGCCGCTTGCTATGGCTTGTTGTGCTTGATGATCCACAGCAAACAAACTACCTAGTGCCGTCTCTAGTTCATACTCTACATGTCCACCTAAATAGACTGATTTTGTCACTGTGCCTTTAATAGTTTGGCCACTACTATGGGTGCTTGGCTCAATCGTTACATAAATGCTGTTAGGCCTTATAGCTATATCTAACGAGCCTTGTAAATTACTTATATTACGATGTGCTAAATCTACTTCAATGTTATCTAACTGTACTTTTACCTGCTTCTCATCATGGCTTATATAAGTACCTTTGACTAAAGTTGCATCACCGATAAAGTCCGCGATAAAAGTATTTTGCGGCTGCTCGTACAACTGATGAGGAGTGCCGTGTTGTGAAATAACCGATTCGTTCATCACGATGATCTTATCTGAAACAGCCATCGCCTCTTCTTGATCATGAGTAACATACACAGATGTTAGCCCTAAGCTTTGTTGCAACTCACGTATTTCTTCACGCACTTTACGGCGCAACTTTGCATCTAAGTTTGAAAGCGGCTCGTCAAATAATAATACTTTTGGCTTTAAAACTAACGCACGCGCTACCGCTACGCGTTGTTGCTGCCCACCTGAAAGTTGGTTAGGCATTCGATCACCAAAACCTGTTAGACCAACCATTGCCATACCTTCTTCAGCTTGAGAATAGGCTTGATCCTTTTTCAAACCTTGCTCACGCAAACCATAAGCGACGTTTTCTAATACACTCATATGTGGAAATAACGCGTATGATTGGAACACCATACTGACATCACGCATCATTACCGATGCATTAGTAACATCTTGATCGCCAATAAATATCTGCCCAGAACTTGCTTGTTCAAGCCCTGCTATCATCCGCAGCGTGGTTGTTTTACCGCAGCCGCTGGGCCCTAGCAATGTCACTAACGTGCCGGCTTCTACCGTGAAAGAAACATCTTTTATCGCCTTAACTTGCCCATAACTTTTACCTACGTTGCGAAACTCAACCGAAGCCGCTGTCGACTTTATACTCATTTAATTAAACCTCTGTAATCACTCTTGCTCTTGGCGATGAAGCTTTCTAGTGCCGATCAAAACCTGCATTAACAAAATCATAATCAGCATAATAACGATAAGTACTGATGAATAAGCAATCGCTATGCCGTAATCACCGTGTTCGACGCGCCCAATAATGTAGGATGTCGCCATATCATAATCAGCACTGACTAAGAAAATAACCGCGCTGATCGACGTAATTGCTCGGACAAACCCGTAAGTTATTGATGAGAAAATAGCGGGTTTAAGCAAAGGTAGAATCACTCTTCTGAGCGTGGTAAAACTATTCGCCCCTAGCATTAGCGACGCTTCATCCAAACTTTTATCTAATTGGCTCATTGCCGCAATACCGCCGCGCACACCTACTGGCATATTACGAAAGATAAAACACAGCACTAACACCACGCCAGTACCTGTTAGCTCAAGAGGCGGTACGTTAAATGCCAATACGTAACTCACGCCTATTACAGTGCCAGGAATTGCAAAGCTGAGCATCGTGCCAAATTCAAAAGACTGTTTACCCACAAAATTTTGGCGCACTAACAAGTAAGCCACCAGCAAACCAATTGCGGCGGTCAAAGGCGCCGAAATCATCGCAATAGAAATAGTGGTAGAAAAGGAATTCCAAGCCGCACCGCTAAATACTAATCCGTGATCGCCTTGGGTGATAGAAAACGCTTCAATGTAATGCTTTAAGGTAAAGCTGTGATCTAATCCCCAGGTTTCAACAAAGCCGCCGAACATTACCATCGTATAAATAACAATCGTAAAAGCAGTCCATGGCAGTACGATAGAAAGTGCAGTATATTTCACTCTGTTTGGCAACATAGAGTGATTACCTGAATCGCCCTTACCTGTCACTGTCGTGTAAGATTTATTGCCCAGCCATTTACGTTGTAAGAAGAACGCACTCAACGTAAACATTAATAAAACAATCGCTAAAATAGCGGCCGCTGATTGATCGCTTTGTGCACCGACTATGGCAAAAAATATCTTGGTGGAAATCACTTCAAAATTGCCACCCAGCACTAAAGGGTTACCAAAATCAGCCATACTTTCGATAAAAGCGAGTAAAAATGCAGCCGCTAAACCAGGTCGCATCAAGGGTAATGTTACTGTTACAAAAGTTCGCCAGCGTGATGCCCTAAGTGTTTGCGATGCCTCTTCCATTGAAGGGCTAATGCCATCAACCACACCAATCATCACCATAAAAGTAATCGGCGTAAAAGCCAATACTTGCGCAAATAATACGCCAGGCAAACCATATAACCAACGACTCGGCTCAATACCAAAGGTACTATCAAGAAACTGTGTCACCACACCTGCACGGCCAAATAGTAGAATAAGCGCTAAACCAATTACAAAAGGAGGGGTGATAATGGGCAGCATACTTAAAGCGCGAATCGGCTTTTTAGCAATAAAATGAGTGCGTGCTGCCACTAAGGCAAACGCTAAACCGAACAAGGTTGAAAGGGTAGCTGCTGAAACAGATAATACTAGCGAGTTGATTGCTACACCACAAGCACCTGCCCCTGCTATGCAACCAACCCCCCAAATATCTTCTGCAAATAGCCTATTAAAGAAGCTGCTAATCGCCAACGCTCCGTTTTCATCGACAAAAGCGCTGATTAATATACCTAATACTGGGTAAAACACGAAAACAACCACACTTGCGATAACAAACCCTATCGCGCCCACTACAAAAATATCGCCTTTCATCACCCCTTTAGCTGCTAGGCCGGTAGTGAATTGAAACAAAAAACAGCTCAGCACTAATAAAGCGCCAGAGCCTAAGCCATACTGACTCACATCAATTGGGCCGAACCAGTTCTCTAAAAACTGCCACTCCCAACCCGATATGCCAACACTGAAACCTTGCCCAAAAACGAACAACAACCCTGCTGCCCCTGAGTAGATAAGAGTATTATAAAAAGCGGGGCTATTCAGCGGCTGTTTAAACGCGAATAATGGCGCTAATAGTAATAGCCCGATAGGCCACAACCAATTTTTCTCACTAACAAAATTTTGTACCAAAGCTGATGCATAATCAGTATCTAGTAAAGACTCTTCAAATAGCCATTCAAAATTCCATAAACCATCTTCTAGAACATACCAAGGCAATGCTATAAAGCCAAAAATACCTACTATTAGCCAAGACAACACTACCTTGCGCATAATAAAAAATCCTTACAGAGCGCTTAGTTATATAACTAAGCGCTTATATAAACTTACAAGTTAATAACCACTTATATTCAAGTAATCATTATCAACAACTAAGATTAACGGGGTAAAACTTTAACTTCTTTATCCCATTTAGCCAGTAAGCGTTTACGTGTTTTAGATGATCCGTAAGTTTTGAAATCGTAATCGATTAGTTTGATATCTTCTAAACGAGGCGCTTCTTTCGGCGCAGTAGCCGTTTTGTTTGAAGGTACTTGGTAAGCTTTAACAGTGGCGGCTCTAGTTTGAATATCTGCACGTAGCGCGAACTCATACCATTTTTTAGCATTATCCAGGTTTCTGGCCCCTTTAATAATACTCATAGAACCCACTTCGTAACCCGTTCCTTCACTAGGAGACGCGGTACCGATAGGAAAGCCTTTCACTGTTTGCTTAACCGCATCGTGCATGAAAACGATACCAATGGTATTTTCTCCACGTGCTGCCGCTTTCACCGGTGCTGAACCAGATTTAGTGTATTGGTTAATGTTTTTGTGTAGCTTCTTCATGTACTCGAAGCCCTCTTCTTCACCAAAAACTTGTACAATAGTTGCAAGCGTTGTGTAAGCTGTTCCGGATGAATTGGGGTTAGCCATTTGCACTTCACCTTTGTAGATAGGCTTGGTTAAGTCCATCCAGCTTTTTGGTTCAGGCAATCCTTTCTTTTTCAAAATATCAACGTTGTAGCCAAAACCTAAACCACCAGCATAGATACCTACTGTTTTATAGCCTGATTGCTCAGCTTGGCGTACAGCCCAATCTTGTAGCTGGCCTAAATTTTCTGATTTATACTCATAGCTCAAACCTTCTTCAGCGGCTTGTAAATGTGGATCGCCTGTACCACCCCACCAGATATCTACTTTAGGGTTACGCTTTTCAGCACGAATTTGCGCCAGTGTTTCACCTGAACTTTTACGCGCCATCTTAACAGAAACGCCAGTTTCTTTTTCAAAATCAGTTACCATCAACTGGCACCAATCGATGTTAGCACTGCAGATAACGTTGAGTTTTTCAGCCGCATATAACGAAGTAGCTGACAGTGTTAACGCACTAACGGCCACACTGAGTCCTAAAATTTGCTTAATTTTCATGTTTTTCTCCAATCGATATTATTTTTAGTATTGGACAAGCCACTGATGAAAACTTGTTCCATTGGTTAAATCAAACGCACTAAACAAGAGACAAGTTAGACTTTATAGCTGAGATTTTAACGCTGTATTATGGAGCGTAGTTGTGATGCCGTAACCTCAGCTTCATGAGGCTATAAACATTAATATAAAATATTATTCTCATCTAGTTATTATCACTATAAACATTCTATTACCAGATTACGATAGAATATATATTCTAATTACTCAAGTAATATACTTCTTTATTTAAGATTGATGACAATCAATTTAAAGCGCTAGCATCCAAAACTTATGCTCTAGAACTAATCATAAAACAAACTTTTAATAAGAGCTAAGTCCCCTTCCATACTTAAAGACCATCAATAGACATAATTTCAAATACATAAACCCTTCTTCAGAGTCCATGTGAGGGATGGCTAACGAAAGGCATAGCATTAATATCAACTATAATTATTATCACTGCTAAATGAATGACAATGACGCTATCGTTATGTTCGATAAGGATAGAAACGACTTATAACTCACACAAGTTTTTTTCGCTGCTTCATGGCTACTGTTCATAAATAGCGACAAGCACAGCACTTATTTAATAAAGCTCACTAATAGGCAGAGTATTTTTATTTTCTCTAAATTCGCTAGCAGTAACACCGGCGTTTCTTCGAAAAAACCGTGCAAAGTAAGCGGGATCTTTAAACCCTAAATGATAGCCTATCTCTGTCACAGACATACTCGAAAACCTTAACAAGCGACGTGATTCTTGCACTAGCCGATCCATAATTAGTCGTTTTGAAGGTAAACCTGATAAGCGCCGACACACATTATTTAAACGTGCTTCGGTGATTTTTATATGGTTTGCATAATGAGTAAGTGATAAGTGCTGACGATAATGCTGTTCTATCAACTCATTAAAATGATGAAAGATACGAATATCTTCTTTTGCCATATTTTTCTGCGTTACTCCTTTATCAGCTAATCGACACACATCAGTCAAAATAAGCTGCAATAACGATTGCATAGCACGCATGTGATGGGCTTTTTCTCTTGTGCTGTTTTCTTGTGTTAGTAAATTTAACAACATCAAGAGACGTTCTACACTGGCTTTATTGTTATTTTCTATTGCATGCAGCTCAACACATAAAGGCTGGTTAATAAAACCAATCCAATTTTGCTGGTCTACCTCGCCAAGCAATTGCCAAATAAGTTGCTGTCGAATGGTAATCACATGGCCAGTTGCTTGCTCCTCGATAATAAACGCATGCGGAACAGTGGGAGGTGTCAGAAAAAACATCGGCCCTTTTGCATTAAAACTAACCTCATCTAAGTGCACTCTAACGATGCCATTTAGCACCACATGTAACTGATAAAAGCGATCATGATGATGCACTGCCATGTTGCGCCCAAAAAAATCCGCTAGTTTCTCTAAACTTTCATAATGCAAATCTTCATCTGCATAATGCTGATCATACACTTGCGTGATATCGATATTAGGAATGGCTACATTAGCTGATAGTCGTTTTTCTGAATTTGGCATACAAAGCTCTAATTGTACAAGTGAAGGCGTTTAAGGGTTATTTTAGAACTAACTAAAAAATACTAATAAACTATTGATTTTAAATATTAAAAAACAAAAAAAATGAAGTTTATTGTTAACATAATATTAAAGCGCTTATCTATCAAAAATACAACAAACCCAGCGAAAGATCCATGCTCATTACTGGTTAATTGCAGCACGCTGTAAAAATATAGCTCTCTTAAACCGTTTGAGTAAACATCCGTTTCTGGATGAGCACTAACTAGGATACCTTTCTATATTTTCACAGTCCTGACGTAGGAGGCGCTTTGATGATATGTCGCACCATATCAAAAGAAGTAATTTGGTAAAGCAGGAAAGCTGTGACTAATGCATGAAAGAGTCTTTTCTTTTGCTCTCTGCTTTTGAATGATTCGACTGATGCGTGAGTAATGTAAACCACAACAGCGTAGTAAGCTTGGTGATCTTTGCGCGGCTTTTTGCACAAAAAGCGACAAGATTTCGCAGCTTGATTGCTGGTGCTTGTTAGCCATTTATTTTACTACGTCAGTCATTGCTTGAAACAGCTCGACTCTTCGTTCATTGTTTTTCTCTGATAATAGAACAAGGGAAGCAGATTCAGTAATCCAGCCAATTGCTTTATGAGCACTTTGGCTATTTCCTGCTCCACAGTTTCTCCAGCCTGCTGTATTCATGCTACGAAGTTTTTCAATGCTTCATCATATGAGTCAATGAAATTACCAGTTTCCTTTACTGGATTTTCACCCACCTTAAATCCTTTGACGGTTTTTTGAGTTTTAGTAAAAGGTATGCAGCCAGTCTGCACTTCTTATAGAAAAGGCATTTTTATACTTATAGAAACAATACTGAGGATGGCATCGCTATAGCGGCAGTTTATTTAGATAGTCCTACAAATATCCACATGGATGAGCATATCTTTGTTAAAGATAAAGGGGATTATTGCGACATCAGAGTTGATGCGCCACAAATAAAAAAGTGAGGCGTCAGCATAACTTACCCACAGGTCACGATGACTCCGTTATTTCGCCTGTTTCAATTAACAAAGCTGAAGCTGTTGCTTACGCTTTGCTCCGACTGCTTCACGTTATTTTTATTCGTGACGTTATGCTGATATCTCACTGTGTATTGATGATTATTTTTTATCGTTGACACTTCGGGTTATAAACACAGAGCACTTGGCATGGCGTACTACCCTCTCAGAATTTGAACCGATAAAATAACTACTTAACCCCGGTTTTTTAGCCATCATCACAATGGCATCAACCTGCTCTTTTTTGGCAACATTTAAAATTTGATCATGCACGGTTCCTTGCCTAGAGTGGCTTATTCCTTGTAAGTTATCCGGCAGTTCTGCAATAAGCTCTGCTATCTCGCTCAATGCTTCTTCGCAATGTTTATGATAGTTAGCTTGATCTAAGTGTGGATAACTAGAGCGGTGTATTAAACTAGGATCGACATATAATATATGCAAAGTAGCGCCACTTTCGTCCGCCAACTTACTGCTTATAGCGAGTAATTCTAATGCTTCACTTTTATGTGAAAGATCGATTGGTATCAATATATGCTTGTACATAAAGTTTACCTACCCCATTACTTTATTTGGTAACCAAAGAACTATTTCTGGAAATATCATGCATAAAATTAACACGCAAAGGTTCAGCAGGATAAACGGAGTAACGGATTTGTATATCTCCGACATACCAATACCCGCCGGTGCAATACCTTTGAGGTAGAAGAGTGCGAACCCATAGGGAGGAGTTTGTACAGCAATTAATATATTGATGATCATCAACACTCCAAACCAAATTGGATCGTAACCCAAAGAAACAGCGATCGGTGTAAACAACGGAGCACACATAAGTACAATGATAAATTCATCGATAATGAAACCAAGCAACAGCATAATGACTTGGAACATGATGATAATCATTATTGGTGGAAGGTCTAAATTTGCAGTGAAACCGGCCACCATACTTTGCACCCCCATCAATAGATGAAAGTTACTAAATATAGATGCGCCAAAAATAACCCACATAGCAACACTAACTAATATGCTTGTTTGCAACCCAGCATGCAGAAACATGCTGACTTTAAAACGTTTAAACAGAATAGCTAATATAATGGCGCCCACCACCCCAATTGCACCAGATTCTGTCGGTGTGGCGATACCGCTAATAATACTACCAAGGACGACAATGATGAGTAATATTGCGAAAAAGCCATCACGAGCAATGTGGAATTTTTCTTTTTTAGTTTTTTCAGGAACATCTGGAGCACCTATATCAGAATCTAAAGGTGCTCGTTTAGGGTTTAATTTACAGCTGATAATGACATAAGCCACTAGCAGTAAAACAGTCAGTAATGCAGGAACCATAGCGCCTAAAAACATTCGCCCTACTGAGTTTTGCGTTGATGCGGCGAACATTATCATCGGTATACTCGGTGGAATTAATATACCTAATCCCCCACCTGCCATAATGACACCTAGTGCTAGACGCTGATCGTAACCTTTATCTAACATTGGCTTCAGTGCAATACTCCCTGAAGTCATAATACCTGCACCAATAATACCTACCATTGCGCCAATCATTGAACAGACTGCAATCACACTTATCGCGAGTGATCCACGTATACGGCCAATCAGCATTTGGCTGAAGTTAAACATAGCGTCGCCAATACCTGATTTTGTCAGCAATTGGCCCATATAAATATATAGTGGGATAGCGAGTAAGATAAAACTAAAATAAGTTGATTCTAAGGTAGTTGGAATAACATTAAATATACCATCCCCCCAAGTCATATAACCGATGCCCATAGCAATACCTGCTAATGCTAAACCGACTTGAGAGCCTAAAGCAAAAAACATGAAAATACATAATAGTAAAACAACTGTTAACAGCTCAATTCCCATTGTTGTTCTCCTCGTCTAGTAATAAATTACCAGTCATTAAATGATAGAGTTCTGCTAGTGAGTCACGACTAAGTTGAGCCACAAATAAGCCGGCAGCAATTATCATCATCACCCAGAAGTGATACATAGAGGGTGCCCATTCGCCCTGTCTGCGGTAATCAAATTCAATGGCTTCTTCGTATTTCCCCAAGCTCATATAGATGATCAATAATAAAAAGAACATTCCTAGAGAATTGGATATCAAATTAAAAACTGCACGAGATTTGCCAGAAACTTTTAAATAAAGGATATCCACATTGATGTGTGCCCGTTTTTGTTGAGCATAAGCACCACCTAGTGCCGCTATATAACCGAACATAAAAAGGGACATATCATATGCCCAAATTGTAGGGGAATTTAGGATGTATCGAGAGAACACTTCGAACGCTACTGTAAAGGCTAAAACTGGCATTAGCAGTGATGCAAAATATCCAAAAAACATCACCACTTTATCAATGCAGAAACAGGTTTTTTTCAAAATAGGAGTAATCATAACAATACCTATAAAATTAGAAGCACTCCTTAAGAGTGCTAATTTCGTGGGTTAATTGCTAAAACTACTCAGCATTTTCTTTTTTAAGAATATCAACTAGCTGCTTACTGTATTTATCTTTAGCGGCATATTCATCATACAAAGTAGCACTTGCATCTGACCAAGCTGCACGATCTTCTACGCTTGGCTCAGGGCTCCACTTCAAGCCTTTAGAAATCATTTCAGCAAGCGCTTCAGATTCCCACTGCTTAGACAGGCGTAGTTGATCTGCTGCATGCTGCACAGTTGCTTTGCGTACACCCGCTTGTAAGTCTTCAGGTAATTTCTTCCAGTCATTTCGGTTAACGACTATAGGTAGTACTTGAGCGCCAGCCAGAGGAAGTTTGTACATATATTTGGCTACTTCAACATGATTCCCATCACGATGATCGATCATATTACTACCGATAGAACCGTCGATGACACCTGTCGCTAAACTTGTATATATTTCACTCCAAGCAAGAGAAACTGGTGAAGCACCTAGGTTACGTAAGAATTTACCGTAAGCCCCCGGTGCTCGTATTTTCAAACCTTTGAAATCGGCAACTGAGCTAATTGGGTTTTTAGTTATAATATATACAGCTGGTTGTATATAAGGTGTAAGCCATACCATGCCTTGCGAGCCATAAGCTTTGGTTAATATTTCATTCCAACCTTTATCATTAAAAAGTGACATCAATTTGCTCGGGTCATCAGTACCTCCTGGTAAGCCAATTTCAATGACACCTGCAGGTAGCTCACCAGCATGCATAGATTGAAATGGAGCGGCAACTGTTATTAAGCCGCTTTTCACTGCGCCTAATAGGCCACTTGTTCCAACGCCTTCACCCGAAAAAAGTACTTGAACTTTAACTTTCCCCGCAGTGTTCTTCTCAATGTTTTTAGCCAAACTCTCATAGACGTCACCAAAAGCGGTACCGCGACTGTAAAGGTTACTAAAACGCCAGTTGTATTCTGAAGCAGATAAATTAGCAGAAGCAGCACTTACTCCTAATGTCAGAGCAAGTACGGAGATTGATATTTTATTCTTGATATTTTTGAGCATAAGACACCTATGTGTTTTTAATATTTATTAATCTATGTGAGGGTGCGCGCATACTCTCAAAATACTTTTCAATGTTAAATACTGCTGTTTCAACCTAAAGGTTTGAATTACTTTACGCTAGGTATAGCTTTAGGTGTTGATAAATTCGTACTAATAGATGTAAATTATTTCCATTGAACGCATAGGAATATCTAATGAAAAAATTACCACTTGGGCAAATTTGTGATTTCGAACTAAAACAACTAAAAATATTCAAGGCGGTAACTGATTGTGGTGGTTTCTCAGCCGCAGAGAATGAGTTAAATATTAGTCGACCGACAATTAGTAACCATATAGCAACACTTGAATCTAGGCTGAATTTGGTGCTTTGTAAGCGTGGCAGAGGAGGATTTACTTTAACGAAAGAAGGAGAAGTAGTTTATGAACAAACTTGTAAACTACTAGAGCAGTTAGAGCAAGCGGGGAATATAATTAACAACCTTGGAGAGAGGCCTGCTGGAAAACTTAGAATCGCTATTAGCGATACATTTAGCACTGATCTACGTTGCAAATTACCAGAGATATATCGAAAATACTATCAGCAAGCACCGGATGTGGAGTTATTGATCAGTGTTGAGCATATGACGATAACTGAGCAAAAAGTATTGAATAATCAATTAGATGTTGCAATGATTCCGTACCATCATCGGCTTGAAGGGTTAAATTATATACATTTATTCACTGATGATACGTATGTTTATTGTGGGAATCAGCATGCTTTATTTGATATGGAAGATTTAAATATTAGCGATAAAATGATAAATGAAAGTAAACTAATTCATGCTGGGCTAGACCCTCATGATGAAGTATATTCTCAGTTGTCCCAAATGAATCCATCAGGCTCGTCCTATTTTTATGAATCTAGAATCGCATTACTTTTGTCTGGGTGTTTCATTGCTTTTCTTCCAGAAGAAGTAGCTAAGCCTTATGTAGAAAAAGGACTACTTAAACCTATTGCGAAAGATAGACGTAACTTTAGATTAGGGGTTGCTGTCATTAGTAAAAAAACAATACAGCAGAATAGAGCTAGAGATTTATTTTTGGATGTTATAAAAAAAATACACATGGAGTCGGAAGCTCCTTATTAGATGTTCATTATAACTTGCAATAGTGTTGCGGGTGTTTCTATAAATTTACAAGTGTAAACGTGCCTTAAAAAAATCATTTAAAGCGCAAACGCGCACGCTTTTAGTTTTACTGAAAATAACACGGTTATTTTAAGCAGTATTTTGCAATGCACGTAACTATGCCAAGTGATGCCATCATACTTTTAGAGACCTCAGCACAACTATCCAACAAACATGGTAACGCCATTCAATAACACGGTGTTAATACTCGCTGTATATAATTAATATAAGGTCATTTGAGCAATTTCACACCTGTGATACCTATAAACAAGGGTGCACTGACTTCGCTATTTCGCCTTATTTTATTTTCATTCATGACGTTATGCTAGACCTCATCTAGATAACGCTTCTTTTAGCTCAGCAATACGTGAGCGTGAAACAGCAAGCGTAATGAGTGATGTTGCTTGTCCTGTTGATACTTGCGCTATTGATACTTCTAGCTTGTTTAAATCAAACGCCTTGATAGCATTTATCCGCACAATGCTTTGTCGACTGACACGTATAAAATCATTTGGATTTAATGTGCCCTCTATATCTAATAGCGAGTCATCTAACAGCCACTCTTGTTGCTGTGCAGTGATGAGTTTAATCCCTTTCATAAAGGCAGCTATAACGTTGACATCTTGTACTTGAATAGGAATAAACTGCTTTCTACTGGTCACTAAAAAGCGCTTTCTGTAAGGCGGTTTTTTGGTGTTTTTAAGGTTTTCATCACCTAAAAAAAGCGGCCAATCTACTGGCATACGATAGCCAAGTAGTTGTTGGTATTTATTCAGTGCGCGCGATAATTCTTGCTGATTAATAGGCTTGAGCAAGTAGTCAATGCTATTAACTTTAAAAGCTTGTAGTGCGTATTCGCTATAAGCGGTGCAAAAAATAATGGGCGATGTTACAGATACTTTCTCAAAGATCTCAAAACATTCACCATCTTCTAATTGAATGTCTAAAAAAATCAAATCAGGGGCAGGCGCAGACGATAAATATAGACAGGCTTTTTCAATAGATGGCAGTTTATCGCAAACCACCACCTCTGCATTGATAGCCTTTAGCATCCGCTCTAAGCGGTTAGCCGCTCTGGGTTCATCTTCAATAATCAACACTTCTATAGCACGTGTCATTGCTAATTCTTCATAACTTTTAGCGGAACCGTCACTCTAAACATATGCTCATCTTCTTCAATTTTCATGGGCCTAAAAAAAGCATGTTTTATCCGCCATTGCAGGTTTTCAAGCCCACTTTGATTAGAAGTTACACTTATTCGCTTGCGTATATTATTTTCTACAACTATGTTTTGCCGATCACGATAGACTCTAATAGAAAACGGTATATCGATACTATATTTGTTATGCTTAAGGGCGTTTTCTATTAATTCTTGTAGCGTCAAAGGAGCAATCATTTCTTGAATCAGCGGATTTAAAGGAACCTCTATATCAATAGTTAGCGCGTCGCCATGGCGAACTTTTAGTATAAATAGTAATGCTTCTATAGACTGCAACTCAGCGATTAAAGGAACCATCGGTTTATCTCTATGCTCAAGAATATAGCGATAAGTGGTCGCCATGTGTTCCACAAACTGCAAGGCTAAATCAGGTTCTTCTTCAATTATATCTGCAAGAGTATTCAAGCTATTAAACAAAAAATGAGGGCTTAAGCGCATTTTCAGCACTTCAAACCGAGCCGCTATCGCTTCTTTTTTCTGTTTCTCAGCTTGTAATGCTAATTCCTGAGACTGAAATTCTAAAAAAACTCTATCTCCAACACCTGACAAAATCAGCGGCAGACACAGCGATAATACAGCCACATCAAATTGAAAAGAAGGTTGTAGATCAAAACCTAAGATAGTCGTAAAATAAAATCGCGTAAACAGGAAAGCGATCAATACACCCAGCGCCCATGTGAATATTAAGGCTGGTACAAAATTTGGTTTTTTTTTGAATACTGACTGCTGAAAAAAACGATGAAATCCAACCAGTATGCTGGCTAATAAGAAAGCATAAATCATTTCTAAAAGCCCTAAGAAATCGAACACCTGATTCCAAGAAATTTGGCCTTCTAATACTAACTTAGTTTTATAGTAAGCAGGCAAACATAAACCAACGAGTATGATGGTAGAAACATTTGCCTTAGTTCTTATCTTGTTCATTAGCGCCTATCATTTGGTATGTGTATTCACTACTATTTTGAATCAAGAACCCCGCAGCAAGGAGGCTGTCGCAAAACTACTACGCTCGATAATACGGCGTTAAAAATTGGCTTTTAAAAAGAGAAGTTATAGCCAGTTTGCACAATAAATGGAGCTCTAAAGTCTTTGCCAATAAAATAATAGATCCCTTGTGCGCCATCACTAACGACCTTATAACATCCCCAGCCGCTGCCAAAATCAGAGCAGTATTGATTATTCTCAACTTTCCATTGGCCTTCTGCTGGCGCTTTATCATCTGCCTTCATCCACAGAGTTAGCCCCGATTTCGAGAAATATTGTACTGTTTTTTGCTTATAATGCACTCCAGAAATGCTGTTTCCTGTGAATGCTTTTTTAATTTCCTTAGAAGTTAAATCGACCTCACTCGCATTTACGGTGAATGTAAGCGCTGATAATAATAAAGTGCTCAAAATACTCGTTTTCATTGGTTATCCTAAAGTAAAAATATTATGTATAAAAATCCAACGCGGATTGGGTTTAATACTACCTAGTGTTCATCCCGAAACGGGGTCGTAGCGAGAGCGACTCAATGATTCAAGGTAGGTACTACTAAATATGGGCCTTTGGTTATTCCAAACAACTATATCTCGTGGTGAGTAGATTGTGTCAGTAAGGCGTTCGCAGTAGACATTCGTTTCTGGATGGCCACTACCTAACAAAGTAGCTTATCAATCAAGTTAGAGTTAGATTATGCAATCAGCAGAAAAACAAGCAATGCACAAATGACTGAGTGGTAGGGTTGTAAGAATGAAAGGTATTAATTGTAAGATGAGTGGTTAAGTATATTAATATTAAAGTATCAGAAATACAGATATTGAAAGGAGTTTAAGACAAACCTATGGCAAACCTGCTAAGCACCATTAGAAACACCCTCAACGAAAATCGTGAACTGCCCTTTTGCGTCTACACTGCTATCAAAGAGCAAAAGCTGTTAAACGTTCCCATTGCGAAACCACTATTAATTGTAGTTCTTAACGGCGATAAAGAGCTAGGTAAAGATAGCGAGTTAGTTTGCCAGCGTGGTGACTTTATCTTTTTATCTGACAGCCCCGCGATCAACATGCGTAATATTCCACAAGATAAAGAGTACTTCGCGTTATTAATTGAATTTGATTATCAAGATTTCAATGGCCTTCAAGTGAGCACATCGAACAGTAAAGATTATTTTATTGGAAAAACCACACCAGTATTAGAAAAGTGTTTACAACAATTCGTTGAAAGCGCCCTGTGGGCACCACCGCAAGTTTGGTCTTTACGAAAAAGAGAAATAATCGAGCTACTGTGCTACATGGGCCACAGAGAAGTTTTATCGCTGATAGGCAACCCCAAAATAAAAGACCGCCTGCATGAAATGTACATTGAACAAGGTTTTAATGAATTAACTACACAGTCTATCTGTGAACGCCTTGCCATGAGTGAGTCGACTTTGCGTCGCAAGCTAAAATCAGAAGGCACCAGCGTGCAAGAAATTAAGGACCAAGCAAGACTTGGCTTAGGCTTACATCTGCTGCAAACAACACGCCATTCCATTGGCCTCATCGCAGATAAATGTGGCTACCAATCCCAATCACGATTTACTGAGCGCTTTAAAGGCCGTTTTGGCTTAACACCATCTGAGCTACGTAAAACTAAAATGACCGATTAAGGCGAAAGTGTGATGGTTTAGCTGCTAAATATCTCGCCATAAAGTGATTACTATAAACACTCAATTAATCACTGCCCAAAGGGGTCAATATGCACTCTAACTTTAAACTTTTTTCAGTTTTATTACTGAGCGTTTCCAGCTCTGTTTTTGCCAGCTCTTTTACCTTGACCAGTAATGATATAGCCCAAGGCGAATTAATGCCCAAAGCACAAGAATTTAAAGGTTTTGGTTGCGCTGGCGATGATTTGTCACCACATTTAAAATGGGCAAATGCACCTGAAGGTACCAACAGTTTTGCCATCACCGCCTATGACCTTGATGCTCCAACAGGCAGCGGTTGGTGGCATTGGCAGCTTGTTAATATCCCTAAAAACGTGATGGAATTAGCAACGGGAGCAGGCAGTACAACACAACACCTAGCACCGCCGCCGAGCATGCAAATAGAAAACGATTACGGGAATCGCGGTTTTGGCGGCGCTTGCCCACCTTCAGGCCACGGCGTACACCGCTACCAATTTACGATACATGCATTATCAGTAGAAAAACTAGAATTGCCAGCAGGTGCTTCTGGGGCTTTAACGGGCTATATGATCAATGCAAACACTATTGAATCTAAGACGATTGAGTCTTTGTATAAACGAGATTAGCTGGCAACTATCTAAAAGATAGTAAACAGTAGAACTTGACGGGTTGTGTCGCTATCGTAATGTTTAGCGGCGCAGCAACACAGATAAATACTAACTACGCCGCAAAATCATCAATTATCCCATCTTAGACTAATAGAAATTTATAAGGAATCCATACAATTAATCAAATAAAGCACGTTTATTCAGATAGTTAGTGAATATTACTCTTCGCATATTAATTTCTACTGAATATATTTTTGCCCAATAGTTATCGTTGGCTATCTATAAACACCCAAGTTATTTCAACCATCCATTAATGTACGGTAGCTTACTTAGCGTTACTCTGAATAAAACAAAAAGCCTGGAAACAGATCTAAATGAATAGTTTACTCAAATTTTGGGCGAAGTAATGCTTCGAATGAATTAAAAGAACTGCCTAGAAACTTAAGGAGAAGCTAACTCGGAAATAGCTTAGTACAAAGGCCGATCCCTTTGATCCAGCCTATTTCAAGTTTGTTAGCGTACGCTTGGAGGTGATGTCGACAACCAACAGCCCTGCTAAAGTGACGACTGCCTTTTGGTTGCATAGCCTCGCACCAATATTCGGTATCTATGCCTAAACGGTGCAGTATAGACGGTAATCGATCGTTAACATTCCCTGCCTTATCTTCTCTAATTGCTCGACCAGACCAATCTACTAAATAGAGATATTCTTCGATGCAATAAGGGATTTGATCATTCAATACTTCATTTTCTGCGATGAACGACTTTAACAAAATTTTGGGCGACTCTTCTGCTTTTCGCTTCACTAAACTGTCTTTACGCACTTTGATCTCTTCTTCGATACGCTGCTTAATTGAAGTAAAATCAGAGTTTTCAAGTGCACTCGCCATTTTTGCACGAATAGGGTTAAGCTCAACATAGGCCATGCAAGTCAGCAGCGCTTGCTCGTCTAATAGTGCTTGGCTCTTGAAGCGCCCCTCCCACTAACTTTGATGGATAAAGTTGAACAGCTTTAGCTGGCCCGAAGGGTGAGTGCCATGGATGGCAGCGAGTACAAACGGCCTTTGCATTTATCTTCAAAATTAGCTTTACGGGCAATGAACTCATTCAAGCAACGCATGTACCAACTAATATCAGCTAATCGACTACGCCATTCCCCTATAATTTCATTTATAAGCGAATGATGTGACACCGATAACTTATCACCTTTTACATAGCGTTCTATAATTTCAGGGCCTTTATAAAGCTTTCGCCAACGATCGATAACCTGTAAATCAGTTAGATCATCTATTTCTTTTTTATTAATATAAAGAACAAGATGGTAATGATTTGACATGATAGCGTAAGCACAAATATCAATGCAAAATACCGAATCAATTTCGGCTAATCGATCAATAACCCATTGCCTTCGATGCTCAAAACTTTGTTGAGTAGAGTTATCAAATCCGCAAAGGAATGCTTTACGCACTATGCGAGAAATACAGTGGTAGTAAGGTGTGTCTTCACAGCTAATTTGCTGTTCGCGGGCACGAGTCATATATCCTCCTGCTCAGGACTACTTTCTCTGATGATTTACAAAAAAGTAACGACACTCTACTCCTGAAATAACAAAAGTGTCAAAATTGGTTTGGGTGTCCTCTTTATACTCCCCCCTAAATCAAATCGAGTATTTAACGATCCAAGCACTGACGCACAATGGTTGGGCGATCATATCATTAGAAAAAGAATTTAAATTCCTGCACTCAAAGCTGCGGGCGTAAAATATCGAAACCCTTATCAAACCCGCTATACCTATGCATCGATGTTGTTAAGTGCAGGGGAAAATCCTATGAAAGTTGCCCTGCAAATGGGCACAAAGATTGGGGGATGATTAGGAAAATATATGAACGATGGATACAGGAGTAATAAATGAAAATTAAAAGAAGTGACCAGTGTAAATACGGAAGTGGCATAAAAGCCAAAAAATGCTGTGGATCACTTGAGTTATTGACTAGTGGTAATGATGATTAAGGGTTTCTATAGACTAGATATTGGCTACTATTCGGGTAGTTATGTTAGTATTATTTGATTTACATCACAGCGTTATAACTCATTTACTATTAACCTATTAAACGCAAATAGAATAATAATTAAATTTTTACACGTTACAGGCATCTTTTCAATCTACCCAGTTTATTAACTGATTGTACAATTACTTTGTAACAAGGACGCTACTAAGTTAAGGGAATAAAGTTGGCATTACGAAAGGGAAAAACAAAATCTATTCTTCACGCATCTATTGATTCAGCACTCTTAGCTGTTGAAATATACAATAAGCCTAGAACAACATTTCGAAGTGAAGGTTTTATTACAATGATGATTATGTCGTGGACTCGCTTGTTTCATGCTCATTTTAATAACACTATTGGCGATAAATATTTTTACAAAAGTAATGGTCGATACGATATTATCGATGGAGAAAAGAAAGCTTGGGAGTTATCGACTTGCATTAAAGAATATGGAAAACTTCAAACTGGTGTGATTTCCAATCTGAATTTTTTTATAAAATTAAGAAATAAAATTGAACACCGTCACATAGAAAAAAGAGAAGTAGACACCCTTATATTTGGGGAATGCCAAGCATTACTTTATAACTACGAAAGTATGTTGATTGAGTTCTTTGGAAGTTCCTACTCAATTAATGAGGCGTTGGTTTACAGCTTACAGTTTTCACAGATTCGGACTAAAAAACAAGATCAAGCAAACAGATCTGCCTTGTCAAAGGATTTATCTGAAATCATCTCCTTCGTGGAAACATACCGTAATACTCTTGATGATGGCACATATAATTCACAGGAGTACAGCATAAAACTAATCCAAATTCCCAAGATATCAAACACGAATAGGGCTGATGCAGCTATCGAATTTGTTAAGTGGGACGTTTTAAATGATGAAGATAGGGCTTCTTTTGAAAGGCTAAATGTCATAATCAAAGACAAAACAGTCAAAATTGAAGCAGCTAATGTTGGTAGGATTAAGCCTTCTGATGTCGTAAAAAAAGTAAACGAAACATTGAATGGACAATCAATGAGTCAAAATTTACATACTACTCTTTATAAGTTATTCGGAATTCGTCCTGCTAAGGGTGCAAACGACCCTTTCGCTACCATTGCTGAGTTTTGTATTTATGATGAGCCTCATAATGATTATGTCTACCAAGAAGCTTGGGTTAAATTCTTGATTCATTTCATGCAAACGACACGTCACAAAGCAAGTGCCTTAAGACAAAAACAACGCGACGGAGGTAGTTTGAATATTGATCTGCATCGAATTCAATAAGAAGGCGTTTTAACAGTACAAAATTAGTACAAGGAAAGTTGATTATATTCATGCTTATAACAATGGTTTTAGAAGTGCTATGTAGTCTTTCCTCAAGTTTCTACAAACATGTTATTGGAACTACCTCAAAAGACTGTAATTTATGAAAGTGCGACTTTATTATGTAGTGCATTCCTACACTCCGCACAACCATATCTTTTTAAGTAATAAGTTCATCATTCCGACACTATCCATTCATTTTAAAAAGCTTTTTAAAATATCACATGTTAATCTCCAGTGTTATTACATACTACTTAATATGCATCTGCTGCCTTATAGGGAAATATAAATGTCTGAAATTGGCCACATGACTTTTTTTAATGTAGACCTTTGTGGTCTTTACCGTGTTGGTCTAAAAAAGAATCATGGATACAAACTATCTGAATCTTTCGACTTGATCTTAAACTGGGCTCAAAACCGAGCTTTAGCATCTACTATCCCTTGGGATCCTGACCATTCACGAACTAATAAGACCAAGTGCTACTGTAAAGATATATATAAAGACGATTCAACTGGTGATTTTTTGGTTGTGTTATGGAAATCAGATTCCGACAGCTCCGGTTCACTTTATGGAGCTGAAGAGGATAATCAAACAGGTACTGGAGATGTAATTAAATACACGAATAATTACAGGGGGAAAAAAGTCATTTGGGGTAGAGCTTGTTATTACTGGATAGTACCATCAGAAAATGTTGTTGTTTCAGTCAAATTTGAACATTCGTCTTGTGATGCAGAACTATTTACTGACTATGTTAAGGCATGTATTAATAATAGAGTACAGCACATAAATAGAAAGAAAGAATCAACGGAACATGGATTTGTTAGGATATCTCATAACCTTGAAGATAAGTGTAACCTTTCCTATAGACTAGCTATTAGTCTTAAGAGCTTAAACACTTCTGGTTCTGAATTAACTAAACTTGCTAAAAATGTCACGCACCTAGTACGTAGAGAAACTATTCTAGTTGATACGACCGATGAACGCGGTGAATGGCTTAAGTTATTTGATTCTGTTCCATACATGAATGTAAAACCAAGATCTAATAAAAGAAAAATAGAAGTTAAAGCTGAAGCTAAACCTACAGCTGAAGAAATTAAAAAAATCATAGAAAAGTTTTCTTTGGAAAACAGAAAAACAACCGATTGGGATAACATTGGGTTTTCTACCGAAAAAGGTATCACCTGGGTAGATAAATACAGATTACGAGATCAGATAACTGTTAGCGATCCTGTAAGTTCAACATATAAAGCTGAAGAGCTCTATAAGGAAATTTTTAGTAGAAGAGAAAACCTTCTTTGGTCTTTGCGCAAAGCAAATAAAGCAGACCAAGAATCTATTGATAATGACGATGACGATGACGATGATATTCTAACATTGGAAGTTGCGTCATGTTAGCCAAAGCATTTCAGTACTTATTACTAATCTCTTTATTGGTATTACTATTTATTTGGTTCCCAATTAATTATAACTACAGTGACTTTAAAGATTATCTAACAGTATTGCTTACTGTATCAAGTATGGTTTTTACATTAATGGGAATTTGGATTGCTTTCTTATATCCTGATGCACTGAACAAAATTGCGAATATAGAAAACGATCCCAACCTACATGTATTAGCTAAAGCTCAGACTGTTAGAGTAGAGAGCCTCGTCAAAAGTGTTTTGAAATCTGCTATCGTAGTAACAATGATAGTATTTTTTTATCTACTTAAAATCATTCTCATAAACACTGTATTTTATTCTGATAATATTATCTATTTCAAATCTATCGCACTCTCGGCAATAATCACCCTCACTATTTTACAATTAGAGTCTGTAGGTTACATTGTTTACAGTAATGTAATGTTTATTAATGATTTACACCATAAAAGAGAAGAAGCTGAGGCAGACCAAGATATTTAGTTTTGATTATTCAAGCACAATTATGGCACACTAACTTATAACCTATTGAATGGTAAATGATGATGTAAGGTTCGAAACCCGCCACCAAAAATTAATGTAAGGGTGTTTTATAGTCAGTAATATGAAGCCAGTAATTTTATTTTAAAGCCAATAACTTTTGTCTATCAATACCAATTTTTACTATTTCATAATGTATTTGTATCCCCACAAAGTTGGAGAGGGCTATTTATTCTCTTCAATTTTAGTGCCCTGACATAACCATAAGGGCCAGCAACAGCGCGGAATAACCAACCACTTACAACTTTCTTGTAAAATAACTACATTTTCTATTGATTTAGCGAATGTCTTTATTTATGATGCGCGTCCAAAAAAAATAATACTCTGTCATCAATATTTAATAACTTTTATTTATATTGAATTTATCATTCATCACTAAACTCTGAGATTATTTTTAAAATGGATCAAATAACACTAGTTGGCCTGCTTGCCGCTACTTGCACTACCGCCGCTTTCGTCCCTCAAGTTATTGCTATATTACGTACTGGCAATGTAGATGGTATATCAGTGCTGATGTATTCAATCTTTACGGTGGGCATCGCGCTATGGCTGAGCTATGGGGTGCTGGTTAATGATTTACCTATGCTACTGGCAAATTCAATCAGCTTAATATTGGCTATTGCTGTGTTAAGTTTAACCGTGTTCAAACGCTCCCAGCAAAAGAAACAGCACTCTTTAGATGAGACAACTTTAGCAGCAGGCTAGCCAGTGATAACACTTGCTCTGCTGCTAAGTATTTAACACACGCGCTATTTTTAGCGCTGTGCTGCTTTTTCTTTATCTGCTTCGATGATCCATTCATGATCAGGATCGTTATGGAAAATCCAATTACGACTGGGTCCTGCCATTACATTTAGATAATACGAATTGTAACCGTGCGGTACGCCAACAGGGTGGTAGCCTTCTGGCACCATCACTACGCCGTGGTTTTCCACGCTGACTGTTTCATCTAAACTGCGATCATCTGTATAAACACGCTGAAAGACAAAGCCTTGCTCTGGATCTATACGATGATAATACGTTTCTTCTAGCTGTGTTTCTAAAGGTGCGTTATCACTATCGTGCTTATGCGGTGGATAACTGCTCCAATTGCCGCTTGGAGTCGCTACTTCGCAAACTAATAAGCTTTCAGCTGCTAAATTATCAAACAATATATTACAGACTGAGCGTGTATTAGAATCGATGCCGCGCGTTTGGTAGTTACACATTTTCGGAGTAATTAAACGCACTGGGTATTTACCGACTGCTGGCGCTTTACATATCGCTAGCTCTAAATCAGTGGTGGCTAATACACTGAACTGTTCATTAGGAGGTACGTAAACGGCGTAAGGCGCTTTGTTTTCAAACACACTCATCCGCTCGCCTAATCCACTCCAACTTTCAGGGCCTGCTTTTACATCTGCTTTACCGGTCACTAACACTAGACAAAGTTCTTTATCTAAGCTTTGTTGAGCTAAGGTTTCGCCTGCTTTTAGCTGGTACATTTCAAAACCTACATACTGCCAATTAGCACTTTGAGGGGTTATTTTTTGTATACAACCTTGGGCATCCGGCTGGGATACTTTAGATAATAAATGTGACATGTTATTTCTCCTAGTGCGCTAAATATCAGCTCAATGAAACGGCTACAGCTTTACCAGTACGACTCGATTCAAGTGCGGCTTCTGCTAACAATAGTGATTGCAAGCCATCAATACCGCTCGCAACTGGTTGCTTGCCATCACGAATACATTCCACAAAGTTATCTAGTTCCAATCTATAAGCTGCTTCATAGCGCTCTAGAAAGAAAAATTGTGGTTTTGCACTAGTGCTACCTTCACCACCAGTTAGGGTAAGTTGTGATTCAAGCTGGTTGCCTACTTGTGCCATACCGCCTGAACCAAATGCTTCAATACGCTGATCATAACCATACACCGCACGACGGCTATTGCTAATTTGGCATAATTTACCGCTCGCGGTTTTAAGCGTTACTAGCGCGGTATCTACATCGCCAGCTTCACCAATGGCAGGATCTACTTGGCAACTTGCGGTGGCGAATACTTCAATAGGCTCTTCAGCTAATAACCAACGCGCCATATCAAAATCGTGAATCATCATGTCTCTAAACAAACCACCTGATACTTCAATATACTCGACCGGTGGTGGAGATGGATCGCGGCTAGTGATAGTCAGCATTTCTAGATTGCCAACTTTGCCATCGTCAATCGCTTGTTTAAGGGTATTAAATTGTGGATCGTAACGACGGTTAAAACCGATTGAGCAAACAACATTGGTAGCTGCAACCACTTCTAAACACGCTCTAACACGCTCTACACTTAAATCGACTGGCTTTTCACAAAAAATGGCTTTGCCTGCACGTGCTGAATCTTCCATCAGGTTAGCATGTGTATTGGTAGAGCTGGCAATAATAACGCCATGTAATTCTGGATCCGCTAGTGCTTCTTCCACTGATACCACTTTGGCATTATAAATCGCCGCTAGCTTTTGTGCCGCGGGCTCATACGCATCAACGATATAGCGAATACTTACTTCGCTATGCCTTGCGACATTGCTAGCGTGAATTGAGCCAATGCGGCCCGCTCCAAAAAGACACAGGTTTATCATTCTTTTTTCTCCAAATTTACGCGCCTTACTAAAAAATATAAGTAAGTCTAAAAGCGCTGAATATTATCTAGGTTAGTTATAAAAGGTTATTGCTGTTGATTTTCCAAGCGATAAGCTAGGCCAATGGACAAAGATTGCGCCAAACATAAAGAAGATGACAATGAGCGAAACGCGTTCACTTGTGCTTCTTTCACCACAAAACAAACTTCAGCGGCATGAGCTAGTGGGCTAAGCAGGCTATCGGTTATCAAAATTAGCGGTACTTTTTTCGCTATCGCTTGATCCACTACACTTTGCGTTTCATTGGCATAAGGGTGAAAACTAATCGCGATTAATGCATCTTGATCTTGCATGCTGCTGGCTTGCTCTTTGTACATCCCCCCTGCGCCATCAATCAGATAAGCACGGCGGTCAATATGGCGTAGTGCATATGAAAAATAGGTAGAGACCACAAAAGCACGTCTTACACCGACGATATAAGTAGCCTCAGCTTTAAGCAGTATATCAATCGCTTTTTCCATATCTGCCGCAGGAATAGTTTCAGCTAAGTGATCTAACGCTTGGGTATTAGCATCGACAAATTGATTCAGTAATGGAGCACTATCTGGCGCGGTTGATTGTTCTCGCTCTTGTTTAGATAAGCGAATTCGCTCCTGATAACTGGGTGCTTCTTGTAATAACCCTTGCTGAAATAGTCCCTGCATTTCGCTGAAACCACTATAGCCAAAGGTATTGGCAAAGCGTACTAAGGTTGACGGGTGAACGCCGGCATCTTTTGAAATCACCGCGACTGTGCCAAAGGCAATCGCATTTGGGTTATCCAATAAATACTGCGCCACTTGACCTAATCTTTTACTTAACTGCGGATACTGCGTACTAATGGCAGCGGTTAGTTCTACTAAGGTTTCTGGTGCTTTCAACATTTAATACTCATTCAATCGATGTTAGTGAATTGATCATCATTGCTCAGTAATAAAGCAGCGTTATAATCTGCGCACATCTTAGCACTGTGTTGTTTGCACGTCTAAATCCTCTCCTGTGCTAACGCAATAAATCAATGGCAGGCTCAGTTTAAAACCTAGCCTGCCATTAAAAACTCCCAGGGCAAGCCCTCTCGCTTAGTCTCGGCTTCACTTCGTGAAGTATTTCGTGACTATTGATTCTAACAAGTTCACGCCCTAAGGGGCGGGGAATTAAACTCTTGATGAATTAGGCTGCGCCTAATTCATCTCTATTAAATCTAAAATCAAAACAGCTTAATTAGCGTACTTCACCTGCTAACTTTTCAACTTGAGCAATATTGGCTTTAGTAATAAAACCAGGTCCTGAGTTGATGTTGTTTGATGGAACAATTCCGTAACGACTGTAAAGAGACAGTATGACAACAGGCATATAACCTTGTAAGTACGGCTGTTGATCTATAGCAAACTTGATGGTGTCATCTTTGATTGCTTTAGAAATCTCTTGGCTTAAATCAAACGTACCAAAGTACATCGTTCCAGCTTGCTTGATTTTCTTCAATGCGCGAATCGTTGGGTGTGCAGAAGTAGGCCCTAACGTAAGTACTGCTTCAGTATTTTTGTTCTTACGTAGATACGCTTGAACTTTTTTCTCGATATCTAATGGATCTTTACCCACATCAATCATGCTGCCGCTAAGGTCAGTACCGATTGCATCGGCAAAACCTTGGCAACGTTCAACAGATGCTGGGTTTTCAATGTAGTGGTTTACACAAACAAAGCTTTTAATGCCCGCGGCTTTCGCTCTTTTGCCCGCTCCAAAGCCTGCATCGTACTCAGGCTGGCCTACGTGTAATAACGCGCCTAACTTTTCGCTTTGCTCAACGGTACCTGAGTTAATGGTTACCACTGGAATGCCTTTTTTGATTGCTTTACCAATCGGCCCGCGCAGTACATCGTAATCGGCGATAGTCACAATGATTCCATCTGGGTTTGATGCAACCGCTTGCTCTACTATACGCGCCATATCAGCTAAATCACCAGTGGGTGGGTTGCGATATTCAACGGTTGCTTCCATAGCCGTACCCGCTTCTTTGATTGCATTTTTGATGGTGTTCCACCAAGAGTCAGCGTCGTCTGCGTGGCTAACTAGTACGAAACGCTCTCCTGCTGCTTGTGCCATGGTTGGTGCCATCATGGCACTTGCAGCGACTACGCCAGCAAACACTAATGAACTCGTGGTTTTTATTATCTTTTTCATTATTTACTCCAGTGTTGAGTGAGCATTTAAATGCTCCTCTCCTTTGTTGTTTAGTTTAAGCATTGTTATTTTTATCAGCCTTAGATAGAGCAATTTATTTAGAACTAATAGCCGTTTTGAATATAAAATTCTAAATAAGACAGGCATAGAATAATTATTCTATTTTTAAAATGTGCCAGTTTCACATTATTGTCAAGCTTTAATAGGCTGTTTATTGGCCATTTATTTAGAAAGCTCTGCAATGGGTATTTTTTCGAAACCTTAGTGCGGGCCTTAAACAATGAAAGATAAAGACTACATTAAATAATAATTTTATTCCATCTATTGAAAAAATAGAATTTATGTTCTATCTTATTCCAACTTAATATCTTTTTAATCTTTTTTCTTAAAGCCCATTAAGTACACAAACAGCTATTTAACCAAAAAAATAATACCGACTATCAAGCTAAATCTTGAAGTAACTTTCAGTGGAAACGCTTTTACGGTCGCAATAAATAGGTTTTTACCATGTCTACATCTCTTGATACCAACAATGTTGATGCAGCAAATGCTGCTGATGAACGCGTTCGTAAAGAATCCTTTGTAAAGAAATTATTAACTCGTCCAGAATTAGGTTCAGTCTCTGGAGCGCTGCTGGTATTTATTTTCTTTGCGATTGTCGCGGGTGACTCAGGCATGTTTAATGCCGATGGCATCTTAAACTGGAGTACAGTTTCAGCGCAGCTAGGCATATTAGCCATCGGTGCTTGTTTGTTGATGATTTCCGGTGAGTTTGATTTATCAATCGGTTCAATGATCGGTTTCGCAGGCATGATGATTTCTATCCCAGCACTTTATTGGGGATGGCCGGTCTGGTTATGCATTGTTTTCGCTTTTGCTGGTGCTATGTTTATAGGCTTCCTTAACGGCTACATAGTCGTTAAAACCGGCTTACCTTCTTTTATTGTCTCCCTGGCCTTTTTGTTTATTTTAAGAGGCTTAACCATCGCACTATCTATTTTATTCACCAACAAAACCATCGTCTCAGGAGTTTCAGAAGTTGCGGAAGGTGATTGGCTGGCAGCCTCCTTTGGCGGGCAAATCGGTACCGGCTTTTTCAATTGGCTTGCGCAAGTCGGCTGGATTGATACTTATAATGATGGATCACCTATCGTTACAGGTATTCCAATGGTTATTATTTGGTTCTTATTGCTCGCCACTATCGCTTCATTTGTATTACTGCGTACCAAATATGGAAACTGGATATTCGCTTGCGGTGGTGATGTTAAAGCCGCTAAAAATGTAGGTGTACCGACGGATAAAGTTAAAATTTCCTTGTTCATGTTTACCGCTTTTTGCGCCACTGTTTTTGCGGCTTGCCAAGTGTTTGAGTTTGGATCAGCAGCAGCCGATCGCGGTTTGTTAAAAGAATTTGAAGCGATTATTGCGGTGGTTATAGGTGGCGCATTACTGACCGGTGGTTACGGATCAGTAGTAGGTGCTTGCTTTGGAGCTCTGATCTTTGGTGTGGTACAAATGGGTATTTTCTTCACCGGTGCCGATTCAGATTGGTTTAGAGTTTTCTTAGGTATCATGTTGTTAGCCGCTGTTTTGTTTAACAACTTTATTCGCAAACGTGTCACTGGCACACATTAATTAAAGCTGTGCTTACCTTTTATATTTGGAGTGACGAAAATGAGCGAATTTATTTTAGAATTAAAAAATGTCAGCCGCTATTTCGGTTCAGTAATAGCGTTAAAAGACATCAACATGCAGATCAAACTTGGTGAAGTTCACTGTTTGTTGGGCGATAACGGAGCGGGTAAATCCACCTTAATCAAAACGTTGGCGGGTGTTCATCATCCTTCTGAAGGCGAATTTCTACTTAACGGTGAGCCTACCAATTTCGCATCACCAAGAGATGCACTAGATGCAGGTATCGCGACTGTTTATCAAGATTTAGCGTTAGTTAACTTGATGAGTGTTACCCGCAACTTTTTTATGGGCCGCGAGCTCACTAAAAAATGGGGCCCTTTCAACGTATTTGATACTAAAAAAGCCAATGAAATAGCTCGCGCTGGCCTTGCTGAAATGGGTATTGATGTACGTGATCCTGAACATCCTATCGGCACTATGTCTGGTGGTGAGCGCCAATGTTTAGCGATTGCTCGTGCCATCCACTTTGGCGCTAAGGTGCTAATATTAGATGAGCCAACAGCCGCTTTAGGTGTTAAACAATCAGCGAACGTTTTAAAAGTAGTTGCCAGAGCTAGATCGCGCGGCTTGGCAGTTATTTTAATTACCCATAACGTACACCATGCTTTCCCTGTGGCAGATAGATTCACCTTATTGAACCGCGGTAAAAGCTTGGGCACTTGGTTAAAATCAGATGTAAAACGTGAAGATATTTTAGAGATGATGGCCGGTGGCCAAGAGTTAGAAAACCTTGAAGCAGAATTAGCGGAGTTTGCACGTTTGGATGCGAATTAAATAACAGTTGCGAGTTAGAAACTAAAAAGGCGCTGTTGATGTTAACACTGCGCCATTGATTATCTCTCAAGTTAATAAACCGTTAAATCGGCCGATGTTTCTCGAAGTAGATGTTTTTATTATTACAACAAATCACTTTTTATATCTTTGTAAGAGTGAATTTTTTAAGGAGTTAAACTGTGAGTAAGCAAAGAGCACTCGATGTCATCTGCCTTGGCCGCGCCGCAGTCGATTTATACGGCGAGCAAATAGGCAGCCCTCTACAAGATATGTCTAGTTTTGCCAAATATTTAGGCGGATCTTCTGCCAACATCGCTTTTGGCACCGCAAGGCTGGGGTTAAAATCAGCGATGCTAACGCGCGTTGGCAACGAACATATGGGGACTTTTGTGCGCGAAGAGCTAGCACGCGCTGGAGTTGATACCTCACAAATTGTGACGGACCCTGAACGTTTAACCGGTTTAGTTGTTTTAGGCATTAAAGATCAAGACACTTTCCCATTGATCTTTTATCGCCAAGATTGCGCAGATATGGCCATTAGCGAGCAAGATATCAACGCTGATTTTATTGCCTCAAGCCAATCACTACTGATCACTGGCACCCATTTCTCAACTCCTCAAACCTACGCTGCGAGCACTAAAGCGATTCAATATGCTAAAGCTGCAGGTACTAAAGTGATTGTCGATATCGATTATCGCCCAGTGCTTTGGGGCTTAACCAGTTTGGGCGATGGCGAAACGCGCTTTATTTCATCTGATAGCGTCTCTAAGCATTTACAAACTATTCTGCCTGATTGCGATTTAATAGTCGGTACCGAAGAAGAAGTGCATATTGCCGGTGGTACCACTGACACTATCGCCGCTTTAAATAAAATCCGCTCATTAACGGATGCTAGTATCGTACTCAAGCTAGGTCCTCTAGGATGCACCGTATTAGACGGCGCTATTCCTCACAGCATGCAAGATATCGTCCCTTTTACCGGTGTGCGTGTTGACGTACTAAATGTACTTGGCGCAGGCGATGCTTTTCTTTCGGGATTTCTACGCGGCTGGTTACAAGGCACTGATCATCAAACCAGTGCAGCTTATGCCAATGCTTGTGGCGCTTTAGTGGTTTCTCGCCACGGCTGTGCACCGGCGATCCCCTCTGCTGAAGAGCTAGATTATTACCTCGCTAATAGCGCTGATATCCCGCGCCCTGATTTAGATGATGAATTAAATTATTTACATCGCGTCACGACCCGCCCGCCTAAACAATGGCATGAAATATGCGGTTTAGCATTTGATCATCGCAAACAGTTTTTTGATATGGCGATTGCAGCAGGCGCTGATCCTAAACGCATTCAACCTTTAAAGCAGTTATTAGTAAAAGCCGCTGCATTAGGTGCTAAACAAGCAGGACTTGATGGTAATGTTGGGGTATTAATTGATGATACTTACGGCCAAGATGCACTCAATGATGTGACCGGCCAAGGCTGGTGGATTGGTCGCCCTGTTGAGCTTCCCTCATCACGCCCTATCGAATTAGAAGAGGGTCGCTCTATTGGTGACCGCTTAAAAAGCTGGCCGCGTGAGCACGTTGTAAAGTGCCTCGTTTTTTACCATCCTGATGATTCATTAGAGATGCTTTTACAACAAGAGCGCCAAATTAAAGAACTTTACCAAGCGTGTTGTAGCAGCGGTCACGAAATGCTGTTAGAGCTTATTCCACCACAAACCATGGCGATTGACGATGATACAATGCCACGCGCTGTGAGCAGAATATATAACTTAGGCGTGCGTCCAGATTGGTGGAAATTACCGGGTATGCGCCCTAATAGCTGGCAGCAAATCACCGATATTATCGCAACGCGTGCACCACACTGTCGTGGTGTCGTAATGCTAGGGCTTGATGCTCCGGCGGCGCAATTACAAGAAAGTTTTAATCACAGTACTGGTTTCGACATTTGCAAAGGCTTTACCGTCGGCCGTACTATTTTTGGCGAGCCTAGCCGCCAGTGGTTAAGTAACCAGTTAGATGACCAGCAATTTATCGAAGCGGTTGCTGCTAATTATGTTGAGTTGATTGGGTTTTGGCGCAATCGAACCGCTAATTAATTTTTAATCATTAGCGACTAGAATATTCAAAGAGAGAGAACAATGAAAACGATCAAGCTGACTATGTCACAAGCGCTGGTTAAATTTTTAATTGCGCAAAAAACCATTGTCGATGGCGAAGTGCAACCGATGTTCGCCGCTATGTTTGCTATTTTTGGCCACGGTAATGTAGCCGGTATGGGCGAAGCACTGTATCAAGTTAAAGATCAACTACCTACCTTACGCGCCCATAACGAACAAGGCATGACACACGCTGCCATCGCCTATGCTAAAGCCAAAAACCGCCAGCAAATGATGGCCTGCACCACCTCAATTGGCCCAGGTGCTGCCAATATGATCACCGCTGCCGCCCTAGCGCACGCTAACCGTTTACCAGTATTGCTATTACCAGGAGATACTTTTGCTAGTCGTACGCCTGACCCTGTATTGCAACAGCTAGAGCATTTTGGCGATCCGACTATTTCGACCAACGATTGTTTTCGCCCTGTGAGCCGCTATTTTGATCGTATTACCCGCCCTGAGCAAATCATCAATAGCTTGCCAGTGGCGATGCAAACCCTGCTAGATCCAGAATTTTGTGGCCCCGTTACCATTGCACTGTGCCAAGATGTGCAAGCACAAGCATACGATTACCCTTTAAGTTTTTTTGCAGAGAAGGTTCATCATCAGCGTCGTCAAAATGCGGATGATACAGAATTACAACGCGTAATTGAGCTATTAAGAAAAGCTAAGCAGCCACTGCTAATTGCCGGGGGTGGCATACATTACTCAGGTGCGGTGGAGCAGTTATTAAGCTTTGCTCAAGCCACTGGTATTCCGGTTGCTGAAACCCAAGCAGGTAAAGGTGCTATGCGTTGGGATCATCCAAATTACGTTGGCGCGATTGGCGTAACCGGCAGCAACGCGGCTAATTTAATGGCCGAAAAAGCCGATTTAGTGATTGCTGTAGGTAGCCGATTACAAGATTTCACCACTGCTTCGCGCACCTTATTCGAGCGTGAAGATACCCCACTTATTCAGTTAAACATCGCCCGTTTTGATAGTATCAAACACAACAGTGTGCCGTTGTTAGTCGATGCGAAAGTGGGCTTAACCTCACTACAAAATGCGTTAGCTGATTGGCAGGTTAGCAGTGATTGGCAGCAACAAGGCCAAACCGCGATCGCTAACTGGAATCAATACTACCAAGATGTAACCAGTGCACAAATTCAACAAACACCCACAGGCTTACCTACTGATGCACAAGTACTAGGTGCAGTGAAACGCAACAGCGCAGCCCAAGATGTGATCGTTTGTGCAGCGGGCGGCTTACCTGGCGAGCTACATAAGTTATGGCGTACAGATCATGCTAAAGCTTACCATGTTGAATATGGTTACTCTTGCATGGGCTATGAAATTGCCGGTGGTTTAGGCGTTAAAATGGCCACGCCTGATAGCGATGTGATTGTGGTAGTCGGTGATGGCTCTTATATGATGCTCAACTCTGAGCTCGCCACCAGCGTGATGCTCGGCTACAAAGTGATCGTGGTAGTACTTGATAATCGCGGCTACGGTTGCATCAACAGATTACAACAGGGGACTGGCGGCGCAGCTTTTAACAATCTATTAGAAAACTGCCAAGCAATTGATGGCGGCGCACCTAAAATTGATTTTGCAGCACACGGTGCTGCAATGGGTGCTTTATCTGAGAAAGTAGCTAACATTGCTGAACTTGAACAGGCAATGGGTAGAGCGAAAGCAGCTGATCGCTCTTATTTAATCACTTTAGATACAGATCCAAATGTCACCAGTGAAGGTGGATGCTGGTGGGATGTTGCAGTGGCAGAAGTTTCAGCACGCGATGAAACAAACGCTGCGCACCAAGGCTATATTAGTGGTAAGCAGCAGCAGCCATATTAAACAGAATCATATTAAGCGAGATCGCAGTATAACTAACGGCGATCTCTAGCTAACAATTTTTGGATTAGACATGACAATACGTATTGGTATTAACCCACTCACGTGGACAAACGATGATTTACCTTCACTAGGTGCAGATACCCCTTTAGCCACTTGTTTAAGTGAAGGTAAACAAGCGGGTTTTGCAGGCTTTGAATTAGGTAACAAATTCCCACGCCAAGCTGAAGTTTTAGGCCCTATTTTAGAGGAGCATCAGCTTAAACTAGTTTCTGGATGGTTCAGCGGTCAGCTATTAGAGCGCAGTGTTGAGCAAGAAATCGCAGCGATCCAAGATCACCTAAACTTATTAAAAGATTTAGGCGCGACGGTAATGGTTTACTGTGAAGTAGGCGGTTGTATTCACGGTGCACAAGATACTCCCCTTTCACAACGCCCAGTGATGCTTGAAGATCAATGGGTATCCTTTGGTGAAAAGCTCAGCGCTGTTGCCCAGTATTGCCAAGATCAAGGCGTGCAATTGGCTTTCCATCATCATATGGGTACCGTTGTGCAATCTGAAGCTGACATCGATAAACTAATGGCACACACCACTGATGCACTGGGTTTATTACTAGATACTGGCCATTTAACTTATGCCGGCGGCGATGCTATTGAAATACAAAAGCGCCACGCCAATCGTATTAACCATGTACATTGCAAGGATATTCGTCGCAGCGTATTAGACGATGCTTTAAACCGTAACATCAGCTTTTTAGATTCGGTATTAAACGGTGTATTTACCGTGCCGGGCGATGGCTGCATTGATTATGCAACACTCTTTAGCGGCTTGAAAACCAGCGGCTACCAAGGTTGGTTAGTAGTAGAAGCTGAGCAAGACCCTGCGATTGCAAACCCTTTGATATATGCCACGATGGGTGCACAAAACTTGCAACGCCTATGTGCTGATGCCGGTATTGAACTTAGTGCTTAAACAAATATTTTCGATGATTCCTGTAAGCTGAATAAGCTTTTTACCCGTGTATTGCACGGGTTTTTTTTAGCTAAAAATTGCATTCGATAAATCATTACATTAATTAAGGAGCTTTTAGATGCTCAAGTCAGATTTAACTAAAAAAGTATTTAACAACACTGATGATATCGATATCAAGCAATTCGCAGCTATTTGCCAGCAGAAAATTGATAAGCATGACTTTCCCCTTGCTCAGCAAATCTGTCAGCAAATACCCATTTATGCGGGTGATGAGCTGCGCACTGCAATTGAGCAAGGTAAAGAGGCCGCTTACATGGCTGAGATCGCTCAAGTATTAGATATTGGTCCAGGTGTTTTTGTGATAAAAAATGCCTACCAAAGCCTTACTGTTATTGAGAAAATGAATAGTGTATTTAAACAACTACTCGAACAGCAACGCAATGCAAAAGCGGCTGATCATTTCGCCACAGCAGGTGCCAATGGCAGAGTATGGAATGTGTTTGAAAAAAGCGCTAAAGCTGATCCCAGCACATTCATTGAGTATTACAAAAATCCCATTTTACAACTAGCCGCACAAGCCTGGCTTGGGCCCCACTATCAAATTACCGCGCAGCTCAATGTAGTTTACCCCGGCGGCGGCGCGCAACAACCGCATAGAGATTATCATTTAGGTTTTCAAGAAAATGATGACATTGCAAAATACCCTCTGCACGTACATAAGATGTCACGCTATTTAACCTTACAAGGTGGCGTAGCTCACAGCGATATGCCGATAGCCAGCGGCCCAACCCAACTACTACCTTTTTCACAGCAATATGATTTGGGCTATTTGGCATGGCGCAACAGTGAATTTAAAGATTACTTCAAAGCACATAAAGTGCAGCTGCCGCTTGAACAAGGTGATGCGCTGTTTTTCAACCCCGCTTTATTCCACGCTGCGGGTGATAATCAAACCAAAAATATAGAACGCAGTGTCAATTTACTGCAGATCTCGTCCGCTTTTAGCAAGCCAATGGAAACCGTTAATAGCACACAGGTAAGCACATTAGTTTACCCTCACTTAAGTAAGCTATATCAACAAAAAATACTTTCTAGCGCAGAGCTTAATGCCATTATCAGCGCCAGTTGCGACGGATATTCTTTCCCATCCAACTTAGATACAGACCCACCTAGCAGCAACAGCATGGCGCCGCAAACCGCCGCGCAGTTAACTATACAAGCCTTACAAGAAAACTGGTCTGTGGATAAATATTATGCGGCATTGAATGAGCAGCAGTTAAAGCGCCAGAGCTGACGCTGCTCTTAAAGTAATAGAAGAACCTATTAATAATAATGAAAGGAACTAGATTACTTTAACTGCTCTAACTTAGTAATACGTTCTTCTAGCTCGCTAATTTTGGTTTGAGACTTCAAAGCAAAACTCAATGCAGCGATGCCAAAAACCATGCCGATAATTGCCAGACTTTCCATGTTTTAGACCCTTTTAAAGATATTATTAAGACGACTTATTGCGTTATTTAACGCCCTATTATTTTCTAACCTATTATTTTCTAACCTATTATTTTCTAGCCTGTATTTTCTAACCTGTATTTTCTAACCTGTATTTTCTAGCCAATAATTCGCTTGTGTATAAATTCTGTTTTCAGCATCAGCGGCAGGCAAAGAAGCTTTAAATGCAGCCCTACTGGCTAAGCGCTGATAATATTCACTCACTTTAGGGTACACACTAATATCGGTAAACAACCTAGCAACATGCAAACTGTAACCCACTGCAACATCCGCGGCAGAAAAACCACTCACCAGTAAATATTGTTGATCGTGTAAGCTCTTTTCAATCACTTCTACCGCTTTTTGCAAACGTCGCGTTTCCAGTTTTTGTACCGTTGCAGAGCGCAAAGTAGGATCAGCAATTGCGATGGCTTGTTGCGTCAAACTTGCCGCATGCACGGTCATTGTTTCTGCATAATGCATCCACTGTAACCAGTGCGCACGCTCTGGATGCCCAGGCGGACGCCATAACTGGCTACTGCTACCATACTCTTCACACAAGTATTCATTAATAGCACCACTTTCAAACAGTGTTAAATCTCCATCTACCAAGCAAGGCACTCGCCCAAGAGGATGCTGTGCAAGATAATCATCACTGCGCATGGCGCGTCCAAACGCAAGCGTAACCACTTCTACCTCAAGTTCAAGCTCGTTGATCAACCATAAAGAGCGCATTGAACGCGCTTCATGACAATGAAAAAGTTTTAATGCCATTTTATTATTGCCTTTAGTTAAAATGATTAGTTATTGATTGTAATGCAGTTTACAACGATTAACCCACTAAATATGAACGGGGAATAAAGTTTCATATTGAATAATTACCGACTGTGCTTATGTAAATATCTGAAAGTGACATAAAGCGGACTGTTTAACGTCCTGTTAACAGGCAAAATGTTGAGGGGCGTAAACCGCCAATTGATTTTTTCCTGTTCTACAGCTTATTATGCGTTTTTATGAATCTCTCTCAAATACACGGGGTAATCATTAGCAGGGGGTGTGGCTGGGACTTGATACATTAAGTCCCCAACAAAACCTCTATGATAGGTTGAGTGATTTACAATATGAATAATCATATCTGCACGTGACATAATACCCTCACCACCCCCTACAAATTGAAACTTGATTACTTCAGATAATATTTCATCTGATAACTTTTCGGCATAATTGACATACCACTTATCCATGCTCCTTTGCAGTTCCCAAAGATCTTTGAGTGGTGGATAACTCTTGGTATTACGCGAGGTATAATTATGAGTATTACCGAGAATATGTGCTTTAAAAATATCGTCAATGACGTAAACATGATTTAGTGTATGTACCATATTACCAAAGCGCGTTTGGCGTTGCTTTGTGGCTTCCCCTTCTGGAAGTTCCTGCAGGGCTGTAAAGGTTAATTCATTTGCCCATGCTTTGTATTTCGTAAGCATCTTAATCGTTTCAAATAATTTCATAAAACTCCTAGCTTAAATAATGACAAGAACAGCACGTTAAGCTGCGAAAAGATTATTGACTTAAATCAGCGAGGCACGAGTAGCGGCCCACTGTTTTTTAGTCCTTGTTAATTTGCTTGTTAAAAGATTTTAAGCATCAAAGATTAAAAGTAATATAAAACAAAATATAACTACGATTATAGGCAATATTAAATATAACCCGATATAAGCAATTACTTTATTTTCTGCTTTATAGCTCAATACACGTTCATATGTACTTTTAATGAATGGAAAATCAAACAATGCGAGTCCAACTAGACCAAGCACAACACCAAGCTCTAACAGTATTATGTACCAATAGGTATCTGGGTCATTCGATAAATCAGCTTCCAAATAACCGCCACTGTAAGAGCCAATTAAAAACGCAGTTCCTGATACCAAACCGATCGCTGGCATTATGACAAAGAGCAATGCAACACTCATTGCAGCTCTATCGAATTGCTTTCTAACTTTGACAAATATCATAATATTCCAATCAATAAAACAGCATAAACAGATAAGATTAAACTTATAATGGGCTTTAATCTATTCCGCTGTTTACTCATAAAGCAGAGGTTTAAATGTAGTAACATGGGCCTTAACAATTTTCGATACACCTCTTATAGCGATGGTACTCACGATTGTAATTCTCTACTCAGAACTATAAAATTATTAGTTATCTCGTACTAAGCGCACAGCTAAAGAGAAATTTGCAGTGTGCCCATCTGCTCTAGCATCCCAAAAATCTATGAAATAAAATAGCATAGGTAAATCTTCTACTTTGCTGCTACTCCAATACGGCGCACCTTCACTCATTTCGATGACATTAGGAAAAGCTTCTGAATTTATACTAGGGTTAGAACAGTTTGGATCAGCAATACTATATAGTTCATCTATATTTGGAACACGCCAACCTCCATCCAAAGATAGCGCCATTTCTTTGGCTGCTATTAAACTCATGTACTGTGCCTCTCCACGACAGCTATTGTCTGAAGACCAAGTAGTACCTACACTGCATCGTTGCCAAGTTAAGCTTGTTTTTGTATCTAGCACTATGCCTTGGTTAGCTTTGAATCGAGATGCCAATTCACTTTTAGCATCAAAGTCGATGCACTGCGCAAACGAAGAGCTGCAAAGAATAGCTGACATAGCCAAGCTAAAAATTGTTTTTATCATTAAATAAATCTCAAGAAAGTATTAAGCTAATTTTTTTCAGCAGTTGAAAAATGTAGTTCCAGTTCTGCAAAAGAATCATTTGCTGATATATATTTACTAAAGCTGGTAGCTTCAGCAGTTTTTTCCCAGCTATAGAGTGAAGCTCCAGGATTATCCTCATTTTCAACAAATTCGTATAAGGTATAATTAAATGTTTGCCTATCGTAGGCATTCACTGAAACTTTATCTGAGGTCACAAAGTAAGCTTTTTCTTCATCACGCACTAAAGAAAAATCACTCACTGTGATATTACTACCAGATAAAGATAAGTTGAAATAAGAAAACTCATGCTTCACGATGCTAGGCATAATACTGTACCCGCCTTCTGGCTTTTGGACATAGAAGGTAATTGTTTGGCTAGGGTGTGATTTATTATTGTCGTATTGGGCAAGTAAAAAATAATCTATACGACCATCACCATTTAAATCAAAACTGTTCACACCTTGCTTCATTTCCACCCGCTCGAAAGCAAATATGCTAAATGATGCGCAAAGCGTAGCTGCCAAAAATAATAGTTTAAAATGACTAATCACTAAATTTTCTCGTATATGACTATAGAACATATATATTTAACACTGGTTTCGAAAATACAATATACCTATACAATTATTCACCCAAAAAATATTTTTATATTAGTTATCAAATAGTGCTCTAGAAAACTGGAGTCAGCTTTATCTACATGATTTTTAGCTATATATTTTAAACAAATAGCTATGTAGGCCTCAAACTATATAGATAATGCATTCATGTAACAAAAATTTTTGCTGATAACTGAGTAATTAATTTACGTACCCAACGATGCATGGGATCGTTATGTGTTCTTGTTGTCCAGTACAGAAAATTATTAAAATTAACAGTAACAGGCGCCTGCATCACTTTAATATCCTCACCAAAACGATTGGCAAACTTAGCGGAGGTTAACGATACTAATTGGGTATCACGTAGTGTCATTTCTAAAGAGCTCAAACTTGCCAACTCAATGCTGGCATTGAGTACTACACCTAAATCTAGCAGTTTTTCTTGATAAAACGGCTGCCAATAACCATCGTAGGTTATCAACACATGATCTGCATTATTTAAATCAGTAAGTGACAAAGTATTGTTCGATAATGGGTTTTTATAATCCATCGCACAAATATAATAATCATCCCAAAGCGTTTTTTTATGAAGATCACTTGCGTCTAACAACATCGGGCTAAGCAAGAAATCACAATCTGCTTGTTTTAATTTACTGAGTCCCTGGGTGCCACTGTGTATAAATTTTATAGTTAAATTAGGCGCTAAAATACGTAGTTCTTTGATGAATTGAATTAAGAAAACACTTTGCTCATAAAACGAGCAGGCAAATGTAACCTCCCCCACAGCGCAACTAGCCTCAAACTTATCAACGATAGATAGCTGCTGATATTTTGCAACAATCGGGCTCAGCTCTTTTATTAATTCATGACAACGCAAAGTGGGGATAATGTGATTACCTTGGCGTATAAATAGGGGGTCATTGAATACTTTCCGCAATCGATCAATAGCATAACTAATACTGGATTGATTGCATTTCAGCTTCAGCGATGCCGCTGAAAACGATTGTAATTCATACACTAAGAGTAGGATATTTAGAGTAGAAAAATCGATAGATAAAGGGTTTATGGCTTTCATATTGATTGATATTAATCACTGCTATCTAATTATTCAATAGCTATTATCAATAGTCATTGGATTGCCAGATTTAGATACTGCTGGCACACTCTAACCTCGATAGCCATTTTAAACATTGGAGGGAGCATGAAAATGAATTCAATAGATAATGATTTGCACCATTGCGAGTATCAAATAAGTGATGCACAAAGAACTGAGTATAACGCTCAAGGTGTTATTGTATTGCGCGACGTTATCTCAGCTCCCTGGCTAGCTTTGTTAGCGCAAGCTGTCGAAAGAGATATTGCCAAACCAGGTCCTTTTTATCACGGGTACGAACCGAAAGACGGCAAAGGTAAGTTTCATGGTAATTTACGTATCTGGGAAAACGATCCGGTGTTTAAAGATTACTGTCTACACTCAGTACTGCCAAGCATCGCTGCACAACTAATGACAAGCGAGCGAGTCAACTTATTGTATGATCAGTTATTCGTTAAAGAAGCGAATACCATGAATCCCACCCGCTGGCACAGTGACCAACCTTATTGGCCTATCCAAGGTAAGCAGATTGTGTCTTTTTGGCTATGCCTTGATACTGTCGATCAAAAAAATGGCGCTCTTGAGTTTGTTCGCGGATCGCATTTGTGGGATCGTTGGTTTCAACCTGAATCTTTTGGAGAAGGCAGTGGTGCTGAGTATGAAATCAATGAAAACTTTGAAACTATGCTAGATATTGAAAGCAATAGAGATAACTATGATATTGCCAGTTGGGATTTAAAACCCGGTGATTTGTACGTCTTCCAAGGAATGACCGTACATGGTGCAAAAGGCAACTCAACCACTGATCAGCGACGCAGAGGCTACACAGTAAGATATATTGGTGATGATATTCGTTATGATATTAGAAAAGGTTTATCGACACCTATTTGTAATAGCGAAATGAAACAAGGAGATAAACTCAGTGGTACGCAATACCCGCAAGTTTACCCGCTTTAGTTTATCAATGAGTTTATTGCTTTAGTGCTAGTGTATTATCTGCCAATGGGGCAAGGAACTCTTATTGAAAATACGGAATACTCCTATAATTAATCACTCAAAATAACTAATTTTTAATTAGTTATTTTGTACAAGCCACTAAGAACTTCAACCTAGGTAACATCCTGTTCTGTTGGGCACTGTAAACCTCCCCAACTAAAACGGCTCTTTTTTTCGCATAAAAACCTGCTGCATCGGGATCAGAAACGATAAAAAACTCACTGATGTTTTGAGTACGACACTCTTTTAATATCTGTTCGAATACTATATTTCCATTGCCCAAACCAATCGCTTTAGGCAACAACCAAAAGTGATCTAGCTCATCAATATCACCTATGATTAGTGCATAGAAACCGATAACCTTCGAATCCTTAGTTATCAATTTTACAATATTGTTCGCAATGTACTCTCTCTCAAACTTGAGACTAGAGCGCCAAATACCTAACTGCTCACGTGAGTACCCCCAATAACCTTTAGATTCAATTACAATATCTTGAAGTAAGATATTTTGATGTGACTGAGCTTCTATGAATTCAAGCACATTACTTACCTATAATTAAACCTCGAAGCATTCATAAAACCTCATGACCTTGGTCTGCCAAACATCGCTGCAGCTTAATTCGCAGCCGCTGGTAAACCGATATTCATCGCACCCAAGTAATCGCGTTTATCTAATGGGACACCAGCAACTCGCAAGATGTTGTATAGCGTAGTGGCGTGAAAATATAAGTTAGGCAATGAAAATGACTGTACGAAACTCTCAGCGCTAAAAGGTATTTCCATTTCCCCTTTACGAAAATACATCGCATTGCCATATAGAGAATTAACACTCTGGGGAGTTATTTCATTTAGCTCTTTCAAGGTAAGCTCTAAAAAGCCTACTAATTCTAAGTAACTCATTGTTGGTAATGGTGTTGGCGCCGTAAATTCACCTTGCAACAATCCATGTATTGCACCTAATGAATGGTGTTTAACAGAATTAACTTGAAACGGTAATGCCGCCATATCATCTGTCAGGCGCATTGCAAGCATCTCATTTATATCTAAGCCTTGTTCCTCAAAATGGCTAATGCCCTGCTTCATTGTATTAATGGATCCTCCTAAAACTTGCTTGTAAGTACCTACGCTCAATTCATATAAACTAATCATTATCTTTTCCTATTTTAAATTAACTACATCAAATTATTAAAACACGCTATGCAGCTAACAGCGTAGCCATAAAATCATACTTCGTGCTTCAAAGACTGCTCTATATATATGATATGCTTGGTCCAATATGTTTATAGCCTTAACCATTCAAATCACTGGTTAAAAGTTACTATCTTTCGTTTCCTTGAACAGCCAAACCATACGATCAACAAACCAAGCTTTAACACTATGATCCACAAATTACCTAATACTACGGCCCAGATATTTAAACTGTATAAGCCATAAATAAATACAGGTAAACCTAAACCAGACATAAGTTGAAGTAGCATTGCTGGAAACATGTGGTGTTGTGGGATGGGTCTAACGTTACGGTTTAAATAGATCCGCTCACCGAAAGTCCCCATTGAAGCCCAGTTGTCAGTTTGGCTTGGTACTGCAAACATTCTCGGATTTACCCAAATCCATATAAAAGATAATAAGATAGGGATCAACGAGTAATCTCCCAGCCATTGTCTAGACCAAAAAGCCAATGACATTAAGGGTAAGATTAAAAATCGCGTATAAACACTCCATGGATTAGAGTGCCTTTGCCAACTTGCATCATCCATCCACATTAGTTTTTCAGATAGTTTTGTGATATCCATATATCCCTCTTAGTCAACACTACTTTAAGTCACGGCACGTTAGTAGCGTGTTATGAGCGCAATATAAAGTATTGCATTTCAATCAGCTGATGTTCCCCAACCGTTTCAACTTCTCGAATGTACTCAAAACCAAATTTTTCATAATAACTGCGCAGATACTTGTGAGCATGAATCTCTATTGAGCTTACCCCTATTTCACAAGCATACGGCATTAACGCTTTAAGCATTTTAGAAGAGATGCCCAAACCTCGATACTCCTTAACAACAGCGACTCTAGCCATTACTGAAGAACGGTTATCATTCACAGTTAACCTAGCGGTGGCTACTAATACGTCGCCATCCATTATAAGTAAATGATCAGATGCCTCGTCTAGACCATCGAGATCCAACTCTTGCGCAATATTCTGTTCGACTGTAAAAACTTGAAAACGGATAGCTTGCGCCTTTTCAATAATTTCAGTGCTGTTTCCAATAGTAATTTCCATACTCAATTTACCCTATCTCTGGAATATTTTAGCAGCAGGTATCAAAGTGATACCTGCTGCCAATCATTTTCTATGGCTGTAAGTAAAAAAGCGATTAACTAGCATCACGTGAAAATATGGGATGCAAGCCACTAATCCAAAAGAAAACGCAGAAAATGGTATGCTAGGAGATAGACGCTTTAATCCATTGCCGTCAACAACTAAAACCACTATTCCTACAATAGTAATTACCAAGCCAATATGTGACAAATAAACAAACCTATTGGCTATACTTTCACTGCTATCTAAAATCGTTTTTATAACAATATAGATGAGTGAAATCATGCTTAAAATAGCCAGCACTAGAGTAAAAAAATGGGCAGGCCCCGAGACTACTAGTAAAAGTAATGATAATAACAACAGCAAAATTGTGGGAATTATTTCAATACCGAGTAATATTTTATTTAATAATGATATTTTCATGCTATACCTAGCTAGTTATTTTTCTTCACCAACATCTATGGAAACCTGTAATTTTAGCTGCTTTTATCACTTCTAGCGTGAGTATTTTTGATATTTGCTACCCGATGACGAAAGCAACAAACCACACACTCAAAGATTACCCACATAATTAGCGCGCTTCTGGTAATTAATAAGCACTACTAAAATAACAGAGCCAAGCAACATCACAGCACCAGAAAGATATAAGCCAATATTATAATTGCCATAATGCTCAGCTAAAATACCAGTACAAATAGGCGCTACGATTTGTGCCACCCCATAAGCTAATGTCATTTTCCCCATAAACTTAGCGGGATTGCTGGGATAAAACTGCCCTGCCATCGTTAAAACTAAGCTAACGCAAGCGACAAAAGTTCCGCCAAATAACACCGCGCTTAACATTATTACTACTAAATGATCACTTAAACTAGGCAACACAATACCGATAATTTGTAAGCAGTAGGCAAAAAACAAACTCTTTAAAAAGCCGATTCTTCTAGCGATCAAATCCCATACAATTACCGCGGGTATTGCAGCTAGCCCAACAATAACAAAAATAAGCTGCCCTTTACCTTCTAACGCTGCTAAGCCTTCTACTATGTCAACGATAAAGGTGGCGCTTACAACATAGCCGTAGCCTGCACAAAAATAGGCTGCCAGTAATAATAAGGTGAATTGTTTACTCGGCGGATTATCTTTTATAATCGTTGAATGCTGTGATTTCTTATTAAGATCAGGATGGGGCATCCACTGCCAGGCAGGGATGCTAAATAGCAATGCCAGTGCTGCAAAGGTAAGCCATTGATATTGCCAATTAATGCCATAGAAGGTGAGTAATTCCACCAGTAATGCGGCAAACATAATGCTGACACCAATACCTGAGAAATGGACACCCAGTTCAGGGCGATGTTTGTTATGCACTAACCATTTTAGGATTAAACCAGATGCTAAAATAAGCCCCGCTGAAGCACAAATACCTGCGACAAAACGCAACATAGACCAAATAATGATATCCGTGGTAAGCATCATGCCTGCAGTACTAAACACACCAAATATTAAGTAAATACGATACAAAATAAATTTATAGTTGAGGTTGTTTAGATTCGATGCCAACAGCACACCCGCCATATACCCTAAGTAATTTGAGGTTGCTAACCAGCCGCCGACGCTTTCGCTAATACCGGCTTGTTCCTGCATAATTGGCAATAACGATGTATAGGAAAAACGCGCGACACCCACCGTCACGATTAAGCTACAAATTCCCGCTAAATACACTTGTGTTCTTGATAATTTACTTTGCATCAACTTACCTGTAAACGCCATTAACAAGCGTTGATTATCAACCTAAAATATTGATTATTTTAATAATAACAGCTTTGTAGAATAGATTATAAAATGTTTATCTACTAGTTCTATCCGCCATAAAAGCTTAAAAGCTAAGCTGTTTTTATCACTTATAAATAATAAAAAAAACGACCTAGTAACCTGCCGGGCTTGGTTGATCGTAGCGAGAAAAAGTAGACTTAAGATATATTTTCTAATCTTTTGCGGCAACAGCGAGCTATTTAACGAACATGGCTTGTGCATACTTCTTTTTAAAGGTATTAGCCGTGTAAACAGCTCTGGC